>JBFWRU010000025.1:0-9141 GCA_050248735.1 Nitrospirales bacterium | reverse complement strand
TGGGCCAACCCCAAGCTCACTGTCTCTCGTTCTTCATGACTCAAGTGGGTATAGCATTTCTTTTCCATGACAACACCTTAGCCGATCAAGGCCGGGAGTGTTGCACTTGGAGTTAGAACCTAAGGAGGTAAAGTAATATCTATGCGGAAGGCGAATATGAGTATCTGGATTGGGCTAAAAGAAAATCAAAAAATTTCTTGACTATTTTCCCTGGAGTCTTGGGAATTCTCCATTTTATTTTCCCGATTGCCCTTTGTTGCAAAATCCTAAAATTGAATCCGCCTTGGCGATAACCCACCAAAAAAATTCAGTGCAAATGCCTATTCTACTTTTTGGCGCGACCTCGATTCTGGGTTTTAACCTAGCCAGACTCTTTCCCGATGGTCTCGTGCCCTTTACCTCACCGGGGAATTCGGCGCCATTGGTCCAAAACTGGCCGACCCTTAATCTGGAAGATCCTGATTGGGTAGAGACCGTGTTTTCCCAGTACCGGCCTGCCATCCTTCTCTATTGTCATGCCGTGTGTGATGTACCGAAATGCGAAGCCGATCCCGACTGGGCCTACCAGATCAATGTGCAGCACCTCCAGCGAGTCGTACGAATTCTTCCCAAGCACACGCGTTTAGTGTATGTCTCATCGGATCACGTTTTTGGCGGGGATGGCATCTATGATGAGGAGGCCGCACCCTGCCCAATTAGCGTGTACGGGCGGACTCGGGTTGAAGCCGAGCATCTGATCTTGAACAGACCACAATCTTTGGTCATTCGAACAGGCTTGGCCATCGGTTCTTCACCCAACGGACGCAGCGGACATTTAGATTGGTTGCGATATCGAACGCACCGCAATCTTCCCATCACCATTGTTGAGGATGAGTACCGTTCCACAGTATGGGTAGAGGATTTAGCCGTTCGGGTGATGACACTCACCCGAAGTCATGAAACCGGGATTCGACATGTCACCGCGACACAGGCGATCTCGAGGGTTGAATTGGCCAATTATTTGTTTGATCGTTTAGGGCAGGAGGCACACTTTCACCGTGAAAGCCGTCATCAACGGCCAGCCCCTCATATAGGAAGAGTGGAATTGGCGAGCGTGTATACCGGTGAGCTGTCCAGACCGCTATCCAGCGTGCTTGACCAGTACCGAATGATTTCCACCAATCTCGCTTAACAAGCCGGCACTGAAAATAAGGTGCTTAAGGAGCGGGTTGGGAGATTAGAGACGATGGCTGAAAGAGACCAGCTGCAGGCCAATGATGGTCTTGGCGTCACGGATCGTGCCATCGTGAATTCTGGCGAGCGCTTCTTTTAACGGCCATTCGACAATTTCGAGGACTTCATCCTGATCCAGATTTTGCCGTCCCGGTGCTAGATGCGTCCCCTGGTAGATATGGATGACTTCGTCCGTAAATCCCGGCGCGGTCCAGATACTGGTGAGTAACGTCAATGTCCCCGCTCGATAGCCGACTTCTTCTTCCAGCTCACGTGCCGCGCAGATTTTGGGATCTTCCTGGCAATCCAATTTTCCTGCTGGAATTTCATAGATAAAGCCACCGGCGGCATGCCGCAGCTGTCGAATGAGCACGACCGTTCCATCGTCTTTCATGGGCACCACGGCTGAGGCCCCAGGGTGGCGGAGGATTTCCAATACGGTGGTTTTCCCATTGGGTAATTCCACCGTGTCCCGATCGAGTTTCAGAACTTTTCCCGTATACACCCGTTCAGTTGATACGAGCCGTTCCTCTTGCATGGCCCCGAGCCTTTCCCAAACGGACGTTACGGTTTCGGACGCTTGTAAAACGGAAGAGTGGCGATTTGCGCAGGAACCATTTTTCCACGGATGTCGATATGCAAACTGGTGCCTTCCTGGGTCAAAGCGTGAGGTATATAGCCCATTCCAATGCCTTTTTGCAAAACAGGCGAAAGGTTTCCGCTAGTGACCACTCCCACCGACGCTCCATTGTTGATGATGGCCATGTCATGTCGCGGAATACCTCGTTCCAGCAATTCAAAGCCCGCTAGTTGTCTTGTGAGGCCGTTTTCCTTTTGTTTGACCAGGGCGGACTTTCCCTGAAACTCTCCTTTTTCCCAAGCCACGATACCCTGGGCATTGGCTTCCAGTGGGGAAACCCGTTCATCCATATCATTACCATAGAGTAGATACCCCACATCCAGACGAAGCAGATCCCGTGCACCCAAGCCGGCCGGCTTAACCCCATATTCTGCTCCGGCTTCTATCAACGCCTCCCATGCTGGTCCAGCCTGTTCAGCCGGGAGGTACCATTCATACCCGACCTCTCCGGTATAACCGGTTCGACTGAGCAACCCCGACCACCCCTTTTGTGTTATTTCCATACAACGACGTGATTTGAGGCTCTCAATTGTTGGACCCAGGATGCGTTGCATAAGGACTGGCGATGCTGGACCTTGAATAGCAATCTGTGCCAACAGGGTAGAATCATCCCGAACGAGGGCTTCCGAAAACATTCGCAGCTGATGCTCACGAAACCATTGAAAGATTTTTTCCCGGTTGGAGGCATTCACACAAATCAAAAATTGTGCTGCCCCGGTTTTATACACAAAGATATCATCAAGGATTCCGCCATTCTCCCGACAGACCATGGAATACTGGGCCTGGCCGATCTCAAGCCGGCTCACATCATTGGTGCTGATCCATTGTAAGAAGGCCTCGGCCTGGTTTCCCGATACATGGAGGCGCCCCATATGGCTGACATCGAACAACCCCACGGCCTGCCGAACCGCATAATACTCATCAAGAACACCCGTATAGTGAATGGGCATAAGCCAACCGGCAAAATCGACTAGTTTCGCATGACGAGCCCGATGCGACGGAGTCAGGGGTGTTTCGTTCATAAGTCCTCTATTGCGCTGAAACCACCATTAGGACGGATAAGCGTAAGGCGAAGGGTTACATCTATCGCAAATCCAACAACTCAACTTCGAAAATCAAAGTCGCATGAGGAGGAATCACGTTACCCGCGCCCCGCTCACCGTACCCTAAATGCGGAGGAATAGTTAGTTTGCGGATGCCGCCGATGTGCATGCCTTCCACCCCTTCATCCCATCCTTTGATAACCCTTCCAGCTCCAAGCCGGAAGGCAAAAGGTTCACCCCGATCCTTGGAACTATCGAATTTCGTACCGTCGGTCAGCCAGCCGGTATAATGCACAAACGCGGTTTCACCCGCGTGGGATTCACGGCCAGTGCCCTGCTTGAGATCAACATATTGGAGACCCGATGAAGTGGTCGTCACTTGCGCCTCCTTTGCCAAACTGATCCCCTGAAGACACAACAGACTCATAATCGGAATCAGACAGAACCAAACCGTGACATTCATCAGGTTTGTAAGGTGCATTTTTCTGGCATACGGGTTCATCCCAGATCTCCTTGTCAAAACGGTGTGACTATCGGTGTGGTACAACGCCCCTATGATCGATACTCTAGTGTTCATAAAACAAAGCCATGCTTGCGGTATATCCATGTAGAAAATTTTTCCCGCCCACAGGACCGAACTCCCCACCTGCAAAAAATCCCGCAATGGGAATTGGGCCCAATCGCTCTTGGATTTTGGAGATATCATGATGAGGAGAGCCAAAAAACCGTTGCCCTCGACCGTTGCAACTGAACAGTAAGGCCCCTGACGGTGGACCACCGGAAATGGGATTCTGCTCCTTGAGCAAGAGCCTGTTGAGATCACCACTGGCTGCATCATTATCCCGTATGTGAAACTGAATGGTTTGGCCTTCCTGTAACATATCCCCGACCACCAAACTGCCATCTTTTCTATTCGCTCCCAGAAGACCCCGGATCAGAAAATCACCTTGCGTAAAGTCAGAGCGGTATTCATCCATCGCGATGCCGACTTGGACCCCCATCAACGCCTGCTTCCGTGCCAGGGCGGGTAAGGCCTGGATTGTGGCCTCCAAGCGTTCGATGGGCGAAGATCCACCCAATTCATACAAAACATTTTGATCAGCCTTGGTCACGACATAGCGCTCCCCAATCGGCCGACACCCTTGCGAGACGACCGCTTTGACGCGGATACCTCCATGAATGACCACTCCCACTGCCCCGGTATCAACCAATTCATGATTGAGAATCAGACGATTGTCTCCAGGAGTTCCTCCGCCGCCTGCAAAACCACCGATGACCTGAAAGCCGGACCCGGCTTGATCGAATTGGCCCAACAAATCATGAATCGGTGTCGTGAGTGGATCGGCTAACAGGATACAACTGAGCGGGTCACCTTCCCTATTCAGTTCTTCCGGCCAGCCCTCCAACCTTGGCGGATCTTGGGAAATATTCGTGGAAAGACGAAACGGGCGAGATCGAATCCCTGGTTGGGCCAATCCCCACAAGCACAGTGCCGGACCTTCCTCAAATTCTTGGTGGCCTCCAATGACCCCATCTCCCATACATCCAATTAACGTGACAGGATGAAGTTGGGCATGGATCGTTTCCACCATTTGATCCAGGTCTTTCAGAAAGTGGGGAGAGACAAAGAAAAAAGCAATGTCACACCCAGCGTCTCCCAGATCCTTTCGAAGGGAATGAGAAACCATCTTGGCGGCTTTTTGAGGATCGGGTTGTTCGGAAACAGCGACGGAACATTGCATGGTCATTAACCGGGTGCCAAGTCTAACAATCAGATTTCAGGGTGTCCAGGAAAATAGACAAGAAACAACAAATGACATTCCACCCGAATCAACCATCTCAGGCGCTCTCGCAGAAATCGGAGGTCGTAGTTAGGGAAGATCATATTGATAGTCCTTCATAATGGCTCGCAGTTTCTCAATGTCAATCGCTTCGAAGGTACGTCCGTCCCGACCGGTCATAGTGGTGGCCTGCAAGAGGGCATTCAGAATGGCCTCTTCGGTTGCCTCAACCGTCGCTTGAAACAACGGATTGATATGGGTATCGGCCAAATGGGTCATGGTAAATGTCGGTTGTGCAGGGTAATGAGGAATGCTATTAGCCGTGGAAAACGCCAGGATAAAATCCCCACTGCCATGATGGGAAATCGAGCCGGTCCGGGCGAGACCAATAGTGGCCCGACGAGCCAACCGCTGCAATTGCCTGGCATCAACCGGAGCATCCGTCGCAATGATGATAATAATGGATCCACTATCTTGCCGTTTACCAAAATCGTCCTTCAGCCCGTTTACTGCCACTCCAGAGTTCATTTGTGAATGAGTGGCCCCTCCAATTTTGGGTAGGTACAATTTCCCAACAGGGACTCCGGAGACAGTGAATTCATGTCGCCGGCCATGGTTGGCATTCACCAATACTCCCAGACGATACCCTCCAAGCTTTTCCGGCAAGACACGGGAAGCAGTCCCGATCCCTCCCTTAAATTGATAAGAAACCATACCGGTGCCCGCTCCAACCGAACCTTCCTGCACGGGTCCACTGGTGGCAGTTTCAAGGGCCAAAACCACCTGTTCAGAAGAAACATGTCGCCCTTGACTATCATTGAGCCGACTATCGTCACATTCCGCAATTACCGGAGTCAGAGTATCATCGGTAATGCCGATTCCCGGATTGTGCTTGATCATCCACGTCATCACTCCATCTGCCACCCGAGGGACATTCAGTGTATTGGTGAGAGCAATCGGATACTCTAAAAATCCCGATTCCGCAATCCAAGCCAACCCCGTCATTTCACCCGTTCCGTTTAAGACCACAGCTCCAGCAGGAACTTTGTTGTGCCAGACATCTTCACGTGGAATGATGACCGTCACGCCTGTCCGTACCGGTCCCTGCCCTGGCGTCAGGATTCCTTGCCCTTCGGTAATCGTCACATGACCGACCTTCACGCCAGGCACATCGGTAATGGCATTCCAAGGACCGGATTCATATTGCCCAATGCGAATCCCCAGATCTTGAATATGGGCTCGCGTTTGAATAGTTGAGGCAGATGAAGTGGGAGAGGACATTTCCCCCGAAAAGGATAGGCATTCTCCAACAAGAAAGGTGGCACATAAAACAAGGCCTGTGACCATTGAAAAAAAACGGCTTGAATACTCCGGTCGAACAGGATGCACGGACTAATCTCCTATGACAGCCTATCCTGAAAACCCAATCCGATTAGTCGGAGATACGAGGTCGGTCCATTCACATTCATACATATGATAAGGGGCTTTCTGAAATCCCAATTGCTCATAGGATTGTTGGGCAATGGTATTGTCTTGCTCCACATATAACCGAAAGCCGCAAACCGCTTCATTCCGACTTTTTGCTTCCTTCATTACATAAGCATAGAGTTGCCTAAACACGCCTTTTCTACGGTAATCCGGATGAACATAGACACTTTGCAACCACCAAAAGGTTTTATTACGCCAGTCACTCCACTCGAAGGTGACTAGTAACTGTCCCACGACAGTTGAGGTTCCCCCTTGGGGTTGAGTTTCCGCCACGATATACCAGCCTTTATGAGAATCCTGAAGAAGAGCCGAGACACCTGATCGGAGTGTGGAGAGCTCAAGTTGCCGATGTTCAGTCTCCCAGGCTAAGGCTGCGTTGCTGGTCACAAGAAATTCTAGGTCGTGAGGATTTCCAGGCCTGATAAACACAGAAAGGGCATTATCCATCATCAATGACTTGGCGGTGGAAGAGGAGAGGTTGAGGCCGGTGCCAACCAACCAGCCGATGGCCGATAGAGTCCAGCCGAAAATTCCATTTTCATGGCCTCTTCAGGACGCAAACGAATACGATTCAATTTATTTTCAGGAATAAAAGCCAGGTACCCGGTAAACGGATGGATGGCGGTCGGCACAAAGACCATGACCAATTTGCCATTGGGGTCAATTTGCAACCAACTTGGTGGAAATCCCATATCAAATCCCAGTGCCCATAATCCATTCCTGGGAAAGGGGAACGCGACGACCTTGCTATGCCCAAATCGTTCTCGAAATTTCAAGACATCAGCCATACTTTTTAAGGTATGATAAATACTTCGGACAAACGGAATCCGTTGCAGGGAACTTTCCATGGCCCTATGAACCCGTTGCCCCACCAGATGAGTAGCCCCCAGCCCGGTCCAGAGAACGAGAAGGAAAAATGAGATGATGCCCGTTCCTGGAAGTTTCATGCCAAGCAAATTCCCGATCAGATCAACCGTGAGATGATCCAGCGCATCAAAAAGGGTATATAAAATCAACAGAGTCCCCCAGGCAGGAACAAGAATAAACAGCCCGGTGAAGAAATAGCGCTTGAGGTGACCGAAAGAGAAGGATTCGGACTTAATCATATACTCCGTACTGGCTAAATAAAAAACAAGGAAATTGTAACAGAGGCATTGCCGGCATGCATCCCTTGAACAATTTCTTTGTTCTTTTGAGACCCGGTTGTCAAAACGGGAGTGAAGCCTTAATCTTGATCCAAACAGGAGCCGATGCTAAATTGGGGATAAGCTTTCCCCGTGAGAGCACGATTGCATTGAAAGGATGAAATGGGTTCTGAAATTCCAACTAGTGAAAAAGGCATAATTGCTCCTGATCTTCTGGCTATTCTGTGCTGCCCGGAAACGAAGAAGGGATTATCCCTCTTAAAGGCTGAAGAAGTTGTTCGATTAAACCAACGAATCAAACAAGGAGAGGTAAAAAATAAAGGAGGGCAACTAATTACCGAACCCTTGGATGGAGGATTACTGCGTGAAGATAAACAAATCGTGTATGCTATTCGGGATCAAATTCCGATTATGCTGATAGAGGAAGGTATCGTGGTAGAATCCAACGATCTCCTGACCTCCTAACCCTCTTTCTCAGAATGGAATAACGGCCCTTGAAGTTGGGTAGACGAGAGGGAACTACTTTCGCTACTCATCATCAGGTTTTTTTCCTTTCCACACCCACCAAATTGACCGGCTAATCTGCACAATAATGAAAATGCCTAAACCAAAGAGCGCCCCATAAATTCCATACCATTCGGTTGGCCAACTACGCCCCCCATGCAATAAAAATCCCAATGCGACATGCGCACCGAGGCCCAGACACAAAGCAAAAATAATCCATTCCCGTAGAATGGTTTTTTTGGACAACCCCATTGCTAAAACTTTCTGGGGCAACGATTGGCGGAAAAGTGATCCAGAAGTGGGTTAAAACTAGACCGGACTCTTGGCCGATTCAATTTCTGTAGCAGTAATGAGACTGGTCAAATAATCACTCACAAATAACAGGGCCTCTTCTCTCCCATCGGCCCGCCGCCCTTTTTCTCTCCGCTGAATGGATAGCTCATGCTCTAAATCAGACTTGACATCTCCCAACAACTTTTGAAGGGATGCTGTGGTCAGATTCATGTCCACGTCTTCCAATTCTTGGCAGCGATCAAGAACCCAATTTAAACCCTCGACTTTACCAAGATACCGATCCTGTTCTGCAAGATCGATTCTTCCCATAGTTGAGGCAAAAGCCTGTCCCTCATATATAAGATTGTAGAAGCTAGCGACTGCCCGGTGTAACGTGGAGTTCATTCTCAAATCCTCACAATTTTTTGTAAAATTTTCATTTTCCCAATGCTATATCCCTCAAACTACCAGTATTTCTAGCAATAATCCAGCAAATGAAATAAATATTTTTTTAGGTAAACAATAGGGGATGAAATTCAGCCATGAATCCATAATAAAGAGGAGCAAATTGTTTTAAACTTTGCGGACTATTCTCTTTTAATCGCTGAAAAAAGAATACCTGAAAAGTTGGATCTATCCCTTCCAGTACCTTTCCCAGCTCAGGCATAGAAAAGGAACCTTGGGGAACGCTCAAGACGTAATGAACCAGCCGTTCTACAAATTGGTGAGTAATATAATCACTTTCCAGTAATGGAGGTGGGATTCTTCCACTTTTAATTATTTCACCAAAGGAAACAGCTTGAGCCGCAAATGGCAAATTCCCCTCTTTAGACAATGAAGTTCACTCCTCGTTTATAAAAAACCTGACTTGGAATCCTATTGTATCAGGGGAATACCACATTTCAACATGAAATTCCTTCTTATTTCACACAAAAAAAAGCAGGGGGCGACGGGTGTCGCCCCCTGCCTGCCGCGGCTCGCCCGCTGCCTGCAACTTACAGCCAGTTCACCCGCTCGGCCGGGCGAATGTAAATGGGCTCTTCCACTTGCTGCCG
>JBFWRU010000024.1:0-10429 GCA_050248735.1 Nitrospirales bacterium | reverse complement strand
GCATCACCACGCCGTTGCGCACAAAGGCGCGAATCCGGCAGGCATGCGTATCGTTGGGCGAACAACACCACGTAAACGAACTGTCATACCGATATTGATCGTGATACACCCGCTCCCATGAGCGATCCGGGTATTCCCCCAGGGGATTGCCCACTTCAATCACGGGCTGCAAGGCCGTTAACGCCAGCGCTTTATCCGCTAACGCCACCGCCGCTACGGTCCCCGCCGAGACCTTTAAAAACTGTCGTCTGGAAAGAAACATGGACTGCACCTCCATTTTTAAATTCTTTTTACAACCCTAACAGTGAAAAGACCTTTTTCTTTTCACGCATCCTGCCTCCGCTCTTAATCAACCTCCTTTCTATTGCTTCTTCCTGGGAAAATTACGGTTTATAAAAACTTTTTCAATGCATGGATTCAGATAATCTGAAATGGAAAGTGCAATACCCAGTCCAGATCTCAAATAAAATAAACAGACATCTAAGGTCTGGGATATAAAGACGTTTTTTATAATTCAACAAATATGCAAAAACACGTTACCCTCAAAAACATTGAGATGATTCCGTCAACTTCCGCGAAAAGCTGAGGGCATAAAATTGCGCTTCGATTACGGGAATGACGGTCTTCCGACCCTAGCCGATGATGAACCGGATCTCGGATTATGAGGGAATACAGGCGATGAGAAAGTGCTAATTAGGGGCAATCATGGAAGGAGGCAGGACCAGTACATTGACAGTATTTAGCCCAACAGGTGAAGTATCGATTTGATACGCACTAATTTTAAGATCTCTTCATAAGACTTCAAAAGGATTCGCAAGGATAAAAAGACAAGAACCCGGCTCTCATACACAGCTGGTTGCTCACAAAGTTTTCGCATGGGAAAATGCCTGCAAGAAATCCGGCTCGCTAAGAACTAGAGAATCCTGTAGGCCACTGAAATGCAAATTCGGTCATTCGCTAACTCCCCCTTGGCACGTCCTTAGCCTGGCAATGAGGACGGACCATTCACACAAGCGGAACTGGGGAAATCGGTTGTGATCGATTCGAATCCTGACCCACAAGAGATGCCCAAGGCTGTCTCCTCCACACCGATCGAGGACTCCTCTGCACTTCACACTAGTGGCGAAACCGCTGATTCCACTTCAGAAAAACCCAGACCGGAAGATGTGACCCAATGGCGAAAAAACATGCGGCATGAAATCATCAAACACCGTTTGTCCCTGTCCACCAATGATCGTCTCTTGATGACGGGAAAAATTATCCTAGGATTGGACACGGTTCTTGGAAATTTCAAAAATAAAATTATTAGCGTGTATTGGCCATTCCAAGGAGAACCGAATCTGCTTTATTGGATGGAATCAATCATCCGGCGCGGAGCTCAGATTGCCCTTCCCATTGTGATTGAAAAACACAATCCACTCATATTTAAAACCTGGGCGCCAGGTGAAAAACTTGAGGGAGGAATTTGGAATATCCCGGTCCCGGTTGATGGGAAAAGGGTCACACCGGATATTGTGATTGCGCCGCTAGTGGCTTTTGATCCCCATCTATACCGTCTTGGATATGGAGGAGGGTTTTTTGATCGAACCTTGGCAAGCTTTCCTGTAAAGCCGCTTGCCATTGGCGTCGGTTACGAAATAACGAAAATACCAACCATTTTTCCGCAATCCTATGATGTGCCCATGGACCTCATAGTCACAGAACACCAAGTCCGTCGGCGTTAGACCCTGAGTCGAAGATCCAAGAGATTCCCAGACAGAAAATAGGTCGTGGGTTGAGCCGGGAAAACCCAGATCCGGGATACCCGGACCTGTATCGGTCCAACCTCTGTCGAACAATACTTACGATGTGTGCTGAAGACGCAGGGAAGGAATGATTTTCTCTTCATCCCCTAATATTTCCAGCCCAAAATGTGGATTGTCCTGCATTTCATGAACACTTCGTCGGCCCTTGGGCGCCTCGTATTCAAAATCCACCGGAACCTGTTCATGACTCTCAACCGTCACGTCCCTGGAGAGGTAGGTTTTCATTCCCGCATGCCACACGGTGAGGTTATACTGACCTGGCGGGACGCCCGAAATTTCAAACCGGCCATCTTCCCGTGTAATGGCATAGTAGGGATTGTCCAGGACCACCCCCCAGGAAAACATATACGGGTGGAACCCGCATTGCATAACAAAGATATTCCGGTCCTTTTGCAAATGTATGGACTCGACCATCGGCTTACCCGGTAAATGGGAGTGTGACTGGAACAGATTAGTGACCTGATGAAAGGGGTTCATGGGAAGAGGCCGGTTAAATAAGACCCGTGCGCCCCGTACGCGAGCGGTTTCATACCCCTGAATATCATGTTGGACAGGATCCATATTAATGACCGTCATTTCATCCTGGTCACGCAACACATTGACAAATGGCTGGAATTCACAATCTTTCGCTTCGATGTGTACCTTCGGCAATTCAAAGGGCTTGCCTTTGTTGACTCCTTGTACCATCACCACCGCATCTTTCAGTCCCCCGTCCTCGGCCACAATAAAATCTTCAACCACCCGCCAGCCTGTTCCTGTTGAAATCCGGCCGCAATATACGGGATCTGGTATCGTCACCAGATTAAAAGCCATCGGCTTCGGACTTTCACCGGCCAACGTCACTTTCCCGACAATTGATCCTCCCTCCTTCACCACAATTTCTTCATAGGCCCACCCTGGGCAGACTCCTATCCCAAGAACACTCAGCACCACACCAATCACTTTGCCCCATTCATATTTCATTCGATCCTCCGACGATATATCTTCAATGAAATTTTCGGGAACAGCGCTTGTGAAAACATGGCACGGGGAAACCGAACACCGGCTTCCCCGCTCCTAAGCCCGTCGTTTGAAAATCATGCCGGTTCATTTCAATCCGACGGGTGTCACCTGCCCATTTTCCAACTCATGGTTACGGGCCTCCTTCACCCCCGGGACAGCTCCGGTTAACGGGAGTAACCGTTGATCGCCAGCAGGAAGAACACGCAAATACCCCCATTGCCCGGACTGGGAATAGGGCAACCGTTGATTATTCCAGACGTAGTCTCCGGGGAGATGATAGTCCCCGCCTGCGGCCGGAATAAACGCATCAATGACCTCCGATCCGCCGAATTCCACGACACTCAGAAGATCCGCCCCCGGCATGAAGGGTTCAATCGGCCATTCATGCTTTTCCACGCTGAACATACCGTTCTGTTCACTACTGGCACCCAATACGTGAATCCGAACCGGATCCCCCGCATGGGCTTGGATGAGTGGGGTCGACGGATCACGAGGTCCATCCACCATGCAGGGTTGAAACATTCGGGAGAGCGAACAACCCGCCTCTTCACGGTACGAATAGGGTTCCGATCGATAATTGACCCCAGTCAGCCCGGCGACATTTTGTACATAGGGCATAAAACTGGTCCCGATGATATTGTCTTCGTCCTGGAAGAACAGCGCCACATCGCGGTAATTTTTGCGATGTTCGTTTCCGGGGATACTGGTATCGACCAGCACGTCCGCCACCCAACTATTCTTGAGGGAAATGTCCTCACCGGTCTTGGGATCACGATAGACCGACCCTTTGGGTCCAATGATGACGGAACCGAATAAACCATTCCGTGGATTGTTCATCAAATCTCCCCCATCCCATACTAAGGATGTGATTTCACCAATGGAGGGATCGGCATAGTAGGTATACACCCGGCTTTCACCGGGTCCGACCGTTTGATCACCAGGGTTCATCCCAAGGTTCATCCCCAAAGAGTCTTTGGGATTGAAAGCCAAGGAAAAGGCCGAAAAGGACGTTCTCCCTTCTTTCATATTATTGGTCAGGTGAACGGTAATGCAGTCCCCCACGTTGGCGCGTAGCGTCAACGGCATGGGCTTAAATTCCCCTCCCACCTTGGTGACCTCTTCTTCCAGAACATAAATTTTGGCTTCGGAATTTTTCAGTTGGATTTTTCGTTCGAAGTCCACCTCGATGGCTTCCGGAGCCTGCGAATTAAAATGCATGTCCGGAAAATCAATCGCCCGCACCTTAAACGATTTCACCGGCGCATCAGGAGGGCAGACCGGCAACGCTTCCTGTGAATCATCTTTTCCCGAGAATCCCGCCGGAAGCGGCTTGAGGTCCGAAACCGGTTTGTCAAAAATCCGGATAATGCCCCAGGACCCTTCCGAAAGTTTGGAAGAACGGCCATTGAAATACAGATAATCTCCGGCCTGCCGACGCGGCCCTCCGGCTTCTGGCACCACCAGGTCGTACCGCTCCGCAATGCCGACATGAATCGAGTTTTTTCTATTGGCATCACCCGCATACCGTTCCGTCAGAAAGGTATGACCGGCAACGGTAAACACATGTGTTTCATTCATGAGGGATTCCACCAACCGGAAGACCAGCGTATCTCCCGTATAGGCCCGAAGTAAGGGCGTGCTGGGGTCCCCATGCACCAGACTACTGAAAATCTGGGATGGGTCCGGATTGACTTTCAAACGCAGGGCGATGGGTTCCGCACGGTAATCGATTCCACTTCCCGTCGTATGCGTTCCTCCATTCAAGAAGGGCATGGGGGTCATGTAGAGCGACTCCGGCATTTGAAAAGACACCGTTTTCCCCGCTTCCAGGGCCACCTCAATGGGTTGGCCTGGGGGATTGCCCGCCGTCACAATGTTGACGGTATGGGGTACGGTATCGTGCATTTGCACCGCTAATTCCCGAAAACTATTATTCACTCCGTATCCGACAGGCTCGGTGGAATGAATATCCGCAATCGGTCCTGTGCGAATTGGCTTTCCCGTGACCGGATCATGATAAGTGGATCCCACCGGTTCCACGAGAAGGGAACAGAATCCTCCATGCGGCCAGGTGGTGGCTCCAAAGGCATGATCATGACAAAACACGGTTCCCACATCCGCGTCCAGCCAGAATCGTTGGCGAACAAACTCCACCGTGACAATATCGTTGGCCGGATGATCGTGCTCCAACGCTTGATGAAAGGTGATTGTCTGCCCCTCGATAGTCTTAATGCGACGGATTTCATTGCCCTCGACATTGTCCGCTCCCACCAACAGCAGGGTATCCTGATGATACTGCTTGGCGTTGGAAACACGGACACTCTGATCCCCTTGCTTAGCAGGCTCCAGCAGAACCGCATTCATGGGGACGGGCAATCCTTTTTTTACCTTCTTTTCCAACATCGTAAACGGGCGGACCGATTGCTCATAGGACATGCCCGTGATCACTCCGTCGGATGATTGCGTGTCGAATTGCACGAAATGAAAATGGGTGTTGATCTTGGATGACTGGAAATTCGTGATATCATCGTCTTCCCATTCACTCGTCAGCACATAATCCAGACAATCATAGATATTGGCCCGAAAGACCAAGGGGAGCTTGAGATCGTTATTGGCCCGAATCGCTTCCTCTTCTTCATGGGCCACAAAGATTAACCCTTTGGGATCGACAACGGCCTCTTCCGTACCTTCCTTGGCCGTCAATTCTATTGGAGTTTCTATGAAATGGACGTTGTAATAGGCTCTTCTTGCATTGTCCGGGCACAGGCTCCATCGACCGTTTTCGCCCGGTTTGGCGGGTTGAGTCGAGGGATTGCCATTGGCATCACGTCGAATCGGTTCCAGCCAGGGAGCCGGATTATGATCAGGCGCGAAGGGAACCCGTTTCCCGAAATGCGGAGTCATGTGCGGCCAGGCCAACTTTCCCGTCATCGGATCAAAGAGCAGCGCCCGACGCTTTCCGGGAGTGGGCGAGGTATACTTGGGATTGACGATGGTACTTTCGTGTTCGGCCAAGGCCGTGTTGCCGTCCCACGTCCAATCCCACACCGATGCATCATAGGCCATGATCTGACCCCGCTCATCATCAGTATGACCCGGTTGGCCCGGGGTCGGCAGTTGCATGGAGACCCAATCTTTGATTGTCACAACCGCCGGATTTGTATTCCAATCGCTTTTGCCTTGCTCGACAATCCGAAATGTTTTTCCGAACCAATCAAGAGTCTTGCCAACCAGTTGATCGGAGGGCACTCCGAGTTTCATCCGACCCTTTCTGTCCGGCAATTCCTGGAGATCCGGCATCACATCGGTATGCACCGCTTCAGCCTGAAGGGTGTTGTAGACACGCCAATACCCCCACATGCCGGCCACATAATGATGAGCCACATGACAGTGATACAGAAAATCGCCCGCCCCTTGCTGACACAAGCCCGATCCACATTCGGTTTCCAAATCCAGAGCTTCCGATGGACCGATCACTTCGGTATCCACCCGGTCCGACTTGGTTCGGATCACGGGATATTTGACCGGTCCATTTTTCGCCTTGTGCCAGAGGGGCATTTCATCAGTGGCCCGCGGGCTTCGCGCCCAGCGGATGGAGCCTCCATGAGGATGATGCGAATGAAAAATCTCCGAGCCTCCGTGAATCAGTCTGTATTTGGCCGGATCGCCAAGGTAACTACGCGGAATAGGAGTCGGCGCGTCCCCGAAGGTATAGGAACTGTAGCCCAGGGATTCGTCCTCGAATCCGAAGTATTCATGTTGAAGATGCATGTAATTGATGCCAAAGGGTTCGCTTCGATAATTCAATGCCCGGGCACCGGGTCGGTACACATCGGTCATGGGATCCCGTTGCGGAAGGAAATCCCCCTGTTTATTGACAGGCCGGAAGGCTTCGTCCCCGACCTCATGATAGATGACGACAAACTCACGAAAGTCGGGCGTGGCCGGAGTTTGAATAATAGCTTGCCAGCCACTTTCCAATTCTGCCGGCCCATCACTTTTCACCGCAGTGAGATAGGTCGATCCCTTCGGTTCGACGATCATAGCTCCGAACATCCCCATGACGGTTAGCTCACGATCATTGCTATAGCTATGAAATTGGCGCCCTCCTTCCTGAGTATTCGGGTGGATGTACCATTCCAGATCGATGCTTTGCCCCTCCTCCACCACCGAGTCCGGATTCGTGGTGGTGGCCGGTTGTCCGGTACGACTCACCACCATACTGGATCCGTGAATATGAAAACTGACGGATTCACCAAAATCCAATTGATTCCGCAAGGTGATTCGCATGCAATCACCCTGATTCGCTCGGATCACCAATGGCTGAATCCAATCCTTTTGCAATCCGTTGGACACCGCCCCCTGATCGAAGCCTTCTTGCTCACGGGCTCGGGCATTGCGAGCTTCCTCCTCCCGCACCTTCTCTATGTTTTTGGTCAGGACATACATATAACCCGGATAGTAATCCAGCCATTGATTGAGGGTAATTTCCACATTGATGGCTGAGATATCGTAATGTTTTTCAGGAGCATTGGACGGGCACCGTCCAACCTGACTCAAGACCGGCTCAACTTCACGATCCGAAGCCAAAAGATAATCCTGTCCCCCAGCCCCGTATTGATGCAGCATGGACATGGTATTGTAGGAACCGTCGGTCCCGGCCCGCTGCATGTCGGCTTGCATCTGATGACCCATTTTGGCCATTAACCGTTCATGTTGGCGATCCACCTTCGCGGCACGATCAGGCCGCCCCTCCATCGAATCCTCCACTACCGTTTGACCTTTTAACTTTTCCACCCAGTTATTGAATTTCTCCGGTGAGGATGCCACCTGGTGATCCGAGTGAGTATCTGCTTCGGTTGGGCCATACTCGCCACCAAACCCTACACTACTCATCCCGAGAGCAAAGCCGGTGCTTGCAACAAAGAGAGTGGTTGCCTGAAACAGTTTGTTACCCCACAACATAAAATTCCCCCTCCTCATGATGGAAAACTCATTATGTGACGTTTATCTATCTCCAGACTTTATTCAATTTGACAATGCATGTACGGGTGTCGAATCTGCGATGGATTTCTTCTCGAACTTCCCACCAAGTAACCGCCGGGCAGGGTAATTAGAAGGAGAGATCCTCGAATACAGAATCGTTTCCGTTAGACATTTTGTTGTTGGCCCGATCACCACCAGGCGGTATATTCATCCACAATAAAACGGACATTTCAGACACCAACAGGAGAACCGAAAGCCTTTGGCTCTGAAGCTGACAATCTCGATTCTGAATTAATGTATGGTTCCACATGGGTGATCTTGTCGGCTATCGCCCTTTTCTCCCGTCATGTTTTATGAAAATCTCACTGAGCAAATCCTAAGCCACGATTAATGCCGGGAAGGCCTTGGACTTTCTCTTGTGGAATCATTTATTTGGATCAAAAAACCTGATGGTTCCTCAAACACCAAGATAGACGTCCACGATTCATGGTGGTGGGAGACGGTCACCTAACCACCATCGTTCGTGTGGCCAGTCGAGAACCCTTATTCCCCCCTTGCGTGCTTGCTTTCCTTGAGGTTTGACTGCGTTGTAATGACATAAGGCATCAATTCCAAAGCCTTGGCTTCCGGCTTCACTTCAAGAAGAGCAATAGCCCCTCTGAGGGCATCCGTTAAGGAATGGGTGACGACCGGATACACCCCTTCCTGCTCCACTACCACATCAAGAACAGCCCCTCCCGCAGGACCAATCACAAAAGTCTGTACCCCCTGAAGCCGATTGGCAGGGTTACCGCTTTCCCACACGTCGTCCCAGATTTCGGCGATGGGGTGCAACGCGGAAAAATTATTCGGGCCGCCATTCACGAAAAAGAAGCGGACCCGTTCACCGGGTTTCGCCTGCAAAAAATTTCCTCCGGCAGCCGCATGAACCGGGTCATACTTAAAAATTCCCCCATTGAACACCACATGGTCATACCGGCGGTCGAAAAATGCCTGCACGTCATCGGGATCTTTTTGATACAACTCCGTTTGCACCAACACATACTCCCGATCGGCTTTGGGCATGGACTTGGGATCTTTGGGATCCACAATCACGGCTCCGACCATTCCCCGCGCAATATGCTGAATCATGGGAAATGCTCCGCAGTGATAGGCAAAGACCCCCGGACGCTTGGCCTCCCATGTGTATTCCAGCGACTCACCAGGGTTGATGTCACGGTAATTATCAAGAAAGCTGGTTTCCGCAGCATGAAAATCCATGGAATGAGGCCGACTATTGTCCTTGTGGTTTTTCAAAACAAAATGAACCTGGTCACCTTCAGTGACCCGCACGACAGGACCGGGAAATTGCCCATTAAACGTCCAGGCCTTGTATGTAGTACCCTTTCCATCTATGACGACCTCGGTTTCGATCGCCGTCAGTTCCACATTGACCGTTTTGGCCAACAATAAAGACGGCAGACAGCTAATCATGAGGAGGGACACACATCCCACGCAGGCCATCAGTAATCTCACATTCATACGAAATCTCATAACAACAGGTTCCTTCCATTAGTTCGCATACATTGCATTCTCTTCTTTCCGTTTATGTGCGGGTCCTCATGAACCGGTACAAGCATTTCCAAAAATGAAAATGAGAACCCTGCTTCAATGAGAACTTTGGCATTTTTCAGCCATAACTGCGGTCTATCCCAAAAGGCCACCCCCATCAGACCTGTGGCGAAAAAGATTGCTTCGATTAGATGATTTTCTATCAGCCCTCCAGAACCTTTCCCCTCCTACCCCTTTCATCCTTCTTTCAATTCCTTGCTATTAGATTGGTAATCTCGAAAACAGGAAGCTATCTATACCTAGGCAAAACCCGCGCCAGTCGTTTCTTTCAAGCTACTTCAAAAATCTTATTGAAAAGATATATGAATTTAGCGGTTCCTTTTGTAATGGATTTTACAACGCACATAAGCCGCGAAATAACGTGGTGGGCTCACAAGCGTCACCCACGAAGCTACGCGGAAAACTCATGGCAAGACGATCAGAAATTTCGGTGGAATATTTTCACACAAAACCCGGATACTGCGGGGAACACGGCGAATAGGCTACCCGGAATTTTCAAGAAAATTTTGACTCAGATGAAGATCTCGAAACGGAATTAAACCTCTTTAATCGGGCATGGCCAATAAGTGGCGGCGGAAGGTTTTTGCGGTTCTGTAAAATCAATGAATCCACGATATCCCCACAGTTGACACATTGCCAGGCAACAGCCCACAGTTTTCCTGTTTCATGGAGTGGGTCTAATAAGCTCACCGTACACATCAACCCATTGCACCGTCGACAATTCATGGTATTCCTCGTTTCCGGCTTTCCCTAAAAAAGGGGGAGAGACCGGGTGGCAATGAATCAGAACCGTAGATCCTTTACATTCATTTTAATTTCGCCAGCCGGTCTCCAGCCCTACCCCTTCATTGATGCCTCCGGTTGTCTCTCAAGAAAGTTATGCAACTGACAACTTGAGAACTTACAGCCAGTTCACCCGCTCGGCCGGGCGAATGTAAATGGGCTCTTCCACTTGCTGCCGGACCGCTTCCTTGCCCGACTTGTTGAACCCCAGCACCGTGTCGTTGTACATCTCGAACTTCCGA
>JBFWRU010000023.1:0-17938 GCA_050248735.1 Nitrospirales bacterium | reverse complement strand
CCACATCAGGCTCCTGCCTACGACACACCAGCTGAGATCTATCATCAGAGGTCCTAAGAGAAAGAACCAAAGGAGATGCCATCTTATTTTCACCCATTTGCTGTCTTGACATTGGGGTCCACTTTAGACCGTCATAGGATTTCAGGGGCACCTTCCGACGGTTCACCTATTGGATATGCCTGCATTGAATTGTGTGCATTCCGACGAGGTTATGGACCCCACGCCTTTATCCCAACTGCTCAAACTGATTGCCGAAGAAATTCGGTCTTTGGTGAAGAAAGGTCACATTGAGGAGGCCATGGAGGCCGACGACGTGGGAAGACGTCTGGACAATGCCGATCCGTTCCCTCCATTCGAGGCGTCCAATGATCCCCATCGGGTTCAATCGGCTATCATATGGGAGGCGGCAAAGGTTATGGCCGAGGAGGGCGAGCCTGCCACTGCCGTGAGATTGGTCAAAGAAGTGAAGAAGCAAAAACCTCACTAGACAAAGGAAAAAAAGCCTTTGCTAATTCTTAAGATCTGCAAGGTGGATATATGAAGTAAGTGTCTGCTTATGCGTTAAAAGGCTTATCTGCTTAGGAGGAAATCTTTTCATCCTTTCGTAGAAAAAAAGACAGGTTACATATTCGTGACGAAAAAATTCTTCTCTCCGGCCTCGGTTCTGAGTCTTCGAGAAAGTGGACAACCCGGAAATTTTTGGCTAGAGACGGTAAAATTCTGATTTCCGCGATAGATGACCCCAGGTGTATTTTTAGACGCACTCCAGGGTTCCTTCCAGTGTCCGGATAAACCGGAAAGATCTACATTGCCTTCTAGTCGCAGGTGAACGGAGCAAATGCTTTAAGCTGTCAATGGAGAGGATGGGCGACCGGAGAGCCGGTCTGATTATGACCAAAATTCGCCTGGACACTTCCAGGTGAATGTCAACAAAGGAGTTAGGTTCATGAAGAGAATGACGAGCAAAATCGTTTCTGATGGTCGCAATGAAGGCTTGCGACAGATGCTGTTAGAGAAAAAAAGGGAGATTCAGAAACAAATTGATGAGCTGATAATTCAGCGTCGGGAAGAACAGGAACGGTGGCGAGGCGAACCTGCTATGGATGATCAGGATATGGCATATCGAGATAGCTCAGCCGATCAAATTATTTCTTTGCTGGAAGTCCGACACCGCATGCGGATAACCCTTGATGAAGCCCTGACGCGGCTTCAGGAAGGAACCTACGGGGTGTGCAAAGAGTGTGGTGAGCCGGTTAGTAGGGCCCGGTTGAAGGCTTTGCCTTTCGCCAAAACCTGCATTGAGTGTCAAAATGTCATTGAAGGACTTGAAAAGCTTTCACGTGTCTAAGGCCGGTCAAATTGGGAAGTAAGAAATTGGAAAGATGAAGAGGTCGCAACGGTTCCCCCGATGCTAGAATAAATGGGCTTATTCTAGGTGAAAAGTGAGGGCATCTCTTCATTGTCCTATCCGGCTATCCAGGCACTTTGATGTCAGGGTGTCCGTCTCTGCAGGGCTTCTCCAAAAGATTGCGTGGGTCTGGCTGGCCGCCCTGCCTGTGGATGGTGCCAGGAACTTCCTCATGATTTTTTAAGATAACCGGATTGATCACATTGCAATGTGATTCTTGCATTTGAAGAGCTCACAACTTCGATTGTGCCATTTTCCCTTCGGATCATTTCATTTAATCTGAGCAGAGATTTCGGCACGGTATCCATGCTGCAGCTTCCATAGTTCAGCGGATTTAAGTGTATTGTTTACTCGTGGTGTGGCGGCCGATGTGCTGGAATTGGATTACGGTTGGATGTATCCAGGGGAGACCTCGGGAAGCAGTCAGGAGCATCGCATACACTTGATAAAACAGTTTTTGGAAAAATCCTTTCCTGATGAAGCGCAAAAGGTCATGGACCATGGCGTTCAGTGGAATATCTGAATTTGTGTAGGACATGCCGAAACTCTGTGAGATTTGGGGAAAAGATGTTTCCCGGATTATGATAGATCTGTTTGAGCGCAGGGAACGTGCAATTGATACTCGTCAGGGGATGTTTGTATTGAAAGGAATCTACCAAAAGATGGCCCGAACGATTGGGGATGCTGGAATTATCTGGCATTACCTGGAGTCGGCCGCAGCGCATTATCCACGCTATGCGTGGCTTGGACAAATCCATGACATTTCCGCAGGAGAGTAGGTGTCCCACCTCTGATAACGGACTCGTCCCGCCACGATCTCCCTTTCGGACGGGCATGTGACTCAACCCCGTGGGCTTACATGATTCTCGAAATTTTTGGAAGACCATGTCCACCGCACGGTGATACCAAGGTCACGATATCGGATTGACCTTCTGGACGTCTTCCCGAGTGTCAATGCGTATTTGTCTATTCACAGGCATGTCTCTTCCTGGTACTAATTATAATTATTAAAAAATCATGTGCAGACTGTTCCGTTTGCAACGGGAAGAGGGTTATTCCCTTATTCCTTCTGGACGGATTCATTTACAAATTAATTGAGGAAAAAACATGAGCCATTACGAAGCAGATGCAGCACCCGGAAAGATGGTCGGTATATTTGTCACCGGTATAGTCATTGGAACCGTGGCGACCTTTTTGCTTTCGCCTCAGTCGGGGCGTGAATCGCGTGATCAAATCAGACAGTATGTTCGACGGAAAGGGGAAGGGTTTGGAGAAGGTTTGAATGGTCTTCAGGATAAGACGGTTGAAACCTATCAGGATATGGCATCGGGAACCCGTCAGGGATTAGAAGACATTCAACGGACCATCAAGGATGCGATCCATGCAGGCATGGATGAATTTCGAAAAGAATGGAAGCAGAAATAATTAATATAATGAATAATCAGCCCGGCAGAGAACGTTGATCTGCTCACCCTTGACTAAATTCACTTTTATAGAAAAAATGAGCATGGTCAATACGACCTCAGAAGGTTGAGGTTATCATGGGAGAAGTCATTATAGTTTAACCCCATATAATATTGATCCAAAAGAAGGCCTTTCGGGATGTCTATTCCCGGGAGGCCTTTTTATTTTCTGGTTAAGGCAAATAAAATTTAGCAGATTAACCGGAGATTCTCTCCATAAATGTGTTGGAGCGATCAGAAAGAAGGTGTGTCCATGGAATAAGGTTTTCAGGGATGGATGATGTTTCGTGAGTGGTTGTTCTGGCCTCTGCTGACAGTTTGGGGAGAAGGGCTGGTAGACAGGCTCATTTATAGCCTCCTAGTTTTGTGGATCTGGAGGGTGGCTTGGAAGTCGTCGGTTTATCTCGATTGGTGTGCCTCCCAAATAGGAGGATGGATTATGCGACGCGTCGATTACATCGTTGCCTCGCGAGAATTTAAAGGGCTCATTGCCTGGCAATTCATGCAAGAGGTGGTGTATGCCTATCATCCTGAGGGTTCAGCCGAAACTTTGGCGCAAATAATGACCGAGAAAGGGGGCGGCCCCGTGTACCGCTTAAAGATCAGGATCGGCATTGACTTGGGTTGGTTAGCGAATTCGATTGGCTTCATGCCATAAAAAAGAAACGGTCTTTATCAGGTGTCCCGGCGAACGATTTCATGAGCCAGCCCCCGTCACAGTGCACCCTGACAGCCCGCCATGGACATGATTGAACGACTGGAAGGGAACGTTTGATCCGAATGCTAGTGGTCGATGACCAAGGAGAACTTCTGGGCGTTGTGGCCGGACGAGATATTCTTCCTGGGTGCTTGAATGCCACACGACAGGCAAAAGGTTGTTATCGTGGGTAGGGTTGATTCACGTGCCGATGGTCATGCGAATTCAAATTACTGGAAAATTGGGGTTCACTTGATGGAGGAGTGATAGCCTAGAAATCCGATTATCCCTTTAAGGAATTAAAGAAGGCGATGAATTCGGCTGCCTGGAGAGGTTTGACTTGAAACCCGTTGGCTCCCAAGGTAATGGAGCGGTCAGCATCATTCGGGTTGTCCGAGTTGGATAACATGACCAAGATGGGAAGGTGGCTGAATGCTTGGTTGCTTCGAATGGATCTCAGCACCTCAAATCCATCCATTACTGGCATATTGAGATCTAGTAAGACGAGTGCGGGCATAGGTGCTTCATTCGTCAAGACGGAGTCCATATAGGTGAGAAAGTCCTGACCTTCGGAAAAGGTCAAGAAAGGATTCCGTAATAGGGACTTTTGATAGCATCGTTTCGCAATGAGTTGGTCGGTTTCATTATCATCAACCATGATGATTGGGTCATTGGTCATTATCGTGACGCTCATGATTGGAAGCTTCCTTTCCAAAAGTAAAGCGGATGTGCATGATATCCTCGTTGATTTCCATCCAGATTTTTCCAGTATGGCGTTCAATGATTCGCTTGCAGATTGCCAAGTCGAGTTCTAACTCTGAGGAAAATGAAGTCGTTTGGTTAAGCGGTGTGAAGACTTTGGCTAAATTTTTCTGATCTATTGATGTTCCTGTGGTCCAAAGTCCCAGGGTCCATTGACCTGCTGCTTGTTCTGCGGTAAATGAAATCATGAAATCGTCACAGTGAGCATACTTTAAGATTTGGTCAAGAAGATTTTTGTATAAGACTCTCACGAGATTTTCATAAACATTGAGAGAGGGGAATGGTGCTATGGAAAAAGACGTTTTCCTCAATTGGAATGCATAGGTAAACTCTTCGGTCACGGATCTGATAAGGTTCTCCATATTGATGTTTGTGCGAAGGAGAGTGCCCTGAGTGATATTTGAAAAAACTCTAAAGTCCGTCATTTGATCCAGGAAATTAACCGACGCGGCTTGTATTTGGAGGAGCAAATCTTGAGATTCTGGTGAAATCCCTTCCTTTCCTTCATGGCCTATCAAGTCGGCTAGCACAAACATACGCCTGGCCGGCTCCCGCAGGTTGTGAGATGCGATATGGACAAAGTGCTCGAGGTCGGTATTGGTTTGGAGAAGTCTGTGATTCATGGAGGCGACTTGATTCTCCTTTTCCTTAATGGAGGCCACCATATGATCAAAGGCAACAGACAATAAGCCGATTTCATTTTTAGGGTCATTCGGCCGTGAAGGAATAGCCAGTCCTTTCGCAAAACGATGCGTCGATTGCGTAAGCCATTCCAATGGTTTTGTCAGTCGTGTGGTTAGAAAAAATGTCAAGGCTAAGCTGATCAGTATCAGAAGTACCGTTATGCCAAGAACCTTTAGCATAATGACATGGGCGTTCGCTTGTACATCCCTAAAGGAGGCCGATACGCCAAAAACCAGAAACCGTTCTAGGTCATCATGAAAGATTCTGGCTTTGCGAAAGTGAATCAGTATCGGGTTGAAAATTGAAAGATCTTGCCAGTGCGTGACAAATTCCTGGTCGGACGCTCCATACAAAGGACTGAGAACGGGATATTCCTCTTGGGCCAGGAATGATTTCCCCAAATCGAATCCAAAGGTATGTGAAGATTCAGGATGAACAAGAAAGTCTCCATCCGGATTGGTGAGAAAGTAGGTGTAACGTTCCGATCGGGTGCGGAACAGTTCATCGATGAAATTTTTGAAATTCATGTTGATAATGACAATTCCAAAGAGCTGGTCGTTGCTTTGATAGATGGGAAGGGCGGCGCGGAGCATAGGTCGATAGGGTTGTTCTATGCTCCCATGTTCACGGTTTAAGTTGATTTTTGAGAAATAAGCCTGTCCAGGAGGATTTTGGAGGGTTTTGATGAAATAATCGTTGGTGCCTTTCTGTTGTAGATCCGATTCCTTGACAATAAAAATCCCGTTAGGATTTCTTTCAACGCGAATGATCTCCTTCCCCTGATTGGCAATCCCGATGAGTCGGATTTGATCGTAATAGGGTTTGGTTTTCAAAACTTCCTTGAATAAAATAGCCAGGTTTGCCTTTTCATGTTGTTCAACGGAGAAACGTTGATCTCTCTGGGCTTGGATGATTTTCGAAATGCTGGGAACTTCGGCTAGAAATCCGATGTCGTGATGTATTTCCAAAAAGGCCGTTTTCAATCTTTCTATTTCAAGAAGAACCACTTGTTCCAGTCTTTCTCGTTGTTGACCCTCTCCCAAGGTATGGAATCCCCAATATACGACTACACCAATCAGGACTGCCGTACTGAGAACTAACCCCAGCGATATTATGCGAATTTGAGAGGCAATTTTCATAAATCATTCGTCATATGCCATCATTGGCAGGACATCCTTGTGGCAATGGACCAGTTTGAACATAACCTTCACGGCTCTCATCATACCCGCGAGGAGGAAGCGCTACGTCAAATGGGAACGCAGGGGTAGAAATGGTCGCTAGTTCTATGCAAGTGATTCCGAGAAAATTGAGTTGAGTCGAAGGTCGTTGTTGATGGACTCGTTCAAGGTTGTTTCAGGTTATGGCTTGGGAATACAAAAGTCCATCAAAAAAAGTGATTTTTAAAACATCCATGGGTTGATATTTGATTATTGGTTAAGGTCCAGGGGTGAATTCGCAGGGAATTGCCTGATGCTTTTTTTGACGAGGCATGGGTACATCTTAAGACTAATTTCAATTGAAAGTATCGCCGACACCGTCTAGGATTCATGTGGGCGGTGGCGGGACAACACTGTTGCCAGCGTCTGGCTCAGTTGATCCAATAAAATTGGCTTATAGAGGAATGCGCTAATTCCCTGCTCCAGAGCCTTTTCCTTGTCAATCGTATGACTGAAGCCTGTACAAAGTATGATTGGCATATCGGGACGTATCTTGAGAACTTCTCGGGACAACTGGTCGCCTCCGAGTGTGGGCATTGTCTGATCGGTGATGAGGCAGTCGAATCGGTGGGGGTTTCTGCGAAACACTTCAAGTGCTTCCATGGGCTTAATCTTGACCGTGACGGTATACCCCAAGTGCTCCAGAAATTCTTTTAAGATTTCGGAAATCGACTCTTCATCATCCACAAAGAGCACATGGCCACTTCCAGGACAGAATAAGGAATCACTTGAAGGCAGGGGTGTGTCAGTGGGTATTTGGTATTCGGGAATGGCGACGAGAAAAGTTGTCCCTGCCCCGATGGAAGATTTCACTGAAATGTGTCCTCGGAGATTTTCTACAATGCCATGGACCACCGATAAGCCCATGCCGGTTCCTTCCCCAACGGGTTTAGTGGTAAAGAATGGGTCGAAAATTTTCGAAAGGATATGGTCGGGAATGCCGGGACCGGAATCGCTGATACGCATTTGCACATATCTTCCGGGATTCAGTGTCGGGGGAAATCGGGAGTCGCCTTTTTCAATGATGATGGATTTCAGGTCCATGGTCAGAGTTCCGCCGTTGGGGCGAAGGGCATGTTCTGCATTCGAGCACAGGTTCATAATGATTCGGTGAATTTGAACAGGGTCGGCAAAAACCATCTTCATTTGATGATGCATCACGAAACGCAGGTCAATATTTGAGGGAAAGGTGGCCCGGAGAAGAGCAAGAGATTCTTCGATGACCGGACCCAGATCGACCGGGCGAGGCTGGTGTTCGGTTTGACGGCTGAAGGTAAGGATTTGCTGGATGAGATCACGCCCTCGTTTACCCGCGATTCCGATTTGTTCAAAATATTTGTATGCGGGATCCCCTTGGGGATGTTTCCATGTCCCCATTTCGGCCCATCCAAGAATCGCCATCAGGATGTTATTGAAATCGTGGGCGATTCCTCCAGCCAGCGTGCCTATGGATTCCATTTTCTGTGTTTGCCTCACATGCTGTTCAAGACGTTTTTGCTCGGTGAGATCTCTCCATATGGCTGTTACGCCTGAAATATTTCCGTCCGATTCCATGTAGGGATTGAGTCTGACTTCCATGAAGCGAATGTTATCTTCGGGAAATGTCAAATTCTGATCAAAGCTCACGACTCGCCCTTTTCGGCAGTCATCTAAATGCCCTTTTAGCTGAGTTTCAAACAGGTCCGCTCCTACAAAATCTCGAATGTGACGACCGGTGATTTCCCGGGCAGGCAGATTGAAATACTCACAGAATCCATGATTGGCGGCTTGCAGGCAATTCTCCTCATCTAAAAAACAGAGAAAATCGGAACTGGTCGACACAATTTGTTCATACCGGCGGAGCGCTTTGGTTGCGTGATACCGCTGAGTGATATCCCGAGCGACGGCATAGATCGATTTTTCCTGAAGGTGGGGAGTGGCACGCCATTCCAGCCAGAGGTAATTACCACGGATATCGCGGATCCGGTTCTGGAAATCCATAACGTCTTTTTCTTCCGCGAGTTGATGGAAGGCGGTCTGGGTCGATGCCCGGTCATCGGGATGGGTGAAAAAGATCAATGGTTGGGATAACAATTCTTCTTGTGTGTAGCCCAGGAGTTTTTCAAATGCGGGATTGGTTTTTTTGAGATACCCGTCAATGCCGATGATACACATCAGGTCCAGGGAGAGGGAGAAAATGTGATCCCGTTGGGTTTCGGCCTGGAATTGGCCTGTGACATCGATCGAAACACCCCCCAGTATCGGTGGCCGGTCATTTTGCAGAATAGGGAATTTGCAGGTTAAATACTGATGGAGGCCGTCATTGAGTGGAATATCCTCCAGGATTTCCAGAGTTTGACGATGGGAGAACACCCAGTCATCATTGTCTTGGAGTTTTGCCGCCGTGTCGGGAGGCAGAACGTCATGAACGGTTTTCCCCATCCAGCTTTTGAGATCAATGTTGAACACCTGTTCAAATGCCGGATTCAGATAGATTATGCGAAACTGCTCGTCCTTCATGTAGGCCAAACCTGGAAGATGGGCCATGAACTGTGCAAATCGTTCTTCGCTGGCTTGAAGGGCTTTTGACATCCTGGTGCGGTCGGTGATGTCCTCAGCCAGCCGGGTTATCCGGTAAGGGTGCCCATTTTGATTGTGATTGATAAGCCCACGTTCATGGATCCAGCGAATTGAACCGTCAGCTTTGATGATCCGATAAATTTCGTCATATCCATCTGTGTTACTCAAATTCAGATAAGCAGTCCTGATACGGTCCAGGTCTTTGGGATGAAGGGCTTCAAGCCAATCCAACGGGTTTTGGGCAAGATGAAGGGCAGGGCGATCCCAAATACTTTCATAGGTCGGGCTGACGTATAACAATTTTCGTGGTTCGTCAAAATCGGTGAGCCAAAAAATACCATCATAATCTTCCATGAATTGGCGAAAACGTTCGTTGGCCTCATTCAATGACAATTCCAGTAATTCGTTTCTGATTTTCAAGCGATGATGCTGGATGACTTCGTTGACCAGCGCCGGCAATAAATTCAAGTAGCCGCTTTGGGAGGCTTTGACTAAATAGTCATTTACCCCGGCTTTGAAGGCCTCGATGGCGATCTGTTCGGACCCGTTGCCCGTTAAGAGTATAAACGGAGAGATGCATTTCATCTGACGCAGTGTGCGAAACAGCGTAAGGCCGTCCATCCCCGGCAATTTTAAGTCAGCAATGATGACGTCGAATTCCGAAGGGGATTGTTCTACATAACGGATAGCCTCCTCGGCATTTTCGCATTCAAGAAGGGTGTGAACGTCATTCCCAAGCGAACGGCGGATCGCGAGTCGCTCATGTGCGTTGTCTTCGATAAGGAGAGCCGATAATCCAGATTCCTGGACGGGAGACATGGGGGCACCCTTTCGTTCAGGCTGTTAATGGTTTGGCGTAGGGTTCTACGCAACTCCAGAATGTTCGGAGGGATTTTAAGAGATTGGCAAAATTGGCGTACCCGACCGGTTTTTTGAGGAACGCCGTACAGCCGTATTCATATCCTTTATTCCGGTCCATCTCGAGGGTTGAATTCGTGAGAATGATGACAGGTAAAAACCGGAACTGCTCTTTCGCTCGAATGGTTTTGAGAACCTGATGCCCATCCAGTTTCGGAAGCTTGAGGTCCAAAAGAATGAGGTCGGGGTCAGGAAAGATATTCGATTCCAGATATTTTCCTTGGTGAAACAGGTATTCCAGACATTCTTCGCCATCCGACACGATGTGCAGATGATTCCCAAAGCCAAATTGTTCCCATGCACGTTTGGTGGCCAGGACATCATGGGGGTTATCTTCTGCCATTAAAATCGTTAAATTTCGAGTTTCATGCATCATCATGAATTTCTCCAATCGGTACCGTAAATGAAAAGATACAGCCTTTACCAATTTCGGACTCCACCCATATTTCTCCGCCAAGTCGGCTCACCGCTTTTTTGACAATAGCCAAACCGATGCCGGTTCCCTCATATTCTCTGGTCGTATGCAGCCGTTCAAAGACCTGAAAAATTTTGTCCTGATATTGTTCAGGGATGCCAATGCCATTGTCTTCGACCGTGAATGTGATAAAGCCATTTCGTTCGTTCTGCCAATTTATCTTTAAAACTTTGGGAGAAGAGTGGTTGAATTTGACGCCATTAGCCAGGAGATTCTGGAATATCTGTTTCAGAAGATGTTCATGACCAAGAACGGTTGGCCATTGAGCCGGTGTTTGAATATTCACATCCGTTTCGAAATTCAGAACGCGAAGGATTTTGGGAATGATATCACCAACGTGACAGGTCTGGGGAGTAGAGCCTTTGATGTTTAATCGTGAGAGTTCAAGGAGATCGGAGACCAGCTCTTCCGCCTCGCATACGGCAGTGGTAATGCCGGTCAAGTATGTTGTTTGTTCCGATGATATTTTGGTGGACAAATCTTCTAGCAGGAAATCCGCATAATTGTGAATGGCTCTCAAGGGAGTCCGCAAATCGTGTGAGACGGCATAGCTATAGGCTTCCAGTTCCTGGTTTTGGGTCAGTAGTTCTTGGTTTAACCGGTTCAGTTCAGCTTCGACTTTTTTCCTGGCGGTAATATCTACGATTGAGCTAAGGACCATGATGCCGTCTTGAGTGCCGATAGGGCTTAGACCGATCTCTACGGGAAACTCACTTCCGTTCTTGCGCCTGGCAAACAGCTCCTGTCTGGCCCCCATGGCTCTGGTACTTGGATGATGGAGGAAGGCAATTCGATGTCGGGAATGTTCTTCCTGAAATCTTTTTGGAACAAGAAGATCGATGGATTGCCCCACTAATTCATGTTGTGAGTATCCAAAGAGAGGTTCAATTAATTTGTTCGCAAAGACCACTTTGCCGAGATGGTCAACAATCAACATGCCACTAGGGAAGGCATCAACCAGCACGCGAAGACGCCCCTCCTTGTCCTCCAGGGTATTTTTTATTAATTTCATATCTTCCAGGAGAACCGCCATTGTTTGGTTTCGTTCTTTCAGTTCCTTGGTTTGTAAACCATATTTGATCTCGATATCTTCCTGGACCGTTAGGAGTGCTTGTCGGGAAGAAATATTTTTCAAGGTCATATATCCTGTGACTAAGACGCAAAGAGTCGATAGCGAGCGATTAATGATAGCTGTTTCATACCCTAACCTTGATACAGAGCCCCAATATCCCAGAAAAATTAAGAGAATCGCGCTGATTATCGCTAATTTAGTGGTCCATGCATTGTTAAGCGGGAAGGTGGCCACGACGACCAGAATGTACAGGCTGCCCATGCCAATCCCCAGTGGAGTCAGGCAATCCGCCATGAAGATTCCCAATGCCATCCCCACAATGAGAGCCTTCTGAAAATTCGGCTGTGGATTTTCGGCAGTGAAGATGGGGATACTCATGATCGTAGAATGAAATGACAAATTACGTGCCTTCACTTTCTATTGGTCCATGCAAGGTATCGGTCATGCCGGGGACTCGGGAGGATTCGGTGTACGGGGAATTGGCTATTTCAGGTGGTCGTCCCATTAGGATTTTGTGGGCTGGGTGTGCTGGGGGGCTGATCCCTCGGAAGCCAACGCTTCATGGACGTATATGATACAGAAACTGGACAAATCGGTTCATGCTCGCGCGCACCGCATGGCCATTATTTGAAGTCCGGCATTAGGACTCGTTTTGGTCAAAAGATGAACGGAAACATCCTTTGATTTTTCGTTATTGATTCCTCAAAGAAATAACGTATTCGCATCTAAATACATGATTGTCGTATCAAGCTGATTTTTGAAAAGAACGTTGAGTCTGCCAGTAAATCCGCAAACTCTAAATCATGATGCACCGAAGCCTGAGCGATTGTTGCGGGTTTTGGACATTCCTCGACACGATGAAAATAAGGCAGGATGAATGGGAATTGAAGATAATTATAAAATAATGCGGAATAATAACGATTTTTTTTATTCTTCGCAAGAAAAATGCGCTCTATTGAGGAGATCAAATTCGGTCAAAAACGACCTGAGGCAACGTGCTTGTTTAATTCTTTTCCGGGGGCTGTTTTCCTCCAAGTTGTCCACGGCGTTTCGTCGGGGGTCTGAATTTTTTCTGGGGTTATCAATTCGCATAAACCGATGATTTCTGAATGAACCTCCCGAAGCACGTGCTGCAAAGCCTCTTCGAGGACCTCTGAGGCCGCCCCCGCACTTCCTGTCCAATTTACATTGGTTTCGGTCCCTCGGTAGAGATGGGACTTTAGAATACTTTCCGAAGTTCGGTATTCGATAGCAATGGATACATTGCCGCTCAGAGAACTGGGTAAATGCTGAACATGAAGTTTTTTGAGCCCTATATCAAGCAGGAGGATTGGCGGGGTTGTTTCGGGATTAACCACTGTCGGCTGATTGTGTTTGAATTGGAGTATGGAAAGTGCCTGGCTAAGCCAAGGGAGAATGTTGCTTGAATATACAATCCGGGAGTTGAGTTGGCCGATATCATTTTTGTTCTTACGCAAATCCGATATCCGTATGATTTCCGTTTGGCATCGTGGTGTGGGTAACTCAACTGTTCTTGCGATATTCAGCGGAAGGGTAACTAAGAGGGGAGCGGTGGTAACACATCCACCTAATAGCCCTGCTAGAAGGAATGCTGGCAATGCAAGATAAGCGTGGGTTTTCCATGCCTTCATACTGAGTTCGTCTAGGATATTCCAGGAAACCTTTGCCGGTTCTTTTATCGTTGATAAGGATTTTTCATGCTATCCCGCTGGAGTTGGGCAAGAGCTTTGATGCTGGTATTCAGCGAGTTTTTTATTTGTAGCCCATTGTCCTTTGACCATTCAATGGCCGCGGTATTCGTATCAGAGGTCTCACTTGGAAGGCCCATAGTTTTCACGTATGTGTTTTTGTATAGAGGAACAGGTTTGTCTTCTTTTTGATTTCCCCCTTCCTTCTGAGGCCGTAAAAATGGGGCGCGAGAATAGATCTTGACGATAGTTTCAACTTTTAACTGTTTGAAATCTGCGGAAAGAGAGTAATTAGGAGTAAAGAGAATGAGCGCATCCTCTGTGCCGGTTGCTAATAAGTTTTGAATGATGTCCTGATTTTTATCGTAGACAACCTCTTTTCGTTTAACTTGTAACCAGTCAATGTGATCAATATCTTCGCCAAGCTCACGAAGGAATTCTTGCCCAATGTCAAAGTCGACAAGAACATCACGAATCGGTTTTACCTGTTCTTCTGCCGAGGTTGAACGGGATTTTTCAATGGCCATATCAATGAGAGCGGGAATTAATCCCCCTCCCATGGTAGTAGCCACCTGAGAATTTTCAATGTCCACCCGGATTTCATCCTGGTTAGAGAGAATGAGGAGATTAGAAGATTGTATGGGTTGAGGCATATTGCGGGGAAGGGGAATGAACGCAGGTTCAGTTGTCATACATCCAGTTAGAATCAGGAAGAAAAACAGATGGCATAGGGTTTTCATTAGGATTTGCATGAAGTTTCCCTCTTTGAGTTCTATGGCCCGCTACCTAGGATGGGTAACATAAGTGAAATTGACTATATGTTAATTCAAGTCCTGACTTATTCCTATAGGAAGTTTTGCCGATTTGAGAGCCTACAACTAATGGCGTACGTGTAATAACGTACGTGCTTTCAAAGCCGTTCAGATCCGAAAACCTAAGGGTAATATGGACGGAATAGAAACTAGGGAATGGGGAAGATGATTAAGGGATGCAAATGAGAGGAAGATTTTGAGAGGAGACACTAAGAGTATGGATCACACTGGAGATTATTATGACAAAAATGTCTGAGAAAGTGCTTGAGAAAGTATCATCTAAAAGAGATCTATGGTCCCGATACCTAATTATGTAAGGATGGTTATATACCATTTTGGTTTAACCCGACCGAAATCTTTTCGAAGGTGACTTTTTAATGACTTTTTGGGATCTAGAATGACCGGTCCTTCTTCTCCATCCCAAAATACCACCCAATGCCAAAAGGCCTGATTGTTTTTGCCGTGCCATTTTGTGGCCAGAAGGGCAAGTGGAGGTAAAGTACCCCAGGAACGGAACGGGGATTCTCCCGGCATGGCTTGAATGCCGTAATGGTCCAATAATATTCGGACGTAGACCGTATCGGACCAGAGCCGCGAATCCGTGACCTTCATTCCTAATGCCATTGCCACGGATTTGACTTGCTGGTAGGAGACATTAGCTAAAGCGGCTACACAGGCGATTCCACAGCCGGTCACATCCTCCTGGACAACGGCTTTCATGTTTTTGGGTTCATAAATTGGGGAAGGATAAGGCCTCTTCATCCAAAATGCCGTGAGAGATAGGCTTTCAGGGCGACCGCATTATTGTATTTCCCGTTCTTGGCTCCAAACAGAATGGTGACCGGACCCTGTCTGGCCCGTTGCCAAAGGTCTTCAACGGCTTCGATGTTCTGATCAAGTTCTGTCGCATACCGTGTCTGAAATTCTTTCCATCGGGCGGGGTCATGCCGGAACCAGTTCCGTAGGGCGGTTGACGGGGCAAGATCTTTTTGCCACAGATTCACGTTGGCGGTCTCTTTCGAAAGTCCACGCGGCCACAGGCGATCGATGAGAACCCGAAACCCGTCATCCGGAGAAGGGGAGTCGTATACTCGTTTGATTCTGATGCCCGGGAATAATTTTCTCCTGAAAGCGGTAAGTCTTTGCGATGAGGATTGAGGGGAAAGATTGGAGGGATGCCGAAAACAATCCGTCGTGTGGTCATTGACCAATCCGGCTGCTTGCATATGAGCATAGATCACCGTACTCCCCACAAATCGGAACCCCCGTCGTTTAAGGTCTTTTGAGAGTGCATCGCTTTCCGCAGTGGTAGCCGGGACCTGAGACATGGTTTGCCAAAAATTCAGCTTAGGTGTCCCTCCAACGAAATTCCAGATGTAGCGATCGAACGAACCGAATTCTTCCTGTACCTGAAGAAAGGCTTTGGCATTGGTAATGGCGGATTCAATCTTGAGGCGATTTCGAATAATCCCGGTATCTTGAAGGAGCGTGGCCTTTTTTCTGGCATCAAATCTAGCCACTTTCAAGGGGTCAAACTCCGCAAAGGCCCGGCGATACCCTTTGCGACGCAACAGGATCGTCGACCAGGACAAGCCAGCCTGCGCACCTTCCAATGTCAGCATTTCAAAGTGGCGGCGGTCTTCGTGAACGGGGATTCCCCATTCTTCATCATGATAAGAAATGAAGTGAGGTTTCGTTCCCACCCATCCACAACGGACAATCTCTTGAATTTTCAGGGATGATTTTCGTCCCATGTGGAAACCGATCGTTTCGTGGTATCCAAAGTGGTGAATGCCTGGCCGTATCGGCGAAAAGTTTTATGAGATGGGAGAAGGCCCAAGGCTACGAATTCCAACGTGTCCTGTCAACTAAATGCGTATAAGAAAAATTGTATATCGAAATGATGGGAATCCAGGGAATGTTTTTGAGGTAGAGGGGGCAGGAGTGGTATCCTGGGGTTGGCTGGTAAGAGAGTATCCCCGTTTGAGATCTCTTTTTCAGGCTCAATGAATTCCAATATTATATAAGGAGTCGCGAAATGCGAACAGGTATCTGCAAGCATAGGGCGACCAAGTTCCTAATCTTCCGGACAACTTACCTTCTATTATTCTTCATCGGTCTTACGGTCTTGGGGACGGTGACCGAGGGGCATGCCGAAGTTCTCACCGAGGTTTTTAAGCGCGTGCATCCAGCCGTGGTAGTGGTTCAAACCGAACATCATGCCCCGATGAGCGAGCAACCTGGTTTGCCTGCACCGATGGCCGGGGTCGGCTCTGGGGTCCTGATCTCGAAAGACGGGAAGGTGCTCACTGCAAGCCATGTTGTGCATTCGGCTGATCGTATTGTCGTGAAGTTCAAGAATGGAGAGGAGATCACGGCTCGTGTGGTGTCGTCTGAACGGTTCGCCGATGTGGCCTTGTTGCAACTAGAACGAATGCCGAAAGAGGCTGTCATCGCTCATTTAGGTGATTCCGATCAGGTGGAAGTGGGAGATCAGGTCTTTGTCGTGGGTGCACCAGTCGGCATGAGCTATACCTTAACGGTTGGGCATATCAGTGCGCGAAGGGCACCCCAGGACCTGACGATCGGATTCTCACGGGTGGAAATGTTTCAAACCGACGCGGCGATCAATGTAGGGAATTCCGGCGGGCCCATGTTCAACATGGCAGGTTCGGTCATCGGCATTGTGAGCCATATCATTTCCAAGTCCGGAGGATTCGAGGGTTTGGGTTTCGCGGTCACCATGGAATCGGCCAGGCGATTATTATTGGACCAACCACCGTTTTGGACGGGGATTGAAGGGGTGTTGCTGACCGGCCCTCTTGCGGGAGCATTTAACCTTCCACAATCAGCGGGACTCCTGGTTCAGCGGGTGGCAAACGATTCTCCGGCTTCACGCTTGGGACTTCGGGCCGGCAGTATCGTGGCCATGATCGACGGGAAGTCTTTATTGATTGGCGGGGATATCGTTCTTCAAGTTCAAGGCATTCCATTGATTGGAGATTTGTCGAGTTATACCCTTATTCGGGAACGGGTGGGGAAACTTCGGGTGGGGGACGTCATGACTGTGCGGGTTTTGCGGGATGGAACAACCCACGAATTGCGTCTGCCCATTTCCCGGTGAGGGGCTCCTATTTTCGATTTCACAGAGGGTTGAGCCGTATTTGTAGGATCATTCCACCCTGTGATAGGGTTAAATGGATCCTCAATGAAGGAGGTGTTTATGAAGAGCCCGTCCTTAAAACGTTCTGATCATTTTTCTTTGTCTGCATGCACGAGATGGAAGAGAGGGGTTGGTATAGCCAGCCTCAGTCTGTTGGTAAGTGTCGTGCCGGTTGGTGCAGCCGAACCACCCGTTCCCTGGGAATGTTCCGAATACTCCGGTGAGGCGCAAGCCAGATGTATGCAAACCTTATTGGAACTCCAACAGGAAAAAATCGCTAAATTGGAAGAACAACTGAAACTTCAAGAGGGGACAGTCAACGAACTGAAGGAGAAAATGGATCGTCAGGAAGCCGCTGTCCGTCGAGAGGCCAAGAGAGCCTACAAGGGGGATCCTCGGTGGCCCCCCCCACCGTACGTGCCGGCTTATGAGCCTTCCTATGCTCCTGCCTATGGATATGTTCAGGCCCCGCCAATAGGAATTTATCTGGGAAGCCCCTGGCGGTATCCCCGATACTATGGATATGGGCCGGGATACTGGGGCCGGCCCGGTTTATCTTTCAATTTCCGATTTGGTGGCGGAGGACATCGCCATCGCCACCGATAAACTGGAGGATCTCCGCCAACTTCCCGGTCTCCGATTCTGACTCAGTGGGAACAGGGTGAACGTTTTTCATCCCTTGGGAATTTCTTGCCCCGTACTGTGATGATCGTTGTCAGTCAGTGATTGCTTGCCGGGTTTTTCATGCTCGGATAATCTACCCCTTTTTCAAATCCAGGAGAAAACATGTTCTCAATAGTCGGGACTCTCAGTCTCCTTCTGTGCGTATGGGTTGGCCATGCCGATGCCCAACAGCCAAGATCCGTGTTCGATCTGTTGAACCGTGTTCCGGACCCGCCATCCACGGCCCGGGAGTCCTTGCGATGGTTCGATAAAGACGGTCATCTGGGCCACGCAGTTGTGTTGACCTTAAAAGACGAGATTGAACAATATCGGAAG
>JBFWRU010000022.1:0-36126 GCA_050248735.1 Nitrospirales bacterium | reverse complement strand
AACCGAAGGATATTGGTTAACTATCATCAGGGATTATTGGAGGAAATCTTAGGTCTGCTGAAACTAACAGAAACTGCCGCCAAAAGAGCTGCCGATGTTGTTCACGGCGGCGTGGAGCAATTTTATGTTCGGTGAAAGCCATTCAGTGGTAGATGTCATTGAAAATACTTCCCGTGAAAAGTTCTTTTAGTACCTGTCTCAATCTACACATTCTCATGGCCGTCGGTAAAAAGAACCATAGTTAGGAAGAACATTGGGGACAAATTCGTAACTCCACTGTGCATTTTGCTGGAATTCCCAATCCGAAATGTTTCCACGTTCCCCAATAGGCCTAGGCTATTGGCCGACATACCATCCAATCCCCCAGCGTTCAAGGTAGCTTGTCAAAAGAAAGAAGGTATTGGAGTAAAGGAGACCGCCGGCAGTGACCAGTAAGACTCCGCTCATGATGGAGAGCGGCTTGACATAAATTCGTATCTGCCGGGAATGGGTTAAGAGTCGATCAAGACATAAGGCTGTGATAAGCAATGGAAGCCCAAGCCCTAATGAATAGAAAACGAGGAGAGCCAGTCCATCAACAGATGTCTCTGTCGTGCCGGCATATAATAAGATGGATGTGAGAATGGGGCCTACGCAGGGAGTCCAGCCTACTGCGAAGGTAATCCCGATGAGAAAAGATCCCAGATAGCCTGCCGGGCGAGTCTGAAAGTGGAAACGCCTTTCTCGAGACAGAAACCTCACGTTGAACGCTCCCAGTACATAGAGGCCGAATAGAATGATCAGCCCTCCTCCGATCTTTCGCAAAGAGTCCTGATAGGTAAACAGCCATTGACCGAACAAACTGGCCGAGAGGCCAAACGCGATGAAGATGAGGGAAAACCCTCCGATGAACAATAACGAATTGACAATGATGGCGACGTGAAACTGGTGCCGTCCAGAGGGTTCTCTGAGTTGGTCAAGAGAGAGTCCCGTAATATACGAGATGTACGACGGCACCAGAGGGAGTACGCAAGGGGAAAGGAAAGACATCAGCCCGGCTCCAAATGCCGCTAACAGCGTAATCTGAGGAATATTCGTTACGGATTCCATGATACCTGTCCTGCCCGTCGGTAACCGAATGTCCTTGCGTGATCTCAGCCTGTTCTTTTTTACTGTAGACGCTTGAGGAAATCCTGATACTGAGGATTCTGGTTGATCCCTGCACCGCGATGCGCCAGAATCAATTCCCCTCGCGCATCCATCACCACGAATGTCGGTGTGGCATTGACGCCAAAGGCCTGCGCTACCACATTGTCCTGATCGTAGGCCGTGGGAAACACAAAGGAATCAGGGTTGGCTCTGACATACTCTTCCACATGAGCCTGGGTGTCCGAGAAGGCGATGGTGAATACCTGGAGCTGGTCCGGTTTGCTGCCCTGATAGAATTTTGCAAGGATGGGCAATTCCATTTGGCAATATCGACACCAAGGTGCCCAAAAAACGAGAAGCGTCGGGCGACCATGTAAAGAAGCCTTACTATACATGTGCCCATCTAACCCTCGAAGCTGGAATTCCGGAGCGGCTACGGATGGGGCAGCGGTACTTGGCATGACTCCGAACAACAGGCAGAGGTTCACCAAGACGAACACCATACATCCGATACGACTGGACGTGAACCACGGTTTCCAGTGGGAGCCGTGGAGGCTCCCACTGGAAATGATTCTAGTTGGTTGTACTGGCGTCACAACGTTATTCAACATACATTCTCCTTATGGTTTGATATACACATAGCCTGCACGTTGAAGGTCGGCAATTCGCTTCACGGCTACCGGATGCTCGGTAGGGGTAAATCCGGCAATCAATTTCTCGAGCGGCGTCCCGTACAACTTCATCGAGACCTGACACATTTCGGCCTTGATGCCTTTGTCAATTACGAGCTTTAATTTATCTTTCAGTTCCTGATCGACGGTATCGCTTTCAAACAACTTCAGAGCCGGTCCATGTACAACCAGTACCAGGTCGATGTTGTCGGGTCCGCCTTCCGCCTCGATGTGCTTATTGATCAGGGCCATCGCATACTTGGCGAGAGCCGGGTCATTACTATCCAGGTGATACAAAACTTTCACTTTGTCTTGGCCTGGTGTCTTATCCGCCAAAACCAACCCAGGGCTCAGGAACAGTCCGTACATCCCGGCAATGACTAACGTTGAGAGCATCAGAACCGATTTAGGAAAGAATCTCAGCATGACCGCCTCCTTGGATAAACAATGATTGGAGAGAGACCCCGTGAGGGAATCGTTATTGTTAATCTTATTGTGGATGAATGTGAGAAGTGGACGTTAGGTGGAAATACCAGGGATCGCCCGACTATTATCCCCCTATCGGGATAGGGGGAAATGCCCCTATTGGGAAAACCGGCGGACAAACTCAGCCGCAGCTTGAGAACGACGGGTTACTTGAAGCTTCTGGAAAATATTTTCGAGATAGTGGCCGACGGTTTTATCGCTCAGGCCGAGTGCCGTCGCGATTTCCTTATTGGTTTGCCCCTCGGCCACCAGTGTTAAGACCTTCAGTTCCTGTGGCGCTAACGATTCTTTCCTGCCGTCAGTGGAGGAGATGGAGAGGTGCTGCATGGTGGTGAGCACCCGTTTCGTGGTCGCAGGATCGAGGATAGATTGTCCCTCAGCCACGGTTTTCACGGCTCGAATCAGTTCGTCTCCGCTGATTTCTTTCAGCAAAAAGCCCTTCGCCCCTGCCATGATAGTGGCCATGACCGCTTCATCGTCGACGAAAGACGTCAAAAACAAGACTCGGGTTGCAGGCAAGGAATTTCGAATCTCACGACAGGCCTCGATTCCGCTCCCGTCCGGCAAGCGGACATCCATCAGGACCACATCGGGATTGAGCCGGTTGGCTTCGGACACGGCCGCTGCCCGAGTTCCCGCCTCACCCACCACCTGAATGTCACTTGTGTCGGTAAACAGGGCTTTCAAGCCCAGGCGAAGCACCTCGTGATCGTCGACCAGGAGGAGGCGGATGCCGGGCTTGTTACGCCGGGGCATGGCTCCCTTTCTTTTCAATTTCAAACATGATTCGAGTTCCACTGTGAGGTTCAGCCCACACGTGAAAGCGAGCGCCCATGCGCCTGGCGCGGGCGGCCATGTTTTTTAAACCGTGGCCTTCCGCGTATGCTTTCTCAGGGTCGAACCCCAGCCCATTGTCTGTCACTTCAAGGTGTACCGCCCCATCCCGTATTTGAAGAGACACTGTGCCGGATGTGGCTTGTGAATGCCGTACGCTATTGCTGATGGATTCTTTCACTACATAAAGAAGATGAATGGCTTCCTCCGGTGTGAGTAAATTGGCCGCTTCCTGATCGATGGCCAAAGCCAAGTGTAGGTTTTGCGACACTTCAACCGTGTGGGCAATGGTGCCTATTTCTTCCGCCCATTGTTGTCCATTCATACATTCCGGTTCAAGGCCGTTGATATGCCTGCGCAAGTCTTGTATCACGGATTTGAGTTCTCCGAGCACCTCGCCGATGCCTGTAAGGGCTTCTTTCGGATTCTGTGGAACGAGCCGCTGGCACCGCTCCAAATTCAGTTTCAGAGCGAATGTCGATTGAATGACTCCATCATGAAGATCCTGAACCATCCGTTCCCGGGCTTCCAATACCGACCGAAGCTGTTGTTCACTGTGACGAATAGCCTGTTCAGCACGTTTCGTCTGGATCAGTGAAGACTGCAATTCGGAATTCGTCTTTAGATATCCTCGCACCACATACCCCAGGACTAAGCCGTAGGCCATCAACCGAAGGAAATGCCAGAACCACCATCGACTGTCCCATATCGTGGAATAGGTGAACATTAATTCGGAAAGGCCAAAAATGAGTGCAAGGGAAGCAAACAGGATATCCTCTGATCGGTTCCAACGATGGTAATTTCGGAAGAAGTGGAGCGAACCCGCGAAAAAGAGCATACATGCGAAGCTTTTGGGAGCGACGGCGGTTGGGGTAAATTCGCCATGCCGAATCATCACCGGAAGGTGTTGAGAAAATCCGATTGTCCAGAGCCCCATGGCAAACGCTCCGCCGGTCATAATCCACGGCAGCCATTTAAAAACTGTTTTCGGGTTTTCACTGGCAGAGAGCCACATGAGCCCAAATCCCAACCCACCTAATAGACTGGCTAGACTTCGCATGAACACGAATCCATTCCCTGGTAACGACAACGCGTGAAAAATTTCCAGAATACCCATTCCGAGAAAGCCCCCGGCAATTGGGTAAAATGTCTCCTGGTTGGGATGCGCAATCGTTCTTTGAAGCAGCATGATCCCCATGGAAATGGCCGCCAATCCTCCAACCGTTTCTAAGGTAGAGTGAAGGGGTTCATGAGGCCAGGCCGATCCGGCGAGGAATTCAGGAAGGAGAATGCCGATGGCCAATGCAGCCAAACTGCCTCCACCAACTACCAGGAATAGTGAGGATGGTTTCATGGGCGGTTTCCGAATCCATCTTTACAGCACCTGACAAGCGTTGTCTAGGCGGCTGATATGGCTAATGATAGCGGGAAGAAATTTTATGAAAAAAGGTGAGGTAGCATGATTTTTTTTGACGAAAGTTTGAAATAGGTTTATTTCATATCAACCCACCCTGCATTTGCCAGATCTGAAATACATGTTGAGGCAATTTCTTGTTTGTTAGGAAGTTTGAGGTTTGGCAAAGGAAGTCTCAAAACCTCATTAATCGGAGAAAGGTAGGAAATATCATCGTCATCAAAGCCTGTTGAATTTACTGCGAACACATTTCCTGCTTTTCCAACTACTGGCCCCCCACTTGCCCCACCGTGTAAGACCATGCTTGTTTCATCGCATGGCCCTATTTTGACTGTCTTCAACCATTATTCTCTTGAAGTAAGATATGAGGATAATTTTGAAATTGGCAAGCTTTCTGAATTTTACGGTTCATCATGCAAATAGCTCACAGTAGCCTTCGTGTTAACAATTTAAGTGACTTTCTAAACCTCCAAAGCTCTTGCACTCAATTGATTGGCATATTTGGAGTGGCTTTATCGATCAAATGGCTATGAACTATTGAAAATTCTTTCCTATAGACCGAGTTGTTTTTCCATGTCCAACTGCTCCTGTTTAAATTTATTTCGTTCCTTTTCGCTTTTTCCCTTGATGGCCGGTGCCATATCTTCTTCCCGAGGAGGATCTTTTTCAATGGCTTCTCCCATCATGGAAGTCATTTGTGTGGTCTTGATCGCCTGTTGGGAAACCGTCAACCAGCAGAGCCGAAATCCTGGACGTTTTAGGGCCATATCTTCATACAGCACGACATATTTGGTCGGATAATTCCGTCGCCCGATCTTTCGATCCTCAAGCACAAAGACTTTCGGAGATCCGAAAAATTCAGGCGGATAGAGCTCGTCCAACATGAATTGGTTTTGCGCCGCCAGGGCAATTTGGGCCTGTTCCAACTGTTTCAGATAGGTGTCCATTTTGGTTTGGTCGGTGGGAGGCTCCTGGGAGAACATCTTTGCCGAGGCTTCCTGTTGAATCTGTTCCCGGGCCTGCTGTTCGTCCGCCAAGGCCTTTTCATACATGTGGGTAAATGCAGCAAGATCCAAAGGGTCCTTTTTCGCTTTTTGTTTAAAAAATGCCAGGATGTCTTTCATGGTCTTTCTTGTCGTATAGGTGAGCCGCCCTTGTTCCACGTCACTGGCAAAAAAGAGATAGGTGCTATCCGGTGCGACCGGCAGGGAAATTTTTTGGGGATCCGGTGGCATTTCGGGGATACGACCGGTTCGCAGGGTAATGCCAGTTCGTCTGGCTAAAAGGACCAGTGTGTCGCCTTTTCCATGTTGGAGCATTTGCGAGGCCGCTTTGCGCACGTCCGGCACGGGATCGTTAGCCAGGGCGGCCAGTTGCTCAATGTTGGACTCCGGAGGACCGATCATGCCGACTGCGTCAGCCGCGGCTATGCGCAACTCGGGTTCATGGCTTTTAAATATGCGAAAAATGGTTGGAAGGTAGGTGGGATTGGCAGATGATCCCAGCGTATGCAGGTCTTCTTTAAGGAGGTCGACGGCATTCTTTTTTATCTTGTCACACTCGTTCTGTTTGATCGGTTTGGCCTGACATAATGCGACGTAGGCGTTGATCATCTCGTTTTTTGGCGTCTCTTTTGAGGCAGTTTCCGCAGAAATGGGATAGGCAGCCAGTGATGTCGCCCAGGTGGGGCTGCTCAATGAAGTCCCACAGACCAGAAGAAGAGCCATGCTTGAGCCACGGATGATGAAAAAATATGCGGTCATCGAATATCCTCCTGATTGCTCTCTCTACGTCCAATTAGTTCAGGGACTTTCCATAGTTTTCCAACCGGTTGTTGGCGTGTTGTAATCGCTCTCGTTGTGCAAGCGATTGTTGAAGTTGTCGCTGCATACTCAAATCGAGCTTGATGAGTTTTTTGCAATTTTTTTCTTGTCTGTTTCGTTCTTCCGTGAGGCGTTCCAACTCTTTTTGATACCCGGCTTTTTCTTCTTTTATATAGTCCACAACCCGTTGGTTGAATCGCCAATCGATGTGGCCGGCTATATCGAATAATGCAGCCTTTCCTGAATTGGCCTCACAGGCCTTTTTATGGACGGTCTCGTGTGCTTCAAGTGCACCGCGAAGACAGGGTGTGGCATGAGGATCAACCGTGATATGGCAATTGGGATCGGTGGCCGCACCAAAACGCCTGGCCTCCTGGTCTCCGGCGCCGGACATTTTAAATCCCACGGAATCCTGGACGCTTCCCCGATGCGTGGGATTCAGGAGGAGCGGTTCGCCTGTCCCTTTTTCTTTTTTCTCCCATTCTGAGATTAAGGCGTCATACTCTTTCATGGCGGCGTTGACCTGATCGATACGACTTTCCAGGTCAAGCTTGTCTTGTTGGCTGCACCCGCATGCCGCCTGTCCTCCCCCTTGAGCTCGGCCGTCGGTTGGGAGACCGCCCAGGGTTAAGACTCCTAACAGCACTAATACGAACCCCCTTGTGGTGTTCATTCACTTCCTCCTCTGTACAGGCAGTGGCCGTTCGCGCATAATTTCGTTTTCATGAGACTCTCAAAGTTATCCAACCCATGGGTGTTCTGGTTCGCGGCGCTTCCCCTTCTGCTCTACGCCAATTCTTTCCTGGGTGATTTCCAATTTGATGACGTGACAGCCATTTTGGAAAATCCCCACCTTGAAGGCTGGAACACATTTCTTGGGCATCTCGATCATATGGTTCGTCCCGTTCTGTATGTCACGTTTTTAGTTGACCGCTTTCTCTTTGCCGATGCGGCCTTGGGGTATCACCTCACGAATGTCGGACTCCATCTGATTTCCGGATTTCTGGTGTATGGAATTATACTTCGTGCAGGAGTGGAAAAGGTGGAGTTCATCGCCTTCTGGACGTCCCTCCTTTTTCTGATTCATCCTCTCTCGACCGAAACGGTCACCTATATTTCCGGGCGAGCTTCCGGTCTCATGACCTGTTTGTACCTGCTGGCCTTTCTTTTGTTCCTTAAAGCCACGGAAGAGTCGGGTCGAAATAGACAATATCAAATCTGGTATGCCGGTTCTCTGCTGGCTTTTCTGTTGGCATGGGGTTCGAAGGAAACGGCCGTGACCTTTCCCGTTGTCCTTCTCCTGTGGGATGTGTTGATTCGCCGTCTTCATGGGACCACTCTTCGTTCCAGATTTTTGTCATACCATATGCCATTTTGGATTATAGTCGTAGTTGGGGGTGTTGTGGTTCTCTGGAAACATCCCCAGTACTCGTATCTGGCCAATTTCAGCCTGAATCTCCGACCTATTGGGGACAATATCTTGAGTCAGATTCATGCGGTTCCCTATGCGAGCTTCCTGTTTTTCGCACCTTGGCATCAGAGCTTTGATCATGATCTGCCGATAGTTCACTCAGTTTTTCAATGGCCGTTGGTTCTCGATCTGATGGTATTAAGCGGATTGATCGTGGCTGCCTTGGTGGCCATCCGGCGATTTCCGTTGGTGGCGTTTGGCATGGGATGGTTTTTGCTTCAACTGCTTCCGACCAACAGTGTGATCCCACGCCATGATCTGTTAAGCGAACGGAACTTATATTTGCCGTCAATAGGATTCTTCATTGTCGTGGTCACCTGTGGGGTGGGCCTGAGCCGCTGGTTTTTCAAGGAAGAGTCATCACTTCTATGGATTCGATCAGTGATGCGCACTGTTGGGCTGGCATGGGTTCTGGCTCTTTGTATCCTGACTGTTCAACGCAATGCGTTGTATCAGGATCCGGTGCTGCTGTGGTCGGATGCGGTTCAAAAATCTCCACACAAAGCCCGGCCTCATAACAATTTGGGCCATGCCTATGCGTTACGAAAGGACTGGGAACAGGCAATTGAGGAGTTTCGGGTAGCGCTGACACTGAAACCCGACTATTCCCTTGCGCAAGAGAATCTCCGCAATGCCTATCTCCTCCATGTCGGAAGGGCTAAATAGCCCATGTGTGATTTCCAACATTCTGTTACCGGGGCCCCCCTCCCAACAAAGCCTGTCCGTATTGAAGTAATTGCTCGGCCTGTTGCCATCGGTTTTTGACATTTAACCCGACAAAGAGTAAGTGATGGCCGTTTTTGTTCATGCTGGCGATGAGGCATCGGCCGGCTTTGCTGGTAAAGCCGGTTTTGATGCCGGTGACATCGGGATCGAGTAGAAGCTGATTGGTGGATGACAGGTGAACCTGGCGTTGGCTGTTGAGGCTGGTAATGTCCCGTTCAAGCGTGCGGACCATCATGGCAAAGGTGGGGGTTTGCATGGCTTGTTCTGCGAGTTTGGCTAAGTCTACGGCCGTTGAATAATGATCAGGGGCATCGAAGCCGCAGGGATTGGCGAAGTGGGTTCCACGTAAATTTAACGCTTGGGCCCGGCTGTTCATCATGTCGACAAATGACGGCATCTCTCCCGCAATGTGATAGGCCACAGCCTGGCAGGCATCGTTGGCACTGGTAACCAGCATGCCTGCCAGCAGATCATTCAGTAAAAACTCCTCGCTGGCTTTCAATTTCAGGCGTGGAGCGCGCTTGACGAGCGCCCGGCTGTCGATACTGACCACCTGCTGTGGGGAGGCTTTTTCCAGTGCCACCAGAGCGGTCATGATTTTGGTGAGGCTGGCAGGCGGTAACCGTTGGGTCGCGTTTTTTTGGAGAAGCACCTGACCGGATTTCATTTCCATCAGATATACCGCGGACGCCTTCACGCGGGGCCGGTGGGGTGCCGGGGCTGTGCGAATCGTGGTCTCCTTGGCCCACGAGGTCAGTGGGGCATACCAGGAAATAAGCAGCAGGAATATGAGCCAAACTGTGGCTTTTGCCAGGGGCGTGTTTGCATGGACCCGTTGGATCGTGTTCATGGATTTTCCGTTAAGTTTTGGCCATGACCGAAGGTTGCAGGGGGCATAAACATTAGAGTCCCGGCTACTCTACTTCATCATATCGAAAAGGTTTTGTAATCCGAATCCTCGATCGTTTGGCTCCGTCTCAGGCTGCCGTCCTGTCCGGTCATCCTGGGCTGCCTCCTGGTCTTGCATCAGATCTTTGAGATTCGGCATGCCCATGCTCATATTCATATAATCGGCAGGCACCTCGAAAAGCTTGGGGTCCTGTTTGCCGATTTTTAAATTCGTCAGCTCCATTTTAATCCGCTCTTTGGATTGTCCCTCAACCGAAATCATATCCATTTTAACGGGAATTCCTTCCTTGGTGGTCCACCAGAATCCTCCAAGTTTGCTGCCCTCTTTCTTGGTCATGATGACTTTGCTTTTGGTTGTCTTGACTCCGTTCACCACTTCTTCGCCCACGGTGGTTTGTTCGATGTGATAATCCGAAAGGTCGGTTTGATCCTGAGATTGGTCCAGGGAGATCTCCATATAGGCATTGGCTTCAGGCATCAGGGTCCAGATCACCTTTTTGTCCTGGCGGATGATCATAGTCATGCCATCGCTACCGGTTTTCATCTCCCGCCGCTCCTTGCCGGGGGCATAGAAGACCTGCCCTTCCATCACGACATCGGCTGTTTCCATCTGGGTGTCTGCGGAGTATTCGACTTTCGGTCCTTCCCATGCCAGAGCCGGACTTCCCAGTCCAATGATGGCGACAAACCACGTAAGCATGATGCGCATGAAGGATCCTCCTTGCTGTGTTGGCGTGAGAGTGCGAAGCACTCTCGTTAAGTATATTGAAATAGTGAACCTGCTGATTAATAGGAAAAACCGACGTTAGGTAGGACGGTGTTGGTCATGTAAAAGAATAGAGATTACTCTGAAGAAAACGCTACTCCTTCCTGAATATTCTGTCAACGGGGCGTCTGGCAATTGCAGTAAAGGGCAAATCGTTGGAGGAGGTTGGATCTTGACTTTTCTCTGGCCTTCCCGTCGAAGAAGGAGGACCAGGGAAGACGAGGGTTGGAGGGTTTGGAGAAAAACTACAGGTTGATGAAAATTTGCAGCAGCAGGACATGGTTGGCATTGTTGACCAAGTGCGGCCGAATATTATTGGTGATTTGTAATTGATAGCCCAGGTCCATGCTCAGATGGGATGTGAACTGGTAGTTGAACCCCACAAACGTCCGATTTTGATCGAAACCCGATTCAGGTCCCTGACGAATGGAATTGAGATTCACGAATATTTCGTCGTAGGCGGCCAACGAAAGTGCGGGAAAAACCGGAAGGGGCATGTCGCCACGAAGCATGGTACGGGCACGCAAAGAAGTGCCGATGGCATCATCAATCCACCGTTCCTCCAGCCGTGATCGGCTGAAGATTTTGAAATCGGAAAATGTTCTGGCATAGATCAGTTGTTGGAAGATCCGGTGCTCCTGAGAAAACCCGGGCTCGTAATTGGTGATCCATGCGTATCCCTGCCAGAGGGAAATGGTCGGGGTGACCTGGTAGCCCAGGGCGGGGCGAACTAACAGTTGATCGATTGTCGAAGCATCATCCGAGAACCGGGGATTGGCCTCCATATATCCTTTCATCGATCCTCCAAGGGGTACCGTCAAATAGACCGGTGCCCAAATCCGAAAGTCATGAATGGGATTCGGTTCCGCACAGGTGATCCTGGCCCATGCCAGGAGCAGGAACACGGCACAGATTATTGTCCGAGCTTGGGTTGAACCTAAATCCATTTTTTCACACTTGTGCCTTGTTCCTCAGGCGTTTCCATGATGAAATGGTTACACAAGGTATCCCCTTCTCCGGCCATAGGAGTTTGGGGCCATTAGGCGAAAAAGAGGATATAATACTATATTAGAAAAATTTAAACGAGGCGAGAGAAGGGGCCATCTACCATGAGGCGTATCCTGATATTAGGGGGCGGGAAAATCGGTTCCTTGATTGCGACTCTTTTGGTGGAAAGTAAGGACTATGAGGTCCACCTGGGTGAGGTCAATCCATCCAGTATTTCACAGTTGAAAACGCAGTTGGATGCTTCGACATTTTTCGGTCATACTCTTGATGTGATGGACCACCATCACATGGAGTCCTTCCTGGCCGAACAGAAATTTGATGCAGTGGTTTCCAGCTTGCCATACTACTGTAACCCATCGGTCGGAGAGCTTGCCCGGTCTCATTCCCTGCATTACTTTGATTTGACGGAAGATGTGGAAGTAACCCGAGGAATAAAAGCCTTAAGTGAACAAGCACAAAAGGCCTTTGTCCCTCAATGTGGGCTGGCTCCGGGTTTTATTAGTATCGTGGCTCATGATTTGATGACACATTTTGAATCGGTCGATATTGTGAAGATGCGGGTCGGGGCCCTGCCGGTCAATCCCAGCAATGTCTTGAAATATTCGCTGACGTGGTCGACGGATGGTCTGATTAATGAATACGGCAATACCTGCTTCGGGATTGAAAACGGAGAGGAAGTGCCGCTTCAGCCGTTGGAAGGGTATGAAACCATAGAAATTGACGGTCTGCTGTATGAAGCCTTCAATACCTCGGGAGGGTTGGGAACGCTGGCTGATACCTATGCAGGACAGGTGCGGACCATGAACTATAAGACCTTGCGTTACCCCGGCCATTGCGAAAAAATTCATTTATTAATGAATGACTTGAAGCTCAATGATGATCGGGAAACCCTGAAGCGTATTCTCGAAAACGCCGTCCCCAAGACATTACAGGATGTCGTGATTATCTATACCTCCGTCACCGGAACACGAAAGGGAGAATTGTTTGAGGAAAATTACGTGAAGAAAATTTATCCTCAAACGATCGGAGGTAGGATTTGGTCGGCCATTCAGGTAACCACGGCGTGTGGGATCTGCAGCGTGGTGGACCTGGTCTTTGAGAAGCCCGATGCATTTCAAGGATTTGTGACTCAGGAAACGTTTCCCTTGCGTTCGGTGTTAGGAAATCGTTTTGGCTGTTATTTTTCGTGAGGAATAGGGGAAGGTTATGACGGGTGTGTTACAGAAGCTGGGTGTGAAACCTGTGAATCAGGGAGGGTGTGCAGGTCCCGGGCATTGGTTGGGTTCGGAAAAAGCTGGGGTCCTGGAATCCAGAAACCCCGCCACGGGTGAGGTGTTGGGGACCATCCACGCTTGTACGGCGGGTGACTATGACACGCTGGTCCAAGCCTCTCAGCGAGCTTTTGCGGAATGGCGAACCGTTCCCGCTCCTAAGCGTGGAGAGGTCGTGCGAAAGATCGGCGAAGTTCTTCGTGATCATAAAGATTCGTTAGGGACCTTGGTGTCGCTGGAAGTGGGAAAAATTAAAGCCGAGGGCGATGGCGAAGTTCAGGAGATGATCGATATGGCGGACTTTGCAGTCGGCCAATCGCGAATGCTGTACGGTCTTTCCATGCATTCCGAGCGTCCCCGGCACCGGATGTACGAACACTGGCATCCATTGGGCCCGGTCGGAGTGATCTCGGCTTTTAATTTTCCCGTGGCCGTGTGGGCATGGAATGCCTTTATCGCGGCCGTGGCCGGAAATACCGTGATCTGGAAGCCGTCTCCGAAGGCCGGTCTCTGTGCCGTGGCGGTGCAACACATTTGCAATCATGTGATGGCGAAGGAAGGATTCGAGGGAATTTTTTCTTTGTTGATTTCAGATCAAATGGATGTGGCGGAAGGCATGGTTCAGGATCCTCGATTGCCCTTGATTTCATTTACGGGGTCGGTTCCCGTTGGACGGAAAGTGGCGCAATCAGTGGCTCAACGACTAGGCCGCTGCCTGCTTGAACTGAGCGGGAACAACGCCGTGATCGTGGATGAAACGGCTGAATTGGATCTGGCCATTCCCGCCATTGTCTTTGGAGCGGTGGGCACGGCCGGGCAACGATGTACGACGACCAGGCGGCTGCTCGTGCATGAGTCCAGGTATGAAGAGGTCCTTACACAGCTGAAACGTGCCTATGCGCAGGTGAAAATCGGAAATCCTCTGGACCAGGGCATTCTCATGGGTCCCTTGATTGATCAGGCTTCGGTTCAACGGTTTGAGGAAGCCTTGCGTGAGGTCCAACGGGAAGGCGGAGAAGTGGTCTATGGTGGCAGGGTACTGCCGGGCCCCGGGCATTTTGTCCAACCGACTCTGGTGCGGGCGCAGTCCCATTGGCCGATTATTCAACGTGAGACTTTCGGCCCGATTTTGTATGTCCTCTCCTATCGAACGTTGGAGGAGGCCATTGAGCTGCAGAATCAAGTCCCGCAGGGCCTGTCTTCCAGTTTGTTCACTTTAAATCTTCGGTATGCGGAAAGGTTTTTGTCGGCAACCGGCAGCGATTGTGGGATTGCCAATGTGAATATCGGGACCTCCGGGGCGGAAATCGGCGGGGCCTTCGGAGGAGAAAAAGAAACGGGAGGTGGACGGGAGGCGGGTTCCGATTCGTGGAAAGCGTATATGCGACGGCAAACGACGACCATCAATTGGGGGACGGAGTTGCCGCTGGCGCAAGGTATTCAATTTTCGGTGAACGAACCTGGGAGGACATCATGAAGGGGGGAACCGAACTGGAACAAGTGATTATGGAATATGTGCAGGATTATGTCAGACGGAATCAGGCGGCACGGGTGGTCCGTGATGCCCTGGAAGACATCGGAATTGGGTTGTTCCCGGTATTGGATCACATCACCGTGCGAACGCTGGTGATTGATGACCGGGCACAGGAATTTCTTCGATTCGGGTATGTATATTCGGAAACCTTGGAGTATGAAGACTGGTGGGCGAAAGTGTATCGGGCCCCCGGATGTCCGGCCTTATTTGTCGATCAGGGCTATGAGGATGAACGGGGCAAGACCAGCATTATTCCAGGATGGGTCCGACAATTCGGAGATCGAACACTCCATCATATTGCCGTGCGGGTGGGTGATATTGACCTGTGTATGCGGCGGCTTGAGATCAAAGGGGTGAAGTTTTCCGGAATGGTCGTTGGGGATCCCGGCTGTGATCTTCGGCAGGTGTTTACAGTGCCGGAGCAGGTTGATGGACAATCGTTTTCCGTTCTGGAACTGACTGAACGGCATAACGGCTATCAGGGATTCTCTCCTCCTCAAGCCAACAGTTTAATGCAGTCAACCGTGAAAAAACCCTGAAGGGATAACCGGCCGGTTGATTGTCCGGGTACCGGCAAGTCTAAGCCGTAGCTGCCTCAACCACTAACTTCGCGTTCTTGGCAATCGCTCCGGGATCCTTGGACATAATAGCGGCGGCCAACCCGACTGAGGCTGTCGCCACCTTTATCACCTCACCGACTTTTTCAAGTTTCTTAATGGCTTTCTTGGCCTTTCCTACCGAACTTTTAACGGATTGAAAGTTCGTGTCCGATTCCTCCAAGGCCAATCCGATGGCTTTGGTGGTCATGTCGGAAGCGGCGTTGAGCAATGACCATTCTTCATCCTCCAGATCACGCTTTTGGGTGGGCGTTAAATTCTGCCAGTTGGAAAATCGGTAATTGCCAAGATCGTTGGCCAGTTCACGAAATTGCTTGGAAAGTTCAAGAGCGTCGGCTGAGGTTAACGGCATGGGATGTCCTCTCAAGATGACTTTTTGACCAGGGATAACAATTTCTTTAAATCTTTGACGGTTTTGCCCACCTGTTTGAGGAGGTTGGGATTTGTGAGGTCATGGCGCTGGTCATACAGTTGTTGGTGTTCTGTAGCAATGGTTTGGAGCAAGGTCGCATAATGCTGGATGGCTTCCCGCCGGTCTCCGACGTGGTTTGACCGGTATTCCTGCCATTCCCGTAATGCCGCTTTACCCGCCGGGTCAGTTGATTCCATCGTCAAGGTCGTATAGTAATTGCGAAGGGCTGCTTGCTCGGTTTCCAGATCGCCCATGAATCCTTCCGCGACAATTTGGCGAAGGTTTCCAAGTATCTGTTGCACAGGTTCATTGGATTGTTCTATGAGGTCACGAAGCTGGCGTTGGCGCCAACGGTCACCGGCGACTTTCGTTAAGATGCCGGCGATCTTTCCAAAAGCTTCCGTTTCCTTTTGATTGGTGCCGACCTGAGTTTTCAAGGCCGTGGTGAGTCGGGAGAGTTCGTCCGTGTTATCGACGGCTTCATCCGCCGCCAGGGTACCCAATGCAGCCATGTATTTTTCAATTACGGCATGTCGAAGGAGAAGGGTGGATTTCTGGTCGGCCCGTTCCTGCACCATTTGCTCCAGCTTGGGGTGCCGGTTTTCCGGTTGATACCGCTTTTGCCGCCCAGGCGATTCGATATAGTCATTGACGAGTGTGGTGTATTCCGCCGAATCGGCCGAAAGAGCCGCAAAGTCCTGTATGGCTTTAAGGTCGGCACACCCCTGAGCGGTGATAAACAGCCATCCGGTCAGTAACAATGCCGCCCAATGCGTGAAGCCGGTCGGCGTAATGGATGTTGAATGCTTCCGAGACGTGAGGTGTGAGTTCATAGGCGTCTGTTCCCTTAGATTTCTCAACTGGAGTTTCAAGTTCGGACACGATAGGAGAAATAGAAAAAAGTGTCAATACGGAAATCGGTAAAAGAAATCAGCAATGGGCGAAAGGACTCGTTCTCAGGACGAGGAAAAGTGGGGACCGGAAAATCCATGTTACCCGGCAGAGCGGGGATAAGCCGGTGACTGCGTCACCGATTGAGGAGGGGCCTATGAGGCCGGTGGTGTGTGTTTTAGCTGAATTTCATTCGCACGGGCTTCCATGGATTCGGCTTCTGCGGTGCGTTCCATTTTATTAAGCAGGGTGGCGTAATTTCTGAGTGCGCGTTCGACCCGGAAATGATCTTTGCCCATGGTGTGTTCCGTAATGGTTAACGCGCGCTTAAATAAGGCTTCCGCCTCCTCAAATTGTCCCGTATTCATATAGAGAAGGGCCAGATTATTGAGCGGGCCGGTAAGTCCCGCATGTTCAGGACCTTCGGCTTTTTCGATAATGGTAATGGCCCGTTGCAACAGTGGAATGGCCTGATCCGGCTGCTGTTGAAGCCGATGGAGTTCGGCTAACTGATTCAGAACCAGAGCCACTCGGGGATGGAGGTCGCCATAATTTTCTTCCGTCAGGGCCAGCATTCTTGTTACCAGTGGCTGAGCTTTTTCAAACTGCTTGGCGGTGCTATAGACCAGCGCCAGATTATTCAGACTGCCCAGAACATGGGGGTTACCGGTCCCCACCTGTTTTTCTTGAATGGCCAGGGCCTGAAGCAACAGCGTTTCGGCTTCTGGATAACGTTCTTGTGCGCGATACAGTAACGCGAGGTTATTTAAGGGCTCCACCAGTTCGGGGGCCTCTTCTCCCTTCGTGCGTTTGGTGGTTTCCAGTGCGCGTTGAAGATAGGGTTCGGCTTCGGGATATTTCGATTGGCGCACAAACAGTCCGGCGATGTTTTCCAGGTCGCGAACGACTTCCGGGTCATCTTTCCCCAGGGCCTGTTCCCGCACCGCAAGTCCCCGTTCAAAGGCTTCTAAGGCTTTGTCGTATTCACGTTGCGTGACGTGCAGAGCCCCCAGGTTGCTCAAGCTGGCCGCTAATTCGGCAGATCGAGGAGTGGGGCCTTGTTCCTGAAGGTCAATGGTCTGCTTCAGATAGGTCTCTGCCTGTTGAGGATCACCCTGGGCATTCGACAAAATGGCCAGGTTCGTTAATGACTGTGTGAGGCGCGGGTCTGTTTCCCCCAATGGTTGAACCAGGGTAAGGGCGGCTTTCAGTTCCTTTTCCGCTTCCGGGAAATTCCCTTGATCCATCAGGGAGAGGCCCTGTTCAGTATGGAGATCCCAGGGTTCCTTGTTTTCCGAACAGGCGCCGAAGAGTAATCCAACAAGAACGAGAAGAAGGCGGAAGGAATGTTTACGCGACAAAGGATATATGTACATGGATTGGTTTCCGGGTTCTTTATGGAGAAATGGGGAACTGGGTGTTTGATGGTTCAAAGAAGCTTATTGTACTGGAGCCTCTCCGTCCGTGCCAATTTTTGGAGAGATTTTTTAGATATTCCGGGAGAGTGGTCGCCTCATCTACCTGAATAGGGATAATTGAATGGGGCCGGGCCGGCAAAAGGTATCAGGGATCGGGACATCGGGAATGTCGGGAAAGCCCTGTTTCCGGTATGCGATGTTAAAGAGTTGCTCAATGACGGCCCAGGTTTGGCCGACGCCCGAATGGCGTTGATAAAAGTCCTTTTCTCCCAGTTTTCCCTGACGCATGGATTTGAGCTGGGAGACGATTTTGTGAACCCGGTCGGGAAAATGGCGGGTCATCCGCTCAAGAAATACCGGTTCCACATTATCGTTTAATCGGAGCAACATATACGAGGCCTGTCGGGCCCCGGCCTCGCGAGCCCGTTTCAGGATAATTGGAATGTCCTGTTCATTGAGCCCGGGAATCACCGGGGCAACGGAAATGGCCGTTGGAATTCCGGCCTTGGCCAGTTGTGTCATCGTGTCAAATCGTTTGGTGATGGACGGGGCTTGCGGTTCGACTTTTCTGGCCATGTCGTCCGAGGCAAAACAAATGCTGAAATAGACCTTGATCCAGGCCCGGGAATGTAATTCCTGTAACAGATCTAAATCCCGAAGGACCAGTGCGGATTTGGTAATGATCCCGACCGGATTGTTGTAAGCAGCGCAAACCTTGAGACAGGCTCGCGTGAGTTCCAGTTTGGCTTCCAACGGTTGGTACGGGTCTGTGTTGCCGGAAAACACCACTAGCTCTCCAACCCAAGAAGGCTTGGAAAAGGTTTCACGGAGTTTGTCCGGTGCATTCATTTTCGCCACAAGTTTCGTTTCGAAATCCGTCCCGGAGCCGAACCCCCAATATTCATGCGTGGGTCTGGCATAACAATAGGCGCAGGCATGAAAACAGCCGCGATAGGGATTCAAGCTCCACCGGAAGGGCAGGTCCGGGCTTTCATTTTTGCTCAAGATGGTCTGAACGGTTTCTTCAAAAACATCGGCTTCCACGGGCGGAGCCTGCTCAAGCCGTTCCCGGGTTTCAGGAATGAATGGATTCGGAGGATTGGATTGGGGCTTCATGTTTTATTGATCAATGCTTTCAATCCCTTTTAAAACGGTACCATTTCATCCCGGTGCGGTACTAGTGAAAGATTGCTGGGCTGTGGATTAATGTCAGCTAATGGGGGGAAGATTATATCGAGGGTGTTGCCGGGAGCTGAAAAGGTTTCCACCGGAGGAAAGACCTGGTAGGTTTCTGCAGATAGGGCTTTGGTTTGCGGTATGCGGGAGAGCAGGGGCTAGGCAGTTGGAAGATATCCAACCAAACCTATATGAAGCGGCTGACTCACTCGTGAAGAACAACCGAATAGCGTTTGAACGTCATTAATCAATACTTACTTCCATAACCAGAACATGGCCACGAATATGATCACGAACCACCAGCCAACACTAATGGAGAGTTTTTCTCCTTCACTTTCATAACTGTAACGTTTACCCATTGTCTGCCTCCTTAGGTCGGGTTACGGCACGGTACCCGTAGGGGTTCCATCCCAGCTATTACCCAAAGGAACCAATCCCATCAGCAGATCGTTTTGGGCCCTGGCCTCCGTCTTTGCAGATATCCGGAATGGAGCAATCACGGCAGGAAAGTGGATAAAATAAGGCAGATGTCTCGATGTATAATGATGTGCCGGGAAGCCAGGAGAGCGAGGAACCACAAACGAAAAAGGCCGGGAAAGATTCCCAGCCTTTTCCTCAACGATCGTTTGTCTGCGGGGTTGCTTAAGTCCCGCCCATGGAATGCATAGGTTTAGGACACCAGATTTACCTGCTTGAGGCTATCCCCCGGAAGAAGGGGCCCTGCTACTATTCCCATCTCCGGTTATCAAATCACAAATTTATTGGTTTATAACCCTTGGGTCTCGGTTTTTCGGAAAGACCAGAGGGAATTCCGGGTCGGGAAAAAATATGGGAAAAAGTACCATAGCGGAAGCAACATGAAAGAAGAGTATTTGACCGGAGGAGCGGTTACACGTAACATTCCTATAGCACCTGCCAAATGCTTCCATGAGAGAACCTTTGAATGCGTTGAAAATACAGGATGCCCCCGTAGCTCAGTCGGATAGAGCAGCGGTTTCCTAAACCGTTTGTCGCACGTTCAATTCGTGTCGGGGGCACCATATTTTCAACCACTTACGACGGCTTTCCCTTCCTGCCCTTCCCCTATTGTGCTCGAAATTGTGCTCAATGTGTTTAATTTCTCCCGAGCCTGAACGAGGTCTGCCTCGTTGACGATGTTGTACCGGTCAAACACTGAGCGGGTTCGATGCCCTGAGATCGCCATGGCCACACGTTCAGGAATACCTGTCCGAATGAGATTTCTCACCCCGGTCCTTCGTAAATCGTGAAACAATTTTTCCGGAACATGGGCTTTTCGGCAGGCTTCCTTCCAGGTTCTCGGGGGGATCTTTCGTAACCAGGTCCCTTTGTAATGGCACACCCAAGGGCAAGAGGGGTATTTCAGCCGGGATATGCGCCACCATTGCTTCAGCCCATGTATAACCTCATCGGCTAGTGGGATGGTTCGCCCTTGGTCATTCTTGGTGGTTCCTGGGGCTAAATAAATCAACTTGTGGTCAAGATCGACACGATCCCACTGAAGGGCCAGAATTTCTCCAGATCTCATCCCGGTCCAATAGGCAATGAGAAAGGGAATTTTCACGTGATCGGGCAAAAAGCCTCGGAGTATCTGATATTCCTCGTGGGTGAAAAACCCGGTCCGAATATTATTTTCCTTGAGTTTGGGGATTTGAGGGAGAGTATAGGGCTTGACTAAGGGTGGGGTTTGTTTTATCGCCAAATTAAACATGCGCTTGAGGCCGGATAATTCTCGGTTGATGGTGCCGGAAGCGGTTCCCTCCTGTTGTCTCCTCTCGATGTACCTTGAAATATGGGTGCTCGTAATATCGTGTGCTCGAAATGTGGCAAAAGATTCCGTGAGGCGATCGACGAGTTGTTGTGCTCGGGTGAGGGTTTTTCGGTTATTATTCCGGTAATCCTGGAGGAACAGTTTCGTGAGGTCCTCAAACGTGGTCCGTTCTGCTTGTAAATTGGGTAATCGGCCATCGACAATCTCACCTTCTCGTTTTTTTAAGAATGCCGAGGCAACCGATTTTTGCGGTGATCGGCTACTTTCCCGAAATAGTTTCCCCTGATGGGAATATTGAATCCACCACGTATTCCCTCGTTTGTAGACTCTTCCCATCTTTCCTTCCCCTTACACCCTGATCGATCGCTCCATTGGGTTCAAAAGTCAAGGCCCCTCCACCTTTTTGAGCCGGGCGATGTAGGCATCCAAATCTTGTTTATCTATGAGAATCCGGCGTCCGATTTTGATGCCAGGGAGTTCTCCCCGAAATCGCAAATCTCGGACGGTCCAATAAGAGATCCCTAAATAGGCGGCTGCGTCTCGTTCCGAGAAAAGCCGAACATTTTGCTCAGTAATAGGTTGGGATTTCATCGAGTACCTTTCGAAGCGGAAAATGAAACGATGATAATTGTAAATCACGGTTTGCAGTATTGGTCCTGACTTGGGTATACAGCGCGATCTTCATGGATTCTTCCTGGTAAACAGAAGGAGATATTCATGACGGGTGGGAATAAACTTTGTTGGGCCATACCGGTAATAATTGGCACGTCGTTCGTGATCACCGGTTTTCACTAACACGGCTTCTAAAGGGAGCACCTGCCATTCAATAATGTGGCTATGGATGGGATAAAACCGACCCTGTCTGCGCCCGTCTCCGATCAGAATGGCCAAATGCCCCTGGGAAGAGAGGCAGTCACAGAGACGAGTCATTCCAGCCTGAACAGCAGTAAGGTACGCGGACCAGGATTTCAACGTCGAAAAATCATTGGGGTGCTCACTGTAGGGCTTCCCCGGCCAGTAGGGAGGATGCCAGAAAATTAGATCGAATGGCTGGGTAGGCAGGTCTGAGGTTAAGAGATCAAACCCAGACTTGAGATCTTTGCCGACATACTCCACGCCAAAGTCGAAACATACCTCTCCTGTAGTTCCTGATCCCTCCATCGGGTCAAAAACGCTTTGCGGGTGCAGATAATCCAGCAAATCTACAATTAGATACCCTGGGCAATTCCCAAAGTAGGAGGCTTTTCCCCATGGGCCGCGATCGGGGTACCGGAGAAGTGAGGAAAGGGGCCCTCGGTTTTGTAGGTGTGCCCGGATAACCTTTTGCCGTTGGTTGGCTTTAACCAAGGCCTGCTCCAATTCTGCTTGAGGGATACCAAGAGCCGTTTCCACCTGTGTTCCGGAATAGCCCTGTTCTAAGAAGGTGATGCCTTGTTGTATGTGAGCGCGATTCATGGGTGGAGTGTGAGGGAAAAGGTTATGTGAGTTTTTCATATTTGAGCCATCCTGAGAGGTCATACCATCGACGTTCCCGGCGACCGGGTTGGGTCCCGATTTGAGATTTCAAACCAAAGGGAAGTACTGCCATTGCCATGGATGAGGGGGAAGAAAACGTGAGCCCCCTGTCTTTCAAGACGTCCCACAATTCAGATGGTGTTAACATCGAATGACGAACGGCCACTGCTTGAAGATGGAGGAGGAGGTCGTGGTCCGTTTTGTTTGGTACAGAAGCGGTCTGGTCTTTGAAATACCTTGCTAAAAGCGGAAGGCTTCCGGCTAATCCCTGAACTGGAAAATTACTTTCTCGTTGCAGTTTTCTGAGAAGCAGAACGAGAGCAAGGATTACTAATCCCACTAGAATCCAATCCGTGGCCGGCCGTCCGAAAACACGGACTGTTTTCTCCTTGTGGGGTTGGTCTTGTGAGGGAAGGGGTGGCATGTTCAGTTCCTTTTCTACTGATGGATAAGGTGGGTAGTCATCGTTAATTATCTCAGAAGCCTGGGCTAGCCTTTTGTTCATTCCATCCTTTAGCGGATTGGTCCCAAGCGTGGGCTCGACATAAGGGGAGATCTCCATAGGTGTTAAAGGTCACATTCGGACAAATTGCACAGGGACGAAGAGGATTTTGAAAAACTTTTCCTCCAAGTCCCGGAATATGATCGGGCCATCCGGACTGATCTTGGATAGGGTTTCCCTGGGGAATTGAAATTGCTTGGGGAGAGAAAAGAGAGAGCGCATCAAGCGGTGGTGAGGTAGAGGAGGAGCCCTCCGTATCCTTTGCAACAGTGCAACACCGTTTCTCTAGGTCCTCAACAGACGGAAGAATTTCCAAATCATCGGGAAGAGGATCACCAAGGGTTAATTGGGCGGTTTGGCCTTTTCGCGTTTCTAAGTTCTTCAGATACCCCTTTTCAATAGCGGCCCGGGCCCGTCTGGAAGCAGATGACTTATCTAGCTTCAATTCCCTGGCTAAGACTGCATAGGAAATGGTCTTGGTGTGTTCGGTGCCCCCGATATCCCCGAGCAGATGTTGAACAGCTTGTACGGTTTCCCGAATGGTAGACGGAATTGTTGTTTCAACTCCTTCCGAGACCACGTCACTAATCAAATCCCGAATGGCCGCATAATCGTCTAAGGTAGCCACGAAGGCTCCTTGAGCGGTTCGTTCCCGTTGAGCTTGGTGGAGGAGGGTATGTGTTGCGATCAATGTAAGGATGACACGGAAGTCCCGGCGAAGTCGGACGGCTACTGGGGGAACCAGCTCCGCTAAGTCCTCCGCAAACGGAATCTGGACGTCATTAGGACCGTTGGCGATCCATTGTTGTAAAGCTTGCCATGGTGATAAGGAGACATTTGTGGATGGTGGGCGGGCGAGTACTCGGAGCACTTGTCGGGTTTGTTCTTGTGTGTCATTTACGGTAATGGACAAAAGCCGCGTTTCGTTTTCGGGATGAAGCTTGAGGTGCGTCGTGGTAACAATGAGGCCTGTGGGTCCTTCTCGTTTAATAAGTCGAGGTTTAATGCCCTTGCCGGTAGCTTCGACGGTCTCATAGATAAGTTGATTTTCACTCAATAACGTACGGATGAAATAGGAGGCGTTCTCTCCAGACATTCCTGCCATCTCAATCAACACTAATATGCGATGCCGAAGAGGTTCTTTGGAATAAATCAAGGCACGCTCCGACATAGCCGTTAATTTGTAAAAGGCGTCGGGTGGAAAGAAGGCAAGGACTTTTTCCACGAGAAACGATTTTCCCCCTGATGAGGGGCCCTTGATGGCGAGGGAAAGAGGACGGGGAAGTACGCGACTGGTAAGGATTAAAAACAAAAGTTTCGCCTGTCGCGTATCGACTGCCACGCCTAACTCGCCCAACTGTGTGCAAAAGGTATCGAGAAGCTTTGGGTCGTGTGCAAGCTCTGTGCATTCTGTGCCCGCGGTTTGACGGAGAGTGGTGAGGCGTTGGCTTTCCCGTTGGGCCCAAGTTTCCGCGGTGTTCATAAAGGCCTGCCAACGGTCGAGAAAAGAGGGTGGGTCTTCGAGGTAGAGTGCGCTGGGGTCTTTGGATTGGCCTAAGGTGATGAGCCAGACCCGTTCGCGAATAGTGGATTTGGCAAGCCAGTCTTGGACGGTTTGGCCGCCTTTGTCGGGTTCAATGACTACATAAATTCGGTCAATGCCTTCTAAGAGGTAGGCGTCCCGTTCTTCCTTCCACAGGCTAGCCCCGGGAATTCCAAGGGCGGGAATCTGGTGATACCACAACGTCTGGCAATCGCTTTCCCCTTCTACAAGCACTATATAACCCTTTTCTTTGGCCTCTTGCAGTCGTTCCTGCCCGTAGAGTTGGGGTACAGAGTTTTTCCTCCAGACAAAACGTTTTGCTCCAGTTAGGCCAATGCGGAAACGAACAGCGATTTCCTGCCCGTTCAAATCGTAATACGGGACACAGACGGCTGATTTTTTGTGATGAAGTTGGGTGGAAAGACCAAGTGATTGTAGAAAGTCGACCGGTAACCGTTTGGTTTGGGCATAACTTTCTAACGTGCAACCATGAGAAGCGGGAACGTGTTGCAGTGTTGCAAGTGTTCGGGATGAGAGGCCGGTTTTGGGGGTTTGTGGTCGAGATGCAGGAACGAACAGATCCTTTGTGGTCAGACCTAGAGGAGACAGAATTTGTTCGAGGGAACACCCTGCAAAACATTTAAGGAGTGCCCGTCCGTCAGTGCCTTCCCCCACACTCAAACTATTCGTTTGGTCGTCGTGCCCCGGACATTGGGCAGACCATCCGGCCGAAGATTTTTTGACCTTGGTGAGCTTGCTGAGTATTTGGTTGATGGGGAGCTCGGACATTTCAATTAATCCTTTCTGGAGTCAGGTGAAGATGGCCCTCAGGTCTTACGAAGTTTTCTTTTCCTAAACGGAGGGCAAAACCGGTTGGTTTTGGTTACACGAATTCGTTCTTCACGAAGAAATTTTTGAAGGTCTTTTTCAATAAACATCCGGCGCTTTCCTAATCGAAAACTGGGCAACCATCCCGAACGAGCCCAGCGGTACACGGTCCATAAACTCAAATTCAAATGTTGGGCGACTTGGGGAACTGACAAAACTTTGTTCATGAATGCCTCCTTTTGGCTTGCGGTTATTGATACTGAACGATATGCTTTCGTCGGAAATGGAATAAACAATAGATAAAGGGGGGTCCCTTTATTTCGGTTTTAGGGGGCGCTGATGGGAAAGAAGTCGGTTGAAAAACGAAAGGAAGAACGCTTTTGCGCCTACATGCTAAATCAGGAATGTGTGAGGCGGAATGCCGCCTATCAGAAGGCGTATGACCAATGGCATTCCATGGCAGATTCAGAAAAGAAATATGCCATGGCCCTTCACCTTTGCAAGAACTGGGGGCTTCGCCCTTCTGTAACATGTCCCCCAAATCCCCGTGATTTGAGTCTAGTGGATCATTTGCTAGATAGGGCTCAGAAGAATCTCGGGTACACGGAGGTTTTTATCGATCTTGGAGGGGTTCCTAAAACCAACCTCTTTGAGAGGGCAGTGGAAATGGACGTGTTTATGAATAGTCGGCTTCGGAATCTTTTTAGGGCTCGAAAAAAGTTTGAGGGAGTTGGAATTTTTATCGCCTTTCCTGAAAAACAAGTTCAACCCATTAATTTTGGTGTTGTGGATATGCGAAGGCCCAAGCACGAAGTTCAGGAAATTGTGAATGGGTGGGTGGAAAAATGTGTGCGTGACAGACAGAATGTCAAGTTAAAACAACATCATTCTCCAACTCGAACAAGGTTTATAGACGGATTATTAAAATTAAAAGTTTATGATCGGGTACAAGAAAAGAATCGATTGATTGATATTGCCCTCGAGCCATGGTTTCCCAAAGGGGGCGAAGGAGAGAAGAAAGCAAGATTATATTATTCACAGGCTAAAAAGATGGTGGCGCAGCCCCCTTTCATTAAGATTTATGAAGATTTCCAAAAGCGCCTGGAGGAGGAAAAAAAGGAAAGAAATTTATTTGTTCCACAAGAGATACCAAAAACTATTTTGCCGTGGTCTGATGTTGAACTAACGAGTCCGGCCTCAACCCCGGTAAAGGTCAAAAATAAAAAGGGAAATGTCAAAATAAAAAAATATTGGTTTGGAATGTAAAAGGTAGAGACCTGTATTTTTCTGAGATGATAGTGCCCAAACGAAATGGCCAAATAGGACCAAAATTTTTATGTCTATAGATATATTTTATTTCGTCCAACTAATTGTTGTGGTTTTTCTTGGGTTACTTTTTGTATTACATGGTGGAAATATATTTCTAAAAATTCAACGAGGGGAATATTTTTCAATAGACTTTAAAATACTTTTAGGGCTTGCAATTATTTTGCTTTTAGCTGGTTCGGCGAATGTCTGGATGAAGAGAATAGGGGAAATTCCCACTCCCATCGGTCCTATTGTCTTTAAGCAAATTATTAAAAGCCACCAAAACTCAATTGCAAAGTTAAAAGCAGACCAAATCGTTAACCCAAATTTTGCCTTTGAGTCATTCCTGTATGTTCCTATTACATTAAAGAAAGATATATTCTTTTCACTTTTTATGGGAAAAGAGGAAGAAAAAGAAAGGTTGTGCCACTTGCTAGTTATATATGGAATTCCAAATATTGAACTTTTAGAGGCCCTTGATCTTCCAAAAAATCTTTCTGAAGCACCTTTGGATCCAAAAATAAAAGATTACTGTTCTCTGCCTGAAAAGTTGGATGAAATTGGTTTTATTAATAGAGGAAATGTCAAGAGGGATTTAATTGATTTTTATAAAACCGGCAGTCCATGGCAAAAGAGAAAGTCAATGAGGGATCTAAGGGATAGTCTAATTGGACTTAATGAAGAAAATGAGGGAAAGCTGTCTTTGGCTGCTCCTTATTTTAGCCTTTTGGCACTATGTAATTTTATCTTGGCTGATCAGGGTAGTCTGAGGGAAAAGGAGAGGTTTGAAAATCAAAGCGATGGATTTAGGTGGTTAGATGAAGGCTTAGCTCAATTCCCGTTAGATCTAAATTTACTTAATTTAAAGGTTTTGGCACTAATAGGATTTCACGCAAACTTTCACGATGCAGTCGGCATTTTTATGCAAGCTTTACATAGTGCCAGAACAAGCAAAGAACTAATTTTGAATAGTCAGCATATGTTGGATCCGGAAATATTGAAAAGCCTAATTGATCGATTTTCTAATGCAGAACTCAACTTTCTTAATGGTGCGGTATATTTTGCTGCGCTGGATGGTAATCTTGACCATTTACCCGGTACAGATCCATTAAGATATGCCAAACAGGTACTCGATTTGGGAATACGACTGGACCAAGAAAGGGAATACATTTACGAAGATACAGTTGGATTAGCGCAAGCCATTTTTTCGATCCGTGAAGAGTGCCCAGAAAGAGAGAAAAGGCTGGAGGGGGCAATTAGTTTACTTGGCCATTCATTGGATGAAGCTAGGAAAGTTCCTGATTTGCTTTCTGTTCAAGAGATAAGTCGGAATCTTGATTTTGCAATTAAATTAAGGTGTGGCGGTAGTCAATGAGAGGTGGGGTGGCCTTTTTCCTGAAAGTTATCACCGAAGAATACAATTGCTTGTAAATTTTTTAAAAATTAGAGGCAAATTCCACAATCTCCTCCCTTGTAGACTGAAATAATTTCAAGAACTTCAATGGCTTGTGTGCTAACAGCAAAGAAAATAGTAAGAATTAAATTTTTCATTTTTGCCTCCTGTTCCTGAGAACTATATTCGGAAGATTGAACCAGAAATAAAACAAATAGTTTAAGTAACTTAGGTATTAAAACTTATACTGTCATTATAACATGCTAAAATTTCTTCGCCAAGGGAGTTTCCTAAAGCCAAGATCGGAAATTGTGGGATTAACTATTTAAATTAAATATAGTTATTTTGATACTTCACTGCTGTGGCCTTAGAAGTCACCTATTTATGAGATGAAATTGTTTTTTTTAATAGGGAATTTGGTCTTTATGGGAAAACTCATTAAGAAATGCTTTACTCATTTTATCTCTTTCATTTTGGCTAAATGAAATGGGTAGAGCAGAAGATATTTATAAGCAGGTGTGTAAGGGCGGGGAAGAATCTATAAATAAGTTTATTCTTGATAGTCAATCGGAGGAACTCTTTTTAGATTTTAAAAGATCTGCAAACGACGGTGATGGCAGAAAACTTCATGATGATGACAGAAAGAATCTAAGTAAAGCTATTTCCGGATTTGGTAATTCAGAAGGAGGAGTATTAATTTGGGGAATAGACTGTAGAAACATTATAGAAATGGGAGATGTTGCAATGGCAAAGTTTCCAATTAAAAATCCCAAAAGATTTTTAAGTTGGATCGAAGGAGCTATTTCTGGTTGTACTGTCCCAGCTCATCCTAAAGTATTAAATCATGCAATTGAAAATTCACAGGGATTTGGATTTGTTGTAACTTACATTTCCAAAAGTTATTTTGCTCCCCATCAATGCCTCAAGCCCTATCCACAGTATTATATAAGAGCAGGGTCGGATTTTGTCCCAACCCCTCATAGCGTACTTGCTGGCCTTTTTGGCCGGCATCCGCAGCCCTTTGTATTCCATGAATGGTCCCTGGGCCCCACGAAAAAGTTCCCAATAGGTGAAAGTGGTCCTGGATTTCAGTTGAGTTTGGGGGTAAAGCTTGCGAGTTGGGGACCTGGCATTGCCAAAAATCTTTATTTGAATGTTATTTATTTTCCTCCTAGAGGAGGATCAGTCAGTTCAATTTACTTAAATGATCCTGATAATTGGACAGGTATTAGAGAGGGAAATGTAGCAGGATATTTTATTGCTAATGAATCACTGAGATTGGCGCCTCATGCTTTTGTAGAGCCTATATTTATCAACATTCAATTTACTCCACCTTTTGAAAGTGATCCCTATTTAAAGATTATTTTTGGTTGTGAGGGATCGCCAACTCGAAAAATAGAAAATAGGGTGGAACTCGATAAATTCCAAGCAACGTATCAATTTTTGTCAGATATGGAAGGACCTCTCACAATGGGAGATGAGAAACTTATTCAGAGAGATTTTTTGGGCCTTGAACCATTAGGTCCAGATATAAATATTGAAGAATACGGATTGGATGAATGAAATATATCGATGTGGTCTCAGTTGTTTTTATGAGACCTTTTTATTGCTCATTCAAAGAGGTTATCTTTGAAATTCGAATCAAATGTCAAAGAAAACCTTCCAAAGCAAGCACTCCTACCTAGCAAAATTATTAAGGATTCTGAATCTTCCATAATTTGATGAGAAAATATTTAATTCTAGTTAGATAGTTTGCCAAATTATCAAAGTTGACCCATGAATGTGAGCCATGCATCACGTCTTGCAGTTGAGAATGTTGCCCGCGAGGGATTGACGGACATATTTCCTTCTCCCAAGGAACTGCTCCTTCTTAAAAACAAGGCCTTCCGAAAGAAACTCACTAGGGAAGTGGAAAAATGCATTAACGGGAACACTTTGGATAGCCTTGCTATTGGGTCAATTGATCATGTTTTTCTCCCGAAGGGAGGGCCTTTTGACTTTCGAAGATGTGCTCTTATCCATCCACTAGATACGATTAAGTACCTTGCGTTGTGTTTGACGATCGCTGACGACATTGAGAGATTTCGCCCGTCGAATAGCCGTCAGATCGTGTTTTCGTATAGGCACAGACCTCACAAGGGTTACCTTTTTCATCAAAAGTACAACATTACCTCCTTTAAGGAGCGAGTGCGGACCCGGTCTCGGCATACATCCACAAAAGTTCTTGTTAGTTGTGATATCGCGGATTTCTATGACAGGCTGAATCTCCATCGACTTGAGTCTATTCTTCTATCATTACCAATTGACAAAACCAGAGTTAGACAGCTGAATGAGTTACTTCTCTTTTGGGCCAACCGCGATTCCTACGGAATACCGGTCGGTTCGAATGCCAGCAGGATTCTAGCAGAGGCCGCCCTTCTTGAGGTTGACAATTATTTGCTATCCATGGGGATTAAATTTTGTCGTTTTGTAGATGACTATAGGCTTTTCGCACCAAACGCCCACACTGCACATTATTGGCTTACTCAGCTAATAGAAAGACTATGGATTGAGGGTCTAACAATAAATAAGAGCAAAACGAAAATCGAGGACGTGAGAAAACTTTTGGCAGAGGGAACGACTACAAGGCAGGGGGGGCGCCCTCCTGGTGGACAAGCCAGCGGCAGACAAAAGCTTAGTATGACACCTGAACCGCAGTTCCGGATCGTTGCTGGCTACGGAGGTATTATTCCAACCCGATTTCGTGAACCAAAATCCGATGAGTTAAATCGTTTGCAACGTGTAAATTCAAGTAACTTACTTAAGAAACTCAAAGCTAAGGAAATCCTTCCACCCGAGGATGTATTGTATTATGCAAAAGTAATTGTGAGTCAGGGTAAATTTAGGGCATTCTCTCATTTCCCAGAACTTGCAGAGATCTTCCCCCAAGTGACGCCGTACCTCATAGATATATTGATAAAATATTCGAAGGATACGCCGGTTTCAATCCGTTCGAAAATACAGCAAAATTTTGCTGTCCGTCTCAAGACGACACCCCCGCTGCCAGAATATATCCTAATGGCAGTCGTCCACCTCCTTGGAACAGAAGGCTACAAAGAAAAAAACGCACTTTTGGATTATTTTAGGGCATTACGTCGTAACGCCGGAGCCTACATCGGTCTAGGTCTATTGGACTCGCTGGAAAGTCAACTATCACGAGGTGAGGTGCTTGAAATTCGGCGTTACTTTCAACGAGCTGACCAATGGGAAAAGCGGCAAATAGTACGAATCGTAAATATTCACCTTTCTGAGAGCGAGAAGCGTCCTTGGCTGAAAAATATTCGAAACCAAGAATCCCAAGACATTTTTCTTGAAGAATACATCAAGCCTTCGAGATAGGCATTCAATCAGCCAGCGAAGTTTCTCTGGGGAATAACAATAGTCCGGAAATTTTTTATCTTCCTATTAAGACTCTTTGGAAAATAAAAAATGTGCTCAATTTGTGCTCGAAACCACCACTTACCACCCAGTTCAGCCCTATTCCAGCCAAAGAATAACAATACTGGAAGCCCTTGCTGGAATTGGCTGGAATGAGTTTGAGGAGGGTAGAGTAAAGTTATCATTTTGCCTTCCTAAACCGTTTGTCGCACGTTCAATTCGTGTCGGGGGCACCAATCCCATTTCATTAAACTTAATCCCATCGATGCTACTTCTTGCCCCTTAGCTTCCCCACAGTTCATCTCGACCTGCCAAATTCTCTCATACCATTCAGAATGTCATTCTTAGGGGCATCTTTTCTCCCAGGTATTTTCATAATGCTGAAGAACTGTAAGCTTCCCCAAGCCACGGACAAGTCAAAGATAGAGCTTTCTGGCACTTGACGGTGGCCCCCTTTCGGGACAGTTCTTAACCAGAACAGCGGGCGGCTTCGGTCGTTTTGAGACCTCCCCGAAAACTATGTAAGCTTCCCCGAAACGAGGACAAGTCAAACGTAGAGCTTTCTGGCACAATGCCGCCAGGAGGTTCTTATGAAACGGACACGGTTCAGCGAAACGCAGATTGTCGCAATCTTGAAACAAGCCGATGCGGGGCTCAAGATCAAAGATCTCTGTCGGGAGCATGGGATCAGCGAGGCCACGTACTACAATTGGAAAGCCAAGTATGGCGGGCTCGAAGCCTCCGACCTCAAACGGCTCAAAGAGATGGAAGGCGAACTGGGGAAACTCAAGCGGATGTATGCGGACCTGGCCCTTGAAAACCGGGCCCTCAAGGATTTACTCGAAAAAAAGCTCTAACGCCGTCCGACAAACGGGCGGCGGTCACTACCATGCAGCAAACTCACGGCCTCTCCGTGGTCCGCAGTTGTCAGGCCGTAGGCCTCTCCCGGTCTGCGTACTATCATGGCTCCACGGACTGGCAGATGCGTGATGCCTCCGTTATTAAGGCTCTCAATCAGTTAGTGGATGCGCATCCCCGCTGGGGCGTGTGGAAGTATTACGTACGGTTACGGGCCTTAGGCCATCCGTGGAATCACAAGCGCATCTATCGGATATATCGACAATTGGGACTCAATCAGCCGCGCCGCACCAAGCGCCGGCTGCCCAAGCGCCCCTCGCTCCCGGTCTTTGTGCCGGAAGGGCCCAACGAAGTCTGGTCGGCGGACTTCATGAGCGATGCCCTCTACCATGGTGCACGGTTTCGCACCTTCAATATCATGGATGACTTTAATCGGGAAGCCTTAGCCATTGAGATTGATACCTCGCTCCGAGCCGAGCGGGTGATTCGGGTGCTTGAGCGATTGAAGGCTGCACGTGAACTCCCGCATATGATCCGCGTGGATAATGGCCCCGAGTTTCTGGCTCAGGCTCTGCAAGACTGGGGGAAAGCCAATCGGGTGCTGATCTACCACATTCAACCGGGACGTCCCACGCAGAATGCCTTTATTGAGCGGTTCAATCGCACCTATCGCAATGAAGTCCTCAATCTCTATCTGTTTGGCAGTTTGGCGGAGGTGCGGGAAATTACGGCCCGATGGATGAACATCTACAATGAACAACGGCCCCATGAGGCCCTGAAGGGGGTGACCCCTTGCCGTTATGACAAACCTACACCAGAAAACTCTACATACGAACTGTCCGCTTGACGGGGAAGCTTACAACTAGACCACACCGTGCTGGAAATCTGATGCCTTCTTCTGCAGCCCGGGTTGAGCCGCATGTTCGGCAAACTCCTGGGGCGTGAGATTCCCCAGTGCCCCATGCGGCCGTTGTTCATTGTAATCCATTCGCCACGCTTCAATCTTCTGTCGGGCATCGTGCAGGGAGATGAACACCTGGGCATTGAGACATTCGTCCCGAAACCGCCCGTTGAAACTTTCAATCACCGCGTTCTCCACGGGTTTTCCGGGTCGAATGAAATCGAGTTTGACTCCATGCGCATACGCCCAAGCATCCAAGGCCTTCGACGTGAATTCCGTTCCATTATCCACCGTAATCATTTTCGGATAGCCACTCCGTTTCCCCACACGTTCCAAGGCCGCGACGACTTTGGTTCCTGGCAGGGTGAAATCCACCTCAATTAATGCACTGTGTCGACTCCAGTTATCCACGACGGTCAGTGCGCGAAACCGCCGTCCATCCAGTAACGTGTCGGCCACAAAATCCATACTCCACCGTTCATTCCCCTGACTCGGACATGGTGGCACCACCCGGAGATGACTCGCTCGTTTTCGGCGATGCGTGAGCCGCACGATCAGGCCTTCTTCTCGATAGAGTCGATGAACCCGCTTCCGGTTGATGACCCAGCCCTCCCGTCGCAGCAGGACATGCAAACGCAGATACCCGAATCGGGGACGCGCATGCGCCAAATCCCGAATGCGGAGGCGTAGGGCGGATTGATCCTTCGCCCGACTCCGTCGATACCACGAAGAACGGGTAACCTGTGCTAAGCGACAGGCCCGCACGCAACTGACCGAGAACGTCCGTTGAACCCATTGGGCTAATTCCCGGCGACGGGCGGGCCTCAGACTTTTTTTCGTAACGCCTCCGACAGCATATGTTTGTCCAGCGAGAGATCGGCCACCAAGCGTTTCCAGCGAGTGTTCTCTTCTTCCAGCTGCCGCAACCGGCGGAGTTCACTCACGCCGAGATGGGCGTACTTTTTCTTCCAGACATAGAACCTGGCCTCGGCCACGCCCAGTTGCCGACAGATGTCCCCCACCGGGGTGCCCGCTTCACTTTGGCGAAGGGCATAGATGACCTGTTCCTCCTTGCTCTCGGGTTTCGGGATTGGTTTGCACACAGGAAACCATTTGCGACGTGGCAGCGGGGATAAAGACCACCAACTTTTAAGTAAGCGAGAGATCTTCGTTTGTGAATGTGGGGCTGAGAGGCAAATCCGGTGCCTCCGAGACTCATCAGGATGGCAAAGCTCAAAGCGGTGGATTTATTTAAACGATTATGGGAAAGTTGGCTATCCAAATAAAAAAACGTGCCATTTTAATTTCCCCTTTTTCTTTTTGCAGAAAGGAACAAGGTACAAAATGATGCCACAGGGACTATGTGTATTTCTCCTTTCTCTTACTCTTTTTGTTCCTCAAACCTTATTCGCTGCTGTGGATGGAGGAATTACTCTAGCTCAAGCCAAACTTATCGCCGATCTTTGGGCAAACGTCGTAAAGGCTCAGGATCAGCTTGAAAATGCTCAATCTGCGGAAAAGGCATCAAAGGAAAGAGACTTGGAACTTGCGGAAAATGCACTGAATAACGCCGTTAAGTTTTCATCCTTTCATGGGAAAACGATGGAAGCGGTTGTTTTTGCCCTGGATATACTAAATCAACACAAGCGGATTGATGAATTGAACACTGAAAAAAGTTCCGCAGTAGGGGATCAATTAAAAGTGAAAGTTCTCGAGGAACAAATCAAGAAGGCAAAAGAAAGTTTGGACAACACCATTAAATCTCAGGATCAACTTTCAAGGTTAAAAGCATTGGCTGATGAACGATTCCGGGGGTTTGGTTTTGGGGTTGCACTCGGGGTGACGGTAGATTTGGGGAGTAATGATCGTATCGATGAAGCCTCTATAGATGCTAATAACATCGTCCGCGTGGATAAGGAAGATAATATTCAGGCAAATTTTATATTAGAAACCCATTATTTTTTTACACCGAATTTCGCCCTTTTAGGTTTTGGCCCAGAACCGGGTGACTGGGGGTGGGGACCATTCGTCGCAATCCAACCGGGGACAGACGATATCATTGATGCCGCTGGAATTGGACTGATGCTCGGTATGAAACGTGCTCAGGTTCTCCTCAAGGATACCTTGCCCGAACGTGGCGATAGTTTTAATCTGGGAATAGGGTATGTGGTAAATCCGAACGAAACAATTCTTAGAGATGATTTTAAGGCAAATGAGCCTGCTCCAGCTGGGGCGACGGATGTTCGGTATAAAACAAAAGCTCAGGGCGGACTGTTGATCCTGTTTTCTTATTCCTTTTAATTTGATTGCGTTTACGGTTGACTTATGAAACCTTCTTTAATTAAGAAAATCGGTTTGGTGTTTCTACTATCCTGTGTTGTTAGTGCCTGTGGTAAAAGCCATGTGATACCCGGAAAGGAAACTAATACAGCGGTCACCTTCTTTAATTATGATTCGAATATGGAGACACGAAAAGTTCAGGCCCCAAACTGCCTCCTTGGCCAGTATTAGACGAAGATTCACCACATTTTATTGAGGAGCGAGAGGTAAAAAATGCCTGTAGAAAGGATGGGTTTATCCCCTTTGCTTTGGCTCCAGTTTTTATTTGGGCGGCAGGTGTAATGCCCCCTGAAATCAAGCCACCGTTGCTGCTTGTTCCCGACGAAATTGTCGAGGGCTCCGATACTGGAATGCTTGATGCGGACGTTCGTCGTTGTCCCAACTCATCCATCGGCTAATGGTATGTCGAGCTGCCTCAAACCCTGCAAATCGATGTTGCCACACGCACTCTTCTTTGAGGCTGCGAAAGAACCGTTCGATGAGTCCTGGTCTTCCCCCGGTTTCACGGACAGGTTGAAGAAGACTCCTGGTGATACCGCTCAACAAACCGTCTGGGGGCTACTCCCTGGGTAAAGGAGTGGCTCCGTTGGCCGTTATAAAATCCCTCGATATAGTCAAAGACATCCGCCCGGGCTTCGGCTCGAGTTCGATACTGCCGCCGATGGACCCGTTCCCGTTTGAGTAACCCAAAGAAACTTTCCGCCACCGCATTGTCATAACAGTTCCCCACGTCGCTCATGCTGCTCACAATCCCATGAGCCTGGAGGAAGGCTTGAAACTCCTGGGACGTATACTGGGTGCCTCGGTCAGAATGCAGGATGACGGGGTCGACACTCCGCCGTTGCCAGACGGCCATCAAGACGGCTTGGATGACCAGGTCCCGCGTGAGCTGGGGCTGCATCGACCACCCAATCACTTGGCGCGAAAATAAATCCAGGACGACCGCCAAGTAGAGCCAGCCTTCCTGCGTCGCAATGTAGGTGATGTCGGTCACCCATTTGGCATTCGGATCCGGAGCGGTAAAGTCCCGGGCCAACTGATTCGTAATCCCAGAGGTGGCCCCGGTTCTTTGAACAACTGAGTGGGCGTCGATAAGTGGATCGCTCCTGGTTGAGTTAAGCTGCCTTGCTAGGCAGCGGGTTATCAAAATACTTCTGATCCGGCGTCTGCCCTCCCA
>JBFWRU010000021.1:0-37182 GCA_050248735.1 Nitrospirales bacterium | reverse complement strand
ATGTGGATGGGAGAAGTCTCAAACCGTCTGTCCAGTAACTGGCAGATGCGAAGCGATGTCCCTCCACCCCCGACCCCTCGGAGCTTCTCAAGAATGACAAGAAAAGACCATACAAGCGAAGCGAGTTGGGGTCGCTCTCCCATGACTTGCGTTCACTATATCTGATGAGACAGGACGGGGCGGAAATGGTTTTGAGTCCTTTTGCCGAAACAAAAGGACCTCGGCTGTCGGGCCGAATCCCGACATCTATTGCATATTCAAATTATACGCGGTTAGAAATTGATACTTGCAGCAGATCTTTTGTTGATTAATTTAATGATTGCCTGACACGCCTATGACAATCTAATGACTATGGCCACCATCATGTGAATGCCCATGGTCGAGTTCTTCTTTTGTAGCTTCACGCACACCCACAATTTGAATATCAAAGTTCAGCACCACCCCCGCCAAAGGATGATTCATATCGATGGTCACATTATCTCCCTCCACTTTTGTCACCACAATATGCTGGGAAGCCCCATCCGGCGATTTGGCCTCAAAGGCCATCCCCACTTCCACAACCTCGACCCCCTCAAACGCCGCCCGTTCGATGGTCTTGATTCCATCCGGCATGACCTCCCCATAGCCATCTTTAGGCTCCACCCGCACTTTCAGAGAGTCGCCCTCGACTTTTCCCACCAGTGCCTTTTCCAGACCCGGCACGATATGACCCGCCCCGTGCAAATAGGTCAGGGGCTTCGCACCTTCCGAACTATCCAACACCTTTCCACTCTCATCCGTGAGTTTATAATGCATGCTCACTACCGACTTATCAGCAATTAACAAAGACATGGCCTCTCCTTTCTCTCGCCTGAAACATCCAGACTTTATATGGTTGGGATTAAACCGCGTCAACGACGTGGACACAAAGATCAGTCTGTGAGTCTAGCCACCCTGGCAGCCCGTGGCAAGACTGGTTTGCACAGAAAACCCCGGGTAACCCATTCTTAATTCATTAATATTGAGGAACTGGACCTTTTCAGCATGCCTGGCTCATGCAGTCCCTCTGGTAGGGAGAAAGATAGGAGAGCCTGCTGACCCTTCAGACAGGCGAAAGAGAAATTTCTGGCGATCAAAAAAACGAGAGCGGAAAATGCCTGAAAACCATTAATTCATCCACCTAAAACCCTTTTCACGGTCTCGCCGATTTCAGCTGGGTTTTTCACCACCGTTACGCCGGCCGCTTCCAAAGCGGCCATTTTATCGGCGGCGGTGCCTTTGCCTCCGGTGATAATGGCTCCGGCATGGCCCATCCGACGACCGGGAGGCGCGGTAATCCCCGCAATAAAACTCACCACCGGTTTGGTCATCTCCCCTTTGATGAATGCAGCGGCTTTTTCTTCGGCATCCCCTCCGATTTCCCCGATCAACACAACCGCTTCCGTTTCCTCGTCCTCCTGAAACATGTGAAGCAAATCGATATAGCCGGTGCCGATGATGGGGTCGCCGCCGATGCCCACGCAGGTGGTTTCGCCAAGACCCAAATTCGTGAGCTGATTGACGGCCTCATAGGTCAAGGTGCCGCTTCGTGAAATGACCCCAACCCGGCCTTTTTTATGAATGAATCCCGGCATGATCCCGATCTTGCATTCATCGGCCGTGATGATTCCCGGACAATTCGGACCAATCAAACGGGTTTGCCGGCCATGCAGCGCCCGCTTCACCCGAACCATCTCATTCACCGGAATACCTTCCGTGATGCAGATGATGAGCCAGATGCCCGCATCAGCGGCCTCTAAAATGGCATCAGCCGCGAACGGGGGCGGGACAAAAATCAACGAGGTGGTGGCTTCGGTCTTTTTCACGGCCTCCCGGACGGTATTGAATACCGGAATGCCTTCCACTTCCTGCCCGGCTTTGCCCGGCGTGACACCGGCAACCATTTGCGTTCCATAGGCTTTGCATTGGGTCGCGTGAAAGGACCCTTCTTTTCCGGTGATGCCTTGAACCACAACCCGCGTATTCTTATTGACCAATATGCTCATGCCACGTCACCTTTCACCAATTCTTAGGAAAATATTTCCACCATCGGGCAGACTATTTCTTTTTCTTCCGGAGAGCGACAATGCGTTGAGCGGCTTCCCACAAGTCGGCCACCCCTTCCACTTTCAATCCGGAATCGGCCAGAAGCTTGCGGCCTTCTTCCGCATTGGTCCCTTGCAGCCGAACGACCACCGGAAGCTTGATGCCCACTTCCTTGGCCGCATCGATCACGCCATGGGCAATACGCTCACAACGGACAATGCCGCCGAATATATTAATGAAAATGCCTTTGACTTTTTTATCCTTGAGCAGAATACGAAATCCCGCTGCCACGGTTTCTTTGGTGGCGCCTCCGCCGACGTCCAGAAAATTCGCCGGCTCCGATCCCGCCAGCTTGATCACATCCATCGTGGCCATAGCCAGCCCGGCCCCGTTGACCATGCAGCCGATGTCTCCATCGAGTTTGACGTAGTTCAGGTTATTCTTGCCGGCTTCGATCTCCAGAGGTTCTTCCTCGTGCAAATCCCTGAATTTTTGGACATCGGGATGCTTATAGAGGGCATTGTCATCAATTGATACTTTGCCATCCAGCGCAACCAGGCGTTTATCCGTAGTAATCACCAATGGATTAATCTCGACAAGAGAGGCATTTTTCTCCATGAACATCCGGTACAGATTATCCAACATCTGAAGAAAGGGTTTCACCACGGACGGCTCAAGCTCAGGCAGTCCCAGCGCAAAAGCCAGATTTCTTCCATTGTATGGCTGGAATCCCACGGCCGGATCAATAGGCTCCTTGAGGACTTTCTCGGGCGTGTGTTCGGCCACTTCTTCAATGTCCATACCCCCTTCTGTGCTGGCAATGAAAGTGGGGAAGCCGGAGTCGCGGTCCACCAGAAGACTCAAGTACAGTTCCTTGGCAATCCCCGCGCCTTCTTCGATGAGGAGGCGGCGGACTTTTCGGCCCTTGGGACCGGTTTGATGGGTGACCAGGGTTTTGCCGATTAATTCTTTGGCTATGCCCGGGACTTCCTCCCGATTCTTGGTGAGCTTGACTCCGCCAGCCTTTCCCCGGCCGCCGGCGTGAATCTGGGCCTTCACCACATAAACCGATGCTTCAAGTGCAGCCGCCCATTTTTCCGCAGCCCGAGGATTTTTGCATTCTTTCCCCTTAGGGACGGGAATGCCAAATTGGGCAAACAGTTGTTTCGCTTGGAATTCGTGAATATTCATGAGAATCCTTTATGGTTTGGAGAGTTCCTAAGGAGTCCTGTGCTTGTTCCCCGCCACTATTTCCTGTTTTAGAAACAACAGGCTCCAGATTCGGAGAAAATTTCCTGGGCTAGCCCTGTCTCGTATACGACGGCAACACCATTGGAGAAATCATCCCACTGGTACCATGATGTTTTTTGGCTTCTTCGCGAAATGCCTGAACATGGGCCAGCGTGAGCTTGCCTTGGGACATGGACTTGGCGCGTTGGGCGGCGTTGATACCAGCCCGTTTGCCGAACACCATCAGATCCAGGAGGGAATTGCCCATCAACCGATTGCGTCCATGTAGCCCGCCTGATGCCTCCCCCGCAACGAATAGGTTAGGTGCGGGAGTTTCCCCGTTGGTATCGATTTTGACACCGCCGTTTTGATAATGAAGCGTCGGGTAAATCAAGACCGGATCTTTCCGGATATCGACCTGGTACCGTTCGTATTGCCGAACCATGGCAGGAAAATGTTTATCCAGGGTGCCGGCTCCATGCTCAACGTCCAACAAAGGCGTATCCAGCCACACGCCGACGTGTCCTGAGGCGGTCTTGACTCCCCGGCCTTCCTCACATTCCCGAATAATTGAAGAAGACACCACATCCCGGGTATCCAATTCATTCACAAAGCGCTCACCCTTGGCATTGACCAAATGACCGCCTTCGGAACGTATCCCTTCGGTTACCAGTGCTCCGACCAGTTGCTCGGGATAAATCCCGCCTGAGGGGTGATACTGAAACGTGTCGATTTGCACCAGAGGCGCCCCCAGCCGGTAGGCCAACACCAGGGCATCCCCCGTTGCGCCAAAATGATTGCTCGTCGGAAATCCTTGAATGTGAAGGCGACCGATACCCCCTGTGGCTAAAATGACCGTCTTGGCCGCCACAACAATGAGCCGGTTGTTATCCAAATCTCGCAGGATGGCCCCGGTACAGGCCCCCTGACCATCACTTAACAGTTCCACTACTGCGGCAAATTCAAGAAGAGGAATTTTTTGATTCAGCACCTCATCCTTCAGCACCCGCATGATTTCCAACCCGGTATAATCCGAACAGGTAACCAGTCTGGCTTTGGAACTACCGCCGCCTTTTTTCACATGAAGATTGCCATCGGCATCCCGATCGAATAACACCCCCAACTCCAGGAGCCACTTTCCGATTGAAGGCCCTTCTTCCACCATGACCTTCAGAAGCTGATGGTCATTTTTCATGTGGCCACCCTTGAGGGTATCCAGGAAATGCTGGACCGGAGAATCATCTGGGGCTACGGCGATTTGCATTCCGCCCTGCGCCATCACGGAATTGGAATCGCCCAGCCGAAGCTTTGTAGCCAACAGCACATTGGCTCCCTGAGCATGAGCATGAAGGGCCGACGCGCAACCGGCGCCGCCTCCACCCACCACCAGCACATCAACGCTGTACTCAGGCTTTGGAACAAAGTCAGATGGGATGGCGCTATCACCTTCCAGTAAGTTGGCCACCTCCGTCACCGTTAATTCCCCCGCATTGGGGCCAAATTTAATGGGACGATAGGCGTGGGCGCGATGATCGGGATGGTATTTTTTGATGAGGGTGTCCCGTTCAGCCGGAGACAGCTTGGGCATGGTTTGGGCCCGTCGGGCATCCCGCGTTTTGTGAACCAGATTTTGTTCGGCAATAAGATCCATAGTTCTAATCGAGTTGCAGATTACTTGGTGGCAGCCGTGGTGTTTTGCAGTTCATCATCGGAGAGTTTCATCACCCGATCCCAGTCCTGATTGAATTTGCCCTCCGTGATTTCCTGAATACGTGCATCAAGACCTTCAGGTTTTTCCGTAAAATGCACCCCCTGCGCACGGCTGGCATAGAGCGCCACCAGGTTGGGAGCAATATCGGCAATGCAAACCGGGGTGCACATACTGCACATCACACAATCCATGAACATTTCCGATACCGCCTTGAAATCTCCAAACACAGCTTTCCATACGCCTTCTCGAACGTCGATGGATTGCGGGCAGGCTTCGGTACAGGCATTACAATTCCGGCACAAAGGTGCCTCAGGATACAGTTCAAACAAGTCTTGCTTGGGATCTTTTAATTGAGTGAGATCATACGTGGCCTTTCGAGCGGGAAACGCCGGCATAAAGGAAAAGGACATGCCGTCCTCGACCGCCTTGGAGCAGGCCAAACAGGTTTTGACTTTTGGATCATCTTTGGTTCGGTAATAGGTGGCACAGGCCCCGCAAAACCCTCCCAGACACCCGGCACCCCGGATTACATTCTTTCCGGTATACCACAGGGCCTTCATGAGCGTGATGCCTGCGGGCACCTGGAAACGCTTTCCCTCTATTTCAACCGTAATCATCTGCGGTTGAATAGCTTGGTCTTGCTCAACGACGTCTTGCGATTTCATAGATTCCCTACTGTGGACAATTGGAATCGTATTGTCAAAGCGGTCCCCCTTATAAAGAGAAAATAATTTCTCACTCTCACCGGCCGGCGTTGAATTAATTCAAGGCATTGAGCGCCGAACCGGCTGTGAACCAGACAATCTGCTGCTCAGTCATACTATGATTGGCCTGAATCGTGATTTCTTTCCCGTCTTTTTTATGGATGACCACTGAGACAGGCTTGCCCGGAGCCAGATCTTTCAGTCCTTTGACGCTCACACGGTCTTCCTGTTCAAACTGGTCATAATCTTTGGGATTAGCAAACGTCAGAGGAAGAATGCCCTGTTTCTTGAGATTGGTTTCATGAATTCTGGCGAAACTTTTTACCAGCACGGCTAACACTCCGAGGAATCGTGGAGACATCGCGGCATGCTCACGACTGCTTCCTTCCCCGTAGTTTTCATCACCAACGACAAAAGATCCGATGCCCTTAGCTTTATAATCCCTGGCTATTTGCGCGATGGTTAACCCGGATTCTCCGGTCAACACATTCGTGCCCTTTCCGGCTTCTCCCGAGAACGCATTATTGGCACCCAGGAACATGTTATCGCTGATCCTGTCCAAATGACCACGGAATTTGAGCCACGGCCCGGCAGGGGAGATATGGTCGGTCGTCGTTTTACCTTTGGTCTTGAGCAGAAGGGGCAATTTTTCAAAATCCTTGCCGTCCCATTTCGGAAACGGTTGCAACAACTGGAGGCGTTCACTGGTCGGTGGAATTTCCACCTGTAACCCCTCGCCGTTTTCGGCAGGAGGCACAAGACCTTCCTCACCCTTCGCAAAACCTTTGGCCGGCAATTCATCGCCTTGTGGGACGGAAAATTTAAAATCTTTTCCATCTGGCGTCTTGAGCGAACCATGGACCGGATCAAAGGTCAGATCCCCGGCGAACGCATAGGCGGTCACCACTTCCGGACCGGCCAGGAAGGATAAGGTTTCAGCCACACCGTCATTACGACCAGGGAAGTTCCGGTTAAAGGTACTCACAATCGAGTCCGCTTTGCCTTTTACCGCATCGGCCCGCTTCCATTGCCCGATACAGGGCCCACAGGCATTGGCCAGAACGGTGGCGCCCATATCCTCAAAGGTCTTCATGAACCCTTCGCGTTTCATGGTATGGAAGATCCGCTCGGAGCCGGGGCTGACCAAAAATGCCGTTTTGGCTTTGAGACCGGCCTTCAGTCCTTGCTGGGCGATGTGTGCCGCACGGCTGATGTCTTCATACGACGAATTGGTGCAGCTTCCCACCAAGGTAGCCTTCAACTCAACCGGATATCCTTTTTCCTTGGCTTCGGCCGCCATCTTTGAAATGGGGCGCGCCAGGTCAGGCGTATGAGGACCCACGACGTGTGGCTCTAAGGCCGACAGATCGATTTCGACAATTTGGTCATAATATTTTTCCGGGGATTGATAGACTTCAGGATCGGCAACCAACATCTCCCGATTGGCTTCGGCCAGCTTGGCAATATCGGCCCGTTCAGTGACATTTAAATAGGCCACCATTTTTTGGTCAAATGGGAACACTGAGGTCGTGGCGCCCAATTCCGCACCCATATTCGTGATCGTCCCTTTGCCCGTGGCACTGATCGTTTCGGCTCCCGGCCCGAAATATTCGACAATTTTATTGGTTCCACCCTTGACCGTGAGCAATCCGCACAAGTAGAGAATGACGTCCTTCGGAGAAGCCCATCCACTGAGTTTTCCCGTCAACCGTACTCCGATTAACTTGGGATGCAGCACCTCCCAAGGCAACCCAGCCATGACTTCGCCGGCATCGGCTCCACCTACACCAATGGCCAACATCCCCAACCCTCCGCCATTCGGCGTATGCGAATCGGTCCCGATAATCAGCCCTCCGGGGAAGGCATAATTTTCCAAGACCACCTGATGAATAATGCCCGCACCGGGCTTCCAAAAGCCGATGCCGTACTTTTTCGCGGCCGAGGCAAGAAAGTTGTAGACTTCCCTGTTTTCATCACAGGCCCGAAGCAAGTCTTTTTCAGACCCGACTTCCGCCCTGATTAAATGATCGCAATGTATGGTACTGGGCACGGCCACTTTCTTTTTGTTGGCCTGCATGAATTGCAGCATGGCCATCTGTGCCGTGGCATCCTGCATAGCCACCCGATCGGGCCGTAAGGCCAGCATAGCCTTTCCGCGTTCCCACACCTGCGAGTCAAAGTCGTCAGCATGGCTGACGAGAATTTTCTCCGTGAGTGTCAGCGGACGACCAAATTTCTTTCTGGCTTTTTCGACAATACCCGGCATGGATGCATACAGTTTTTTGACCATTTCTATCGACATAACCTTTTCTCCTCTTTTGAGTACTGCAATTATGAAGGGATACGAGCCCCAACATGTACTACAATGTTATTTCAACGGCGGCACTTCCCGACGTTTCGGCGACGCATAATTCACCAGATAATCAAACAAACGGATCAGCCGGCTGCCCTGCCGTTTTTGATCCGTCCAATGGCCGATCATCCCGATAGTTCTGGCCAGGATAAAGAAGCCGTTCAAGCTATCAACCGGGAATCCAATATCCACCAGTACCGCTGCCATGGTGCCATCCACATTGAGGATAAGATTATCTTTTTTGGCAGCCGTAATCTTTTCAACTTCCAGGGCAAAGTCTAAATGAGGGGTCTTGATCTTCAGGCTTTTGACATAGCCCACCAATTCTTTCACCCGTTTATCGGGGTTGCGCAGGCTCTTGACCCGATGTCCGATACCGGGAACCGGGCCAACATTTTTCTTCATATAGGCTAAGAAATCGTCGACGGACATTTTATTATCGATGGCATATTTGAACCATCGACCGGCATCCGTCACCGCCCCTCCAAAACGGGGGCCGATCATGATCATGCCGGCAGCCACCGCCTGAGACAATCCGATCCCCGCACAAGCCGCAATGACGGTGGTCAAAGCCCCACTGACACAGGGACCATGATCGGCAGAGAGCATGATGATGCGCTTAATAATTTCCGCTTCTTGCTTGGAGACCAACCGGTTATCCCACAGCAACCCGATAATATGCGGGATATCATACCCGGCATTGATGAGCTCCGAAGCCGGATAGCCTTGATACAGGGGTTCGTCACCACGATCATCGCTGATCGTCGTACGGATCAAGGGAGCAATCAGGACTTCGCCATCCTTCTTTGCCTCTTCGATCGTTTTTGGCAGACGCGGTAATTCGGCCTCAGCCAAATCCGGAATCGGCTTGATCTCTCCGCTTTTTACTAACTCCTCATACGTGGCCTTAATGGCCGGTCCCAAAGCTCCGAACGTGTCCGGCACAATGGCTCCGGATTTCTTCAGTGCGTCAGATTTCGCCCTGGCCGATCCTTCCCCTTTCAACCCTTCCTTTGCCCCCGCATGGCCAAACTTCATACCTTTAGGAAGACTTTCCTGGCAGAACCCGGAAACCACCGACAATAGTTTAATCCGTCGCTTTTTTGCCCCAAACCATTCAGCAGCCCGCTCCTCCAGATCGCCACCCATTTCTCCGACAATCACGACCGCTTTAGTCTGTTGATCTTTTTCAAACATTTCCAAATACGACACATAGTCGGTGCCAGGATAGGCATCGCCACCAATTCCGATGGCCGTGGTAATGCCATCGGCAAACTGAGAACAGATCCAGATAATTTCGTTCGACAACCCGCCTGACTTGGTAATCACGCCAAAGGAACCCGGGCGATACAACTTACAGGCCACCAGGTTGTCAAAAGCCCCACCGATGACGCCCAACCGACACTCCCCGGCAGAGACCACACCGATCGATGAAGGACCGTTGAAAATTTTCCCTAACTTTCGAGCATGTTTGCCTAGCAGCTTGGCGTCTTTTTCAGGCACCCCCTCGGTAATCATCGAGACCGCTTTAATGTGCGGATCATCAAGCGCTTCCATCGTACCGGCATAGGCCCGATCCGCCCCGATATAGACCAGGCTTGTATTAATTTCCGGATGAGCCGCCGTCGCTTCGGCAATGGTGCGATAAATCGGAATCGCCACAAGTTCTGTTCCACATACAATTTCATTGGTCTTGCCCGCATCGGGAGGATACACGAAGGCAGACACATTCAGGGGCTGTTTAATCATATACCGGAACTCGGCCATCCGGCGTGCCGCATTCACACCCGCCACGCCACCTTGAATCACCACATGGGTATCTTTAGTTGCCAGAATACTCATCGAAACAGTCTCCTACGTCCTGAGGTTCAGAAGAAATTATTTTGCCGCCATGGCCATATCGACAATGTCCGTTAGGGGGGTTCTTCGATCAAATACGTGGATATCGAATCCTTCCTCTTGCAAGGCTCTCATCGCGGCTAATCCTTGTAACTCATTGGGTCCGCCACGCCGCACCCAGATCTTGACCCCGTTCAGCTTCCCTTCAGCTTTGGCTTTGCGGAACGCGTTAATAATCCCGCCGAAAGTCTTTTTCACATCCGTGAAATTGGCAATGGCTCCACCTACGATGATGTGTTTGATGCCGGGCAAGGAACACACTTTTTCCGTGAGGACTTCAACAGCCCAGTCAGGGGGATCGCCGGAATATTCTGCATAATTGGCCAACTTGCCACCTCGAGCGACCACGGCATCAGAATAATAGACACTGGCTCCGCCGCCCGCCGGCAACATGGCAATACTGCCCCCAGGAATTTCGATCAGCTTGACCGACCCTTTCACCTTCGCATCAACCGCCATGACCTCTTCTTCATTCTTGGTATAGGAACGGCCAAACTCGGCCGCAAAGGGAAAAGTCCAATCCTTATGGCGAAATTTCGCATCGCCGTCCAAGAGCGTCACCGCATCCAATGCCACCAGGTTCCCCTTGGTATCAAGGACCACCGGATTGATTTCCATATACTGAGCATCTTCATTGTCGAAGCAGGTGAATAGTTTTTTCAAAAATTCAGCCATTTTGGATGCCGTATCGCCCGCAAATCCCGCATCTTTCGCTAATTTCGATAAAGCAATATCCGATGGAGCATCCCCGATCTCCACCGTTATTTTTTGGACTTTCTCCCAGTTCGACTCCACTTCTACTCCACCATAGGTGGTCACCATGACATCCACTCCATCACGAGTCGACTTGGCCGATGCGTAATATTCTTCTTTATGATCAATGGCCTCGGAGACGATGACTTCACGAATGGTGATAGACTCGATCTGCTTTCCCAACATTTCTTTCACAGCCGATTTAGCTCCAGCCAGGTCCAAGCCCACCTTCACCAGGCCCAGCTTAAATCGAGAACCAAGAGCCTCATGGGCTTTGACGACCAGCTTGGATTGCTGAAGCCACTCGTTCACCTTGGATAATTGCTCGAATTCATCGACGGATGTCACTACAACATAGTTCGGGGTTTGAATGCCCCATTTACGGAGTAAGCCCATTCCCGGGCCTTCTAGAACTTTTGCCATAATCCACCCTTCCTTCAGGGATTAAATATGATTAAGGACACAACAAGAGCCACCCACCAACCCAGTGGGAAACCGCATTGTACGAACCGCAAGCCCAAGCTTCAATCAATCAAAAGACCCATTTGACGCCCCTTCGAAAGTCCCAGGTGGAACCCTGACGGAGGGAGCCTAATTTCCTTCGACAAGTTACCTGAAAAAATCCCTTAAAATTGAGTGTTTAGAGTATCAAATCGAATTTTGGCTAATTATTTTCTGAGGAGATCCGTCATGGAATTTCAAATGGGAGGCTTCTCCAGTGAAATGATGTTACGCTCAGAGAGTTTCTGACCTCTGGGAGTGAGTTCGTAAAGAAACCCCATCTTTTCAATTTGACGGCCTTTCCGATGAGGCCAGGTAAGCGGGACTTTCTTTATTACCAAATTAAACTTCTCCTTGAATCCGAGCTCAATGGTGTCCAGCCCCAGTCGATTGGGATCACAAAATAGGGCTGTTCCCCCTGGGGCCAGCATCTGGACAAGAACGCGACAGATATCCGCTAAAATCCCTCTGTCATAAAAGACTTCGCTGCCCAGAACCAAATCGTACCGTTCTTTTGACTGTATCTTTTTAGACCAATCCAATGTGCATGTATCGACATTAGTAATGTGGTTCAGACGGCATGTTTCTTTGACCGCTTCGAGGGTAATCGGCACCATATCTGAAAACATAGTGAACGCCCCGAGCCGTGCCGCCACAATACCGGCCAGACCTGTCCCGCAACCAATTTCCAAAACCCTGGCTCCGGTCAGCTTAAGGGGGAAATATTGGTGAAGGAGAAATTCCGATAAGGCTACCTCAGACGGCCAAATCCGATCCCAATACCCCCAGCCCAGAGACTCATCATCTCGTTTATCCAAAGGAGTTTCTACAGAAATGTCGCGTTTGGTCTTACACACGATAGAGACATCGCCGATTTTGGAGAGGGTGACGATTTTAACATGGCTCAATGGCAGTACCTCTAAAAGACACGAGCCGGACCCCCTTGGGGGTCCGGCTCGCTACGCACGTCTCCGGTATCAAGACAATACCGGAAGACCAGCCTACGTTTACAACCTAGGCTAACGTTTCTAAGATTTTATTGAAGGTTGCACTGGGACGCATCGCGGCTCTCACTTTATCCAGATTGGGATGATAATACCCCCCGATATCCTGCGGCTTCCCCTTTGCGGCCTTGATTTCGGCAAGAATGGTCTCGATTTTCGACTCCAATTCTTTTGCGATCGGGGTAAACTGTTTTTTGAGATCCTGATCGTCATTTTGGGCCGCCAGTTCCTGGGCCCAATACAACGCCTCGTAGACATGACTACCAGCGTTATCCAAATCTCCCACCTCCCGGCCTGGAGTTTTTCGATTGTCCATGAGCTTGCCGGTTGCCCGATCCAGCGTTTCGGCTAGGACTTGGGCTTTTTTGTTCTTTTTGGTTTGACCCAAATGAGCAAACGACTCAGCCAAGGCTAAAAATTCTCCCAGTGAATCCCAGCGTAAATGCCCTTCTTTCACAAACTGCTGAACATGCTTGGGCGCCGAACCGCCTGCTCCTGTCTCGAACAGTCCTCCGCCATTAATCAGCGGAACGATCGACAACATTTTCGCACTCGTGCCCAGCTCTAAAATCGGGAAGAGGTCAGTCAGATAATCCCGTAGTACGTTTCCGGTTGCGGAAATCGTATCCTGACCTTGCTTGGCTCGTTGAAGGGAATGTCTCATCGCGTCCAACGGGGCCATAATCTGAATATCCAAGCCTTTGGTATCATGATCCTTCAAGTACACATTCACTTTTTCGATGACCTGGGCATCATGCGCTCGATTCTTATTCAGCCAGAATACCACCGGGGTTGAGGAAGCTCTGGCCCGGTTCACAGCCAATTTAACCCAATCCTTAATGGAAATATCCGTCGTGTAACAACTGCGCCAAATATCGCCTTTTTCGACATCGTGTTGCAGCAACACCTTCCCCGCTCCATCCAGCACTCGGACCACGCCTTTGCCGGTGGCTTCAAACGTCTTATCGTGCGATCCATATTCCTCGGCTTTTTGGGCCATTAACCCCACATTGGGCACACTACCCATCGTGGAAGGATTGAACTCGCCATTCTCACGACAAAAGTCCACAACCGCCTGATATATCCCGGCATAGCTACGATCAGGAATGATGGCTTTCATGTCATGTTCCTTGCCGTCGGGTCCCCACATTTTCCCGGAAGTTCGAAGAGCTGCTGCCATGGACGCGTCAATGATGATGTCGCTGGGCACATGAAGATTGGTAATGCCCTTATCGGAATCCACCATCGCAAGCGCCGGGCCGTTTTTCAGACAGGTTTGAACGTCTGTCTCGATTTCTTTCTTTTTGTCCTCCGGTAATTTTTTGATCTTTGCCAGGATATCGCCTAGTCCGTTATTCGGATTGGCGCCCAATTCGGCAAACGTTTTTTCGTGTTTTTTAAAGACCTCCTCGAAGAATGCCCTCACGGCGTGACCAAACATAATGGGATCCGAAACTTTCATCATCGTGGCCTTCAGATGCAACGACCACAAAATACCCTTCTGTTTGGCATCCGCCACTTGCTCTTTAAAGAACTGCTGCAATGCCTGGCAACTCATTTTGGACGCGTCCAGCACATCACCCTTATTGAGGGTTAATTTATCTTTCACGACCGTAACGTTGCCTCCCTCAGCAACAAATTCAATTCTCCCTTTTCCAGCCGTTTTCTCATCAATGGTGACGGACTTTTCATTTCCGAAGAAATCTCCGGCAGTCATGTGCGCCACATGAGTTTTCGAATCTTTGCTCCATTTCCCCATCTTGTGAGGATTCTTTTTGGCGTATTGCTTGACGGAGGCAGAAGCCCGTCGATCGGAATTTCCCTGTCGCAACACGGGATTCACGGCGCTTCCTTTCACCTTGTCATATTTGGCTTTGATATCCTTTTCTTCATCGGTTTTGGGATCTTCGGGATAATCGGGAACCGCATAGCCCTGGGATTGCAATTCAGCAATCGCACCCTTGATTTGAGGGAGTGACGCACTGATATTGGGCAACTTAATGACATTGGCTTCCGGCTTTTCGACCAGTTCCCCTAATAAAGCCAGATCATCCGGTTGCCGTTGTTCCGGCTTCAGCCGATCTGGAAACTGGGCAATGATTCTTCCGGCAAGGGAGATATCCTTTGTACCAACCGTCACCCCTGCGGCCTTCGAAAATGCCTGTATGATAGATAAAAATGATCCACTGGCCAGTTCCGGCGCTTCATCGACCGTTGTGTAAATAATGTCTGGTTGTCCTGACATCGTACTCCCCCCTATAAGTTTGGTGAAAAACACACCCAATATGGTTAATGACAAATTCTGCCACCACTACCGAGCTTGTGATTCTACGAACACCCCACATTCTCTGCAATCAATCAAAAGACCCATTGGACCTCAATAGAAAGTCGCAGGGAAAATGAGAGATATAGGTCCCTTCTCCAATGGGTCTAAACGGGGAGGAAGACCTAGAGCAATTGGCGCCAGTTTAAAACTTTGAGGGGAAGTATTCTGAGAGTGGAATAAATGGGGCAGGTATCCAGAGTTATGGTCACATTGTTGTTAAGGATAAGGAGCGTATCTGCCCAGACCGCCCCTTGGATGAGAACCGGACTGAGTCCCGCTTCGATTGTCGCCTGACCAGAGAGGATGATCATACCTTCCCAATGGAATGGTGGATAAATCCGAAGCGACCCGTCAATCAGCAGGAGGCCATGCCCGCTCACGTTGGTCAGGGTCAGCAAGCCCCCTGCAGGCTTCGCGACTTGAACCGCCGGAGAACCCGCTGTTCCCAAGGCCATACCATTTACGTCTCCTGTAATTGATTCACCGCCGGATTGGAGCTGGGTGAAATACCCGGACAGATCCAACGCTTTCGGTCCCACTTGAGGAACCCCAGGATTTCCGGTCAGGGTGGCGGTCCCGACCACGGTGGCTGCGGGACCTAAGGAAATAGGAGGGAGGCCAGCCGGAAGCAATCCACACGTATCAGTTCCTTGAATGGTGATCGACCCGCCTGACAAGTGAATATGCTTCCCAACATACACCGGAGCCCAAATGGGCGGCCCAGGCTGATGCGCGACATCCGTTTGAACAATGGAAATAGCTCCTTCCACCTCCCCCTGACTCCTGATGACTTCCACCGGTGGATAGAGGGAAGAATCGGAAGTAGAAAATTGTCCAGGCTGAATCAAAGAATTTCTCGGATAGCCATATCGAATGAATTGGCCCCGATTATTCTTCGAATGCGTGTTAAAATTCCCGTCCGCGTCAACATAATGGGGAACCAGCATCGTATGTCCTGACTGCTCCGCGTCATATTCGGTTTTATGCTGGTCTTTGGCCCAATACGGGAGCGTCGCTTGGATGCTATTCGTGAGAATAAGCGTATTGGTAAAGTTCCCGTTGGTAGGCACATAGTTTGTCAATCCGCTAGAGTAAGTCGGATCCTGCCGCCAATGCCAACTGGCATCGGTCACAACATACGCCGACCAATTTGACTGATGCATGAGCGACGGATCACCGGCATACCAGAGGTGGGTCGCTGGAATTCCGACCAAACGGCGTCTGGCCTCAGCCAATCCCGCTTCGGCCGCATACAGGCTTTGAACGGCTCGCCGATAATTTCCGCTGATGTGCAAATCGGTGGACGTGGCAAACAGAATCGTGGCCCCCATGATGCCGGAGATAGCTACCAGAATGAGAGCCGCCAACAATGCTCCGCCAGCTTCTGCTTCAGAAGGTCTCTGGATGGATTGAGCCACCCCATGGTTCATGGTACAAGATTCCGTGGAACCACTCGTTCCTGAAACGCCACCGTTCGGTATCCCCCATTCTGAGCATACTTCAGATCAGGTTTGGTGGTTCTGGCAGTGACTATTAATTGCACCGCACGAACCTCGGTTGGAACGCCGGTTTGATTTCCTTCCCGATCCAACAGACTCACCTGAAATACTTCGATGTCCTCGGCAAACGGTTGATTCCCACCCCCCGTGTTTCGTCGAAGGGTATTGGTCGAGGGATCGTGAGAAAACAGAATGGTTTCATTGGGATCACTGAGGATGCCATTACCATTGATATCGGCTTTGATCTGAAGGCCTGTCGAGGCTACGGCCACACCCGGAAAATCATTGGTTGGATCGGCATCATGATTGAGACCGGCCGGATCATATCCGGCCATCAGCAACTCACGGCTGAGCAAATCCACCACGACCCGTGCCCGTTGTTGGGCATCCAGCACGTCCTCTCTGATCTGTTGGGCTTTCAATTCTGTAACGTAGATTGCATACAACAGACTTAACGTAAATAGGCTTAAACCCAATGCCACCACCACTTCGACCAAAGTATATCCCGCCGATGTTTTTTTAATCACCTGACTCATAGCATGGTCCTTTTAGTTCTCCATGTATGTTTGAACGGTAGTGCGATGAGTATCGTGATCCCATTGGACTTCAACTAGTACGGTGTGCAATCCCGACATGGGCGTATGGGGCTGAATGTGATGGGTCCGCTTATGAAGAGGCGCCCCGGGAATACTCCCATACGCTTCGATCTGACTTATAGGGCCGGAAAGGTTCGCCGGAAGGCCTTCACGACGGATATCTTCCAGTTTTTCCTGTGCCAGGATGACTGCACGGGTCATTTTTTCACTGGACTTGATGCCCTTATTAGCGACCGTGGAATAGCCTGCAAATCCCAATAACACCAGGAATATCACCACCAACGTAATCAGCACTTCCAGCAATGAAAACCCGTCTTGATGTTTTCCGCCTTCTTCATGCGGATCGTGATTCATGATTGGCTTCCTTCACGTCAACCATATCAGGATCAGGTCTTGACCTTGACCCGTCCGGTAATACTCACGGTAATAATTCTGGTCCCTGCGGGGCTTGTGACGGTAATGGAGGCCAAATTGGAAGCCGTGCCCCTCGGAAGGAAAGATGGATTATTCGTTGCGGCCAAGGTGACATCCTGATAATCCCATTGAATGTCCCGGTTTTCGACTTTTTCGCCAGGATCAGGATTGCCGTTATTGTTGTCATCATCCACCACCACATACCGATGGGCATCCTGAAAAATAATCCGTTGCCGATTCCGTTCGACCACAGCCCTCATTTTGGCCGCCTGGAGGTCTGAGACGAGTTGTCTCACGGCACCATTCAACCTCCATTTAGGAATCTGGGTGGACAACCATGCCTGTGTCAGCAGGGCACCGATAGTCACGATACCCAGAACAATCATAAGTTCAACAAGGGTAAATCCTGTCTGAGCAGTCCTAAACGGTTTTGGAGTTTTATCCGGATTAGCGTTTTTCACTTTTCGGTTAAATGAAACCATGAAAATACCAATTCCAAATCTCTGGTCCCCATAACATGGCTACCACGGATCCAAGGGCCAAATAGGGACCAAAAGGGATGTATTGTCCACGCTCCATGACCTTGGCCAGTAATAGTGCGATACCAACGACTGCGCCAACTATTGAGGCCAACATAAGCGCCAAGAGTGCACCCTTCCAACCGAGAAAGGCCCCGACCATGGCTAAAAATTTAATATCTCCCCCGCCCATCCCTTCTTTGCCAAAAAGATAGGGACTGGCCCAAGCCAACACTAATAACACCCCACCTCCAACGAGGATGCCAATCAGTGAATTCACCCACCCGGTGGATAACAGAAGGCTTGCACAAACAAACCCCACAACAATACCCGGTAGCGTAATGATGTCCGGAATAATCTTATGATCCCAATCGATCCACGTCACAACGAGAAACACGGACATCAACCCAGCATAAATGACTGTCTGCCAGGTTACCCCGAATTGCCACACCACCAGAAGGTAGCCCAACCCATTGACCATTTCAATCAGTGGATATCGAATGGGAATCCCCTGGTGGCAAGCCCGGCATTGTCCTTGAAGCCAGAGAAAACTCAAAACCGGCACATTGTCATACCACGCAATCTGCGTCCCACAAGCCGGGCAGGCCGATCGAGGGGCCACCACGGATCGCCCCAGAGGAATCCGGTGAATGCAAACAGCCAGGAAACTGCCCATAACGGTTCCCAGGATAAATATGGACACCCACATTATCCAATGCGCCATTTGTGGTATGTAGCCCGTAGTTGATTCATCTAGAGTATGTTTACGTACATTTCTCGGTTTACTTTCAAAAAATGACCTGATATTCTCCCTTAGTTAATTCGCCTATAGAAAAAAGACCGAGGTCGTGATGCTGAACAAACCCAAACCGAAAAAACCTGACATGGCGCCCATCAAACGTAAACGGCCCGAGGCCCTTACTCAGCGCGAGCAGGAGATCCTTCAACTGATTTGGTCCGGTTTGAAAAATAAAGAGATCGCCCAACGGTTGAAAATTAGCGTGAAGACAGTTGAGGCTCATCGCGCCAACATGATGAAAAAAGTTCGCGTGTCAAATGCGGCCCAGCTTCTGAACGCGGCTATCCAAGAAGGGTTAATCCAGATCAAATAACGATCCGGACTTATCCCTTTCTCCCCATTCGTTGTCTGACCGCCTCAAACAGGGTCACCGCTACCGACACCGAAACATTCAAAGAATTAATCCGTCCCTGCATCGGAATGTATACCCGGTGGTCACATTTTCTCAGGACGATCGGGCGAATACCCTCCCCTTCACTTCCAAACACAAACGCCACGGGTCCTGTCATATCAATTTCCGAATAGGAAGCTTGGCCTTCGGGGTCCAACGCCACAGTCATAATCCCCTGCTTCTGACATGCTTCTAAAAACTTTCCCGAATTGGCCACACGGGCGATCTGCACATGCTCCAATGCTCCGACCGAAGCTTTGGCGACTCCTCCCGTCACCCCCACCGCTCGATGCTTCGGAATAATAATGCCTTGGGCACCGGTGGCATCCACCGAACGGATAACCGCGCCAAGATTATGCGGATCTTGAATTTGGTCCAGGACGACCAACAGGGCAGGAGTGGGAGATTCCGACAGCGCATCCAGCAATTCCTCACCTTCCAAATATTCCTTGGGAGTGATTTTGGCGACAACTCCTTGATGATGTCGGTCATTAGCAAGCTGATCTAACCGCTCACGCGGCTCGATGGAAAAGGGAATGCCCCGTTCTTTTGCTAAGCGGGTGAGGGGGAAAAATCGGCCGTCCGGTCTTACAAGCCAGAGCCGTTGGATAGAACGGGCTTGAGACTGCAGGGCTTCTAAAACGGTATGAAAGCCATACAGCAGGCCGGAAGGGTCATCGTTTCCATCGCGTGGTGCCATCGGATCGGTCTTCCAGAATAATGCCATTGTCAGCTAACGTTTTTCTAATCTGATCAGCCTTGGCAAAATCTTTATTTTCGCGGGCTTCTTTTCGAAGTTGGATTTGTTGTTCAATCCATTCGGAAATTTTGGATACAGAAAGTGAACCGCTCACGGAACTATGTGCACTACTTGTCCCTTCCAAAAGCACTATTTTCTCTTTTGAAGGCACCATAAAGGGCCATTCTTTAGGAGCAAGTTGGAATAGCCCAAGCGGCTCGCCGAATTTTTTTATTACCTCTTTGGCTTTTTGCTTAGCCTGGTCCGATAATCCTTTGACCAACAATTTATTGATCTCTCCTCGAAATTCCTGAAAGGCGGCCAATACCTTGGGAGTATTAAAATCATCATCCATACTCTCTTGAAACTTGTTGGCGAATCGCTTGAGACCAGATTCTAATTCCCCATCGGCTGCATTATTCTCTGGATCATTGGACTCTCCAAGCCTATGGATCAATCCATACACATTATCTAAAGCCGATTTGGCTTCCGGGAGAGATTGTTCAGACCAATTCAAATCACTTCGGTAATGAGTCGACAGGAGGTAGTAACGGAGACATTCACCGGTAATCACTTCCGAATCGGAAACCGGGGATTTGTCCAATATCTCCCTGATCGTGAAAAAATTGCCGAGAGACTTGGACATTTTCTCTTTGTCCACGGTCACAAAGCCGTTATGGACCCAATACCGCGCAAACTCCCTTCCCGTGTAACCGCATGATTGGGCGATTTCATTTTCGTGATGGGGGAAAATCAGGTCCTTCCCGCCCCCATGAATATCAAACGTGGGCCCAAGTTGTGCCACGGACATGGCCGAACATTCGATATGCCAGCCAGGACGGCCTTTCCCCCATGGACTATCCCACCCCGGCTCCCCGGGTTTGGAGGCCTTCCACAAGGCAAAGTCCATGGGGTCCTGTTTTCGGGGATCGACCTCGATCCGAGCTCCTGCCTGCAATTCTTCCAGATTTTTGCCTGACAATTGTCCGTAGGTGGGAAATTTGCCAACCGAAAAATACACATCACCGTCCACCACATAGGCCAGACCTTTATTAACCAGCCCTTCGACCATCTTCAGAATATCCGGAATGTGTTCGGTGGCTCGGGGCTCGGCATGGGGTTTGGTGATGCCCAGAGCTCCCATATCCCGGTAAAAGGCTTGAATATACCGTTCGCTGATATCCTGCCAGGGCACACCTTCTTTCTGTGCGCGCTTGAGGATTTTGTCATCGATATCAGTGAAGTTCCGAACATAGGTGACCTTGTACCCAGAAAATTCGAAATAGCGTCGAATGACATCGAAAGTTAAGGCACTACGGGCATGTCCCAGATGACAATCATCATAAACCGTCACTCCGCAGACGTACATGCTCACTTCCTTGGAGCGCAGGGGTTCGAACGGTTCCTTCTTTTTGGTACGCGTATTATAAAGAACGATGGGCATAGCTAATGTTTCTGAGTGGGGTTCGGTTGGGTCAGTTTGTGACTTTGATACTTTATAATCCAAAATCCCAACAGGAGAAGAATCATAAACAGGATGGAAAACACGTTGAAATATTCCTCAATGAGTTCCTTTACCCATGGACCAATCAACTGAATCGCTCCGGCTACCAAAAAAAATCGCCCTCCCCGGCCCACCAAAGACGCCAGACAGAATGTGCGAAAATTGACAAAAAAAGCCCCGGCACCGATTGTAAACACCTTATACGGGATTGGGGTAAAGCCCGCAATAAGAATCGCCCAGGCTTCATACCGCTGGAAATAATGATGAATCAGATCCATCCGGGCTTGGCCCATCAGTTTCTTGAGGATAGGCCTGCCCCCATACCATCCGATCGCATAGCCGAACATCCCTCCCAAAACCGAGCCGGCAGTGGCAATCGTTGCGAACCACATTCCCTGTCTGGGGTCTCCCAGGGTCAGGGCAATTAACAGGACATCAGGAGGAAGCGGGAAAAATGACGACTCGGCAAAAGCCAGCCAAAATAGGGCGACTCCCCCATAAGGGGAGTCCGACCAAGATAACATCCAGTCATAGAGTTGCCTTCCCCATTCCAACATGGGTTACCGATTGAAAGCATGAGAAATACTTTTAGTCATTTTTGTAGGCCCTTGCTTTCCTGGAATGGGTTTTTGTTACTGCCGATTGAGCTTTGTGTGACGTGGGACTCCACAAGTCCTGTTCCCAACTCTTCAGATGGGTCATGGCTGAATAGTCGGTTAAATCCAGATGGAGGGGCGTAATTGAAACAAGGTTGTTAGAGACAGCTTCAAAGTCCGAGGGTGATCGCCTCGACCAGGAAATCCGTTCCCCCGCTATCCAGAAATACCGGTTGCCTCGTGGATCAATTTTCTCAACAACCGGATCATGGTATCGGCGTTGACTTAAAGAGGTGATTTGTATCCCCGCTAATTGAGCATTGGTGCACCCTGGAACATTGACATTTAATATGGTGTGGGGAGGTAGTCCATCTTTTAAAATCTGTTTGGCGATCCTAGCCGCAATCTCGCCAGCCATGACATATTGGCTCTTGAGAGTACCTTCAAGAGACACGGCCATAGATGGAATGCCGTATAACATGCCTTCCAAGGCCCCAGAGACCGTTCCTGAGTTCGTGACGTCATCGCCTAAATTCCATCCGTTATTGATTCCTGACAGGACCAACTTGGGCTGAGTCTCTTTTAACAGATGAGCAAGGGTGAGCGTGACACAATCGGCTGGGGTCCCATTGACTGCATACCACCATTTTTTTTCTTCACGTAGGCGAAGTGGCTTGTGCAACGTCATACAACGCCCTACGGCATTTTGAGGTTTTTCCGGAGCGACCACCCAGATTTCACCGAGAGGCCTAAGCGCCTGCGACAGTGCTCGCAACCCCGGCGCATCAATACCGTCATCATTCGTGACTAGGATTTTATTCATGGAAGAAGCAATGATTTGAAATCATTCGATGTGGCTAAGCCTACCAGGGTCAACACCCTATGACTAGAACTTCAGGGACCAAACACAGAAAAGCCCGTCCCGAGTTTCCCCAGGACGGGCTTCCCAAAATCACGGTTTGACCGTTATCTGAAATCCTTCTAAATGCTTTTCATAAATTGGGCTACAGCTGCCTGGTCGACCGTCCCCATGATGTGAGACTCAGGTACCGTATTAGACTTTTTCCCGGTTAGGCCGCACTCCACTTCATCGGTAATCATTTCAACGGGCATAGACATTCCCCCGTAGACATGTGGACCAGCCACAATTTTTGCCTTGGAGTACCCATAGATGGCTGTAGCTACGTCTTTTGCCAACCACCCAACATAATTAAACTCAGGGATCACGATGAGTTTGGCCTCACCACAGAGCTTCCGTAATTCAGCCGTTGGGAACGGGCGCAAGGAACGAATTTTGATCAATCCTGCCTTAATGCCCTTTTCCTTACATTGGCGGACCGCTTCGCGTGATTGGGCGGCGGCACTCCCCGAAGCAATCAGGAGAACATCTGCCCCCTCCACATCCTGGGCTTCTAATAACCCATCCATGTAGAGATCAATGTATTTCCGTGAACGTTCCACACCAGCCCATACTTCCTGCTGCCACACCGCATGAATGTTATAGGCCATAAAATTAGATTTTTGTACCGGAGCATCACGAGACAATCGAGCTGGCGGGTTCTCCGCATCTAAAACCGGTACCGATCCTCGGTAAGGGTCACGAGCTGGGAGTTTCAGCCCTCGATCTGGCATTGAACAATACCCTCGTGCATGCGTTACAAAAAAACCATCACAGCAGACACCCACCGGAAGGGTTACATCATTTTTTTCGCTAATGATAAAGCCCTTCATAATAAAATCGAATAGGTCCTGCTGATTTTCAGCGTGAAAAACGAGCATTCCACTATTCAAAAGGTAGGCAATTTCAATATTATCCGGTTGGATAGCCAGCGGAGCATTGACGACTCTGCATGTAAACATACAAACGGCAGGAAGACGGTGACCAGCCCACGAGACGATAGGCTCAAGACCTCGTAAAGTTCCAGGACCGGCTGTGGCCGTGAATGCTCGAACACCTGCGCGCGAGGCCCCAGCAATTGCCGACATGACGCCATATTCTTCTTCGCCGCGATAGAATTCCTTTACATACCCTTCCCCATACAAGACCCCAATCAATTGCAATGTTTCACTTTGTGGGGTAATGGGATAGGCCACAGACATATCTACATTTGATCGCCTGACCGCTTCTTTGGCACATTCACTACCCGTAATAAATTCCCGTTCACGGGGAGCCTCAAAGAACATATACTCCGGCGAAACTACCTGCTGCTTCTTGGCATCTCCATGAGGATCTTTTCTTCCATTTCCGCTATCAACCGCTGATGCGGCCGGTGCACTCGTAATTGGATCACCTTGGGGATTGGTTTTGACTTCTGACTCAAGGGCTTCGCTCATGGTTTGACCCCCTTATTACTTAAATGAAACTCCACAAATATACTCATGCTTCTTTTTGCATATGTTCAGGTTTATGGCCAAATGCGGCCGCGTTTCCATCAACAGGGCTTTCAATACTGAAATCCAGAGGATTAGTGTGAGTTTTCCCACCATGAACCCTGGACTGAAGTCCAGTAAACCGAACATTTTCTTTATGATCTGGCAATTTTATCCCCATTTCCTCACGCACCCGCTTAAAGACAGCTGCTACCCTTCTAATTTTTGCCGCATCAGAATCCCGAACAGTAAACATGGCATCTTCATGCCCTTGTTCCGCACAAATGGCCGAAGTCCAACAATTGGTTCCGGCCCGGATCATTTTGAGGGTTAGATTGGCATAATGACAATGTACGCCAATAAAAATACAGGCCTCAATTTTATTCCCCCATATCGTCAGGTTGGGATGATTCGGGTTGATGACTTCTTCAGGCTCAACTTTTGGATATTTAGGCCTGTAGTCTGGCATTGGGATGACCAATACTTCAGGAATTTGGGCAGCCAATTCCAAAACCGCTTTCGCCTTATCCGCCGCATGATCATTCCAAGCCCATAACACCATAGGCCCTGGGAAGATGGTCGCATTTTTTCTTGTGAACATCGTGCGAGCCATGGCTTCCATTGCCCGCTCTTCCTCAACAACATGTCCAAATTTCAGACCATACCCTTTGTCAGGCGTCAGAACGCCAAGTTCCGCAGCCGATGGTGGATGGAACCCTTGTGGCCCTGGAGCCACGATTGCGTCTTCTAGTTCTTTCGTTAATTCCACGTTGGACTCCGATTCAAATTAAAAATGCGAAATCAGCAAGAAATTAATTGAATTTAAGACTGCCACGGACTTGCCAAAACCGCTTTGGTATTTTTTTCTACGTAGGAAATATTTTGAGTCAGTGCCGCCTCCCCGATTTGATCGATCATTTCCATTTTAATGGCATGGTGCTTGGCCATGTTGTCACACACCCAAACACACTGAGCACAACCCTTACAACGATCAACAGCTACATAGGCGGACCCATATTTCAAACCCTTATCTTTTCCCGCCTCGTTATCATATTGAATGGTATTGGCTTCCGGACAATATTGAGTGCATAACTTACAACTTGTGGCCGCACATATATTTACATCTATATTAGCAACAAGATACATCGCATTCCCCTTTCTATTCCCTCTTTATTTACGCCGAAACATTTGCCGCAGCCTTTGCTGCAGCTGCCGTTTGGTCGGCCATTGAGGAACCTCCGGCGGACCATCCATGCTCAATGGCATAATCCCACGCGGCTTTCACTACTGCCAAATTTTTCTCAATGAGCTCCGCTTTCTTTTTAAACTTTCTTTCCACCACACTATCCAATGCAGCCGTCCCACCTGACACCACAAAACCTTTCCCCAGAAATCGATCTTTCACAGCCGTCCCCGTGGCCTCTAAATCTGAAAGTCCCGTAATGGCGCCAATTGCTCCAACCATAGCCATATTAGTGGCCAGATCGATTCCCGCCACATCTAGCGACATTTGGGTGGCTGGAATATAATAAATTTTCGCATTTAATTCTTTCAATTCCGCTGCTTGATCCGGCTCCAGATTCATGGGTGTATTGCTATTGATAAGCACGACTCCATCTTTTTTTAATCCATAATAAAAAGGATTCGTGTAACTCTTTCCATGGGTAATGCACTGTGGATGAAAGACCATGAGGATGTGGGGAAAGGTAATTTCTCCAATTTCATAAATTGGCTCATTCGAAACGCGCACATAACTTTCTACGGGAGCCATTCGCTTTTCAGAACCATAAAACGGAACGATGGTACTCTCCCCTCCAGCATTAATGACCGCTGTGCTAAAAATATGGGATGCAGTCACTACACCCTGGCCACCAACGCCTGCCATACGAATATTATAACGAATTGCCATATTCTACCTCCATAATCATAGCTTAAGCTTCTACACCCAACATCCCTCACCTCAGCATAGACTAAGAGACTACTTTTTTGTTACCGCAGTTGCCGGTTTCGGGAGGTATTCCTTGTACCCGTACAATTCCCCTAAATACTGCTTGGCTTCGTCTGTAAGATATTCAGAAAATGCATAACGATCATTCTCGACATCTTTAGCATCCTCCATTACTTTATCCGTTGGAATTGCATACTCAATGTTACAGGAAGTATAGGCTTGGATATACGTTGGGCCCACTTCTCGTGCAATCAAGACCGCTTTTTTAATAACGCTTTCCACTCTTCTTGGGTTGTTGGGAACCACCGTCGCCACATATGCACAACCGGCAACCTTGGCCATTCCGATCATATCCATTTTTTCAAATTTTTTCCCTAAAGGCGCCATCTTCAAAACCTGACCTTTGTTGGTCATTCCGCTTTCCTGACCACCCGTATTCCCATATACCTCGTTATCCAACATAATGGTCGTAAATTTTTCTTTTCGAAACCAGGAATGCAGAGTTTGAGCAAAGCCAATGTCTGCCATTCCCCCATCACCAGCCATTACTACCACGTCCTTGGGTCGATCTCCGAAACGCAGGCGAAGCCCTCGAGATAACCCACTCGCTACTCCATTTTGATCTCCATAATTCCCATAGACAAAAGGAATGGCTGCCTGAGAAATGGCTAGTCGCCCACATCCTGCCGTACCGACTGTAATCGTATCCTCCGGGTTAGGGAACGCAATGATAGCCAACCGAATGAACAACGTCATCGCACACCCTGCACACATGGGATGCTCTTCCAGAATTTCCTTAAATGTCCCCACCTGGGAGACAGAGGTTTTTTTCCCAAATGGACCATGCTCCACCATATCCCTATATTCCTTAGGCATAAACTTTCCAAAGCCTGGGGTAAATTTGACATAATCGAGACTCATGTTTAGGTCTCCTCCTTTATAGCTAGTAGTTTAAAAACAAAAAATTTAACTTTGCCCTGCCTGAACGTAGAATTCCAATGAAAAAAACTACCTCTAGTAGTTAAAATCCCGCTTAGTAACAAAACCTAACAAACACCTCTTTTTTTTGTCAATTCATGACCCTTCACTTACGTTCTCTCTGAACACTAGCATAAATCGGACAACAGAGAGAAAAAGCGGTTGGCTACCTGGAGGTTATAATTTAGGGCATGGACCTTCACAATTCAACCTAAAAGAAGGCCCAAGCTACATAAAAGAAGACCCATTTTCATTTAATGGGACTTAGGCCTTTTGTCCCTACTAGAAGTGTCCCATCCAAAAACCGGAGTGGCTTCCGTAGGGATTTATGCAGAATTTTGAAGGCGGGAAGAGGAGCGGACAGTGAAAAATGAACGTATTATAATCAAATTTCTTCCGAAAAAAAACACTTCTGAGGAACAGGATCAGTTATTAAGTAATCAATCCAGAATATAATGGATGGGATTGACTACAGCATCATTTACAGCAACTTGGTAGTGAAGATGAGGTCCAGTGGAAAATTTTCCCGTACTTCCGACTAAACCAATTAAGTCTCCCCGCTGCACCCGATCTCCATATTTCACATAAATTTTGGACAGATGCCCGTAAGTGGTTTCAATACCATACCCATGATCCACGCGAATAAATTTACCCATCCGGCCATCATAGGCAGCGACCACAACCTTACCGGAAGCCGGAGAACGAACCTCCGTCCCCGTCGGGGCGCCAATATCAATGCCGGCATGAAGCGCCTTTTTCCCGGTGAACGGAGAAACCCTTGGCCCAAACTTCGAGGTAATCCTACCTTTAGCTGGCCAAATAGAAGGGGTGGCAGCCCATTGTTCAACCTTTTCATGTGCCACAGTGGAAAGCTCCTCTAAGATTTTATTCTCCACTTCTGTCTGTTGATTGAGCCATTCCAGCCCACCTTTGATTTCTTCTATTTGCCTTTCCATGGACAAATAAGATTTTGAGACCTCGGGGGCAGGCGCACTTTCATCATCACCTTGATCACCTTGACTCATCGACCCACCAAACGAATCTCCTGGAAGGCCCTCATAGGGAATCTCCTCACCACCTTGCCCGGGGACTAAGGAAACCGCACCCTGGATTTCATCAGTCTCCAATCCAAACATAGTTTGAAGTTTACGATTCAAATTTTCCAAAACGATCATTCGTTTTTTCATTCCATCCACTTCCGTGGAAAAATTGCTCGTCCGAGACTTGGAAATTGTAAGCTCCTGCTTGACCTCTGCGAACTCACCTAATTGCTTCCATTGGTAGATATAATGAGCCAAAATTCCACCTTGGAATAAAAGCAGAAACAGCCCAAAAATCAAGCCGTGCTTCACAAGGGACCTGCGAACCTTTAACCGCCAGGGATTTGCCCTGGCTCCTCGAAAGATAATTACAGTTAGTGTTTCCTCGGAGTCTTTCATGAAATCACCGAATGTTAGAAATTCTGATTATTGCAATGGACAACTGTAAACAAAATCACATTCCCCGTTCCTTATGCCGCCGGGGTGGTCATTTCTCGCACCCAGGACAAATATTCTGGCAGTCCATTTTGAATGGGAAATGCAATAATTTCCGGAACATCATAACTATGATTGGCGCAAACCAACGAAGCCACACGATCGAAAGACCCGGAAACAGTCTTTGCCACAAGCAGGACTTCCTGTTCCTCTCTCACTTTCCCCTCCCATTGAAATATCGACCGAATACCGGGGAGAAGATTCACGCAGGCCACAGCTCTTTCTTCAACTAGAATTCGTGAAATCTTCAGGCCTTCCTCCTCTGAACCTGCCGTGACGAAGACAATAATCTCATGCATGAAGGACAAATTGTAAAATAAAGGAGAACTCCGTTCTCCTTTTCAACAACGCCTATTTTAAAACTGCCAGAATAAGGGTTAATCTACCTGAATAATCTCAATACTTAGTATTCATTATCGGCCGTTTGTTTATTTACTGAAGGCTAAAATAATCCTCTCCCTCCCAAAATATCAACCTTAAAGTTTCGAAAAGATATTTCCCCAATTATTCCAATGGCTTAAAATTAACGGGGCATAAGCCTTTGAGGGTCCTGTTTGGCCAAATTAACCAAATCCGCAATAGCTGGCCTTAAAGCTTCTTGAATAGCTTCCGGATAACTCTGCACGGCCGCCTCCAAACCGTAGTAAGGTCCATCAAACTTCCTTCCCTCAAAATCCATCGTCATGCTCCACAAGACTTTCCCCGGATCATTAATGGGAGTCAGTCGAAGATCCATTTCCAAACCCGTCGTCGTTTCACTCATGGGGAGACCCAAAATCCAAAACACCACTCCTACCGGCCCCAATAGATAGGTGTATAGTCTCCGCTTCCAATCCGTTGAACGCAACCGACCTCGAAATGCGACATCAGCCTGATGCTTCTGATCATCTTCGGTGAAAGTAACCGAGGAAAAAATTCCGGCCTGGGCTAACTCCGCAGCGACGGCCTTGGAAAAGTCATGAGTTGGGTTAAACCGAACCACATCCACTTGTTCAGGATTTTCAGCTTTTTCCGGGCGTTGGTATTTAGTATCACCATACGGCACGAGGGGGATAGTGGCTCTCCAATATTCCTCTTTCACCCCTTCTCCCCGCAAATCCTCCAAGGGAAGCACAATGGCCTTAGCTGCTACCGGCGTAGGGGCTTTTTCACTAAGATAGCTCCCCGTTGAAGACGGCGGATATTGCCAATTTCGATCTCCTAAGCACCCTGACAACAAAAATAGACCTCCCACCCCAACTACAACCATGGATAGTGATTTTACAAGTACCCGCATTTCAAAGACTCCTTTCTATGAAATCCTCAGTACTGTGAAATTTTCAGTACCGTTTCTGTATGACATGAGTCGACTGAACTGATGCTATGTGAACAACTAACCAATTAAGGGCATTGCATTCTGATAGGAATGGGGGGATGAGACGGAAGCGAAGATCATCTTAAGCTGTATGGGGACCTCCAAGATATCGTTTCCCTTACAATAACCAAAAAGAAGATTAATTGTACAACTTCCATGATGATAGGCGAAAGGCAATTGTGGGGTTAAATCTCTTCTGTTGCTGAAAATTTTTAAAAATGATTTGCTCTCCTACTTTCTAGATTCGCCTATAACCTTAGGACGCAAATCCTCCAGCCCGGGCTAGGTATTCTTGAAATTCTATATAGTTTCTGGAAACCGGGAACTGAGGATATTCTTGAGCAATAGATTCAGGAGGACAGAAAAAGAATCCCGCGTCCGCCTCCTTCAACATTGACACGTCGTTATAGGAATCTCCACCTGCCAAGACTCGAAACCCAATATTTTTCAAAGCAATGACCGCATGACGTTTCTGGTCTTTTTGCCTCAGACGATAATTGGAAATAAACCCTTTCGAATCAATTTCGAGTGAATGGCAAAAGATCGTGGGAAAATCCAGTTGCTTCATTAATGGTCCCACAAATTCATAGAAGGTGTCTGACAAAATAATGACTTGGCAGCGATTCCGCAACCAATCTATAAACTCGTGGACTCCAGGCAACGGCGCTATTCCTTGTACGACTTCCTCAATATCCCGGATCGAAATACCGTGGGTTTTCAAAACCTGCAGCCGCTTTTTCATCAACACATCATAGTCGGAAATATCGCGTGTGGTCAGGCGTAATTCATCCAACCCCACTTTCTCAGCCAAGCCAAGCCAAATTTCAGGGAATAATACCCCTTCCATATCCAAGCAGGTCACAACTGGCTGTAGCATCAGGTCCCCACCAAGCACTCGGAGCTAAACAATCTTCCACACTAAAAGTTGGTCGCCATCATAATAGAAAATATTCCTCCCCCACAACAGAGAAATCCGCACAGCTTCAAACTCTTTTTTGGCCCAAAAGACCGCTCGTAACCGGTCGCGATCCTGTACGGGGAAGGATCAAAACACATTGAGTAGATCTTCGGGTCGTTCACAATAAAAATCAGGTTGAAGGGCTAATACTTTTTCTCGATTGCCATAGCCATAGCCGACGGCACAGGCCTTCACTCCGGCCGCCTGGGCTGCCCGCACATCATTGGTACTGTCTCCAATCATCACAGTCCGATCCGGCTCTACTCCCAATTCCGCCAGGACACGATGCAGCATGGCAGGCTCGGGCTTGAGATCTGAAGTATCACGGGCTCCCTCCACAGCGTGAAAGAACCGGTTAGCGCCGAGGCCTTCCACAATACACCGGGTATATTCGGGAGACTTATTGGTGACAATTGCCTTCTTCCGACTTTCATAATATTTCAAGACAGCATCGATACCAGGGTAGAATCTGGTCGTCTTCACGCAATGCTTTAAATAATGAGACCGAAAAATCCCCAAGGCCGCCTCATAGCGGTCATCACCTCCCCCCTCTCCTACCGAAAGACGCAGCAATCGTTTCACCCCATCTCCGACGAAACTATAAATCTCCTCTACCGAACGCAATGGCAGCCCCAAGTCGGCAAGAGTCAGATTCACCGATGTGGCAATATCCAACTTGGAGTCAATGAGGGTCCCATCAAAATCAAACAACAATAATTCAGCTTTCCAACTGCTCATAATAACTTCACTACTCCTTTGCGCCCTCAAGTTGTGTTTTTAAATGGGCAAAACGAGCGTTCTTCTCACCATTCACTTCATGCAAACTTGCCCATCGGATAAAATCAATCATACGTTGTCGGCCCACATGAGGCGGCAACTGAGGGGCCACAATCTGCCAGCGATCCTGAACAGCTTTAATATGAAAATACTGAAATTCCCGGTTAGGTTCCGCGATAAACGTCACACTTTCCCAATGCATGGTCCCCAGGACCTGGAACACCACCGGGATTTTTGCTTCCATCGTACCGATGATTTCCCATTGGGTCACATCTTCAATAACTTGATAATCGGAAATAATAACCACCTGTCCCCACACTGGCTCCTCCCGCCACGCCACAAACGGTCTCAACACTTCAGTGGAATAGGCCTCCAGACGTGCCCCTTTTTTATCAAGGGATAAATATTTATCCAACAATTTGGTGGGATCCTCGGTAATGTGACCGTTGAAGGCCGGGCTGTCAGTTCCGGATAAAAAGCAGGCTTCAATACCGATGACAAACACCATGGTGCCGATGATCGCCCGTAGAGACATGGTCAAGGAAAGAACAGACAAGAAAGCTCGACTGGGAAAACTAGCAAAAAATTGAGGAGAGGACCCTTACCCTTTAAAGAGAAGGACCAGAATAATGCCCAACAACAGCCATAAAGGGATGGACAACATCAAACCCCAGGCCAACCCCTGGGCCGTTTTCAATCGACCCTTGAGCGTTTGCTTTTCCAGACATTTGGTAATGCGTTGCTTGACGTCTTCAAGGTGGAAAGGCTTGGTTATGTAATCATCCGCTCCCTGGTTAATAGCTTCGACTGCCGTACCAATCGAAGGGTGCCCGGTAATCATCAAGAAAATCACTTCATCATTTTTAATTTCCCGAACCCGTCGAAGGAGCTCCATCCCATCCATACTGGGCATAATCAAATCGGCCATAATAATGTCGAATTCTCCACTGCGATATTTCGTTAAGGCTTCCTGCCCATTTTCGGCCATGACCACTCCATAGCCCAGAGTCAGCAAAAATTCCCCGAGGGCCTCCCGCACCCCTTTGTCATCATCAACAACTAAAATCCGTTCTGCCATAATCCAGCTCTTTTAAGTCCGAAAAAAATTATGCTCTGAGCTTCCTACAAGCGACTACGCAATTTTTAAGCCAACACGATTATGGACATCAGCGCAAAGTCGGCATTTCCACGACAACAACATCCGGGGGAACCGCGAATTGTAGCAATTGAGCGGAGACGCCTTGGTTCACCCGAATATGATCAAAAGTCACTCTGGATACGTTGCCACTGGTTTCCAATAAGGTAATTTCTTGTATCAAAAATGAACCCGGGGTGAGCTTGAGCACGATTTTCTTGAGTGTCGGAGGCCCCTCTCCGGTGGGCTTTGGCTCTAACGTTAAGACCGGTACTGTTCCGTCTCCACGATCTTCCGGGGATGAATCGACGATCGTAAATTGTTGCGAGAGGGTCCCGACGTCCTGTAACAGTGCCAAAGGACCTTTGGATGCCGCCAATTGGGTCAAAGTCCCTTTCACCACCTGTTGATGGTCAGGCACGTACATCATCACCCGGTCTCCATCCACATAAATTTGCTCCGTGGATGGTTCAAGATAATCCCATCGAAGTAACCCAGGCTTCTTTAAATACAGCTTCCCAGACGAAGAGAACCCGCTCTCAAAACCCTCAAACCGGGTTTCCTGGGTAAAATCCGCCTGAAGGTCTTTTGTCTGGGCATATTGTGCCTCGACCTTTTCCACAAGACTTTTCGACCCACTGGCCGGAGAAGCTCCTAACGATACCGCATTCATCGTGAACCCGATAATGAGGCTTAGCACCACCTTGAAGGATTTCATCATTATCCCAACTCGGCGATCGCCGATCCTCTCACCAAAACTTCCCGCTTGCCATCACGACCAGCCGCACTCACCAGCCCTTCCTCTTCCATTTGCTCAATCATCCGAGCGGCTCGGGGATACCCGACACGGAGCCGCCGCTGGATGAAAGACGCCGATGCCTGCCCGGTCGTCATTACCAACTCCCTCGCCCGTTCGTAGGTTTCATCCCGTTCTTGTTCTTCAACCTCCGGTTCGCGAACCGCTTCAACCGCAACCGGGTCATATACTGGAGCGGCCTGGCCTTTTACCCACTCCACAACGCTTCTGACTTCATCATCTGAGACAAAAGGCCCGTGAAGCCGGACAATACGTCCCGTCCCCGAAGCCAGGTACAGCATATCACCTTTTCCCAATAAACTTTCCGCCCCATTGGCATCCAAAATAGTCCGGGAGTCTGTTTTGGAAGAAACCTGATAGGCGATTCTTGCCGGGAAATTGGCCTTAATCAGCCCGGTGACGACATCAACCGAAGGCCGCTGAGTGGCCAGGATCAAATGAATTCCCGAGGCGCGTGCCATTTGGGCCAGACGGGCAATCCGATCTTCAATTTCTTTGGGAGCCACCATCATCAGGTCGGCAAATTCATCGATCACTACCACGATATAGGGGAGCGGAACGCGTTCTTCTATAGATTCGATGGGATCATCCTCGTTCCGGTCAGGACTGGACAACTTTTTGGAGGAAGAGGATTTCTTCACGCTGGCTTCCTGCAGCTCTTCTAACTTCCGATTATACGCATCAATACTTCTCACACCAAGTTCAGCAAGGACACGGTACCGTCGTTCCATTTCCTGAACAACCCACCCCAAACCCCGTGCGGCTTCCTTGGGATTGGTAATCACCGGACGAATGAGATGAGGAATGCCATCATACACCTGTAATTCCAAGACTTTGGGATCAATCAGCAGGAGTTTGACTTCGTCTGGATGAGCGGAAAACAACAAGTTCAACAAGACACTATTGATTCCCACACTTTTGCCAGCACCCGTAGCTCCCGCCACCAAAAGGTGGGGCATGGTCCGAAGGTCGGCCACCACCGGCCGTCCAAAAATATCTTTCCCCAGAGCCAACGCAAGTTTGGATCTGGACTTGCGAAACGCCTCGGACATGAGCATCTCTTTCAAGCCGACCGTTTCACGTTGCGGATTCGGCACTTCAACTCCCACCGTCGATTTGCCGGGAAGAGGTGCCACCACCCGAACCTTCAAGGCTTTTAAGGCCATGGCCAAATCATCGGCCAAATTGACGATCCGGGCGACCTTAATGCCAGGCCCAGGCGCAAACTCATACATGGTAATCACAGGGCCGGGATGCACATCCGTCACACTTCCCTCGATCCCAAAACTGGCAAGGGTCTGAACCAGAATTTCAGATTGCGACTTAAGCACGCTATCCGTCTGGTTCGCAGCACGGACAGCATGAGTATCCAGCAGATCAACGGGGGAGGGTAACTGATAGGACTTCGAAATCCTCGAAGTCGTGGCGTATCCGTCGTCTTCTGACCCCGTGATTTCCAAATTCAATTGAATCCCGGATGGGCCCGGAGCATTATTGAACACCGTTTTAACCGGGGTGGCCTTGATGTCTGCGGGCTCTGCCACAGATGCGGTCACCCCACCACGACCGGCCAGTTGGCGATTAATACGAATAGACTTATTTTCCTTGGGTTTCGACTCTCGAGACCACCACTCCTTTTCCCTGACCGATTGCACCACCCCCGTCGTCACTCGCCCACTGGTACTCGCAACTTGGCGTGCAACCTTTCCAATAGACAAAGGTACAATGTAGAGGAACCCCACCATGACCAAAGCTAATAAAAGGATCGTGGCGCCCGTGGTCGCTAAATAGGCCTCTAACCCCTGGGCCAGCCATCGCCCTACCAGACCTCCATCATCAAATCCTAATCCCTGAAGCATGGTGAGCCTGATGCCCGGAGATTGAAGATGCAACAGGGCGCTCACGGAAAGGATGCCCAGCAGGGCTCCCGCCACAGCTCCCAATGTCACACGAATACGTTCTCCGAAAATACAAGCCAACCCATAGGATACAAACAACACCGGCACCAAATAGGCTGCCCCACCCAATAATTCAAACAGCGAAAAGGCTAATGTGGCTCCGATTAACCCAACGGCATTGCGAGGATATGGCTTGGAATCATGCAGGGAAGAATCAAACAGAAGGGGGTCATCCGGGAAAAAGGTCAACACACTCAACCCGAACAAGACTCCTAAGGTCAACATCACGACCCCTACTACCTGCGTAGTGACCAATGAAATTTCCTGGGTTTTTGACTGCTCCGCCCGCCCCTTGGTACTAGGGAAGATACTCATAAGGATAAATCCTATCATAAGGGTTTCTATCCAGCAAACAACACTTACGCCATTTCGGGTACCCCGGGAAGTGGCATGGCTATGGGAACAGGAAGGAGGGGACTATAACCACAAGGGCGTGACTCAATAGACGAAACTCCTCAACGGAGAGAGTTTCAGCTCGGCGGCTTAGAGCAATGCCCGTTTTTTCTTGAGCCTGTTGGAGTAATTCCTGAGAAATACCAGCTGATCGGAAGGCGTTCAGGAGGGTTTTTCGGCGTTGGCCGAAAGCGGCACGGACTATTCGTTGAAACCGAGCCAAGTCCTCAGATTTTTCAAGGTCATCCTGACGAATATCCAGCCTCACTACCCCGGAATCCACATCCGGAACCGGGCGGAAACACTTCCGTGAAACGGGAAAACCATACCTGACCTGAGCCAAATGCTGTGCCATGACGGACAACACGCCATAATCCTTGGTCTTCGGTTTGGCGATTAACCGTTTGGCCACTTCCAATTGTACGGTCAAGACCATGCGACGGATCTTTGGGCGGGCCTCCAATAACCGAAACATGATGGGCGTGGAAATATTATAGGGCAGATTGGCCACCACCACGGCAGGCTCCGGTAGTTGATCGAATGGATAACGAAGGGCATCCTGTTCTTGAACATCCAAATTCGAGCATTCCGAAAGTTCCCCTTTCAGGAAATCCACCATTCGCGGATCCACCTCCAGAGCCAACACCTGTTTCGCCGATTGGCACAACAATCTGGTCAGGGCTCCGCCGCCGGGGCCAATCTCACAGACAAAGTCTTCCGACTGAAGATCAGCCAGGGAGACGATTTTTCTGAGGAGATTGGGATCGATCAGGAAATGCTGGCCGAGCCGTTTGCGAGGATGAGGAGGAAGGTTACCCATGAGAGTCAGAGAGACAAGGTGCCCAGCGACTTCAGAGAACAGTCCCATTCAACAGGCTGCATTAGGGAATACCCGATGTTTGAATTTCCTTGGCTAGTTTTTTGAGATGTCGACGGCACATGTCCACTTCATCGGCTAATTCGTCAAACACATCTCCCACGAAGTAGGTGGTTTCCAGCCATTCCTTGGAAATGTGTTGTAGGTAGGCCGGGCTGACGTAGGGCGTCAACCCTTCCACCACTTTTCTTTTCCATTTCGTGACATGGTCTTTTCCCTGCACCGCATTGAGCGCTTTTTCAGCCTGATCGTGAATGAGGTTTAACTCTGCCAGGTGAGCTTGGATATAATTTAACAATTCTTCTTTTTGATCAGACATCTCTTCTTTTTGATCAGACATCGGAGATTTTTCCTTCCTTAGGTTCTAACTCCAAGTGCAACACTCCCGGCCTTGATCGGCTAAGGTGTTGTCATGGAAAAGAAATGCTATACCCACTTGAGTCATGAAGAACGAGAGACAGTGAGCTTGGGGTTGGCCCAA
>JBFWRU010000020.1:0-40927 GCA_050248735.1 Nitrospirales bacterium | reverse complement strand
GATTATATTGAGGTGTTTGATCATCGGGCGAGACGCCATCACCACCTAGGAAATATCAGCCCGGTAGCGTATGAGCAGCAGATGACAAAAACCAGCTGAGTGTCCACGGAACCGAAGCAAGTTCAACCGTCTTCTTTACCCTGTCCGTGAAACCAGGGGAAGACCAAAATGGAAGCGTTAGAAAAGCCGCCCGAGAAAGTCCCAAAGCTGGAGAGAATTTCAGGGAAGGAGAATCCGCCGAAGGGGTGGAATAGAATCTTCTAAATATGCTCAGCCAAGAGCGCCTAAAAAAATGGAAACCTAAATAATTGCAGGTATTGCTAACTCCTTCGTATGTTATTGTCTATTCCCAAAAACCACTATTTATTGTCTTACGAAATGTTCTTTGCCCTATATGTAGATTTTTATTTAGATGAAAAAATGCAAAATACTATTTAAATACTAAATTAATTAATATTAGTATTTCAGGGAAATTTCTGATATGTTTATAACTACTAAAATTAAGTTTTTTAGTATTTTTTAGTATTTTAGATAATACGCTTTAAAACTTAATAGAAATATCCTATACATGTCTGTGGTAGTACATCCGCCAAATTTTAAAAATCACCTCTTGCTCCAAGGGGACAAGTTATTTGATTTGCTCCAGCGGATAAATGCCCCTGATTTTCAATCAATCATCACAAAGGCAAATCATCAGTATCTCCATTGGCACAAATTTCGATATATCCACCCTTTACCTGAAGGGGTTACCCATGAAGAGTTGTGGGCATTTTTAAAAATTGGACGGGAAGCAAATAAAAAATTGGTTCCATTTAAGGATAAAGATGAAGTCTCTTTTACCTATTGGATACCTGATTCTTTGTTTAAGCTTTTGCATGAAATAGATTTGTGGGGAGGAGGAACACTTACCACGGATACCTCCGGCTTCTTGCCGGCAAAAGAACCATATATTATTAGCTCATTAATGGAGGAGGCAATAGCATCTAGTCAATTAGAAGGGGCAGCAACAACCAGAAAAGTTGCAAAGGAAATGCTACGCTCCGGTAGAAAGCCAAGAGACGTTAGTGAACGAATGATCCTAAATAATTGGGAAACAATGCAATATATCAGAGAAAATTGCCACGAAAACTTTTCATTGGAGAGGATACTTGATCTTCACAAGATTATCACAACCGATACATTACAGAACCCAGAGGAAGCAGGGAGATTAAGGAACAGAGACGACATTATTGTTGAGTACAATCAAGAAACGGTGCACATTCCACCTAACGCAACCACTCTACCTGAGAGAATTCAACAACTCTGTGATTTTGCCAATAGAGATCAGGCAGATAATTGGATTCATCCTATATTTAAAGGTGCGATAATTCATTTTGTCTTAGCTTATGATCATCCTTTCACGGATGGAAACGGCCGAACTGCGCGTGCTCTTATGTATTGGTACCTTTTATCGCGAAATTATGTGCTTTTTGAGTATCTGTCTATTTCTAGATATATGCGAAGTGCACCGGCCAAATATGTCCAGGCATTCTTATTCACGGAAACGGATAGTAATGATCTAACTTATTTTCTTTTCTATAATTTAAAAGCCATTCATCGGGCAATCCATAATCTTAAAGCATACCTACAAAAAAAACAAAAAGAGGTAGAAAACTCTAATATACAGTTGAGAAGCATTCGAGGATTAAATCCAAGGCAAAAAATGCTAGTTCACCATGCTCTGGCACATCCTTATGCAGAATATACTATTGAGACCCATAAAAATCATCATGCAATTGTCTACCAAACGGCACGACAAGATCTGCTTGATTTGGAAAAAAAGGGGTATTTAAAAAAGGAAAAAATTGGAAGGGAATTTTCGTTTTTTCCATCACCGACCATTGGTGAAAAACTTAAAACTGGTTCAAGGAGGACCAATTAAAATAAAGTGCCGAGAATCTAATTTTAGTTATGAAAAATTCAACATGAATGTTCCCTTGTTAAAAAGTTTTAAAATTTTACCGTGGAGGATGGGCACCATGAGCGCGCGTCTACCTTGAACCTTCTGCCTCCCTCTTAAAATATCAACAAACACATTACGAACTATAACCTGGATCTAAAACGGAAGCTGACCATAGGTCCAATGAGCCATTCTTGATGCCTGTTGGGTCTTTTTTGGTGTTTTTATTTGGAACGCAGATTGGTAGAGTGCTTTCTCAACCGGAGGTGGCTCAATGAATACAAATAGCTTCTCTATGTTGTTTCCTGCCGATCCTCTAGCTTTTCCATTCCCCTTGCTCTTCCGACCCGAGCGTAGTCCAAATCTTTAAACTCCTGCTGAGATTTATTCGGTTAAAGGTATGGAAGTCTTTCCCTTGACTTTCCAAGATAGCTTTATCGATTCAAGTAGGAGGATAAGAAAATGCAATTCCCCCATCAATATCCAATGATAGGAAATTGGGATCCCGGATATTCAGAAGATTTACTAATTTTATGGTCAGAAATCTTTGGTACAAAAATTCGAAGTGCACTTGAAGACCCAGAGCACGTTCTAAAGATTGTCGTTGATAGAGCTCAGGCAATTCTTGGCAGATTCAATGCCCGAGAGGGAGAAATTTGTCTTTTCCTTCGTGATCCAGTTACTGATCGCCTTATTTTAGAGCGATCCACAGTTCCATGCTTAAACCCCGGTTCCGAACCTCCACCTACCCAATTATTTCAAAACATGGGAAACAATTATGACCCTTCCTCCCGAACCGCTTTCTACGATTTGTATGATCGTCTTGCCTCAGAGTCTGACAAGCGATCAGAAAGTTCTAGAATCTTGCGTGGACTGACTGGTTGGGTAGCAGTTACAGGCCATTCCTTATTAATTAATAATCAAGAAGATTTGCTGAATCTTTCCACTAAGCTAAAAAACAATCCCTATACGCAAAGTTCCTGCGTAGTATACGGAATGCCTAAGTGGGGCAAGCGTGTGTCAGAATTCCCATACGAGGATTACTCTAAATGGATAAAACATTATATTGCCGTTCCCATTAAATCCATAAGCAATCCAAGCTGCACTATTGGCGTCTTGCGTTATGCCTGTTCGTGGGAGTCACCAGAATTGGATGAATCAGACCTCCGGGCACTCAATTGGGTGGCTCAAATAATCTCAAATGTTAGAAATTTAGACTATGAAAAATCCGTGCATGATCGAAATAAATCTCTCAAGCATCAAATTGATCATCTAAGAAAAACAGGCAATCTCCGTTCTTTTTTGAGTTTTATGGCAATTTCTTTGCGGTCGGAAATAGCATCCGTTTATGTTGCGATTCCTTCGAAGGATGAGCAAAAATTACGGTTACTAGAAGCGATTGGAATTTCAGGAAACGTTGGGGAGCTTCGTATGCAGGGTGTCATAGAGGATTACAGTTCTGAGCGGACAGGGTTGACTTGGAAACTCTATGAATCATTTCAAAATCGGGTGAAAGTCTACAGTTCTGTGGGGGACGATACGGATTGGACAGGGCGAAACACTGTTATTTTTTATAAGAACGCATTGGCAAAACTTGGATTTGGATTGATTAGCGAACAGCTGAAAAATCCGTCTTTAAGGGGAGCGATTGTTAGGTCCTATTCAATAAAACTAATGGGAATTGGTTTAACTGATAATAATGTTCCCATCGGGGTACTTAAAGTAGAATTTCCTTCGGATTTTGATTCTATTTTGCACTATAATGATGAAGATCGACAATTCTTTCAGGATTGCGCCGATGTAATAAAGGAAGAATTGTCTATATACGTAAATATCATCAATGGGAAATGGTTTGAAAAACATAAGCACCAAAATGTAGAGACATTTGTACGAATCGTAGGTTGCATATTACAAAATAGATTGATAGATCAGAATTCTCATTTTCAGTTTTGGGAAAAAACAAAGACTTTCGCAAAAAATCACTACCAATCAATAAAGGTAATTGATGACAAGATTCTCGTAGAACTTAATATTGAGGAAAGTCGGTTGATGACTGCAATAAAGAATCTTGGAAGAATCTCACTAAGGTTATTCAGGCGTTGGTGGATGTTTCTGTGAAATATTAGCTAACTTTGGTGAAAGGTACTCATTATCGATTTGCTTGGCCTATTTATAGGAATGATCCTGTTTTAAACATTGCTTCAGGTCCCCTAGGCCACGATAATAGGCGTTGGCGTTTCTGGCAATGAATTCATGGTCTTTCCACAATAGACCCGTTTTCAATTGTAAAATCTAAGCACGAAAATCCAATAGCTTAGGTAGTGGCTTGCCCGTTTTATAGCTTTCGTTAATTTCTGGGATCAATATAGCGCCAACCGTCTGCCCTTTGGTTCCAGGGATAACGAAATGTGGAAGAAATTCAGAGATGGCCCCAAGAATCTGAACAAGGGGCAAAGTGGATATGAGACCTCCCCAAAAACTAGACCACGCTGTGCTGGAAATCTGAGGCCTCCTGCAGCCCGGGGTGAGCCGCATGTTCGGTAAACTCCTGAGGCGTGAGATTCCCCAGTGACCCATGCGGCCGGTGCTCATTATAATCGATTCGCCACGCTTCAATCTTCTGTCGGGCATCGTGCAGCGAGATGAACACCTGGGCATTGAGGCATTCATCCCGAAACCGTCCATTGAAACTTTCAATCACCGCGTTCTCCACGGGTTTCCCGGGACGAATGAAATCGAGTTTGCCCCCGTGCGCATACGCCCAAGCATCCAAGGCCTTCGACGTGAATTCCGTGCCATTATCCACCGTGATCATTTTCGGATACCCGCTTCGTTGGGCCACGCGCTCCAAGGCCACGACGACCTTGGTGCCCGGCAACGTGAAATCGGCCTCGATTAATGCACTGTACCGACTCCAGTTATCCACGACCGTCAAGGCTCGAAAGCGCCTGCCATCCAGCAGGGAATCTGCCACAAAATCCATACTCCACCGTTCGTTGACCTGGCTCGGCCCGGCTGGAATGATGCGGAGCGCACTCGCCCGTTTCTGGCGCCGCCGCAACCGGACCGTGAGCCCCTCTTCGCGATAGATCCGATGCACCCGTTTGCGATTGACGACCCACCCTTCCCGTTTCAGCAACACATGAATTCGCTGAAACCCAAACCGGGGCCGGGCCTGCGCGAGCTCGCAAATGCGTCCCCGAATCTCCCGGTCCTCCCGCGGATGCGGGCGATAATACCAACTGGCCCGATTGAACTGCAGCAGCCCACACGCGCGTCGTACCCCGATCGGAAACTGCCGTACCAGCTCCGCCACGAGGGGACGCTTGCGTGAGGGCCTTACAGCTTTTTTGCGAGCACCTCCTGCAGCATCACCTTATCGAGCGTCAAATCGGCGACCAGCTGTTTGAGCTTTCGGTTTTCGTCCTCCAGTTGCCGTAACCGCCGGATCTCCGTGATGCCCATCTGACTATATTTCTTGCGCCAAATATAATAGGTCGCCTCACTGACTCCCAGCTTTCGTGTCACCTCGGTAACGGGTGCGCCGACATCCACGTGTCGCAGCGCCGTGGCAATCTGCTCCTCCGAATACTTGCTCTTGTTCATCGCTTGTCCCTCCTCAGTAGAAGGACTGCAGCGTAGCAACGTTTTCCAGTTCTCGCTGGTCCAGTTTTACGGGAGGAGGTCAGTTCAATGCCGGATTCATCCGTTGTCCCACGGTCTTCCTAACAGCGAGGTCGTGGCGGTTGTCAGGATCTTCTGTTCGGAACGGTCACGAATAAATCCGGAATAGGAAGGGTGGGTGTCGGTGGCCCATGCATTCAGGGAGAGTTCGATAGGGAATTCCTCTCCATTTTTTCTGAGGCCGTGCAGGGTAACCGTTTTGCCGATAACTTTCGTCTCATTCGTGGTGGAGACCCGCTTCAAGCCCTGGACATGGGCTTCCCGGTAGCGACTCGGCATGAGGAGGGTGAGCGGCTGCCCGAATACTTCCGCTTCCGAATACCCGAACATGGATTGGGCGGCTCGATTCCATCCGGTAATCCGTCCCTGGGCATCGGCCAACACAATGGCATCATTGGCGGTTTGAAAGATCGCCTGAAATCGTAATTCACTGTCAACCAACGCCCGCTGGGTCCGTTTCATTTGGAGAGCGAGCCCATGCGCTTTGACTGCGAGCCGCACATTCGTTTTGATTTGTCCTCGGTCGATCGGCTTTTTGAGATAAGCAAACGCGCCCTGTTGATCCAAGGGGCCGGTCACTTGGTCCAAGGTCGGCAGCCCGGATAAAATAATGACCGGCAGTCCTGGAAAGGATTGGGTCAGGTTGGCAAGCATTAAGAGCCCATCGGTGTCAGGTAAACAAATATCAAGAAGCACCGTGTCGATGGATTCCTCTTTGAGGCAATCCCAACCCATTTGACCGGTGCTCGCCACACGCACAAGGTACCCTTCTCCTACAAGCAGATCTTTAAGGGACAACACAATATCCGGGTCGTCATCGACAATAAGAATCCGGGCTGGTGAATGTGAAGAGTCGGGAATCATGGATGCGCCCTCACTCAAGAAATAATGGTTAGGAAAATTGTCTGCATTAAAAAAGTAACATCATGCAGTTTCCTGTTCGTGGGGGATGGCAATATATGCAATGTCCAGCAAATTTCAAACCAGGAAAGGCCGGATGGACTTCTGAGTCACTGACCGCCGAAAAAAGGCTTGAAGTATCAGAGGAAACCAGCGAACTGAGTTATTCTTTTTTAATAGGGAGAAAGGCTACATGGAAATCCCGAGTATCTGATGGGATACAGTTTATCTACCTTTAGATACAGGGAGAAAAACTTCAAGGCTGGGCCCCGGATGGCTGATCAACGGGTAAATGCCACCCTCCTTAATTAAAGGTGTTCGTTGGGATTCCAAGGACGGAATCTCGAATATTCCTATTTGGGGGACGGCCGCACACCACCATCCCAGGGAATCCCTTTTCTTCGTTCCAACTTCTTGAGGGCGGCAACCTGATTTTCGATGTCCTCTTTTTGCATTTTCCCCATGGCCGTGGTCTTGGTTTGACGATTTGTCGACCAATTCTCAAAAGTCATGGCGGGACCCTAGAGCTGACGGAAGCGGACCTTTCCGGAGCCATGCCTATCCTTCCATTCACACAGAAAATTGTCCAATTTGTTGCGTGACCTCTGTGGCCGGCGTTGGTATGATGGTCTTCTAAACAGGAGTCCTTCTCCAGGGCACGGGCCCAAACATTCAGCATAGGGATGTCGGAATGTCTTGGAATTTGGGGATTGAAGCCTTGTGCCGGAGTGCTCGGCAAAGGCTAGGAGTGGAATGTCCCTTAGTCCCGGCCAGAACCGGTTCGGGTCAGACAGGATATTCATGACAACCATGGGAGGAATAAATGGACAGGGAGCATAAGTGGTCCAGAATCCTGATTGTAGAAGATCATCCAGGGCAGCTCGAAACTATTCTGGCGTTGGTGCGAGAGGAAGGTTACGAGGCGGTGGGATGTTCCACGGCCAGTGAGGCCCGCGCCCATGCCGAACGTGAGTCATTCGGAGTGGCTGTTTTGGATCTTCAATTGTCCGATGCCACGGGCATTCACCTTATTGAATTTCTTAAACAGCAAAGCCCCAATATTCGAGTCATTATCAATACCGCCTATGCCACCCTGGACTCAGCCAAGGAGGCCGTGAATTTGGGAGTGTTCGGCTATCTGGAAAAGGGCAGTTCCTCTGTCCGATTGTTGGAACAGATCCGGCGAGCCATGCAGCATCAATGGACGCAATATGCTCAAGATCTTGAGACGGCGATTGGTCAACGGACGGCCGAACTTCAGGAACGTGAGGAGCAATTTCGTCAATTGGTTGAGCATATCCAGGAAGTCTTTTGGATGGTGTCCCCCGACGAATCACAATTGTTCTATGTCAGTCCCGTCTACGAGTCGATCTGGGGTCGCACGTGTGACAGTCTTCGACAGGACCCGACCAGCCTCTGGCAGGCCCTTCATTCGCAGGACCAGGAACGTATCCAGGCGGCCAGACGGGTCATGTCCCAGGAGGAGGTCCAAGAGGAATTCCGTATCGTGCTTCCGGATGGTTCCATGCGTTGGATCAGAGCCCGAACGTTTCCTATTCGAAATGGACAAGGCGAGGTGATCCGGATTGCCGGAGTAGCGGAAGACATTACCCAACAGAAGCGGGTGGAGGAGGCGCTGACGAAAAGTGAACGGCATTTTCGCCAATCCAGCCGCATGGAAGCCATTGGAACCCTCGCGGGAGGCATTGCCCACGATTTCAATAATATCTTAACGGCCATTTTGGGATATACCGAACTGGCCTTGGCCACGGTACCCAAAAGCAGTCGAACCCAACGCAATCTTCAGGAGGTCCTCACGGCAGGGCATCGAGCCAAGCATTTGGTTCAACAAATCCTGACCTTCAGCCGGCAATCCGGTCCGGGAAAGCGTTCTATCCCGCTTCATACGATTCTTCGGGAAGCCTTGAAATTATTGCGGGCCACCATTCCTTCCACCATTACCATCCAACATTCTATTAAGACCGAAGCGAACATTGTGGCGGATCCCACGCAAATTCACCAGGTTCTGATTAACCTGTGCACCAATGCCGAATATGCGATGCGTGAGGAGGGCGGCGTTTTGCATTTGACACTGGAAGATGTCAATGTCACAGATCAGACGGTGCAAGCCTTGTCTGAGTTGGCGGTTGGCGAATACGTCCGGTTGACGGTGCGGGATACGGGGATTGGGATGACACCTGAGGTGCTGGAGCGAATGTTTGATCCGTTTTTTACCACGAAGCCCATCGGGGAAGGATCAGGTATGGGCTTGGCCGTAGTTCATGGTCTGGTGACCTCCCATGGAGGCGCCATTCTGGTAGACAGCGGGATCGGCAGGGGAACCAAAATCGAAGTGTATCTTCCCAAGGCACAAAATCCGGTGTGGGAACATGTTCCCGATCAAGGGCCGATTCCCGTGGGTCGTGAGACGATTCTTTTTGTGGATGATGAGGAAACGATTGTCAGGTTGGGACAGGAGTTACTGACTTCTTTGGGATATTCCGTCGAAGTCGAGACCCATTCCCCGCAAGCCTTGGCCACTTTTAAGCAGGATCCTCACCGATTTGATTTGGTGATTACCGACCAAACCATGCCTTCCATGACGGGGGAAATGCTCTCGCGTGAACTACTCAGGATCCGGCCGGATCTGCCTATCATCTTATGTACGGGGTTCAGTCATATTATGTCTGCGGAAAAGGCCAAGGCGTTAGGTATTCAAGCCTATTTGATGAAACCCCTGGCCATCCGGGATCTGGCCCCCATTGTTCGACATGTGTTGGATAAAACCACTTCGCGTCTCGCGGAAACCTAAAGAGCCGCAGAACCGCGTGAGTCATGTATGAGCGTGAGAAGGGAGATTATGGGTCAGAGTTGTTGTAATCGGTAGATATTTCCAGCCGTGTCGTGGGATACAGAGAGGAAAAATCTATGTTGGGTAGGGTGCCAAAGTTGATCGTCCGATTCGGAAGTCGGGTCTCCTAAGGGAGGACTCGATATGGGTTGCGAATCGGGGCGCAGAAGGAGTTTAAGCGATGGCGACTATTCTCATCATTGATGATGATCCGCAGATTTGTGATTTATTAAAGCAGGTATTGGAAGATGAAGGATATTCGGTGGTTACCGCGGCGAATGGCCAAGAGGGGCTGAACCTCTACCGGGCCCATCCGGCTGATTTGATTGTGCTCGATATTCTGATGCCGGAAAAGGAAGGCCTGGAGACCATCCTCGACTTGCGACGGGAATTTCCCCAGGTCAATATTATTGCCATGTCGGGAGGAAATGAACGAGCCAAGTTAAATCTCTTGGATTTGGCGAGTCGGCTGGGGGCTCGGTATACCCTGCACAAACCCTTTGAATTGCAAAGTTTCACGGCCATGGTTCAGCAAGCGCTTGCGTAGCGCTTTAAAAGTCGTTCATACATTTTGGTCAAGTCATGCTGTATTTTCGAACAAAGCCGGATCCGGTGTTTATGGTGCTAGTGGATCAGGCCCTGCAAAGGGAATTGAGTATATTCCGTCGGATTTCTGCCGACAATGATCTGGATGCCTGGTTCGTGGAATACCCGAGACTGGAACCGATCTTTACACCCTATAGCGCCATGGTGACTCTGGAGGATCTCCTGCGAGCGCAGGCTCAAGCCACGGTGTTTCGTCCTACCGACTTCCATTGGCTGACGATCTATGAATGTTTAAAAAATTACTGTCTCTGGCATAACGACCGGTTGTTGGAAACCGGTGAACCGTTTCTCCTGCTCCATGGATATCGGTTCGGATATCTGGAATTTGAGAATATTCTCGAACGATATTTTTGGGACCAGGATTTTCTGATCTTGCCACCGACCGATGAGGAGGGGCAGAACTGCGGGTGTTGGGTATCCGACACGAAAACAACAGAGGATCTTTCCATGGGGCTTCGTCCACATCCTTCCCATTTACGATTTACGGTTGTGCTGGAGGTGGCCTGGCATGTTCCGGAACCCCAGGAATGCGGACAGTGGCGTCTCCCTTGAGACCCCCAATGCCTCACGGGTCTGGTGTGAGGCGGGAGTTATAACAAAAACTATGGACAAACCGGCAATTACGCAATTTCCCATCCATGACCTGTTGAAAACACGATGGAGTCCCCGCGCCTTTTCGTCTCAACCGATTGAGTCTGAAAAAATCCAGTCATTGTTTGAAGCGGCTCGCTGGGCTTCGTCATGTTTTAACGAACAGCCCTGGCATTTTCTCCTGGCGACGATTGAAAATCCCGCCGCCCACCAGCAATTGGTGAATTGTTTGGTGGAAGGGAATCAGGAATGGGCAAGGCAGGCTTCCTTGTTAGTCCTGACCGTGGCCAAAATGACCTTTGCCCATAATGGAAAGGCCAACCGGCACGCTTTTCATGACATCGGCCTAGCAGTCGGCAATCTCGTGGTGCAGGCTACGGCACAGGGATTAATTGTGCATCAAATGGCTGGCATTCTGCCTGATCGTATTAGGACCACCTATGCCGTTCCGGAGGGGTATGAGCCGTTGACCGGTCTGGCTATCGGGTATCCCGGAGACCCCGACAGTCTTCCCGAACCCCTTCGGACGAGAGAGTTGGCTCCTCGCGAGAGAAACCCCCTGCCCGCCTTTGTCTTTTCCGAAACATGGGGGCAGCCTTCACGGTTGTTCGGCTGATGGTTCTTTTTGAGAGATACCCGGTGAATGTCCCCGGGGAAAATGATTCAACCCTGAAAAAATCGTGGGTGGTCTTAGTGGGTCTTTTTTTCAGGTTCCTTCTCGTTTCCACTCCCCAACACCAGGAAATTTGACCCAGGTTGCCCCGGAATCCTTGGAAAGGATGGGTGTGGGTCGCGTGGTAGCCGGCTAAATGGGGAGGGTGAAAGATCATTCAAGGTCCGGTGATTCTATCCCGATGGAACACCACAGGACTGAATGGCGAATGGTGATTGACCAATGGTAGGGCAGGTGAATCGGGAAACTATACGTTCCACAAACACTTGAATAGGATGACTGTTATGAATCGATGGACAGGATGGTTGGGAATATTCCTGGTGGGGTGTCTGCTCCTCGGCCAGACTTACGGGACCTCGGTTGTATGGGCGGACACGCAATCCTCGGCCCCCCTTAAAAACTTTCTTTGGAAAGTAGAGTCCAAGGACAATACGCTCTATCTCCTTGGCTCGATTCACGTTCTGCAGGAAAGAAATTATCCATTGGCTCCCACCATCTATAATGCCTTTAATCAATGCAGGACGATCATGTTCGAAGTGGATCTGGGCGGATTATCCTCGCCGATGAACCAACTGCATCTGTTGACCAAAGGGCTTTATATCAACGGAGACACGTTGAAAACGACCCTCTCGCCGGATCGGTATGAAACCGCCAAAACCTTGATGGCTGAACAGGGGCATAATATTGAAAACTTCCACCGGATGAAACCGTGGATGGCCGCCACGGCCGTGACGGCGCTGGAACTTCAGAAAATGGGTTTTGAAGGGGAATTCGGTGTGGACCGGCATATGTTCGAAAAGGCGCAGGAATCGAAAGTGGAGATAGTGGGCCTGGAAACCGTGGAGTTTCAGTTGGGACTGTTTGACAATCTTCCCCTCAAGGTTCAGGAGTATTTTTTGCTTCAGTCCTTGGAAGATCTGAAAAATGTTAAGACCCGCATCCAAGCGATGGTCAAGGCCTGGGAGGGGGGGCAGGTCAAAGAGTTGGAAGCGCTCCTAGCGGGGATGGAAGACTACCCGGAATTGTATCAATCTCTGGTCGTCGCCAGGAATCACAACTGGTTGCCTCAGATCGAACAACGCTTACAAAAAAGAGGTCCGGTGTTTGTTGTCGTGGGCGCGTTGCATTTATTGGGGGAAGGCGGCATCCTGGCCGCCCTTGAAAAAAAGGGATATCGAGTAGAGCAGATGTGAGCTGCGGAACAGGGTGTACTTCCCGGGCGGAATTTTCCGGACAATCCATGGCTACCCAGCCTCCAGGAAATCTTACAATCCCAGAGGCCGGGTTATGAATGAATAATGTAGAAAAACTCAGGGTTTAATATACAGATACCCCCGTTTCTGAAGATCGGCAATCCGTTTGACGGCCACCGGATGTTCGGTAGGTTTGAATCCAGCTACCAACTTTTCCAAAGGTGTTCCAAAAAGCTTCATGGATACCTGGCACATCTCGGGATGCGCCCCCTTATCCACCACCACTTTCAACTTATCTTTGAGGTCAGGGTCCACGGTCTCGGCCTCGAATAGTTTCAGAGCCGGACCGTGAACTACCAGAACAATATCAATCTTGTCCGGTCCCCCTTCCGCTTCAATATGCTTATTGATCAAGGCCAGGGCATATTTCGCGACCTCAGGATCCTTACTGTCCACGTGGTAGACTACTTTGGTTTTTTCGGTATCATCGGCCAGCACCATGGCGGGAAAAGCGAGCCACAGCAGCCCTGGGCCTAGTAAGCCCAGCACCAGAGCCGCCCAGTAAAACCGTTTCCTGAATTGAGTCGTCATTGCCTCACCTCTTGATTAATGGTTGCCTCGTCGAAACCCCTCACCTTCACGAGGTAGATAGATTATACTACCTGAGGAGTCTGAATGAGTAGGAAGGCATTTGAACGGGGAAGAAAAGGCCCGCGTTCCATTGAACAACGTGACGAAACCCTCTGCCCCTCAGGGGTTGAGAAGAAAGGAGGATGAATGATTACTGCGATCGGAGATGTGTTGCGGCGGTGTTATGAGCGAGGGTGGATTACCAGCCGGGATGGGAATTGCAGCCTTCGGCGGGCACGAAGTATTTACCTGTCCATCACCCCCTCGGGTTGGCGTAAAACCATCATCCATCCTGAGCATATGATCAAAGTTCGGATTGCGAACGGGGAGCTGATCATTCCTCCCGGAACGAAACCCTCCGGCGAGCTGCACATGCACTACTTATTAACAAGAGGCATGAGCCGGACCCGAGCGGTGGTGCATGTCCATGCGACGAATGTGGTGGCTGCGATCTATCGCGGGTTTGACCTTCAAAAAATATGCGCCGATTTTCCTGAAATCTACCGCTACACTCGAATCGGACCGACCGTCCCTGCCCTGCCTGCCGTCAGCACGGAATTGGGCGAAGCCACCGCCAAAGCCCTGGGGGTGACGGACCAAAACCCGGCAGGAGATTTCGACATTGTGGGGCAAGCCAACCATGGAATCTGCTCCATGGCACCCGATCCCTGGTCGGCCTATGAACATGTTGAACGGTTGGACCACATCTGCGAAATCGTCCTCAAAAGCGGCGTGTCCCCCTAACGCTCTTGGGGTGGGCGACATGCTAGGGGAATTCTGTTATTGGTAACGGTTTTGCCGCGCTCGCAAGGAACACCTATCTCATCAGGTTAGGAAAGTATATGTGGTTTCCGAAGGGTTATGTCTTGCCGGGGATTCAAAAACGTTTTAAGATTTCTCCCTTCAGAATCGGCACAGTTGTCGGTTTCATGAAGCCGTTATTCAATTTTTGAAAGGATGATACATGGTTCAAAAGAAACGGGCTGGTAAAAAGGGTAAAAACACGTCTGCCAAGAAACCATCAAAAACTTCTGTTTCAACATCAACCAGGAAGGTGAAAAAAGCCAGGGTCAAAGGCCAGGCAACGGGGTCTGGAAAAAAGAAAAAGACCACGCCCGCAAAAAAACCCACAGCCAAAAAGCCTGCTGAGAAAAAAATCAAGCCCGCCAAGAAACAGAAGCCTTCGACAAAGAGGATCGAAAAGAAGAAGACCGTTACTCAATCTTCCGTAAAGCCCAAAAAGACCGCAGGAGCGTCAGCTTCGCCTAAAGTGTCAGCCCGGCCTTCTTCATCGGAACTCACGGCTATCGAGCGTTACAATGTGGGGGGTCTTTTCGCTTGTGCGATTGAACGAACTTCCGACCCCGATTTCAAGCGGCTCCGGTCGGTTCTCCGTGAATTGGATCTGCCCTCACTGGAAATGGATAATCTTATCCGGTTGTCTCAAGGGTTTACGATTCCCAAATTGTTTGCGGATGGTATTGCCCAATATAAGACCGGAAGCCTTGTGGAGCGGCTGGTGAAATTTGCCGTTGGAGAGGGGGGGTATGAACGAAAGTGGAAGAACGATATTCGCCAGGTGGCCGAGTGGTTAGGTTTGGCGGGTCCTGCGGTGGAAGCGATCGAACGTAGGGCGGGTTCTAAGTAGACGTTTCGGGTTGGTTATCCGAGATCCCGTCTGCCCTCGATAGATTTCAGCAGGGTGACTTCGTCGGCATATTCGATATCCATACCGACGGGAATGCCATAGGCGATACGGGAAACCTTGACCCCCATGGGTTTGAGGCGTTTGGTTAAGTAAATGGCTGTCGCCTCCCCTTCAATGGTCGGGTTGGTTGCCACGATCACTTCCTTGATGGCTCCTTGTTTGACACGCTCTTCTAAATCCTGCGTGCGAATGTCTGATGGGCCGATTCCATCCAAGGGAGAAAGTGCCCCATACAGGACATGGTACAACCCTCGAAATGCCCGGCTCTGCTCGATCGCATGCAGGGTACTGGGTTCTTCCACGACCAGGATTGTGGTGACGTCCCGTTTGGGATCCAGGCACACCTCACAAAGCGGGCCTTCAGCAATATTCCGGCATTGTGTACAGAAGGAGACTTTTTCTTTGACATCACGAATGGCCTCGGAGAGCCGAAGGGCTTCTTCCGTATCGACTTTCATGAGGTGAAAGGCTAATCGTTGAGCGGTTTTTTGGCCAATGCCCGGCAAACGGACCAATTCCTTGCTCAATCGAGCCAGGAATCCTTGGGATTGGCCGTTTACGCTCGTGTGTCGTTTGGATGTCTGTTCGGACACGGATATTCCTGACTGCAAGTCTTCCGGTGTTTCAGGTATTGATGAGATTCTTTTTCACCCTACCCTCTGTTTATTCGCGGATAACGAGTGACAAGAGAATGCACGCACTGATTCTTACGGCATTCCGGGTAAACCCGGTATGCCTAATCCTCCCGTCAGAGATTTCATTTCATCGGCCATGAGTTCTTTGGCTTTTCGCAAGGCTTCGTTGGTGGCCGCGACGAGCAGATCCTGCAACATGTCCTGATCGCCGGATTTCATGACTTCGGGATCGATGGTGACTTTCGTGACCTGCATCGCTCCGTTGGCTTGCACGGTCACCATGCCGCCTCCGGCTGAGGCCTCTACGACTTTAGTGGCCGCCTCTTCTTGAATTTTCCCCATTTTTTCCTGCATGGCTTGGGCTTGTTTCAAAATATTGCCCATATTCGCAAACGGATTTTTCGACATTACGATACCTCCTCTTGTTCGTGCTGAATCCGTTGAACGGATACCACATTTCCTCCGAAGAGCTCAGTGGCTTGTTTAATGAGGGGATGGGCTTTGACGTTTTCCAACAGGTCCTGATCATCTTCCAGTTTTTTTTTTGTCCGGATTTCCGCCAGGGAAGGCGGATGTTCCTGCCCATCCTTGAATTCGACGACTTGGATATGAATAGGTCGGCCGGTGAGCGACTCGCACACCTGGGCAATGAGTGCCCGTGTTTCAGGCTTGTCCGTGCGCCAGCGGGCGATGGAGTCCTTTTTGGGGTACCCCAAGATGACTTTTTCCGCTGTCATGGTCACGACACTCCCCTTTTCCAGAAAGCTTCCGACGTTGGGATGCTCATTGACCATTCGTTCGACTACGGTCTCCCAGTTTAACGGGATGGAAGAAGTTGTGACGGATGGCGGTCTGGTCGTCGATTGGGTGGATGGCCCGTCATTGGCCGTCAACGCGGTTCCAGATGCTCTCGATTCCACCCCTGTCGAAATGGGTTTGGGGGGAACCGGTTTCGTGGTTCCTGCCAAAAGTGTTTTTGGAGCAGAGGGGGGAGGTGACGAAGGCGAGATTGCCGGCGAGGATTCCGATGCCGCCTTATGACTCATCGATTGAGATTTCACGGTTGGTGGCTGGCTTTGAGTTGGTTCCGGCCTGGACGTGGGTGTGGCCGCAGTGGTCCCCACCGGTTTCCTGAGCTTCTGTGCCGGTTCTGTCATGGGAGTCAATTCCTGATCAAGCAGTGCGGCTTTTACGGCGGCAGCTTCCAGGACAAATCGTGGATGAGAGCTTCCTCGAAGGCTGTCTTCCGTGCGGGAAAAAACGCCAAATAACGCTTGGAGATAGGGTTCGCTCAAGGGTTTTCCCTGGGCGATGGTATGATCCACCTCCTCATCACCCAATTCAATGAGATTTTGGACCTGAGATCGGGACGTCACCACTTTGGCGACCAGAAGGTTTCGAAATCGTTCGACCAGTTCCCGGCAGAAAACCCGGACATCAAATCCTTGATCGACCAATTGCCCCATCAATGTCATGGCTTCCGAAGCCCGGTGTGCAAGGATGGCTTCGATCATCTGGCGAACCAACTCCTCGGGGACCGAGCCGATCAATATTTCCAGGTCTTCGTGAGTAATACGCTCTCCGCCGAACGAAACCGCTTGATCCAGAAGGCTCAAGGCATCACGCATACTGCCGTCGCTGGCCCTGGCCAGAGCCGATAGGCTTCGATCTTCGATGGTGACTCCCGTTTGTGTGGCCACATGCCGCAGTTGTTTGATGATTTCCAAACGGGATATGCGCCGGAACGTGAAGTGCTGACAGCGTGAAAGAATGGTCGCCGGAATTTTATGCACTTCTGTCGTGGCAAAGATAAATACCGAATGGCTTGGGGGTTCCTCCAGCGTTTTCAACAGGGCATTGAACGCTGAATTGGATAGCATGTGCACTTCGTCAATGATGTACACCCGATAGGAACCATGGAAGGGAGAAAACTTGACGTTTTCACGCAGTTCACGCACATCGTCCACGCCGGTGTTGGACGCCCCGTCGATTTCAATGACATCCACCGAGTTTCCTCTGGTAATTTCCACGCAGCTAGGACAAGTTCCGCAGGGGTGACTGGTAGGCCCCTTTTCGCAATTCAAAGATTTCGCGAGAATCCGGGCGACAGTGGTTTTTCCGACCCCTCGCATTCCTGAAAATACGTATGCATGGGCGACCCGTTGCCGTTCAATGGCATTGGTCAGGGTCTGGACCACATGAGACTGTCCCAGCACTTCGTCGAAGGTCGTGGGGCGGTATTTTCGAGCTGAAACCTGAAATTCCATGGATATGGACTAACCTGTTTTTATAAATACCTATTCAAGCAAATAGTAAGAAGTGGAAGTGTCAGGGCAAAACCTCCGACGTGCTTCACGATCCTTCGCATCTCTTTTTTAATTTACACGTTTCTTCAACAAAGTAGTCGGGGCCAGGTGATCCTGCGGCACACAGACTCGCCCACTTACCGTTGCTTCCTTCCGGACCTGGCGGGGTTCGCAGGATTCTGTCGCACAGGGCCCAGCCCCTAATCGGATAATACCTGTTGTGACTGACGGAGACAAAGGAGAATGAGGCTTCTCAATGGTCTCAGGGTTCTGCAAATCTTTCTGTGCCTGGCGGAGAGGGTGGGATTCGAACCCACGGTACCGTTACCGGCACACGTGATTTCCAGTCACGCCGATTCGTCCACTCTCGCACCTCTCCGCGCGGTATACACTTGGGAGCCGTAGGAATTTCCTTCGGAATGTCCTCTCTCAGGAAAGGTGCCCATCTTACCATGGGGGGTGGGAGGCGACAAGCAAGTTTCCACTGTTTGGGGTTTCCCAAGAGCCTATGACGATTGGCGGGTTTGAAATGCGCGAAGGCGATGAGAGGATTTATTCAAATTGGCAAATAAATGTCCCCGAAAGAGCAACATGAATGTGGTCAATACCGGCGTCAGGATCAGCACGATGACAAAATTTGCATTAGGAGGAATGCCGAGCACGGACAGCCATTGACTCAGTATGGAAAATGGAAGGGTCAGAAGGTGCCAGAAGTCCAGACCGCCCCGTCTCCCTGCCTGGGTTGAAATATCAAAGAATAGCGATAAGCCCAGTGGGGCAAAAGCCACCGCAAACGGCAGGAACCACTCGATCCAATTTTCTACCACGAAATCATAACTATCTTTGACGACCTCGATTGCTGAACCGTTCCGTTTTTGATAAATCACTTCCGGGACAGGGTTTAATAAGATAAAAATGAGGAAAAATATGGCGGTAGCCAGGAGTCCCTGATAAGGGTTGGTTTGGAGTCCCATCTCCAAAAACATCAATGGAAACCAAACCATAAAGCCCACGGAGATGACATCCCAAAAATATTGTCCGAAGCTGGCAGGAATATCCTGCCAGGTGAGTCGACGGGCTCCCAAAACCGCCTGTTCGGTGAGATACAGGGTGGCCCCGATGATGAGGGCATTCAGGGCGCCAAGAATAAACCCGCCAATCATTCCCAGGGGGGCAATGACTGAGCCGAGGACCATGAGGCCTAGGGCAAATCCCATAATCAGAGGTATCAGGAGCCAACTGCGTTTAAATGATTGAATCGAGGAGAGCAGGGTCTGATGGTATAAGCGAAGAGTGGCCTGGAAAAAACCCTGCATGAGACGTCGTACAGTGCCCCTTGACGTTACTTGGGGGCCGATGGCGGCGATTGTAATTGGATAATTTCCTGCTGGCGCTGGTCTCGTACTTTTCGGATGGTTTTTAAACGATTGGGCCGGTTCAGCGTCCACCATTTTAATTTTTCCGCAAAGGTGGGTGCGGGCGGGGCGGTTGATCCGGAAGGGGCATGCTGAAATTCATACCCTTTGTGCGTGTTTCTGCGTTCCAGGAATTTTTGATAAATATCCTGATAGAGTTGTTTGAGAGCCATAATGGGACTACCATACCCCACTCTACCCGGTCTATCAAGAGGGATATCCCCCAGGTCACTTCACCGTGCTGTTGATCTTCTCCCAGGAACCGAGGAAAATCCATCCTTCATGAAAAATTCCGATGAGAGGGATGGCCTGAACAGGAAAGACCTTTTATAATGGAAAAGTTTGGGGAACCCTGTGGTCATTGCGAACGGTTACGTGCGAGAGTGGCGGAACTGGCAGACGCGCGAGACTTAGGATCTCGTGGGTAACCGTGGGGGTTCAAGTCCCCCCTCTCGCACCATAAATTCTTCTCATTATTCAAGGTTTTATTTTCATAAGGACATGTGAAGTTATGAAGGTGGAAATGACCGAATTAGGCCCCGTGAAACGGGCACTCAAAATTGAAGTTCCAGAGGAAGCCGTGAAAAATGAGTTTCAAAAGGTATATGCCCAATTGAAACAGCAGGTTCGCATACCCGGGTTTCGTCCGGGAAAAGCGCCCGTGGCCTTATTGGAAAAGCGGTATTCCGAAATGGTTGAGCAGGATGTGGTACAGCGGCTGGTGCCTGACTATTATCAGCGGGCGGTCAAAGAAGCCGGGGTCAGACCGGTCACGGTGGAAATCCCTCCCCTTGAAAGGATGAAGGTCAAGCCGGATACCGCATTTACCTTTACCGCGACGATGGAAATTAAACCGACTATCCAGTTGGGCGATTATCGGCCTCCGAATCCCATTTCCTTAAAAAAAGATGCCAGGACGGTGACGGAGGAGCAAATTGATAAAACGCTTCAGTCCTTACGGGAAGAGCATGCTCAGATCGATGCGGTTCCCGCGGATACGCCCTTGCGGGATGGACTGCATGCCATGCTGAGCATTGAGGGGTTTATTGATGGACAACCGGTAGAAGCAGCCCAGAAAAAAGGGCATCTCCACCCTGTGGGCGTAAACGCGTCCATTTTTGGAGTTGAAGTCGACGGACAATTGATCGGGAAAAAGGCGGGTGAAATGGTCGAAGTTTCTCAAGCCTATCCGGACAATCATCCGGACACTCCGTTGGCCGGCAAGACGTTGATGCTCAAATTGACGGTTGAGGCTGTGAAAGAGAAGAAGTTACCTGATCTGGACGATGAATTTGCCAAGGACTGTGGTGATTACGAATCTCTGGAGAACTTGAAAAATACCATTCAGGAGCGGCTTGAAGATATTTTGAAGCAGGATCTTGAAGAAGGATATAAAGATCAGGTCATTGAACGGCTTCTGCAAATGCATCACTTTGAAATCCCCGAAGCCTTAATTGATCGAGAATTAAATACTCTGGTTCGCCAGAAGATGATGAAGGATCATCGGCATGAGCATCAGGATGATGATTTGAACGAACCGGTGCGATTGCAGGAAGAAGCCAAGCGGCTTCAGAAGGAATTACACCCGGAGGCCAAACGCCGGGTCAAATTGAGTTTGGTGTTGGAAGCCGTGGCTCTCAAAGAACAGATTGAAGTCGGTCCGGAAGAAGTGGAGGCCGAAGTCCAGAAATTGGCCAATACGCTGAAAATGCCGGTGGCCGAAATTCGACGAATGATCGAAGCCGGGGGGGGCGGAGCCCAGGAAGAATTTCGTGAACGGATGAAGGCTGAAAAGGCTTTGCAGTTTGTCTATCAGAACGCGGTCATTCAGGGGTAAGCTAAGCGGGGTGATACCTTCAGGGGCCATGCTCCAAAGGGTTTCCTCAAAAAAATCCGATACATATTCCAATAAGAAAGAGGAGGTCTGAAGGAATGCTCATTCCGATGGTAATTGAACAAACCAACCGTGGTGAACGGGCTTATGATATTTATTCCCGTCTGCTCAAGGACCGGATCATTTTTTTAGGGGCACCGATTGATGATGTCTTCGCCAATGTGGTCATCGCCCAGCTCCTGTTTCTTGAAGCGGAAGACCCTGAGAAAGATATTCATCTCTATGTCAATTCCCCTGGAGGAAGCGTCACGGCAGGATTGGGGATCTATGATACGATGCAGTATGTGAAATGTCCCATTACGACGATTTGTCTCGGGCAAGCAGCCAGCATGGGCGCCTTCCTGTTGACAGCCGGGACCAAGGGTAAACGGTTTGCCCTGCCCAATGCTCGTGTGATGATCCATCAACCAATGGGGGGGTTCCAGGGGCAGGCCACCGAAATCGATATCCACGCCAGGGAAATTCTCAAAATTCGTGAACGGTTGAACCAGATTATGGCCCAGCATACCGGGCAACCGTTAGAAAAGATTTCCCAGGATACGGAACGGGACTATTTTATGTCGGGCGAAGAAGCGAAAGCCTATGGCTTGATTGATGAGGTCATTGTTCGGAGTCAGGAAAAGGGTTCGACCAACGGCGCAAAATCTTCTTCGAAGGACAAAAATTAAGAAAGGCCGTTAACGGACTTTCCAATACTCTCTAATTAAGGGAAAGGATTCCCCTATGGCTAGACAAGCCAAGTCTGACGCCAACCTTCGATGTTCCTTTTGCGGAAAAAGCCGTGATCAGGTTCGCAAACTGATTGCCGGACCCACGGTGTATATCTGCGACGAATGCGTAGGGCTCTGCAACGAAATCATTTCGGAAGACTGGCAGGAAACCCGGGAAGAAATCTCTTCAAAGCTCTGCAAACCGGCCGATATTCATCAGCATCTCAACCACTATATTATCGGTCAGGAGCGTGCCAAAAAGGTCCTCTCGGTAGCCGTCTACAATCATTATAAGCGCATCGCCGCCAATGAAACGGAGGATATTGAACTTCAAAAAGGTAATATTCTGCTCATTGGTCCGACGGGAACCGGGAAAACCCTGTTTGCTCAGACTCTGGCCCAGCATCTGGATGTGCCCTTTACCATTGCCGATGCCACGACATTGACCGAAGCCGGCTATGTGGGGGAAGACGTCGAGAACATTATCCTGAAACTCCTGCAAGCGGCTGATTATGAGGTCGAACGGGCTGAGCGGGGCATCGTTTATATCGATGAAATCGACAAAATTACCCGAAAATCCGATAGCCCATCGATTACCCGAGATGTCTCCGGAGAGGGTGTTCAACAGGCGTTGTTGAAGCTCATTGAGGGCACTGTGGCCAATGTGCCGCCCCAAGGGGGCAGAAAACATCCGCATCAGGAATTTATCCAGGTCAATACGACGAACATTTTGTTTGTGTGTGGTGGAGCGTTTGTGGGATTGGAGTCGATTATTGAGAGAAGACTCAACCAGAAACGGATGGGCTTTGGGGCTGATATCCAAAGAAGGGGAAAGCACCAAATCGGGGATCTTTTTTCCAAAGTGGAGCCGGAAGACCTTCTCCAATTCGGGCTCATCCCGGAATTTATTGGTCGGTTACCGGTGTTGGCGACCTTGGATGAACTCGATGAGTCGGCCTTGGTCCGTATCCTGACCGAACCGAAAAATGCTCTGATCAAGCAGTATCAGAAACTTTTGGCCTTTGATAAGGTCAAACTGAAGTTTACCGATGGAGCCTTGGTGGCCATTGCTGAAAAAGCCTATAAGCAAAAGACGGGGGCCAGAGGGTTACGGGCGATCATGGAATCCATGATGCTGGATGTGATGTATGATATTCCTTCCCAATCCGAAGTCAAAGAAGTGCTGGTGACCGAGGAGGTAATTTATGGGAAAGGAGAACCTATCAAGGTCTTTGAACAGCACAAGGGCGTTAAACCTGCCGTGGGTTCCTGATCGGATCCACAACTATCTTTCGTCGGATCTAGCTCGCTTCCTGATATCCGCATTCCTCTTTGTGGCAGATAATCTTATTGCCCTCCTGCTTGCGGACTTTTTCCACCAGAAACGGGGTTTGGCACTTTGGGCAGGGGCGGTTAATCGGTTTGTCCCACAGAGCAAACTTGCAAGTGGGATATTTGCTGCAAGAAAAAAATGTTCGGCCTTTTTTGGTCCGTTTTTGCACCAAGTCCCCAGTGCATCCTTCTGACGGACATTTCACGCCGAGTTTAATCGGCTTGGTCGTTTTACAATCCGGATATTTTTCACACGCGAAGAAACTCCCAAACCGACCGCGTTTTAAGATCATGGAACTGCCGCATTTTTCGCATGGTTCATCAGAAGTTTCCACCAGTTCTTCCACCACGTGAATCGCGCCAGATTCGTCTTTGGTGAATTGTTTGGTGTTTTTGCACTCCGGATAGCCGGGACAGGCCAGAAAGTGCCCGTGACGTCCCCATTTGACGACCATGAGTTGCCCGCATTTTTCACATGGAATTTCTGTGGGTTCTTCCTTGCCTTTTAAATCCTCCATGTTGGTCTCGGCGGACTCGAGATCCTTCATGAAAGGAAGGTAGAATTCCTTCACGGTTGTGATCCAGTCTTTTTCTCCTTCTTCAATTTCATCCAGTTCGCTTTCCATTTTTGCCGTAAATTCTACGTCGAACACATCGGGAAAGTGACCGATCAGCCGGTCATTGACCAAGGTGCCTAACTCCGTCGGCCGGAACCTGGCTTCTTCCTTCTCCACATAATGACGGTCTTGAATAGTGGAAATAATGGCCGCATAGGTGGAAGGCCTACCAATGCCTTTTTCCTCCATGGCGCGGATCAGCATGGCTTCATTGTATCGGGCCGGAGGTTGGGTGAAATGCTGCTTTGACTGGATGCCAGCCGCCTCTCCTTCCACCAATGTGAGAGATTCCCCAACCGTGAGGTTTGGCAAAGAAGAGTTCATCCCCTGCGTCCCCTCTTCATCCGATGCGGTACTCTCCGGGGAAGGCTCTGTCTCTTCGCGGTAGACTCGTCGGAACCCGTCGAATTTTTCCACGGTCCCGCTGGCCCGGAACGTGTAATGGTTGGCTTTGATATCGACCTGCGTAATGAGATCGAGGCCGTTGGTCATTTGAGAGGCGACAAACCTGTTCCAAATTAATTTATAGAGTTTGTAGAGATCAGGTTCGAGAAATGATCGTAAACTTTCAGGATCTCGATGGACGGAGGTCGGACGAATCGCCTCATGAGCTTCCTGTGCGGCTTTTTGGGTTTTATATACATTGGGTTGGCCAGGGAGATACGGAGCGCCAAATGAATCCTGAATAAATCCACGGAGTTCAGTAAGGGCCTCAGGGGAAATGCGTGTGGAGTCCGTACGCATATAAGTGATCAATCCGACTTGTCCCTCACCGCCAATTTCGATGCCCTCGTACAGCCGTTGAGCCAGCATCATGGTTTTTTTTGCGGGAAACCGAAGCTTCCTCGCACTATCCTGTTGCAACCGGCTTGTCACAAATGGGGGAGATGTGTTTCGCCGTTTTTCCTTCTGGTCAATGTTGGAAACCGAAAAAGCGGCCTGGTCCAGATCTTGAAGGATCTGAGCGGTTTGGGCTTCGGTGGAGATGGTGAGTCGTTCTCCGTTGGCCTCAATGAGTCTGGCCGGAAACGTGGGTGGGTGTTCTCCGGCTAATGTTGCGGTAATGGTCCAATATTCTTCGGATTGAAACGCGTCACGCTCCGCTTCTCTCTCACAAATCACACGCACGGCCACAGACTGGACCCGGCCGGCACTCAACCCTCGCCGGATTTTTTTCCATAACAGGGGACTCAGGAGATAGCCCACTAAGCGATCCAGAACCCGCCGGGCCTGCTGGGCATTGACCTTTTTCATGTTGATGGTACCGGGGGATTTGATCGCCCGCTTGACCGCGGCTTCCGTAATTTCATTGAGCAGAATGCGATGGATGCGGGTTCCGTTGCCACTGAGTTCTTCGGCGATATGCCAAGCGATGGCTTCTCCCTCACGGTCGGGGTCAGGAGCTAGGTAAATATCTTTGGCTTTTTTTGCGCTGGCCTTGATTTCCTTGAGGATTTTACTTTTCCCACGAATGACTACATAGTGGGGTTCGAAATCATGCTCAAGGTCAATGCCCAGTTTACTTTTCGGTAAGTCTTTAAGATGTCCGACTGAAGCCATGACCTGATAATTACGCCCCAAATATTTGGAAAGCGTCTTGGCCTTCGTGGGTGACTCTACAATGACGAGTGATTTAGCCATAACGTTTTCTTAAAATATCCTGTTTTTTCAACGATAAACCCCGTGTTTTCTCGTGGGGATGTGGGTTCTTATCGGAATGGGACACGCAGATATTGAAGCCCCGGTATTTGTTTTATAAGGCCTTTGATCTCCAAAGACAAGAGAATACTCATTACCTCTGATGAGGAATAGGAACTCTGAGAGATTAAATCGTCGAGGGAAATGGGATCAAGTGGAATCAATTTGAGTACCTGTTGTTCTTCTATGCCCAGTTCAACGATTGGCGAGGTCGCCTGAATGGTAAGCCGTTGTTTTTCCAAATGCTCCTGGAATTCCGGATCGAGAATTGGCAGGACCTCTTCTATTATATCGGAAACCTCTTCTACAAGTTTGGCACCCTGCTTAATGAGAAAATGAGGCCCACGGCTGAGAGGACTATTCACGTTGCCCGGCACCGCAAAAATTTCCCGGTTTTGCTCCAGCGCCAACCGCGCGGTAATCAGAGAACCACTTTTGGAGGTGGCCTCGGTGACAATGACCCCCAAGGACAGCCCGCTGATCACACGGTTGCGTTGAGGAAAATGATACGCATGTGGAGGAGTTCCCATGGGAAATTCGGACAAGACGGCACCCTGTTCTTCAATTTTCTTCCGAAGTGATCGGTGCTCAGGCGGATACATGTGGTCAATCCCGCATCCCAACACAGCTAGTGTTCTTCCGGAAGATGCCATAGCCCCTTCGTGCGCGACTCCATCTGTGCCTCTGGCCAACCCACTCACAATGGTAAACCCCAAAGCAGCCAGATCTCCACTCAATTTCTGGGTGAAGGTCCGTCCTGGAGCCGAGGCTTTTCTGGCGCCGACAATCGCCAGTGCGTAATGATCCTGGGGAAGGAGATTTCCCGTAAGGGCCAAAATCGGAGGTGGATCAGGGATTGTTTTTAGTCTGGCCGGATATCGGGGATCTGTGAATGGCAAGAGTGAAAACTGTCCGGCCTGTACGGCTTCTAATTCTTGTTTGATCTGCTGTTGGATTTCTGGTGGCAGGGGTTGATGGAGAGCCTGGGCTAGGGAGGTAGATATCTCACCAACGGCCGCCAATGCTGATCGAGAGGCGGATCGAATGGCTTGAGGAGAACCGAACGAACTCAACAAACGGACAAACAACCTGGGCCCAAGTCCTTTGACCGCCCGGAGTTCCAGCCATTCCTGTAGTGAGGAACTCATCCCAAGGTCATGCGGCTACGAGGCATTGCGGGACTCGGCACGTGTCGGGACCCTTCCCACCACGACAATATCATATTGCTCAAGATGTAAGAGGGGGTCGGCTTTAAATGAAATTTGATGCTGAAACTCCTGTTCCAATTGTTCAATGCTGCCATGTTCCGACTCAAACAGGAGGTCGATGACTTTGGGATTGGCGCCCACCACGATCCGTTGTTGCTGGCCTCGGCTGCTTCCGATACGCCGGATGTCTCGAAAAATCTCATAGGCCATGGTCATGGTGGATTTGGTGTATCCCCGTCCCTCGCAATTCCCGCAGACTTCGGAAAGGGTACGAAGCAGATCTTCTCGGACACGTTCACGGGAAATTTCAATTAATCCCAGGTCGGAGATGCGGGAAATTCTGGTTTGAGCTTTATCGGAGGCCATGGCGTCCGACAAGGCTTGATAAACCTTTTCACGGTTACGCTCACGCTCCATGTCAATAAAGTCAATAATGATGATGCCACCGATTCCCCGCAATTTAATTTGGTATGCAATTTCTTTGGCGGCTTCCAGGTTATTTTTTAATATCGTTTCTTCCTGGTCGCGTTTCCCCACGAACCGACCGGTATTCACATCCACCACCGTCATAGCCTCGGTATGATCGATGACGATGTGTCCACCGGACTTCAACCAGACTTTCCGGCTGAGAGCCCGCGTGATTTCCATTTCGATCCCGAGATGATCAAATAGGCCTTCTTGCTTTTTCTCATAATAGTGCACGCGACCGGCCTGTTCAGGGAGATAGCGACGCACGAAATCTTTGACCTCATCGAAATGGGTCTTGGAATCGATCAATAATCGCTCGACCTTTTTCGTAAACAGATCTCTGACAATCCGAAGGGGCAGCGACAAGTCGGTATGTAACAGCGCGGGCGCCGCTTGAGAATGGGAGGCTTTCAATGTGTCTTCCCAAAGGGCGGTCAAAAACTTTACATCTGTGAGTAAATCTTCCTCGGGTACTCCTTCGCAGACGGTCCGGACGATGTAGCCATATTCGGGCTGGCGAATTCGCCGCATCAGATCTTTCAGTCTGTGCCGTTCGTCATCGTTGGTAATCCGTCGGGAGACACCGACGTGGTCCACATTAGGCATGAGGACCAGAAATCGCCCTGGGAGTGACACATAGGTGGTAATGCGTGGGCCTTTGGTTCCGATGGGGCCTTTGGAAATTTGCACCAACAGTTCCTGCCCTTCCTGTAATAAACTTTCAATGGGGCGTGCGGTTTGCCGTCGTGGTCTCGGCAGTTCGGCGCTTCGGTCGTCGTCCTCATTGTCGACCAGGGTATCCCCGGGTTCGGTGCCAACCGAAAGATCCGACACATGCATGAAGGCGGCACGGTCCAGGCCGATATCGACAAATGCCGCCTGCATTCCCGGTAAAACCTTGATGACTTTTCCTTTATAAATGTCACCAACAAAATCCTTCTTTTTGGGGCGATCGACAAATAATTCCGTGACGACTTGATTGTCCAGGACGGCGACCCGGGTTTCCTCCCGGGTGACACTAATGGCAATTTCAACTCCCATGCAAAACTCCTTTATTCACAAGACACGAAAAGGCTACGAGCCCGACTTTCCTGGCCGGAAGCATTGGATCGATCCTCCTAATAATTGGATCCCATGAAAACGCAACAGGGGACCGGGGAGGATCAGATGGAAAGAAAGGGCGTTGTCCTAATCCGGTTTGGATTAACTGGGTGAAAATTCTTAATATGGCTGATCGCAGACGTTTCAAGAGTAAATGATTTTCTTGAGAATTTTTTTCATTATGGGGAACCGTTGCTGTCATCCCTCATGAAAGACAGAGATACACTGGGCCTCCTCCTCGAACATTATAACTAAATCAGTGAAAGTCGTCTTCTTTTCACGTTGAGCAGCAACCCAAGGCCTGTGAGATTGACCACCATGGCACTTCCTCCATAGCTCATGAGCGGAAGCGGAATCCCTACAATGGGCGCGAGTCCCGAGGTCATGGCAATGTTGACGATCACCCCGAACCCGATCATAGCCACTACGCCCACAGCCAATAACGAACCCATCACATCTTTGGTTTTACTCGCGATTTCCAGTCCCATGAGAAAGAGGATGACATACAGTGTCAATAAGGCTACGGATCCTAAAAATCCCCATTCCTCCGCAAAAACGGCAAATACGAAGTCGGTGTGGCCTTCGGGAAGGAATTTAAACTGGGTTTGTGTACCCCCATGCAGACCTTTACCGAACACTTGTCCGGATCCGATGGCGATCCGGGATTGAAGACCATGGTAGCCTTTGCCGCCAGGGTCGGAGTTTGGATCCACAAAACTTAAAATTCGATCCTGTTGATATCCGTGCAAGGAACCCCAGACCCCGCCCCAAGCAAACGGGAATAGCATCAATCCGGCCAAGATGACAAAACCGAACGCTTTGGATTTCATGCCGACCGTCAGGAGAATCAAGACGAAAATCGAGAGGAATCCCAGGCTGCTGCCCAGATCCGGCTGTTTCAAAATGAGCAAAAATCCTGGCAGGACAATCAGTGAGGGGATGATAATCCGTTTGATCCAGCCCAGTCGGCTGGTGCTGCCGTAATAGGCTGCCAAGGTTAGGATGAGAGGAATTTTAATGAACTCTGAGGGTTGCATCATAAAGGGACCAAGCGGAATCCAGCGTTGAGAGCCGCGACTGCTTTTCCCGGTGAAGATGACCAAAATAAGTAAAACGAGTCCCAAGCCATATAGCACATACGACCAACGAACCAGTCGATGGTAATCAATCCCGGCTGCCACGATAAAAGCCAATAATCCTACACCCATCCAGGTTGTTTGCTTCAAATAGACGGGAAAGGGCGACGTGTCCGTGTTGGAGACGCTATAGATGGATAGGATACCCGAGGAGATAATTGAAAGAATCACCCCAAGAAAACACCAATCAAAGGCGTCGAGTCCGCGTCGGTTGACGTTATCATTCATTAATGACATCTGTTACCCACGTATCCTGTTGTTGGAGCTGGACTGCAGAGTCTGGGATGGCTGTTGAAGATCGTGAAAATGCATATAGGCTTCAATGAGAGTTTTGGCCAACGGAGCTGCCGCTGACCCTCCATGACCCATATGTTCCACGAGAACCGCCACAGCAATTCGAGGTTGCTCAACCGGGGCAAAGGCTACAAACCAGGCATGGTCCTGGTGTTCTTTAGGGACGACATCTTTTTCTTGGGGATCGACTTTTAAAGCGATGACCTGAGCCGTTCCGGTTTTTCCGGCAATCGGCACTACATCAGATTTTGCGCGTTTCCCCGTGCCCTCCGTGACCACTGCGGCAAGCCCTTCTTTTATCGTTGAAAAAATGTGAGTTGGGATGGATAGTTGGCGCATGGGGGATTCAGGATGTTCCTTGATGTCTCCGGTTGATCGTAATCGGCTGGCTTTGACCAACCGAGGTTGCGCAAGTTTTCCATTGGTGGCGATCACTCCCGCGACGCGAGCCATTTGGAGAGGGGTGGTGGTAAGAAACCCTTGTCCAATGGAAATGGAAATGGTTTCTCCCGGATACCAGGGTTCCCCTTTGGCTTTGGTTTTCCAGGCCGGAGAAGGAACCAGGCCGGATCGTTCGGAAGGCAATGGTATCCCGGTTTTTTCTCCTAGGCCGAATTGGCGGGAGTATCGGGCGATCAAATCAATCCCCAGCTGATTGCCGGCTTTGTAGAAATACACATCGCAGGATTCGGCCAAAGCCTTTTTTAGGTCTACTGTTCCATGGCCCCACTTTTTCCAATCGCGGAACTGACGTTTTCCGAACGGAAAGACACCATGGCAGCTCACGGTGTCTTGAGCGCTTAAGGTTTGTGTATCCAACAAGGCGGAAGCCATCACGATTTTAAACGTGGAACCTGGAGGATATTGTCCCTGAATGGCCCGGTTCGTCAGGGGATGTCGGGAATCCTGAAGCAAGTGATTCCATTCTTTTTGGCTAATGCCTCCGGACAGGTCATTCGGATTAAATCCTGGCCGGCTGGCCAGGGCCAGGATATCGCCGTTCCAGGGGTCCAAAGCCACAATGGCACCGGATTCCTCCCCTAATAAATCATCGGCTAACTGTTGTAAGCGAATATCTAGTGTTAAGTAAAAATCATCACCGGCTATGGGCCGATTGACGGAAAGGGAGCGTTTGGGGTACCCCAATGCGTCAACCTCGATAATCTCTTCACCGGGCTCGCCTAATAAGTCTTTGTCGAAGGTCCGCTCCACTCCGAATTGGCCGATGATCCGGCCTGGTTGGAGGTCGGAATTTTCTGGATCTTTGAGCTGCGCTTCCGAGATCTCTCCGACATACCCGATCACGTGTGAGGCATAGGTGCCTAAGGGATAATGTCGTTGGTATTCTGGTTGGATCAGCACCCCTGGCAGGTCCAACCGATGTGATTCCACGATGGCCGCCTCTTTCAGTGTGACGTTGCCTTTGATTTTTACCCGTCCCCGTCGACCTTTTTTGGAAAGCTTATTTGATACCGTCTTCTCATCAATCTCCACAAACTTTGGTAATTGGGCTACCAAGTGATCCGGATCCGGCACATCTTCGAGTGACACATACAGTTGAAAGCTCGGGATATTATTCGCCAGCAATTGGCCGTTCCGGTCATAGAGCAGCCCACGAGCGGGTTCCAAGACAATCGAACGTGTCCGGTTGTCCCTGGCCAGTTCCTGATAATGGATCCCGTCACGAATTTGGAGTTGCCATAGGCGAAGCCCCAACAGCACTAGAATCATGAGGAGGCCGATTTTGATAAACAGGAGCCGACTTTGTATGTCAGCAAGTTCATTGGCTTGGCGAGAAGCATCCAGCATGGCAGATTGATTCGATTGGTGAAGAAAAAGTAATGCGGTTACACACCAGATCTAGTGTCGGTTTAATAATTCAAATAGACTATCAGGGCGATGAAATTTTCGGAAAATCAGAAAACTTCCTAAGGCCAAAATACTGTTATACACGCTTTGAGGAAGCAATCCGGCAGTCATCGTATAAGCGAACGTGGTAAGGTCGACATCGGAAAAAGCGATCACGAGAGAGGCCAATCCACACCCGAGAGATAGGACCCAGGTACCAGCCAAAATGGCCGGTCCTGTCACCGTTGACACCGTATGCGTGATTACTCCACTCAAGACACCAGCCAGACCCTTTAGTACAATATTCACTCCAATGCCACCGGGGGAAAGGAGATCCTGAAACAGTCCCACGGTGAGTCCTACCGCCAACCCTTTGTATTCACCGAACAGGAATCCGACTACGCAAGCCAACACCAAGCAGAAATCCGGATGGACGCCTTGAATGGCTAGGTATGGGCTCAGGGTGCTTTGTAGGATTACCACGCAGAGGCTAAGGGCGATATAGATAACCATAGTATGGGATTATGAAGCTGGAGGAGGTAAGGGAGCGGGTAGATTAATCGGAATGGATTCTTGGAACGTTGTGATGACCAGGACGCCTTCCAGTTTGGCGAAATCCACGACGGGAATGATCTCGGCTGCCTGAAAGAGATCGGTATCCGACTTGATCATCGTCTGGATTTTTCCAATGTGTAATCCGCGTGGGAAATCCCCGGCTAACCCTGAGGTGACAATACGATCGCCTGCTTCAACCGGTGATAGCGGAGGGAGATATTTCATTTGTATGGTACCTTGTGGGGTGCCTTGAATGATGCCCTCATCTCGACTCTTTTGAATCATTCCCGTCACAGCAACATTTGGATCAGTTAAGAGAAGGACTACGGCGGTTCTCGGATTTACACGAATGACCCGTCCCACGACCCCCGCTTCCGTGATGACTCCCATTTCCTGATCAATTCCGTCCTGCTGCCCCTTGTCAATGATGACAGCCCGATACCAATTTGAAACATTCCTCCCAATGATCCGAGCGGCCACGGTTTTCATGGGAGCGGTTTGTTGATAGGTCAACAACCGTTCGAACTCCTCTGCAATGATCGCCTGTTCCTTCAAATGGTTGATCTCTCCCTGTAACCGGGCCACTTCAAGGGTTAACGCCTGATTGTCTTCCTCGACGTGCTGCAGGGCCACATAGCCATCCCAGGTCCTTCCTACCGCGTGTTGGAGGGCTGCCACCCATTTGAGTGGCACTTCCAGAATGGATGCGAGAGGATTGCCAACCCATCCCAACACTTCATGAGCTTGTCGGGGTAGAAGAAATAACAATCCCACACAGAGGATCAGAATCACAATGGACATTCGTCGAAGACCGGTTGACATGGGAAGGTATGGCTCGGCTCGTGCCATCCAGGACAGGGGACTAGTAGGAAAAAGTGGAAGGGGAAGACACTTTCCGCAGCAAACTGATTTCCTCCAGAGTTTTGCCAACACCGAGAACGACTGAAGTCAGCGGATCGTCCACCGTGACGATGGGCAGAGACGTTTCTTCACGTAAACGATCATCCAGGCCCTGAAGAAGCGATCCGCCACCCGTTAAGACAATGCCGCGGTCAATGATGTCTCCCGACAATTCGGGAGGCGTATGCTCCAGCGCCTGGCGAATGGCGCTAATAATGGTGGTGACACAGTCTTCCAACGCTTCACGAATTTCGGTGTCGTCAATCAAGATCGTCCGAGGAATCCCTGAGACCAGATCACGTCCTTTGACGGCCATTTGTTTTTTATCCTTGAGTGGATAGGCAGACCCAATCTCCATTTTGATCCGCTCGGCCATGTGCTCACCAATGAGCAGGCTGTATTCCCGCTTCAAATGATTGAGAATTGCGGAATCGATTTGATCCCCGGCCACACGGACGGACTCACTATATACAATACCACCCAGGGAGATTACGGCAATGTCCGTTGTGCCGCCGCCAATATCCACCACCATATTGCCGGACGGCTCGGTGATGGGCAGACCTGCACCGATGGCAGCCGCTACCGGTTCTTCAATGAGATAGACTTCCCGGGCGCCAGCCAGTTCGGCGGATTCCTTGACGGCCCGTTGTTCGACCTGGGTAATCCGGGAGGGAACGCCGATAATGATCCGAGGCCGAAACAGAGTCCCTCCTTTATGAACCTTTTGAATGAAATAGCGCAACATTTGCTCGGCCATATCAAAGTCGGCAATGACGCCTTCCCGCATGGGTCGAATGGCTTTTAAATTCCCGGGTGTCCGGCCAACCATACGTTTGGCCTCTTCTCCCACGGCAAGGATTTTTTTTGAATGCGTTTCAATGGTTACCACGGACGGTTCGTTCAGAACGATGCCCTTCCCCTTCATGTAAATCAGGGTGGAGGCAGTTCCGAGGTCTACCGCCATATCTTGAGAAAAGTAGTTCAGTGCGCTTCCGAATAATCCCATCGAAGAATAAACCAGGAAAATGAGCCGTTAGTAAAAAAAATGGACAACCCTGGATGAACGCTGGTGAGGGCTGAGTTGAGACGGAAAACCCTGAATGACGAGATGATCGGTCAAGGGACAGTGATCACAATAGAATAAACATGAAGGCATTTCGCGGGGAAACCGTTCACTGGTTCAGGGATTGGGTGATAACAAGTTGCCCTTTGTCCCTCAGACAGTCCAAAAGGCACTCTACCTCACTGAGGTAGTCGGTCTTGATTTAGGCTTAAGTGTCCAGTATATCAGAAGTTTTTTAAGACCACAAAGGAACAGGGGCATATATATCCAGGGGATAAGAAATTCCCGCTTCTTGCCAGAATGCCCCCGTTATCGATAAAAGAGTCCCTTAGACATTCATGGGGGAGATTCGCATATGGCCGGTAAAACCTTGTTTGAAAAAATTTGGGACCAACATTTAGTTCGAGAAGAGCCTGATGGTACGACTCTTCTGTATGTCGATCGGCATTTAGTCCATGAAGTGACATCACCGCAGGCTTTCGAAGGCCTGAGGTTATCGGGGCGTCGCCCCCGGCGGCCGGCTGCGGTGTTGGCAGTTCCAGATCATAATGTGCCGACCACGGATCGCTCTCAGGGAATTGCCGATCCGATGAGCGCGCTCCAAGTGTCCACATTAGAGCAGAATTGTCGTGAATTTGGGATTACCTATTTCGGCATGGACGATCACCGTCAGGGAATTGTGCATGTGATTGGGCCTGAGCAAGGTCTGACCTTACCCGGCATGACGATTGTGTGTGGAGATTCCCATACGTCCACTCATGGTGCGTTTGGCGCGTTGGCCTTTGGCATTGGGACTTCCGAAGTTGAGCATGTCCTGGCCACGCAATGTTTGGTCCAGAAAAAACCCAAGACGATGGAAATCCGTGTTGAGGGCACCCTGCCGGATTATTGTTCCCCCAAAGATGTGATTTTGGCCATCATAGGCCGAATCGGCATCGGTGGGGGGATTGGCTATGTCGTGGAATATACGGGATCCGTGATTCGTTCGTTTTCCATGGAAGGACGAATGACGCTCTGCAATATGTCCATTGAGGGCGGAGCCCGTGCGGGTTTGGTGAGCCCGGATGACGTGACCCTGAAGTATTTGGAGGGGCGACCCCTCAGCCCAAAGGGACCGCTATGGGAACAGGCCACGAAATATTGGAAGACTCTGGCAAGTGATCCGGATGCGCGGTTTGATCGGGTTCTGGAGATGACGGGACATGATATTGCTCCCCAGGTGACCTGGGGGACCAATCCTGAAATGGTGACGGAGGTGACCGGCCGGGTTCCGGATCCTGCACAAATTGAAGATGCACAAACACGAGCCTCTATTGAGCGGGCATTGGCCTATATGGGGCTGCCGGGAGGTGTGCCGATATGCGACATCACCATTGACCGGGTGTTTATAGGATCCTGCACCAATTCACGTATTGAGGATTTGCGGATTGCGGCCAAATATGTGAAAGGCAAACGGGTGTCGGGAACAGTCAAAGCCATGGTGGTTCCCGGGTCAGGGTTGGTCAAGGCGCAGGCGGAGCAAGAAGGCCTGGATCGCATTTTCCGTGAAGCGGGGTTTGAGTGGAGGGAGCCCGGATGTAGCATGTGTCTCGCTATGAATGCCGATGTCCTTTCCCCCGGGGAGCGATGTGCGTCGACCAGCAATCGAAACTTTGAGGGGCGACAGGGAAAAGGAGGCCGAACGCATCTGGTCTCTCCTGCGATGGCGGCGGCGGCGGCCATCGCAGGGCATTTTGTCGATATTCGTGATTGGAAATAGCAGGACAACCGAGACGAATGGATCTGATGTTTCTGAAATCTCTTGACCTCTAATTGGAGAAGTTTATGCAGCCTTTTACCACGTTGACCGGAACGGTCGCTCCGTTGAACCAAGGAAATGTGGATACGGATCAGATCATTCCCAAACAATATCTGAAGACCATTCATCGTACCGGACTGAAGGAGGGTCTGTTTGCCGATTGGCGGCAACGGGCTGATGGGTCGCCCAATCCGGATTTTTTCATGAATCAACCATGTTACCAAGATGCCCCCATTCTGTTGACGGGGGAGAACTTTGGGTGTGGTTCTTCTCGCGAACATGCTCCATGGGCCTTGCTCGATTATGGTATTCGAAGTATTGTGGCGCCCAGTTTCGCGGACATTTTTTATAACAACTGCTTCCAAAATGGGATTCTCCCGGTTGTATTAACCTCCACGGAAATTCACACCCTCTTTGCCCGAGTCGCTCAGACCGGCCAATATCAATTGACCATCGATTTACCTCAACAACGAGTTCGCCTTCCGGAAGGCGAAGAATTTGCGTTTCGCATCGATCCTTTCAGAAAAGACTGTTTGTTGAAAGGATTGGATGCCATCGGAGTCACCCTGCGACATGAGCCGGCCATTACGGCCTATGAGGCTCGCCGATCTCGGGAAACACCCTGGTTATTCCAACTGTAAGGGACTGCAGGCGTGTGGCCGACCGTTTCTCTGTCCCAATATGCGCTCGCAGGTGTGCATTCTTCCAATATCTGAGTTGTTCCCAATTTCCTGGGTCCTTCCGATTTTGAAGCTGAAAGCTGCATCATCATAGTGCTAGGCTTGATGAAGGCAACAGTTCGAATGCTTTGACGGTAATGCCTGGCGCTGTCTAGGCCCTCTCACCATCTTTCCGGAACGGTTATGTCAGAAATCCATGTTCTTCGAGATGTGCTCATCATTTTTACCATCTCGGTCTTGATCGTCTTTGCCTTTCAAAAGTTACGCGTGCCCGCGATTGCAGGATTTTTAGTAGCGGGAACCCTTGTGGGACCCCATGGATTAAATCTCATATCCGATCGTCATCAGGTGGAAACCCTGGCCGAAATCGGTGTGGTGCTGTTGCTTTTTACGATTGGGTTGGAGACGTCATTGTCCCGGCTACGGGCCTCAAGCCGTTTGTTGTGGATAGGAGGTCCGCTCCAAATTATTGGCACGCTTCTGGTTGTTGTGCTCGGTGGCTTGATGCTCAATCGGCCACTTGAAGAATTGATTTTTTGGGGCTGTTTGTTAGCGCTGAGCAGTACGGCGATTGTTCTGAAGGCTCTTGGAGAGCGGGGGGAACTCGATACCTTGCATGGGCAAGCGTCCATGGCGATCCTCATCTTTCAAGATTTCGCAGTGGTCCCGATGATTTTAATGACGCCGGTGTTAGCTCATGGATCCTCCTCGGGAGGGGTGGGGACCATTGTAGAGACATTGGTGAAATCCATTGTCGTGATAGGTCTGATCATCCTTGCCGCTCGAGTGCTGGTTCCGCATATTTTGAACCATGTCGTAGGCACGAGAAGTCGTGAATTATTTTTGCTGACCATAATTGTTTTAGGGTTGGGAACGGCCTGGTTGACCTCTTTGGCTGGATTGTCATTGGCACTCGGAGCCTTTATCGCAGGATTAGTAATTTCCGAATCCGAATATAGTCACCAAGCCTTAGCGGAAGTGGTGCCTTTCCGGGATAGTTTCAATAGCCTGTTTTTTGTATCTGTGGGGATGCTCATGGATCCCCGGGTGATCCTCGAATTTCCTCTTTTGGTCGTGACGTTGCTGGCAGTTGTTGTGGTCGGGAAATTTGGGACAGGGGCCATTGCGGTCTTTTTATCTGGTGCCTCGGTTCGGTCAGCCATTATGGCGGGAGTCGGACTGGCCCAAGTCGGAGAGTTTGCCTTTATTCTGGCTCAGGAAGGACAGCGTGTCGGCCTTTTGGATGCGCAAAACTATAATATCTTTTTATCGGTGTCCGTTCTTTCCATGATCATTACGCCATTTTTGATTCAACGAGCACACAAGGTCGCCAGGCGGACGGAAGCGTTGGATCGTATCAATCACTGGCTTCCTCGATGGACATCTTCAAGTGAACCCGGCCAACATGTGAAGGTAAAGGACCATGTCATTATTGTTGGGTACGGTCTCAATGGACGAAATCTTGCCAGGGTCTTACGGGATATGGAGATCCCATTCCTGGTATTGGATATGAATGCAGCCGTGGTGAAGGCCAACAGGGAATCTTCAGAGTCCATGATGTTTGGAGATGCCACGAATCCTCGTGTGCTGAACCAAGCCCGTATTTCCTTAGCCCGGGTATTGGTCATAGCCACCTCTGATCCTTTCGGTGCGAGAAAGATTGTTCAACAAGCCAGACAATTAAATCCGCGACTCTACATTGTTGTGCGAACTCGCTACCTGAAAGAGCTACCCGACCTGCATGATTTGGGGGCCAATGATGTCATTCCGGAAGAGTTTGAGACTTCCATTGAGATTTTTGCACTGGTGCTTCAAAATTATCAGACTCCACAGGCGATGATTCAGCATAAAGTTGAACAGGTCAGGAAAGAGGGATATCTGAAGTTTCGCAGAGGAGAACTGCCGGAATTGGCTCATCATTTGAGGGCTGGGACCCTGGCTGATGTGGATGTGGATACCTGTCGCATCGAAGCGGATTCTCCAGTATTAGGTCGGTCCATTGGCCAATTGAACATTCATGGAAGAACAGGCGCTTCCGTGATCGCCTGGATCCGCAATGGCCTGACACAATCCAATCCTTCCAAGGATGTGGTGTTGGAGTCGGGTGATGTGTTGGTGTTACTTGGCGCTCGAGATCAAATTCGAAAAGCTATCGGACTGTTTGTGGACACCGGAACCATATAAAGCCAGATGTAACTTGAAAGTGATTGGATTCGTGACATAAAAGGCTGCAGGATTACCCTGATTCCTTGTCGATTCTAGGAGAAGGATGCATTTAACTCCATATATTCGACTTTAAAGCCTGTTAGGTCGTTAGCCGCACCAAACGGTGTATATGAAAATGTGTCTGTTGGGATAAAAACGCACACATACCTGTTCTCCGATCTGAATACCACAAAAACAAATTATCGACGCTGCGATTTCAGCTTATAGCGGCATCCGGATATTTCCTCAAATCATTGGCCAGTATCTGCACTGATTTGCTTACAAGACTGCTAAATCAGAAAATATCATTGAAAAATTGGAGAAAAAAAGTGACAGAATTCATAAATGTTTTGCTTAAAGCCTTGACCGGACCGTCCGATAAGTGCATGTGAGAAATTAGGCTGTGTTGAAACTCTAGAGCAGAGGAGGCGGATGCCACATTCAATCCTGTAGTAAACGTTAGTCAATAAAGCGAAGGCCCCTTTCCGATAAAGGCAAACCCATCGTGAGGTGGGGACGCAAAGCCACGGATCAGAAAATTTCTGATGGCCGGGTTACCGAAGAGAAGGGGAAGATTTTGTAGGGGTGGGGCCTTTCCAGATAGTCATAAGGAGGGTCCCATGTCTACCGCATGTGCATATTTATATTTCAAAAAATTTATTCTGGGAGGTTTAATGGCCTCCTGTCTCATCAGCATTCCTAGTTGGGCGTATGCTGTAACTTCCAACAACACCGCGTCCCTTCAATGGGCTGCCAACACTGAACCAGATCTGGCAGGGTACAAGGTGTATCATGGAACCGCACCGGGAGTGTATGGCTCCTCTTTGAACGTGGGGAAAGCCACCACCTACCAATTCCCCAATTTGGAATCCAATAAAGTGCACTATTTTTCAGTGACAGCCTATGATACCTCGGGCAATGAAAGCTCGCCGGCTCCGGAAGTCTCAAAAGCTATCACCGAGAAAGCGGGAATGATCCTTTCAGTTTCGCTAACCGGTAATGGAAATATTTCCAGCACTCCCTCCGGTTTAATCTGTTCCTCGGGAACATGTTCAGGCACGTTTACTGAGGGAACATCTGTTACTTTGGTAGCTCTTCCTACCAGTGGCTATAATTTTACCGGGTGGGGTGGAGTGTGTTCTGGGACAGGAAGTTGTGCAGTTACCCTGTCCTCTTCAAAGTCTGTCTCGGCAACTTTTTCCGCTATTCCGGCACCTGTATTCAAAACACTGAGTATTTCCCTTACGGGAGATGGCGGTGGAACCATAGTAAGTTCTCCGGCCGGACTCACGTGTTCCACCGGGACGTGTTCGGCATCGTTTCTTTTGGGAACCACTGTCTCCCTTTCCGCCACTTCTCAGTCAGACAGCACGTTTACGGGATGGAATGGGGGTTGCTCGGGGACATCATCATGTTCAGTCAGTCTGGGAAGTTCTCAGACATTAGCGGCGACATTTACCAAGAAGATCCCCGAGGCATCAAAGCTGTCTAAGCCCACGATGCCCATCCTCGTGAATTTCCAACCTTCAACTTCGGAAGCGCCCTCCGGGTTCAAGAAAGATGATGGGAGTCTTTTCAACAATGAGCGAGGGTATGGGTGGAGTCAATTGCTGAATGGGGTGCAACGAAGTGCCGGTGCCACCCAAGCCAGCAATACGTGGGTTGGTGCTTTTAACTGGAAACCGGCTACCTGGAATATGACTCTCCCGAATGGCACCTATTTCTTAACTATGGTGCTTGGAGATTCAGAGCGGGCGAAAGGGCCGCATTGGTTAGCCGTGGAAGGTCTTCAATTAACGAAACAGGTCAATACGAATCCGGGAGAATATTTAACCATTGTGGATTACCCGGTGGAAGTAAAAGACAATACCCTTTCCTTAAGGCTGGGAGGGGAGAGTCAGGGAGAAACACTCATTAATTTTTTGATCATTAATTCAACAGCTGACCATTCTCTTGCCAACAAGGTGGTTTCGGAAAATCTTGGAAGCAATCTGGTTTCGCCTTTCTTGGTGGCTGGCGGGGCAACTATCGTAAATCCTGATTTGTTAGTGAAACTTGATCAAGAGGAGGAAGCCAGAAAGCAGAAGGAGCTGGAGTTGGTGGCAGCGGCGGAAGCCAAACGACAAGCGGAGCTAGTGGCAGCGGCGGAAGCCAAACGACAGGCGGAGCTAGTGGCAGCGGCGGAAGCCAAACGACAGGCGGAGCTAGTGGCAGCGGCGGAAGCCAAACGACAGGCGGAGCTAGTGGCAGCGGCGGAAGCCAAACGACAGGCGGAGCTAGTGGCAGCGG
>JBFWRU010000019.1:0-51815 GCA_050248735.1 Nitrospirales bacterium | reverse complement strand
TGAATGCCATCGCCCAGCGATTGAACACGCGACCGAGAAAATGCCTGGACTGGGCCACGCCCTTGGAAGTGTTTACGCAACTGCGTCATCATTCACCCGTTGCACTTGGAACTTGAAACCGCCCTCTTAATTAATAATTTAAGGCTGCTGCACATTAAAAAAAACCTTCAATGTTCGGTCATGAACCAACCGGCGATCGAAAGACGTGTATGGGCACCGGCCAATGCATCCACCCGACAGACCCGGTGTTGGCGAGGGACGGTGAAGATGGCTAAAGACCCTGGAATTGGAGGGATGCAATGGGTGACCTGTAAGGAGGTATTTTGTCCCGACGAAGCTGGTGATCCATATATGAGGAGTTCTCCACCCCAATCCGGGTGCCACTCTTCATGAAAATATGTGACGAGAGCCAAGCGCCGGGTCGGCGGGGTTCGTCCCTGAGCATAGGAGTAAATATCGTCTGTGTCATCATGGGTGGGCAGGCAGTCCCCTGCCGAATAAGAATAAAAATTAAAATTCACATGCCGGCCCCTAATATTTGGAAAGGTTTCGACATAGTTGGCGATACAAGGCATTCCCACCCGTTCGAGGAAGTGTGAAGCCGCAGCACCACCAATATCTGCTTTCAGCCAATTTCCACAGTTTGGGAAGGCCTGCGCGACAGCCGGCATGTCGGACAGAGCTATCCATGTGGATTGCTCCATGGCTGAACGAAACTGCCCGCGTTCTTCCTGACTCCAAAAATCTTCCACAATCAACACCGGGTCTTCTTTGAAGGAGAACTTTTCCGGGTTGAACTTGGGAAAGGGAACTCGCATGCCTGATTGTTCCTTTTGTGTAGAATGAGCCGTTGTCTCCAGAGAGGTAAGTTTTTAGCACCTTTTCCCTTTGGTATCAAATCCGAAAGTGACAAGGTTCTCGCCCATCGCACAGTCCCGTTGCCTGTCAATTTGACTCCTAAACATCTTTGCGTCAGGTGAATGCAGGATAGAAAAATTGTCGGGGAAACGGAAGAGGAGTTAGCGAATCAAGAGGTAATGTCAAACAACAAGATTGATTGGCCTGTCCCACTCAAGGACTCCCAAAGGTTTTCTCCTCCAAGGAGATACAGGGTTTATCCAATCAGATAATTATGATGACTTCAGGACTGTTCTCAAGGAACGGATTGAGATGCCGAAAAAACCTTTGAAAACTATGCATTTGAACGAATCTTCAAATTACGAATAATTGGCAACCCCTTTGCATTAACGGAGTCGAACTGAGAATCCTCAATCAGGTAGGCAAAAGGAACAGGGGGAGAAATTGAAACAGAAATCCCTCAATAAGTTTCTCTAATGAAATCTGACAGTCTTGAATCAGGCACTTTTTCCGAGATGCCGATGATATCCAAGAAAAATGCACGTATTCTTCTCGTTGACGATGACCAGGCTATTCGTCGGTCTACCCGGCTTATATTGGAGCACGAAGGATATGAATGCCGCGAAGCCGAAGGGGGAGTGGAGGCCTTAGCGTTGTTAGATGGGGGGCTGCATGTGGATGTGATTGTGACCGATTTACATATGCCTGCCATCAATGGATTGAATTTCATGAAAGCACTATCCTATCGGGTGAATGGCCGGAACATACGAGTGATTCTCATGAGTGGAAATTTGAATGTGGATATGGAACGGGAAGTGTTGGAACGCGGAGCCTTTGCTATTTTTGAGAAACCTTTGGACTATCCTCAATTTCTCAAGGCACTGTCATTTGCCTTGGGGAATGAATCTTAGACTCCATGTTTAGGTCAAACCGGCCCAATTGCACGTATAGGTTGATTGATGTTTCAGGCATGTTCATTCGATGCTATGGTTGGCCTAGCCGAACTATAGGGCTAGGTTATTAAGGTTCCCATGGTCCTTTAGTGGACTCTCTACTCTCGGAGCACCGGTGGAAGCCCAGATCGATTTTGCCAAGCAATCCATTGTTCATATTATGACTACTCGTGTGGTGACTGTGGGAATGGATGAGACATTGGCGAGAGTCAAAAAGCTTTTTCAAACCTTTAAGTTTCATCATTTATTGGTGGTGGAGGACGGTAAGCTGGTCGGGATTATTTCCGATCGGGATCTCCTCAAAGCCGTCAGCCCTTATGTGGGGACTCTTTCGGAAACTCCACGGGATTTAGCCACATTGTCAAAGCGTGTCCACCAGATTATGTCCCATCATCCCGTTACCGTCAGTGTTATCACTACGTTACAAGAAGCCGCTCTGGTGATGATTAAGCAGGGCATGTCCTGTCTTCCGGTAGTATCTGCTGAAGGAGGTCTGCTTGGGGTCATTACCTGGAAAGACCTTCTCAAGGGATTTCTCAACTTCGTTCCTTAGTCCTACTCTGCTTCCCTTCCACTTTGCTTCGAAATGATTCTGGTGGCCTTCTCGGTTTTACTTTTTCCAAACGGGTTCCTTCGTTATACTATTGAGGGAACTCTGCCACGCTGGCGGAAAACCTCTTTAAACGTCACCCCAAAAAAGGAAAGGTCAGAGCGTGATGGCAGACAAACGGTTTATTCTAGAAGTTGGGAAATTATTCATTGCTGCAGCTTGGGCGGATGGTGAGTTGTCAACCGCGGAACTCAACGGTTTAAAAGAGTTGTTATTTCAGCTTCCCGATATTTCTGGAGAAGAATGGATGGAGTTGGAGCTCTATATGGCCTCCCCCGTCACGGAAATCGAGCGGGAACGGTTATTTACCAGGGTGTTACAGGGCATGACCTCAACCGCTGATCGCGAAATGGTTCTGGAGACTCTCAAAGGGTTGATTCCGGCTGATGCTCCTGAAGATCATCCGCAGAGTTCGGTGGTCCGTCAATTAAAAGAGGATATTCAGAAGGGGAGTCAGGGGTTTTTCGAACACCTCCGACGGCCGCTTCGATGGATGCTCAGCTTTCGTGGACAACAGTATACTGAAGATGTCGACCGGGAAAGTCGTTTAGAGGATTTCATTAAAAACACTATTTATTTTCAGGTCACCATGGAGTTACGGGCCAGAGGCATGACGTTCGACTTGGACGATAAGGTCATTCGTAAGCTGTGTCTGGCCGCCGGTCTGATGGCTCGGGTAGCAGGAGTCGATCATGAAATATCACCGGAGGAGATGGAGGCCATGCAAGAGGTATTGAAAACCACTTGGCAGTTATCTGATTCGGAGGCCAAATTAGTGTCCGAGATCAGTCATCACCGGGTCTTTCGGGGTTTGGATAGCGTACGATTGGTGAAACGTTTTAAGGAATTAACGACGAGGACTGAACGGCAAGAGTTTCTCCATTGTTTATTTAAAGTGGCCAATGCGGCTGAACAGACCTCGTTTGAGGAAATTGAGGAAATTCGAAGCATTGCGAAAGGCATGGATCTTAGTCACCAGGATTTTCTTGATGCCAAGCTGGCTATTCCGCGAGAAGATCGCAAGGGGCTCTAGATTTTGAATGTTTTATGCCATCGCAGATAAATAGCTAAATCCAAAGAGTAGGGTCCACAAGGCAGTCGTTCTTGAGACCGTCATTCCCGACAGTTTTTATTGGGAATCCATCCTGTGTTTTCATATTAATGTCCAAGTGATTATTGGTGATGCCGGGCCGAAACCCGGCATGCGTCAACCTGGAAAATGAAGCAAAAATTCACATTATCCATAAAAGGGGCATTTCTCTGGGGAAGTTGCAGAAATAAGAAATGGGGCTTGTGCGAAGAGAGAAAATTACGTCTTAGTAGGAGATTCCCACTGGTCGATCACGGCTGCACCGACGGCATCACCCCAGACATTCACCGTTGTTCGGCAGCGATCCAAAAACCAGTCCACCACCAAAATCAGTGAAATCCCTTCAATGGGCAGATCCACGGCCTTCAGGACGATAATCATGGTCACCAGGCCCGCTTCAGGGATTCCCGCTGCGCCAATGGCCGAAAGCGTGGCTGTGAGAAGGACAATGATTGTGACACCCAATCCCATCTCGATTCCATACGTTTGTGCAATAAACATGGCCGCGACGGCTTCATAGAGGGCCGTCCCATTCATATTAATAGTAGCCCCCAGTGGAACAACAAAGCTGGTGACACGTCGGGAGACTTTGGCGTCTTCAATTAAGCTTTCCAGGGTCAGGGGCAAAGTGGCTGAGCTGGAGCTGGTGGAGAAGGCGGTCATGAGCGGAGTGCTCATTGCCTTGGCATATTGCGGAACCGATCGTTTCCCGAGGAATTTGAGAATCAGAGGAAGCACGACCAGGCCATGAAGAGCCAGGGCCACCAGAACGGTCCCGACATAGGCCCCTAAACCGGTCAGTTGCGGCCAAAAACCTGAAAATCCTCCGGCTTCCCCCAGGCGACCGGCAATCAAGGCCCCGATGCCCACCGGAGCAATCCACATCAGAAGGTGGACAATGGCCATCATGGCCTCGTTGATACCTTCAAACAATCGAATCACGGGCAGGCCTTTGTCTCCAATGGTGGTCAAGACTCCCCCAAAGACCAGAGAAAAGACGATCAACGGAAGGATTTGTGTTTCTGCCATGGCCGCAAATAAATTTTTGGGAACCAGGCTGGTGAGAATGGTTTTAAATAAATCCGTGAGAGTAGACGGTTTATCTTGCACCCGTTCAATCATCTGAGAGGAGGTGGATGGCTCATCCATCTTGGAGAGTTCCATGGGGACTCCGGGATGTATCACCATCACCAGGATCAAGCCCAGAAGCACCGCTAATCCCGTGGTTGTCATAAAGAAGAGCACCGTTCGAATCCCCAATGGACCCAATTTCCGAACATCTCCCAGGCTGGTGATGCCGACGATCATGGAACTCACCACCAACGGCACTACTAAGGCAAAAAGTCCCTGGAGAAATAAATCGCCGATAAACTGAATTTCCAACCCCGCTTGAGGAAACAGTCCACCAGTGAAAATACCGCCGATAATGCCCAGCAGCATGCCAATTAATAAGGAATGCGGGGAGGTCACGGTCATGGGATTTTCAGGAAAAGGACGCTCAAGGCAGGGAACGGAGAGACCCGATAGAAAGAATTTTCTTGTGCCATTACTTTTCCCTTCACGGAGAATGATCAAGGAAGTCTAGCCGGAACACTTATGGAGAGAACCCCCAAGAAAGCTAAACAATGGCATGAGCGTGAATGAGCCCCAACACGGTCTCGAATTACGGTGAAGGAACGGAATCTATTGGCGGACACGTACATACCAAGTTCCGATCCCCATAGGCACTGTCGATACGGGATACCGAGGGCCAGAATTTTTGCTCTCGAAGCCAGGATGCAGGAAACGCGGCTTGTTCTCTGGTGTAAGGATGGGACCAGTCCGTCTTTGCAATTATTTCCATTGTGTGAGGGGCATGTTTCAGCGGATTATTGTCGCGTGGGAGTTTCCCTTCCTCAATATCCGCGATTTCCTGACGGATCAGAATGAGTGCTTCACAATAGCGATCCAGTTCGGCTTTGGATTCGCTCTCGGTCGGTTCGATCATCATCGTGCCTGCTACCGGCCAGGAAATGGTTGGAGCGTGGAATCCAAAGTCCATCAATCGCTTGGCAACATCCTCCACCTCCACGTCGGCGGATTTTTTGAAGGGCCGACAGTCGATGATGAATTCATGTGCGGCCATGCCATTTGTCCCGCTAAACAAGACGGGATAATGTTTTTTTAATTGGTTCGCCATGTAATTGGCGTGCAAAATGGCCACTTGGGAGGCTTTGGTCAGTCCATCCCGGCCCATCAATTTTATGTAAGCCCAGGAAATTGGAAGGATATTCGGACTGCCAAAGGGCGCGGCCGCAATCGGGCCGATGGTCAAGTCCCGATGGGCGGAGGAAAGCGGGTGGCCAGGGAGAAAAGGCGACAAGTGTTGGGCCACGGCAATGGGGCCCATGCCGGGCCCTCCCCCTCCATGCGGGATGCAAAAGGTTTTATGAAGATTCAGGTGGCACACATCCGCTCCGATGTCGCCAGGCCTACAGAGACCAACCATGGCATTCATATTGGCCCCATCCATATAGACTTGCCCTCCTTGGTCATGAACGATCCGGCAGGCCTGCCGGATCGTTTCTTCAAATACCCCATGAGTTGAGGGATAGGTGACCATGAATGCCGAAAGCGAATCTCGATACTGCAGGGCCTTGGCCTGAAGGTCCTTGAGGTCAATATTTCCCTGAGGATCACAGATCACAGAAACGACTTTCATGCCCGCCATGACCGCGCTGGCGGGGTTCGTGCCATGGGCGGAGACAGGGATGAGACAGATATGGCGTCCAGTGTCTCCGCGCTGCTCATGATAGGTGCGGATGGTCATGAGTCCGGCATATTCCCCTTGAGAACCGGCATTGGGCTGCAGAGATACGGCTGAAAACCCGGTAATTTCCGACAACCACTGCTCCAATTGCTGAAAAAGTATCTGATACCCTTTTGCCTGGTCAGGTGGGGCGAAGGGATGCATCCGGGAAAATTCCGGCCATGTGATGGGAATCATTTCCGTGGTGGCATTGAGCTTCATCGTACAGGAGCCCAACGGAATCATCGAATGAACGAGTGACAGGTCTTTTGAAGCCAGCCGGTTCATATATCGAAGCAATTCATGCTCGGACCGATAGGTATGAAACACCGGATGTGTGAGATAGGGTGAAGTCCGAAGGAATCGTTCAGGAATTGTCCTTGATGGTAATGATTGAGCGAGTTCGTCGAGTCCAAACGGCAATGTGCCATTTTCAGAAAATACACCCAGCAATTGGCGAACTTCATTGTTTGTGGTCGTTTCATCAAAGGATATCCCAAAGGACCCATCAGGGTATTCACGCATGTTAAGTGAGGCTTTGCGAGTCCGCTCTTTGATCTGGGAAACCGTTAATCCGGAAATCCGGAATCGCAATGTATCAAAAAACTGCCGAAAGAAGAGTTGGCCGCCTAGTCGATTGAGGCCTTCCGCCATGAGATTCGTGAAATGATGTACTCGAGTGGCAATCTCCCGCAATCCTTCCGGGCCATGATAGACCGCATACATGCCGGCGATGTTGGCGAGTAGCACCTGTGCCGTACATATATTGCTCGTGGCACGATCACGACGAATATGTTGTTCACGGGTTTGCAGGGCCAGACGGAAGGCTGGTTTGCCCACTGCGTCTTTAGACAGGCCGACGATCCGTCCGGGAATTTGTCGTTTAAAAGTTTCCGTGGTCGCAAGAAATGCGGCGTGTGGTCCCCCATATCCCATGGGGACTCCAAAGCGTTGCGATGATCCGATCACAATGTCGGCACCCCATTCTCCGGGGGGAACCAACAAGGTCAGGGCCAGTAAGTCCGTACTGGAAACTACCCAGGTGCCAGCTTTCCGGGCTTGTTGGGCCAATGAGGCAAAATCCCGAATATGCCCATCTGTGGAGGGATAGGCCAACAGGATGCCAAACAGGTCCTGCTTTTCAAAGTCCACGGTATCGGGATTTCCTACTTGGATCTGTATTCCTAAAGGCATCGCTCGGGTTTGCAATACGGACGTGATTTGTGGGTGACAGTCATCGGCCACAAAAAACGTCATACCTGTTTTCTGGCTCAGAGCCCGGCACATGCCCATGGCCTCGGCCGCTGCCGTGGCTTCATCCAATAAGGAGGCATTGGCGATAGGCAGACCGGTTAAATCGGCCACTAGGGTTTGAAAATTCAGGAGGGCTTCAAGCCGCCCTTGAGCAATTTCGGCTTGATAAGGGGTGTATTGGGTGTACCAGGCCGGATTTTCCAGGATATTGCGTGCAATGACCGCTGGCGTGAAGCAATCATAATAGCCCATCCCGATGAATGACCGGTGAATTCGGTTTGTGTTTGCCAGTTGTCTGAGTTCAGCGAGTACATCTTCCTCGGAGGAGGCCGCGGGAAGATTCAATTGATTGGTCAGGCGTATATCTTCGGGAATGGTGGTCTGGGTCAGGGCTTCTAAGTTAGCGAGCCCTAAACACCCCAGCATTTCCTGAATTTCCTGATCGTTGGAACCGATATGCCGTTGCGCAAACGTCGTCATAACGAACTTTCCATGATATTAAAAGTTGGGGTAACTGGGTAGATCTGTTCCCATCGAAAATAGCCTATGAAAGATCGTGGGATCTGGAATGAGCAAAATCGACAGGAATGGGATGGAAGAAGGTCAGTCACCGAAACAAGGCAATGAGTCTAAGATGGAAATCAAGCCTATCATGTTTAGTACCTTACTGCAAAATGGAGGAGGGGATTTTTTAGCGTTCCAGGAAAGCCTTGATCCTTATTGGTCACGTAGACAAATAATGTTAAGTTTTAAGGGACTTTTGAGTGCCGGTTTGTGAATTCACAATCGGCCATTTTTCTGTCGAACCGAACACGCGGGCATCCTCTCTGATTGTATTTTGTCGAATACCGCGTTGAAGGTCTCAGTGCAATAGCAGAAACCATCAGGAGAATATTGAGTTGACTTGGACAAGAAAATAGAAGAATTGTTCTTTTTTAGATCCAGAAATCCAATCAGGGAAGGTTTTCCAGAGGAAACCCCAGCCTTAAGGAAGGACAGACAATGATCATTCTTTCCAATATTGCCAAGCTGTATGATGGGACCTCAGCCACGATGAAGGCTGTTCACGAACGGGTTGATCTCTGGGTCGATGACGGGCTTATTCATTCGGTCCAGCCTAATGCAGCCCAGCATCCCTCGGGGGCACAGGTGACCATTATCGATGGTAGTGGGCTCACGGTGACTCCTGGGCTGATCGATTGCCATGGGCATGTGACCTTGTGGGGAGTGAGTTCGGACAGTCTGGATCGTATGAATTCCCCCGAAGCCCCCTTTTGGGCCGAACGTATCCTGTACCGCACATTGGTTCATGGGGGAGTGACCACGTTGAGGGATGTCGGAGGTGCGACCCATGTTTTGAAGCGATTAGTTGATCAACAGGTCGTCATTGGGCCTCGTCTCAAATTAGCCATCTGCATGTTGTCGACAACCGGTGGCCATGCCGATTTTCGCGGCCCCGATCGATGTTGCGGGATGGTGTCTCGTTTGTGGCCGGAGGGCCCAGGGCGACCATCCAGTATTGTGGATGGTCCATGGGAATGCCGGAAACGAGTGAGGGAAATTGCGGCCTGTGGCGCCGATCTCGTGAAGGTTTGTGCCAGTCCCGGAGTGGTCTCGCCCACGGACCATTTAGAGCATCGTGATTTTACGCGTGAGGAGATGGAGGCCATTTGTGACGAAGCGGCGGGGCGCGGCCTGTATGTGGCTGCCCATGCCCATAGTCAAAACGGGATTCGATTAGCCATCCAAGCCGGGGTCAAGGATATCCAGCACATTTCCTTTATGGATGAAGCGTTGGCGGAATTGGCCTATCAAAAAGGCTGCACCGTAACCCCCACCGCTTGGGTTGGGCAACGGTTGGCGCAATCCGGAGAATTCAATGATTTCATTCAGTCCAAAGTGCAAAAGGTTGCCGAAAAACATGCCAAAGCGGTTCAGGCTGCTTATGCGAGTGGGTTGAAAATGTTAGCGGGAACCGATCCGGTTCTCCAGGATATGCATGGCCGGAACTTCATGGAATTGGTGGCATTAATAAAGGAAGGCGTTCCGCCCCTTGGAGCCTGGTATGGAGCGACCGGGTTGGCGGCTGAGCAAATCGGGCAAGCGGACGCTGGACAGCTGGCTCCAGGGCATCGAGCGGACTTTCTCGTCTGCCGAGGTGACGTGGTGAATGACCCCGGTCTTTTGGACCAGGGAGCATTGTTAGAGGTGATCAAAGATGGTCGAGGCCACCGAGGGGGACTTCCTGGTTTTCCCCAAAATACTTTTCAGGAGGCCGTTGAGCGCACTTTAGGCTTTCGGAATGCGGGCTGCTGAGCTCTCCCAGGTTCCAGGGCATTTGGTTGGCTGGTCATGATGTTTCAAGAGTCTGATTCGGGCCCCGTTCATCCCCGGTTGCCTTAACCTCCTCCAGGTCCACAATCAAGTCGCCTTTGGGGGAAAAAAATCCCTGGCCGTCAATTTGGACAATTCCATTACATTGTTCTTGAAAAAACTCCAAGACCCACCCGTTAAAATCGTACCCTTCATCGGAAACATCATTTTGGACAATTTGTGTGGTGGCAATGAACTTACATTTGGCAATAAATTCTCGCGCAATCTGGGCTTCGAGGTCATCGTAAACGGATAGTTGATCCAAAAAGGCATCTTTTTCTGACGCAAGCACGTCTTTGTAGGTGCCCTGACCTCGCACGCAAAATAAACGAATCGGTTTGCGTTCGCGATGATATCCCAAGGAGATATGCACCCAATCCCAATCGTCCAAGGCTTCCGGATCCATCTTGGGAATCAAGGGAATTTGATTTTTTGATTTCAAAAAGTCCAGAAGCAATCGGAGAGGCGGGCTATCCTCACGCATACAAAAGACCCGTGAATAGGTCAGTTTTTCAGCTTCGGAGGTTTCGGATGGTGATGCTGACGGAAATACGGGAAGTTCTTTTGCCATGTGACGACCTCATAATGAACAAGAAGATAGGTACGCTGTAGGGAACCTTTTCCACATCATAGGGTACTTTACCTGGGATCTTGAAGAGGCAGCAAGATAAAGGTCGCACAATGGCCCTTATTGAGGTGAAGAGCGGAAACCCTCTCCAGAACATGATTTTTGTTGACTCTTTTTCATGCATTCGGTAGACTCTGGCGCCGTTGTACCAGAAGGGACGCGGGTCCCAGGGCTTTGTTGATCGAAGCCAAAGAGGCATACCTTCCCTTGTGTATCAGAAACATCAAAGTGGTTTGCATTACTCAACTTTAAAATTTCATTGAGGAGGTCCGTATGGGAAAAGCCATGACAAAGTCGCAGATTGCCGATCATTTGGCCAAAAAAGCGGGCGTCACCAAAAAAACCGCGACGCAAATTATGGATGATTTTTGCGCTCTGGCATACAAGGAAGCCAAGAATACCTTTGTGGTGCCGGGCATCGGAAAGCTCGTGTTGGCTCATCGCAAGGCCAGAATGGGACGCAATCCCCAAACCGGTGCGGCCATTAAAATTCCGGCAAAGCGGGTTGTGAAATTCCGTGTGGCAAAAGCGGCAAAGGACGCCATATTAGGGAAGAAGTAATTCCCTGCCGTTTTCTTTTGTCGACGGTCTCTCTTCCCAGTTGATTCCTTTTCTCCCTCAATCGTCAGATTTAAGCAGGACTCAGAATATGAGTCCTGCTTGAATCATCTCCTTTACATACCTCAAATTGCGACTCAGTAGGACCGTCAATAGCGTCACGACCGATTTTCTCTATGATGGGTTGAATCCCATTCAGGAACTGTCCGGAGGCTCTCCCGTCGCCACGCTGTTGATTGGATTGGGCATTGATGACGTCATCAGTCGCACGGCATCCGGGAGTACCTCGACCTTCCTCGCGGATGGTTTAGGCTCGACGGTGGCCCTTACAGATGGGACGGGGGCGGTCCAAACCGAATACACGTATGATCCATTTGGCGCCGTGACGGTGACGGGTACCAGCAGCACCAATGCCTTTCAGTTCACGGGACGGGAACAAGATGGGACGGGGCTTTTCTATTATCGGGCTCGGTATTATTCGCCTCTCCTTCAGCGGTTTATCTCTGAAGATCCCATTGGTTTTGCGGGAGGTGATCTGAACCTCTATGCGTATGTGTTTAATAGTCCGACGAACTTTAGAGATCCCAGCGGGTTACTGGTTGTCGGTGGTGGTGGGTCAGGGTCATTAGCTGGAGCATGGGGGGTAGATGGAGCTGGGGGATTTCTATTTGATACTTCCGGTAATGTAGGATTGTTCGGCTACGGAGGACCATCCTTCGGTTATCAAATTGCTGCATCATACGGGACTACCGTTTTAATTGCTCCTTTCGCCAATACGATTGGCGATATTCAGGGGACCACATTCGATGTGAATTTCCGATGGGGGAATAATCTGACATTTTCCTTTCCCACCAATGGGCAGTTACAAAATACTGTAATAGCGTTTGACTCATTAGGCGGAAATTTCGGTGTCAGTGTTGGAGCTGGACACACCCGAGTCGGTAAGCTTTTTAACTTTTTTGATTGGTTGCGTAGTTTGTTCAGAAGCGGAGACAGTGGTCCTCCGGGGAGTGGTCCTCCGGGGAGTAGGAAATAATGATTTAGAAAATGAAATGGATTTTTCAAAAAGTTTCTTGTCCAAATTGCAATCAAAAATTCAGTAATTTATTACTGTTTTTTAGGACCTTCAACTTGACCTGGATATGCTGTCGGCAGTGTGGATTTGTAATTAAATTGCCTGTATCAGTCAGATTTTTTGCTTTCTTTGTGTGGATCTTCAGTTTTACAGTGATTGGTCTTTGTGGCGTAACATTTTTACAGTTATTAACATCAGGATATCTCAAAAACAGTCTCGGATTACTAGTAGCTCTAATTGCATTCGTGGGTGGGGATTTTCTCGCTTCGCAGGTTATTTTGTATTGTATTGCTAAACATCGGAGATAAATTCTCCTTCTTCAGGAAATTTAAATTGCAGAAGTAGCTGGCGGGTTTAGATTATTCTGAACTAAATTTTTTCTATCGTCGCCTCACCCTCCTGGATGATTTCGCGGACCTATGATGATCTGGACCGGCTCACCTCAGAAACCACGCCTCAAGGTATGGTGGACAAGAATTAATAACTGTTGCTTAATCTACGTCATCATGTCGATGATGATTATGGCTTGTTCCCCATCAGGCAGGAACGAAACTACGAAAACGGATCAAATCGCCAACCAGTTTCTTTTGGCATTATCGAATCAGAATTACCAGGATGTCACTAATCTCTTTTACTTTCCTGAAAAATTCACTCCTGAAACGGATAAAGATGCAATGCTGAAAGCCTTGTTAATCATTTTTGACGAACTTGGTCCTGTGCAATCCTATACGAAAGCGACCAAAAGTCTGTATCTCCATGTAAATCTCATGACGGCTTCTTTAGCGTATTGGCAACAGTATCCTCCATTTTTTCAACAAGTTTATGAAGTTCAGTACAGTAATAAAGGTATGGGATACATCACATTTCTGTATTCTCGCGTTGAAGAAAGGATTGTCATTAATAGGGTGTTGATTGGCCTTCCAGTCAATAAGCCCTACACCCAACCAACCATACAGCACATTCTGGTTCGGATTCAAAATGAAGTTGGAGGCTAATTATCAACTCAATTGGATCACAAAGTTCACACACCCTATAAGCTACCCTAATATGTTTTGGGGTCTGTTGCACGCCGTTTCAGGCAATGACGAATAATGGCGGCGGCTTCCTTGTCATTGGGGGCAGAGTAGGTGACGGAGCGCCCGCGCCGGCCGATCCGTCCAAACGTCACTTCGATATTCCATTGCCCGAATAAATCGGGTCCCGCATCGATCGCATATGACCGGAAGTTTTCTTTTTTCGGGTTTTTGGCTTCCAGCTTGATGTGAAAAGTCTCATTCATATTTTCCCTCCTTAAATTTTTATCAGTTCGGCAAGATCCAAGGCCTTGCGTTGAAGGCTATCTCTGGAAAGTGGAGGACCCGGAAGGCGGCATCACCGAATACACCTATGACGGATCGGGACGGATGTACACGGTCAAGGATGCCCGTGGCATCGTGTTTCTGACCAACGAGTACGACTCAGATGACCGGGTGATTCGCCAGACCTTAGCCGACAGTTCCGAATATGAATTTGCCTATACCGAGGATGGCGGCGGGGCCGTGATTCAAACGGATGTCACCGATCCGAGAGGATTCGTGCGGGAAGTGACCTTTAACGCACAGGGCTATATTTTGACGGATACCCGGGCGGTGGGGGAATCCGAAGAGCAAATGACCCTGTACACGCTCCAAGCGGGGACCAACTTACGCCTGGCAATGAATGATCCGTTAGGCCGGGATACCACCTGGACTTATGATAGCCTGGGGAATGTCCTGACCGAAACACGATTGGCCGGAACAGGTGGAGCAGTGACGACCACCTTGACCTACGAGCCCAACTTTCAGCAGGTGGCCAGTATCACCGATCCACTCCAACACACCCGAGTGATCACCCACGATGCGGTGGGCAATCCCATTACCTTGACCGACCCGCTCCAGCATCAAACCACTGTGACCTATACCCCCGAAGGCCTGGTCGCGGGCGTGACCGATGGGGAAAGTGGCCACACCGACTTCATCTATGACGTTACCGATCTGGTGGGCGTGACCGATCCAGTGGGCAACACGTCCACACGGTTCACGGATGCGCTGGGTCGGGTGCAGCAGCTGACCGATCCCCGTGGTGAGACGACAGCATATACCTACGATGACTGGCACCGGCTGTTGCAGATAACGGATGCGGCAGGCGGTACGACCAGCTTCACCTATGATGAAAACGGCAATCGCCTGACCGTGACCGATGCCAACACCAACACCACGACGTTTACCTACAACAACATGGACCGGCTGGCCACCCGGACGGATGCGCTCACCAACGGCGCCAGCTTTCAATACGATGCCGCGGGGAATCTCACGCAGGTGACCGACCGCAATGGGCAAGTGACCACTTTCACTTATGATGCCCTGAATCGACGCACCCAGGTCACCTATGATGATAGTTCCACGACCAGCTATACCTACGATGACGGGAATCGATTGACGCAGATCGTCGATTCACTCGCCGGGACCATCACGCGGGCCTATGATGATCTGGACCGGCTCACCTCGGAAACCACGCCGCAAGGCACGGTGAGTTATACCTATGATGCGGCAAGCCGGCGCGCGTCAATGACGGTGACCGGCCAATCGGCCGTGACCTACACCTATGATAATGCCAACCGGCTCACGCAGATCACTCAAAGCTCGCAGACCGTCGCGTACGCCTATGACGACGCGAACCGCCGGACCACTGCGACGCTCCCCAATGGGGTTGTGGTGACCTATGACTATGATGCGGCCGGGCACCGCTCGATCGTCGGGGGCACGTGGGCGCGTAGCGGCCTGCCGCCGGCGGAGGACACGTGGACCTATAATGACGCGAATCGTCTCACAGCCCGTGATCAGGCCACCTTGACCTATGACGACAATGGCGACCTCACGCAAACGAGCGACCAGGGCACAACCGTGACCTACACCTGGAATGCCCGACAGCAATTGACGGGCATCTCCGGGGGCGGGATCACGGCAAGTTTTGCTTATGATGGGTTGGGCCGCCGGATCAGTAAGACCGTTAACAGCGTCACCACCGATTTTCTCTATGATGGGCTGAATCCCATTCTGGAACTGTCAGGGGGCTCACCCGTCGCTACGCTGTTGATTGGATTGGGCATGGATGACGTGATGAGCCGCACGGCATCCGGGAGCACCTCGACCTTCCTCGCGGATGCATTAGGCTCAACGGTGGCCCTCACGGATGGGACGGGGGCCGTCCAAACCGAATATACGTATGATCCATTTGGGGCCGTGACGGTGACGGGTACCAGCAGCACCAATATCTATCAATTCACGGGTAGAGAAAACGACAGCACCGGGCTTATGTATTCCCGCGCGCGATATTATGCTCCATTGTTGCAGCGGTTTATTTCGGAAGACCGGATAGGCTTTGATGGCGGGGACTCCAATCTGTATGCATATGTGTTTAATAGTCCGACGAACTTTATCGATCCGATGGGGTTATTTGTCTTTGCTCCTCCGGGATCGGCGCCACCCCCAGGTGGGAATAGTCCCAGCAAGACTGATGGCGGTGGCCCTGGCGGTGACCCTGGTAATGGCGGTGGTGGTATGAGTGCGTGGGATACGATTGGATTCCTGCCGGGAGGTGGGGTTATAGGAGGGGGAGGGAAAGTGCTTAGCCAGGGGTTGGGAGCACTTAATAATGCGTTAAAGGGTCTCTCTAGAACAAAGCCAGGAAATTTAGCTGAACAACTGGCACTAGAAGAAGCAAAAGCTGGAGCAGGCAAAAGAATTATGGCGGGAAAGATCAACGATCCACACTATCTTCCCGAAAGTGGATGGGCCAAAATGGAGTATGCCCATTCTAACCCTGGTGGAAATCAAACAATTATTCATTATTGGAAAAATCTAATAACCGGGTTAAGCGAAGGTTTCAAATTTAAATGAAAAGAAAAGTTTTGAGAATGGCTGCGGCCAATTTGGTTTTGGGGTTGCTCGATGGGAAAAATCTAGCTGATATCGCAACAGAAGCTCTCGTGGAAGGAGAGGATTCACCTTCATTGAGGATTTTGGCCGGACTCCTTGAGTCATCTTCCTCAGAAGAACAAATACTTTTAGAAAAAGCATTTCAGGAACTGGCAATACTCAAACCAAATCGAATTCAGGCTGCCCTTCACCTCTCTAAGGAAATTGCAGGAAAAATACTTGAAGGGCAGCTTTCACCCTACCAAGGGGCCAAAAACATTCATGAAATTTCTTTATTGGTTCCTTCGGAGAACATTCTTTCCCTTCACCCCTTTATTTATTGGGCTAGCGAGTGGGAAGAGCGCCCAGAAGATCACGCTTTTATGGATAATGCGATTATTGAAGCGGCAAAAGATTTAAGTTCCCTTACCAAAAATGAGGAGAAGCAATAGCAGCTTGGGGACTGGGAATAGGTTGAATGTAAATATCTTGAATGTGTGACGGAGATGAAGTCAAAAGAGAATGTCGTAAAATGGCCCACAGAACACGCTATTCACTCATAAGTGCGGTCACATGTAGAACTTGAAATTTTTGTGAATGCCTCAACGACCTGTCAAAAGTTTCTCCTATCATCTTTATTTTAAAGATTTATTGCGCTCCATTCCTTCGGATCACAGAGCTCACGCACCTTATAAGACACCCCAATCCGTTTGGGAGCCGTTGCGCGTCGTTTTAAACACTGCCGGACGATGGTGGCCGTTTCCTTATCATCCGGGGCAGAGTAGGTGAGGGAACGCCCGCGCCGGTCGATTCGACCATAGGTCACCTCGACATTCCACTGCCCGAATAAATCGGGTCCGGCATCGACGCATAGGACCGGAAATTCCCTTTCTCCGGATTCCTAGCTTCTAGTTTAATGTGAAAAACTTCGTTCATATTATCCCTCCTTAAATTTTAATCCGTTTGGCAAGATCCAAGGCTCTGCGTTGAAGGCTATCTCTGGAAAGTGGAGGACCCGGAAGGCGGCATTACCGAATACACCTATGACGGATCGGGAAGGATGTACACGGTCAAGGATGCCCGCGGCATCGTATTTCTGCCGGCTCACGGACATCAGCCAAGGCTCCCAGACCGTTGTGTACGCCTATGATGATGCGATTGAGAGAGGCTTCTTCTGACCCTTGACCGATGTCGGTTAGTACATGGCTGGAGTCAAACCGCTTCGTCCCATGCCGTCATGTCCCACGATGTGGACAGCATCGCCGTCATAGACCGTGGTGTCTTCACTGGCAATTCGTTTATTGACGGTGACGATCACTTTCTTTTGTTTGAGCAATTGAAAAATTTCCCGTAACGGTTTACCTTGCTTGCGGATGAGTTGCTTGACCGAAATGGGGTCGGGGAGTTCGCATCCGAGTGCGCGTTCTCCATCGGGGGTTTGCAAGTCACCCATTAATGTAATCGTGATCATAACGGACCTTTTCTCCTCCATATTCCTGTCGGATTAAATTCTACCTCGTGCTTACGGGTTGGATCTTGGCAATAGAAAGATACCTGGGTTAGGGGATCATGCCCAGGATTCTGACCGGGGCCCCGGTTCCTCCTTTTATTTTCATGGGAAGGGCGATCAGCCAAGCTCCCCGAAGTGGGAGTTGTTCAAGATTGGCAACATTTTCAAGGGCAAAGCCATGACTCCCGGCTAAAATTTGGTGAACCGGAAAGTCTCGTGATTGTCCCGGATCAATGCTCGCCGTATCCACCCCTATACCGGCAATCTCCCTTTCCCGGACGAGAAATTCCACAGAAACTTTTGAAAATGAAGGGAAATGCAAGGAGTCAGGATCCGATGGCGTCGGGCTTCCAAGATACTGCTCGGGATGAGGCCAATAGCGGCCCCATCCGGTTAGAAGTAAGACAATACTTTTTGGCGGAATACGACCATGTTGCGATTCCCAATCCACAATATCTGTCAATTGAAGAGTATAATCGGGTTTAGAAGTCACTTTATCGCGAATATCCAGAACAATGGCTTCGCCCATGAGATCGGAAAGAGGGATTTGATCCACTGATAATCCGTCTTGGGCAAAATGAATGGGGGCATCAAGATGTGTTCCCCCATGCTCGGAAGCCGAAAAGTTGGCGGACGCATACCAATAACCATTCTCATTGGGGCCCCAACTCGATTTTTCCCATTGAAAAGGCTTGTTGTGAGGCCAATAGATGGTCTGTTCATCAAAAGGGTAGGTCATATCCACAACCTGTCCCTTGGGGATCACACCATGAGTGCATCCTGTCAGACCCATCAACAGGGTCAAACCAATTATCCCTGAAATCACGTGAAACAGCCGGTGATTATTATTCCCGTCTACACACATGAAAAAATCCTAGCAAGTTTGGAAGGAATCCAGCAATGAATAATACTACAGATGAAGATGCAAACCGAGAAAAGGGGAACATGTGGATCAATGCCGGGAAACATGCTAAAACGTATCAGATTTTTTTAATGAGAAGGAACGACCCATGTATAAAATAATCATGATCCTGGTCTTGCTGATCATTTTATTTTTTATGGTGCGACGAGCGATTCGCGACTGGGGACAATCCAAGCCCACGAGTGCCACTCCCGGTAAAGATGTGATGATTCAAGATCCCGTCTGCAAAACCTATGTCAATGTCGGTACGGCTGTCGTCGAAGAAACGGGAGGGAAAACCTATTATTTTTGCAGCCAGGATTGTGCGCGGCATTTTAAACGCACCACTCCTTCCTAAAACAGCAAAATGACACCGGTTTTGTGTATGTGAATAGAGAGAGAATGAAGGTCAGGTAAGAGCGCCTCCGCAGGAGGAGCCGGAGCCAGCCGTGCACCCAAAACAATGTGAGTCAACGTTAATCGTTCGATTGAGCATGGAATCCAAAGAGAAATCCCTGATGTGTTGAGGAGATGCGGAATGAAGCGGTAGATTCAGCATTTGGTTAAAATCGCAATCGTATAATCGTCCGTCCCATCCCACACTCAGTAACGATCGACACATCAATCCCTCAACGGCAATCGGATTAAAGCTATTCACCAAGAGAGCATAATATTCCTCAAGTTGTCCCTCAGCGACCAAATCTTCCAAAAATCGGCTAATCGGCATATTCGTAATTGTGAAGAGCCGGTTGAATTGAATTCTAAAACGGGTCCATAGCTCCTCTTGAAAATCAGCCTGGAGTTCTTCTTGCGGAGGGGGCAACGAGGGCCCCAAGGGATTGTAGACGAGGTTGAGATGTAACCCCGACCCCTCCTTTCCGTAGTCTAATGCATTGAGTTGTTGAAGGGCGGCAATGCTTCGATCAAAGACACCCTTTCCACGTTGGGCATCCACATTGTCCTCTTGGTAACAGGGGAGGGACGCAATGATCTCAACCCCGTGATCAGCTAAAAATTTTGGGAGATGGTCTTTGCCCTTCACAAAAAATACGGTCAAATTGCATCGATCAATAATGGTTCGATCGAGTTTTCGGCATTCTCTGACCAAATACTCGAAGTGGGGGTTCATTTCCGGTGCCCCCCCTGTAATATCGATCGTGGTTATGCTCGGTGTCGCAGCCAGGACTCTCAGTACCTGATCCATCGTCTCCTTGGTCATAATTTCTGTTCGTTGAGGGCCGGCATCGACATGACAGTGGTGGCAAACCTGATTGCACAGTTTTCCGACATTGATTTGCAATGTGGTCAGTGAAGTCGCTTTCATGGAAGAAACGCCATGCTGTGCCAGGATCTCCTCAAAGGAGGGGGGCGTGGGCAACGGTAAGGACTGTGATAACACCGAAAGGGGGCGTGAGATCATGTCATCATGCCGCATGAAAGAGTGGTTCGACTGTAAACTTCGGAAAATTTCATACGCTCAACAGCATCCTGAAGTGGTCCCACAAATGACCGGATCAGCATTGAGAGACTCTTTCGCCCGGTTGATCAGACCGAAAAACGGTTGGTAGGAGGGATCAGACAATACTTTTAGGGTTTTTGAGCAAATTTCCAACGGGGCTCCGGAATAGAAGGTATGGTGATCATCATCCTGACCCTCTAAAAACGGCCCCATTAAAATGGCAAAATGGCCTTCCCATACACACGGAGCGTTCTCGGGTTTAACGGAAACGAGTCGGCTGTCTTGTTCGGGTATAGTGGTAGGCTGGGCCGTAAGGGAAAAGCACCCTTTGTAGGATGGCAAACTGAGCAAAGCCAAGGTTTTTTCATCTATTTGCTGCTGGTGCCCCCGGTGAAATGTTCTGCCATCTTCATCTGTGACCTGGGAAAATGGACCCAATAATGTGGCAAAAGTGGGGTTCATGGGTTCAGAGGAAACAGGGGTTTTGTATCCGGTCAAGGTGACCGAAAGAAAGTGAATCCCATCAATCACGCGCCAGGGAATAACCGTCACCTGGTGGAGGCCTCGAAATCCTGCCTGGCGCAACCCTCCCCAATAGGCCTGAATGGTCAAGGCTCCTGAAAGGCAATCTCCCCATTTGCGGGTATCATGGATCATGTAATTGGGAATGGGTTGATCGGCGACAATATCAGAAATCGTGAAACGTCCCCCAGGACGGATGACTCGAAACATTTCTTGGAAAACCGTATTCTTGTCGGGTGCAAGATTAATTACGCAATTGGAAATGATCAAATCCACGCTATTGGCTTCAACCGGCATGGAGTCCGCCTCACCCTTTCGAAAATCCACATTCGAGGCCGGATACCCAAGATTGGTAGCGACTGTCGGGGCATGAGTCCTGGCCAATTCGAGCATTTCATCGGTCATATCAATGCCGATGACCTTTCCGGTTTGACCGACGCGGCGGGAAGCCTCGAAACAATCAATGCCTCCACCGGAACCGATGTCCAATACCACCTCTCCCGGCTGCACGGTTGAAAGACCGACTGGAGTTCCACACCCGTAGGAGACCTTCAAGACGGCTTCCGGGATAAATTTCCGTAAATCTTCATGGTCATACCCTGTGGGACAACACATTTGTTCCCCATTTGTTACAGCCTCGGCATACCGTTGACTGACGGCCTGGGTAATAGCTTCGTGTTCGGTGGTTAAAATGTCTTTAGCCATATCCTCCTCTACCAGTTTTAAAAGTGGGAGATTTGAACAACTGAGCGGAAAACCCCACTCTCTATCTATAGTCGAGAATTGGGAAAGAGGTCAATAATATACATTCTTGTGTCCCAGAAAGTGGCCAAATATTACAATTTTAGAATAGAGCCAAGGAGAATGCGATAACGAAGGCCAAAGAGGTTGGTCTGGAGCGTCCACCAAACCTGAATTCCCTCTTGTGAAAGCTCATACGGTTTAGAGAAGATGGCTGAGACTAGGTCAGGCAGGCAAATAACCATGGATTTTTTCCATGAAGAGTCCATTAAAAATAAAACCTGATTTCTTTCTAGATTGGGTAAATGGTATCGTCTTTGCTTGCATTATGTGCTCATCCTTAACTAAACGGTAGGCGAGGAATCATTTTCACCATGGCTTTGGTCCCATGTCCGGAATGTCAAAAACCAGTCTCAACGGAGGCGGTAGCCTGCCCGCAGTGTGCCTATCCCTACCCAGGGAAAAAACCCCCACATTTGGAAGCTTCTCCTTCCCGGCTCAACGCCTGTCCGGATTGTGGTAGTCCTGTTTCTAAACAGGCGCATGCCTGCCCACATTGTGGAGTATCTCTTTTGAAGGAACCTCAGGGAAGTAGTTCTCTAGGGCATGAGGAAGGTGCTGTTGAAGAAACGTGGCTGTGTCCCCATTGCGGTACACCCTATACCAGAAAAGTCCGGCGGAGTGTTGTGGGAACAGAGGAACCCAGAGAAAAACGTCAGGAAATGGTTCCTGAATCTCCTCAACCGACTTCCGCTAAGGATGAATGTGAAAGCTTGGTGGTCATATCCGAACCAACCCATAACCCTCTGGCCAAGCGACGCCCAGCTCTTTGGCAAGACAATTTCATTCCGAAGGAAACTGAAGCCTCTCCTCCCAAGTACCCACGGGGCCGAAAAAAATCAATTATCCTGATCATCGTGATGCTCATCCTGGTTATGGTTGGAGGTGGGCTAGGGGCTCTCTGGCAGTTTAAGGGGATTACCCCGATTGAACTGTTCACTTACCTCAAAATGTAAGCACTCTATTCCCGCCGGCATTTTTTCCTGCTAACCGTGAAATCTTAGGCCGATCGGTTGGTGTCAAAAAAGACTCGCCCACTTCTTGGAAGGCCTTATTCGCCATTGCTCAAAAAGAACATGAACCAATAGGAAACTAACTGCCGGGAAGCACAGAAAGGGAGGCTATGGGTCCGACAATATTCGAAAACATGAGCGTGGCGTCGACTATCCTGCTCCCCAGTAGTTGAACCATTGTTGGCGCATAACCATCATTTAATGCGAAATTTCGCATCCAGCGAATTCTTAGGTCACTGATAAATCTTGATCCTCTCATAAGATGTTGAGTGAGCATGAACCTGAAAGCTCGAAGAGGTGCCCATAGTCTAAGAAACAGGTCCCATAGGGCAATTCGGAAGTTTTTAGGGTCAAGGCCTGGATTTAATGAAGCGAGAAGAACAATGCGACTCACTTTGGTTGCCCATGTCATCCGTGGTATTTTTGCGTAATCTCCCATAGCAAATAAAAATGCTTGGCGAACCAACAAGCCTCCCATGCTATGTCCTATGAGAACTATGTCGTCAATGCTTTCTTTCAGCGTAGTTTTTTGATCAATTGCGGTCGCTAAAGCAAAAGCCAGTTCCCGAGGATCCTTCATGCTAAACAGGCCACAATAGTGATTCCATGGCATCCATTCAGTCTCACAAAAGTCTGGATCTGCCTTCAGTCGGGATATCAACCCTTTCCATTTATCTGTATGGGATCCCAGGCCGGGAATATAGACGAATAGACGTCGGCGCATTATGATCTTCCGACCCGTATGTCAGTTAGCTAACTTCCCCTGCAAGGAACGGCTAGAATAAATGAATGTTTAACCATTTTTCTCAGTGAAAATAAAAGTATTCAAACGGAGAATAGAAGTCCATTGTTTGGGAGATATGAGTGAGAAATGGCGTAGCAACGCTTTACGCTGGACCTTAATTTTCGCATTGGAGGTCGGAACGTTTTAACTACCGCTGGTCATAAAAATCCTTGATTACCAAATGTTGAGGCATTGCATGAGATGAGCGATTATAGGCCGTTCGAAAGGAATCTCCCAATTCTTGAAATCCTGCTTCGAGTAGTTCAAGATACGACATGCGTATTGCAGCCAACCCAGGGGTTGTAATATTGGTCATAATCCATTCAGGTTTTGCAATATATGTGTAAGCATTTCCCCCTGTTAGATGAACTCCACGAAGTTGCTTTGTGATCACTTTTCGATCGTAGATCCATTCACGTTGATCCAATTCTTCCAGTTCGTTAGCAGTAACCACAAAAAGAACTCCTGCCAGTAGCATGTATGGATGGGACTGAATGTTCAGGTAAAGGATGTTTTTAGGATAAAGTCGGCCGGAATCTATATTCGCATAGAATTTCTCATTTGGCATGACAACATCCCATGATCGTTGCCAGCCTTCCAAGGCACATGCCATAAAAGGGCCGTCATATCTTCTTTTCAGTGACCGTTCCAAACTGGTCACGGAAATCAACGAGCCATATCCGAAAATTGCCTTTTCTCCAGACTTTAGATCGACACGTTGATTAGATTGTCCAAAGGTTTTGGAGAAGTTATGCCTCATTTTTCTTCAGGACATCCTTTAATTCAATATGGACTATTCCCATAAAGAGGTTCTCAATTTCCCACTTCCAAATCCCGAGTGGTTTATTTTCTTTACATGGCAGGAGAAACCTTTTCTCCCATTTTCTTTCATGGCAAGTGTCGTGATCTGGTGGTTCAGTTGGATCAAAATAGAATTTAGGCCAATCCGCAAATTTATAGCCTTCATTAATGTAGGAGGTTAAATCAAGTCGAAAATAATACTTTTTTATGAATGAATGACCGTCAAAATGAAAATGGGCATGCCTATTTCCGTTATCAAAAGCTTTATACAACATTAAGTCATCGAAATATTCGATGTCAGAAGTCGGATGAAATTGGAATGTAACCGTATGTCCGTAATCCTTAAACAAGCTTTGTTGCACCCTGGGTGCTTCGTTAGGATGGCTAAATTTAGGCTCGATTAAACCTCCGTCACGAGTGGTATATCGTAGCTCAAAAAGATCTTTACAGATATTTCGCCTGGAAAATGTGACTCTACGAATGAGATGTGCTTCGAAGTCAGTTTGCACTTCAAGAGTTTTTCTTCCGTGCTGGATCGTACTTTGCTTAATACCCTTGAATGGGCGAATCTGGAGGTCGACTTTATACTCATTTACCTCGAATACATGCACGTGCCCAGCTGGATTGTTCAATAGGTCTTTAAACTGTCTATAATTTTCATCACTTTGGCTTTTTGGCTCCTTAATGGTGTTATGGTTTGCCTGCAACCCATGCGAATTTAAAAAATGCCCGACAGCAGAGGCCTTTTGTACAAAGGTATCTTGATTCCCATAGAAACAGAAAAATGAGATGGGATATTGGGATGGACTACGCTCCGTTGCTAATACAATGTTTTTGTAAATAGTATCCTGAATAGCTGTGACATCATCTGAGAAAACTCGCAAGGCTTCCTCTTGTGGGTTATTTATTAATCCTGACAATAGATTATTTCGTATGCCTGATGCGAACTTTGATCCGAAATTTGGGGTCGCAAACAGGATCACCTGCCGAAAAGCTTTAAGCCTTTCTCCTTGTTTTTCCTGTAGCATTTTACTGAGATAGTACTGGATCACTAACCCGCCCATACTGTGGGCAACGAGCGTGATTTCTTGATTATCGGAAAATATCTTGAGCGCATGTAGAAAACTTGCAAAATCTTCTGCCACTTTTGTCAAACTGGGGATTTTCCCTTTACTACCGACAACGAAGGTTTCATATTCAAAACAATGCATTTCAAAATTATTAACAATCTCAATGTCTGATTCGAGCATGTTGATCATTGGACCCCAACAGCCTTTCGCACTACTGCGAAACCCGTGTACAAAGATGATCCGTTTTCTCTTCGTGGTATTGGCCGAAACCCTGATAGGTGCTGTTTTCACTGACGTCTCTACGAACATAAACACCTTCTTTTCTTCTGTTGCTAAACAACGTTTCAAGGGTTCAATAAAGTACTAACCAATTCTCCTATTACAGACTGCCTTGCGTGCCACATTTTTCTAATGAGGGTAGTTCATTGGATAGACTCCCTCTATGCGAGAGGTGGGGTTTTGTGCAAATCGATTAATAATCATGGCTCCAATGGCATCCCCTTCTATGTTAAGGGCGGTCCGAATGGTGTCTAAAGGGCGATCAATCGCGATAAGGATAGCTACGGCCTCAATAGGTAAATTGGCAGCATCCAGAACCATGACCATCGTTGCCATTCCAGCTGTTGGAATCCCAGGTGCGCCAAATGAGGCAAATAGAACCGTGGCAATCATGGCTAGCATTGCTACCACATCCAATTGAATCCCATATGCTTGCGCGATAAAGATGGCTGCAATAGCCTCATAGAGGGCCGTCCCATCCATGTTAATCGTAGTTCCCACGGGCAAGATAAAGTTTGCGACTTTTTGCTGGACTCCAAGGCGCTGGTGAACACACTTCATCGTAACTGGCAAGGCGGCGACGCTACTGCTGGTTGTCAAGGCGACGAGCAAGGCATCTTTCATTTTGATAAAAAAATCAACAACTGATGATCCCGTCAATACCTTTAACAAGAGAGGCAGGATTATCAGGCCGTGGAGAAACGTCCCACCAACAACTACGAAGACAAATGCCCAAAGCGGTTTGATCAAATCGGTTCCTGTTTCAGCAACCAAACGCAACATGATGACAAAGATGCCGATAGGGGCTACCCACAAAACCCACATGACAATCTTCTGCAAGGCATGGTACAGCTGGATTACAAAATTTCGAATCATGTGACCCGACTTTCCCAGTTGGTTGATTGCAAGACCAAAGAGCATTGCATGCATGACGAGGGCCAATACGTTCGTATCGATTATTGCTTTGATTGGATTAACCAATGCCGCCTTCAAAATGTTCACCAAAAATTTTCCTGCCTCCGGAGCGTTCCCGATTGGTATACCCATAGGGACTAATCTAGAAAGATTGATTCCTTCTCCAGGGTGAAAGAACGTCACTAACGTGATGCCAATGCAAATGGCCACAAAAGTGGTGGAAAAATAGTAGGTCACCGTCAAGAGACCAATTCCGCCCATCCCTTTTAACTGTGCCACTTGGAGGACGCCAGCAAGGACTGCTAGAAAAACAAGAGGCCCTACAATTATGCGAAGTATGGATACAAAGATACTTGAGAGTGGATAGATTGCCGAAAGGCAAGGGAGTGAACTATTAAAACGTTGAAATATGCCCAAGGTAATAGCGGCTAAGATGGCTAGGAAAATAAAGAGCCCTAAAGAAGCTTGAGGAAGGTTTAGCCTAACTCTCATTTTAAACCCAAATTAGCTGATATCTCTAAGGGTATAAATTTGAAGTGCAAGAGAGAGGCCATTAAGTATCTGACAAAGGACGGAGTACAGGCTTTGATATTTAACTGAAAAGTTAATAAATTTCTATTTTTTTAGAAACTGCTTTAAGAAAAGTTCAGGGTTGAATTCTGTATCGAATCAGATACGAAAGTGTATCCGTTTGGATTAAATTTCCAAAGAATCAGGGAAGAGGCTCAAGGGAGAGATTTGATGAGACTTTACAAGTTTGAAATAAGGGTCATGAAGGAAGTGAGAGGACAGGAAATGATCAGCCCTCGATCATAGGTGAGATGGAAACTGCGGAACTGGCAAGGTTCGAAAACATGAGCGTGGCGTCGACGGCCCAGTCGATGAAGGGACCTGGATAAATGCCTAATACCAGGGTGCCGGCGATGCCGACGTAGACGGCCACTTTAATTGGCATTGATGCCGTGATGGGAGATGGGTCTGTTGGTTCGTTAATATACATTTTCTTGACGACAATCAGATAGTAATACATCGAGATGACGATATTGACCAGCCCGACAATCAGGAGTGTATAGAGTTCCTGTTCCATGGCTGCCACAAATAAATAGAGTTTTCCAATAAATCCCGCTAAGGGTGGAACCCCTGCCAGGGAAAGTAAAAACAACAACATTGAGGCCGCCAGAAAAGGAGAACGCCTGTTGAGTCCGTTGTAGTCTTCAATTTCGTCGCTCCTGATGACCTGACCGACGGCAATGATGACTGCGAATGCGCCAAGATTGGCAAACAAATAGGTCAGCAGGAAAAACATGATGGCATCGCTTCCCTGCTTGGTTCCTGCTGCCAGGCCGATCATGATATTGCCGATTTGTGCAATTCCGGAATAGGCCAAGAGGCGTTTGATGTTTTTCTGAGCGATTGCCACGATGTTTCCATAGGTCATGGAGACAATGGAGGCGAGGACAAACACCACGACCCACATGGGTTTAAATGATGCCAATGCCACATAGAACATTCTAATCAGAATGGCCAGGGCGGCCGCTTTTGGGGCAATCGACAGGAAGGCCGTGATAGGAGTCGGAGCGCCTTGATAGGTATCGGGTATCCAGGAATGGAAGGGCACGGCTCCAATCTTGAAACCCAGTGCCGCAAAAATCAGGATAAATCCAATGGCTAGGCCATAGCTGCCCTGGGTTCCGGCCATTTCGGGAAAGATCAAGGTCCCTGTTTCGCCATAGACCAAGCTAATCCCATAGGCCAGCAGACCGGCGGCAAACACCCCGAGAATGAAAAACTTCAAACCGGCTTCGGAAGATCGTATGTCATCCCGCAAATAGGCCACCAGCACATAGAATCCGAAGGTGGAAAATTCCAAAGTCACAAACACCGACAGGAGGTCGTTTGAAGAGGCCATGAACATCATGCCGATGGCCGACATGATAACTATACAATAGTATTCTCCCTTGAAGAACCGAAAATCCCTCACATAATCAATGGAGATAAATAAGACAAGTGAGGTGGCCAACACCACCAGAATCTTAAAGAACAATGCCAGGCGATCCAGGACGAACATGTTTTTAAATAAGGCTCCTGTCGTCCCGGTCACATCCATGCCGATAAGCATGAGACCGGTAATCCCTAACCCTCCGATGCTCAGATACGCCAATTGCTGGTGGGTGATCCGCTTGAGGGAAAAATCAAGGCAGAGCACTACGCATAGCCAGAGAGTCAAAAAGATCTCTGGCGTGAGGAGCAGGAGGTCGGAACCGGATAGGGTGAGATTAAATGTCAGCATTCCAATATAGTTTTTCTAAAGGTTCAGCGTAACTAGTGAAGCAGTCCCTGAGTGTTTTGGGTAATGAGTGGCGTGACGTGGTTGATGCGTTCGAGCATGGGGCCGACCGTGGAACCCACGACCTCCAGGAAGTGACCAGGGAAAATGCCCAAAATGATGCTGCAGGCGATTAATAACAGGAGCGGCATCCGGTCAACCCAATGTCTGGCATCGGCGGTATGGGCAAAGTGCGGATCCATTTGACCATAAAACAGTCCCCTCATCATCTTGAACAAATACGCCATGGTAAGGACGATTCCAAACATGGCCACCACGACTTGGAAGGGATATTTTTCCCAACTCCCCATAATAATCATGACTTCAGCAATGAAATTGACGGTTCCGGGCATACCGATAGAGGCCATACAGGCCACGATGAAGGCACCCGCAATAAATGGCATGCGTTCGACCAGTCCTCCCAATGAAGGGATATCCCGGGAGTGGGTCTGGTCGTAGACCCATCCGGCCATGGCGAAGAGCATGCTGGTGGCCAGGGCATGCGCAAACATATAGATGACGGCCCCCGTCAAACTGATGTAATCCAATGCGGCCATCCCCAGAAAAATGTAGCCCATGTGGCTTGAACTGGAGTAGCCAATGACATATTTGGTGTCCTTGGCGAAATAGGACACCAATCCCCCATAAATAATGGAGAACACACAGAGGACCGCGGCAATGGGAATCCATTCCCGCGTGGTCTCGGGTAAAATTTCAAATCCCACGCGGATGATGGAGAAATGCCCGAGTTTCATCAGCACACCGGCATGCAGCATGCTGGTGGCCGCAGGCGCCGCCGCATGGCCCACCGGGGACCAGGAATGTAACGGCCAAATGGGGGCGATGGAGGCAAAGCCGAAAAAGATCAAAAACCAAATAATGGTTGCGAGAGTTCCGGTGAAATGCGCTTTTTCCCGAAGAACCACGATGTCAAAGGTATGGAGCCCTGAAAAATGATAGATCAACAGTATGCCCATCAGCGCGACCACTGCCCCGGCTGACAGGAATAAGGTCAACTTCATCGCCGCGTATTCTTTGCTGTTTGACCCGAAATTGAAGATGAATTTCACCGAGTCCCGGAGCTTTAATCCTTCGGGATCCGTCATGGAGAGATACCCCTTGGTATGACTGCCCCACACGCCTAAAAGCAGATACATGGGAAGCACGGACATTTCATAGAAGAAATAGAGAAAAAAGAGGTCCAGCGACATGAACACCCCGATGGTGGCCGCTGCCAGAATCAACAGGAAAATATAAAATTCCTTGGTTCGATCCTTGATATGCCACGACACGAAGACACCGGCGAATAAAAGAATTGCCGAGGCGAACACTAAGGGACCACCGATGCCGTCCACCCCAAGGTAGAAGGCGATCCCTAGCTCGTCCGACCAGGAAAATCGCTGAACGAATTGATAGCCGCCCTTAGTCGTGTCATAGGCAAAGAAGATGTAGAACGATGCCAACAAGGCAATGCCTGAAGAGACGGCTGCGGTCAGCCGGACAAGGAGTTCCTCTCTGCGGGGGATAAACACCAATGCCGTGGCCCCTAAAAATGGGGCAAAGAGAATAATGAGTAGTGCGTATTCACCCATCTCGATTAGTTCCGATGTGTGTCAGGAGGGGCCTGAACAATATTGTGTTGGGCTGTCGCGGTCCCCGGTTGCAATCGATCGACTACGGCTTGGACCGATCCGTTCATCATTCGCAAGAACGGTGAAGGATAAATGCCGATCCAAAAAATCATCACCGTTAAGGCGACTCCGATGGCCCATTCCCTCGTATTCAAATCTTTGATCGTTGCAGGAATCGTGTCCTTCAACGGCCCGAAGATCGCACGTTCGTAATACCAGAGGAAATAGGCGGCGGCGAAAATTACCCCTGTGACGGCAATAGCTCCATAGACCCACCAGGCTTGGAAGGCTCCCAACAGAATCAGAAATTCGCCGATAAAACCATTGGTCCCTGGTAATCCGATTGACGCCATCCCAATGATCAACAAGAAAGTAGCCAGGAGGGGCATTTTTTTCGCAAGCCCGCCGCATTGTCTGACATCGGTGTTCCCTAATCGTTCCCAGATAAATCCGGCCAGGAAAAACAACCCGGCCGTGGTAAACCCTAAGTTCACCATGGTGATTAAACTGCCTTGGATGCCTTGGAAGTTCAAGGCAAACATGCCGATGACCACAAATCCCAGATGGCTAATGCTGCTGAACACCAGGAGCCGTCGAAAGTCAGGCTGGATGATGGCGATGATGGCGCCATAGACAATCGCGATTAGCCCCAGAGTCATTAGGATGCCCACCACGGTCGAATCCCTGGAGGCCTCAGGAAGCAATGGAAAAGAAAAGCGGAGGAAGCCGTATGTGCCCATTTTAATTCCCGCGAGCATGACGGATGTAGGAATGGGGCCTTGCACCAGCGCGTCAGGGAGCCATGTGTGAAAGGGGACAATCGGAGCTTTAAAAGCCAGCCCAAGAAATATGAGCCAGAAGATCAGCAATTGCTGGCTGAGCGGAATCTGGATGGACATCAATTCCAGGAGATCAAAACTGTAAACCTGCTTGGCTTCAAAATAATTGAGGCTGAGTAGGGCAAAGCCTACTAGCATGAAGACGCTGCCCAAAAGGGTGTAGAGCACATATTTTAGGGCTGCATACTGGCGGTGTTCTCCCGGTCCCCAAAGTTTAATGAGGAAATAGCTGGGGATCAGCATCAGTTCCCAAAAGACAAAAAAGACGATCAAATCGATGGAGGCAAAGATGCCCATGACCGTGGCTTCCAGAGCCAGGAGAGCCATGTAAAACTCTTTTTGTCTGGTGGTAACGGTATCCCAGGCATATAGGACGAGCAGCAAGGTCAAAAAGGCGGTCAATCCGACAAATAGGACGCTGATACCGTCCACCGCCAGGTGGTAACTGATCCCCAAGGCAGGAATCCACTGAGCATGCTCGGCAAACTGCATGGCCGCTGTGTCGGGAACGAATCGTATGAGCATCAGAGCGGCGACCAGCATTTCCAGCCCGGCAATGCCCAGTGTGGCCTTTTTGACAAGATCCAGGTCCTTGAATGACCAAATCACGAAGGCACCCAGGAAGGGGAAAAAAATCAGGAACGATAAAATGGGAAATCCGAATTGCAGTTCTTCTTGCATGTTCGTGTGTTAGCGGGTTGGCAGTCCGGTGGAATTTCCGCCGGCATACCACACCACAGCCAAATGAATGAGAATCGCCAATCCAATGATAATAACGGCCGCATAGTGATGGACCTGTCCGCTTTGCAATTTTCTCCAGGCCCATGCAGCCAAGTGGTGACCATAGCCGATCACATTTAACCCGGCATACAGCACATGCTTTTCTGTCCAGGTGATGGCGGCTGCGCTCAAATCAGTTCCGTGTCCCACGCCTACCACAAACCGATCCAGGATGTGCCGATCAAACCAGTCCCAGAACTTCCCGAGTTTTTTGCATGGCTCAACAAAGAGTCTGTCGTAAGCTTCATCCACATAATATTTGTTAAGCAGGGTGGTGTAGACCTGCGGGGATTTTTCCGCCAATTCGTTCGCAGTCGCCGGTCGGATGGAATACATGTAGTGGGCCAGGTACCATCCCCCTAAGGCAATGCCAATGGCCACGGTCATCAGACCGATCGTTAATCCAATACCGACTTCATGGTGCTCGGCTCCAATGGGCGTGGCGACATCATGGAGAAATCCGTGAAACCATCCGTGTTCCGGAGGGACTCCCAGAAATCCTCCCAGTGTGGCTAATACAGCCAGAATCATCAGGGGAACAGTCATAACAGCAGGAGACTCATGAATATGATGGGCCACATGAGGGTCCACCCGTGAGGACCCATAAAAAGTCAAATACGTCAGCCGGAACATATAAAAACTGGTGAGAAAGGCCCCGACGGCGGCAAACAGGTACAGATGATACTGCCCGTTCACAAAGGCATGGGCCAGGATTTCATCTTTACTCCAGAATCCGGCCAATGGGGGAATCCCCGCGATAGCCAGGGTGCCGATGAGAAAAACCCGATAGGTGGTGGGAATTTTGTCGTGTAGCCCTCCCATCTTTCGAATGTCTTGTTCGCCACCCAGGGCATGAATGACCGACCCGGCGGATAGGAAGAGGAGGGCTTTGAAAAAAGCGTGCGTGACCAGGTGGAAAATAGCGGCAATGTAGCCACCAACTCCGCAGGCCAAAAACATATATCCCAATTGGCTGACCGTGGAATAGGCCAAGACCCGTTTGATGTCGTTTTGCACCAGGCCAATGGTTGCGGCAAAGAGCGCGGTGACTCCCCCGATAATACCGACGGTGGCCAGTGAAATCGGAGCCATATCAAACAGGGCATGGTTCCTTACGACCATATAGACACCTGCGGTGACCATGGTGGCGGCATGAATCAGTGCGCTGACGGGGGTGGGACCTTCCATGGCATCCGGCAACCAGGTATACAACGGGAGCTGGGCCGATTTGCCGAAGGCGCCAACCAGCAGGCACATGGTGATGGCGGTGGCCATACCTGTGGACAGGGTGGAAGCCTTGGCCATCACCGAGGTGTAATCAAGTGTGCCGAAATGTGAAAAAATCAGGAAGATCGCCAACAGAAAACCCGCGTCACCGATCCGGTTCACGACAAAGGCTTTGGTGGCCGCTTTTCCGGCCGACACTTTTTCGTAGTAATAACCGATGAGCAGATAAGAACAGAGCCCGACGCCCTCCCACCCGATGAACAGGACTACGTAATTGTTCCCCATGACCAACAGGAGCATGGAGACCATGAATAAATTCATATAGGTAAAAAAACGGGTGAACCCTTCCTCGCCATGCATGTACCCGATGGAATACACATGGATCAGGAACCCGACTCCCGTGACGACCAGCAACATGATGGTGGTGAGGGGATCGATCAGAAAGGCCAAATTAATGGACAGATTCCCCCCGAAAATCCAGGAATAGGCCACGACTTCACGTGGTTCAGGATTTCCGATGACCGAGGCGAAGACGCCGAGTGTGCAGACAAACGAGAGGCCAACCGAACCAAAGGCGATACGCCCGGCTAATTCGGGGGAATAACGATGTCCGACCAACCCGTTGACCAGGACGGCCAACAAGGGAAAGAGGGGGATGAGAATGACTAAAAGATCAAACACCTTACCACTTCAGGATATTAATTTCGTCAACGTTAGTGGCCATTTTCCCACGGAATACCACGATGATGATGGCCAACCCGACCGCCGCTTCACCGGCGGCGATGGCGATGATAAACAGGGCTGCGAGTTGTCCGGCCATCGAATCCAAATAATGAGAAAAAGCCACCAGATTAATATTGGCGGCATTCAACATGATTTCCACTGACATAAGGACAATAATGAAATTTCGTCTGATCAGGACGCCTATAAGGCCTGTCATAAACAGGACGGCACTGACAAAGACATAGGCGGACAGAGGGATCATGTCATTTCTCGTTAGGAAATTGCTGTATGCGTGGAATCTGCTTTGTCGGGTTTCGTCGGGGTTTTTGCCAGCACAATGGCTCCGATGATGGCCCCTAACAGGAAAATCCCGACGATTTCAAATAATAATATGTAATCGCTGAACATGGTGATGCCGATGGCATGACTATGGTCGGTTTTGAGAATGACTTCAGGAGTGGCCTCGCCCTTTTTTCCGCCGAATGGGGATTGCAGGAGGAAAATGAGGAGTTCCACAAAAATGAACATGCCTCCGAACAGCATATAGGCGTATTTTTTATGCAGATGTTGCTCTTCCGTCTTGAGGCTTAACAGCATCAGCACGAAGAGATAAAGAATCAGAATAGCACCCGCGTAGACAATGATTTGAACCATGGCCAGAAACTCGGAATTGAGCAGGACGAACAATCCGGCCATATGAAGCAGGAGGGTCAGCAAGGCGAGGGAGCAGTGCACGGCGTTTCGCAGGGAGACAGTCAACACCCCGGCCACGATACTCACCGTGGCAAAATACCCAAAGAGTAGCCACATCATGATTTATTCAGTCGACGATTGAACCGTTTTGATGGAATCAGGGAAGTGATAGCGGTACGCGCGACTTTCGTCACCTTCCTTTTCCTGGTTATGCGCATATAAATATTTTTTGGCGTCCGCCAGGTGCCGCTCGCCAATATCGTATAACCGTTTTTTGTCAAAAAGAAGCGTCCGCTTATCGTGGGTAGAGAACTCATACATCTTGGTCATGGCCAAGGCGTTGACCGGACAGGCTTCAACGCAATAGCCGCAAAAAACACACTTGGTGATATCAATAAAAAATTCTGACGCATACCGTTCTAAGGGCAGGCTCTTATCTTCTTCGCTAATGACCTTGATGCATCGGGAAGGACAGGCGGCCTCGCAGAGATCACAGCCCACGCATCGTTCTTTCCCATCGTCATAGCGCAGGAGACACAATGCGCCCCGGTGGGCATCCGGGATGGTCCGCTTTTCTCTTGGATATTGGAATGTCATGGGTTTGTGGAGCATATGGCGGAAGGTGACCTTCATCGCTTCCCAAATCTCGCGAAACAGCACGGCATTAAAAAACTTTTTTGAGGTCATCGTATTACTCATGGGTTTCCTTCATCACCCTTCATTCTCAATGAGAGACATGGCATCCAAATTTGGAATGAATCTCAAGGTCTTGGTACTGTCATTTTCTCGAACTCTTCACTAGGATGTTCAGGTTTCTGTTAGGCCTTTTCAATGCTGACATACGCCAATTTAAAATAGGGAACACCGGTCGTTGGATCAATCTGAAGTGACATCAGATCCTTCACCGGTGGGTCATTGAAGTGTTCCGGGACCGCACAGCTACCCGGGAGCAACGACACATCTTCCTTCACCAGCATTTCCAGGCTGCCTGTATCCGAGGTGACCCGAATCCGGTCACCGGAATTCAATCCAAGATTCTTCATATCTTCAGGGCCCACCCTCAGACTTTTTGTATTGGGTGAAATCAGCATCAACCCCGACGCTTGCGTGGAAAGTTTTCCGGAATGGTAAAGCAATTGAATCAGACGTAACCCGAATGGTCGTTGTTTCCCGGGCTTTTCGGGTAGGCGGTATCGCTCTCCAACGTGGCGGTCGAAATCTTTACCGAAGTAATGGCCGAGCCGTGGTTCAAGGTTGGAGGGGCGTCCAAGATTATAATAGCCCGGTAACACTTTCCGTATTTCCTGTTGAATATCTTGTGTGGTGTCATACCCCATAGGGGAACCCAATCCGTTCGCGATTCCCGCCATCACATGCCAATCCAACACACTTTCGCCCAACGAATCCAGGGCCGGACGTAAAAATTGCACCTTGCCTTCCTGATTGGTCACTGTGCCATCTTTTTCCGCGAAGGTGGAGGCCGGAAAAACGACATGGGCCAGTTTGGCCGTTTCTGTCAGGAATGGATCCTGGCAAATTAAGACTTCCAGGTTGGCCAAGGCGCCTTTCACATCAAAAGAAGCCGGGAGAGTTTCCAATGGATTTTCTCCGACGAGATACAAAGCTTTGATTTCACCCTTTCGGCACCGGTCAAGAATTTCCATCAGGGAAGATCCTTGCCCCGTGGCTGGAAGCGTCCCACCCCACACCTGAGCCATCTTTTCTCTGGCCGTCGCATCATCGAATGCGGCTTGACCCGGAAGGAGTTCAGGAGCCACCCCCATATCCACCGCACCTTGTTCATTGGCTTCTTCCGTGTACGTATTGATCCCGCACCCTTTTCGCTCCAGCTTGCCGGTTAACCAGGCCAGATCCACAAGATTGAGCATGTGATGGTATCCGCCTTTTTGTCGAAGGATACCTTCGCCGCAAATTATGACGGATCGTGAGGCTTCCGAGAAAATTCTGGTGGTTTCGTGGATCTGCTCCACATCCACCCCGGTTAAGGACGAAACGGTTTCCAGGGAAATTCCGCTTGCGGCCTGCTTCAAGGCAGCCAAGGCCTGCGGATACACGCCGGTGGATTCCTCATCAATCAGATCCTGATCGATAACCGATTTCACAAGGCCTTGAATATAGACGCCTTCGGTACCCGGGTTCACCATGATGGGATGTGAAGCTAATTTGGCAATATTCGTTTGGGCCGAATCCACGACGATAGTCTGGGCTTTGTAGACGCTCAGGGCCGCTTTCACCCGCAAGCTGGCGACCGGATTGGTTTCGGTGATATTGGCTCCGATAATTAATATGGCGTTGGCTTTATTGATTTCTTCTGAGGTGTTCATGGTGCGGGTTACGCCTACGGTATGGGCTAAGGCACGGACAAAATTGATATGGCCATATCGCGCGCTGCTGTCCAGATGATTGGTGCCAATGACGCTTCTCATGAACTTTTGAAAGACATACAAATCCTCATTGCTGCACCTGGCCGTGATCAATCCCGCAATAGCTTGTGCGCCATATTGGGCTTTCACATAGGCCAAACGTCCTGCCGCCAGATCCAAGGCATCAATCCAGGGAGCTTCCTCAAGTCCGGAATCCGTTTTGATCAGAGGCGTTTTGAGGCGTGACGAGCTATCAATAAATTGAAAACCAAAGCGACCGCGGACGCACAGTCCGTCATGGCCGTTGACCGTGTCAGTTCGGTCTCCCCATTTGTTTTTCCAGGAAAGAGGGGAGGTGACCCGGACGACTTCGGTATCTTTGGTTTCAATATAAATTTGGCATCCATCCCCGCAGTAATTGCAGGTGGTGGTGGTTTTTTTCAATTGCCAGGGCTTATAACCATATTTGGAATATTTGTTGGTAATGGCTCCGACAGGACAGACGGCCAAACAATCGCCACAGAATTCGCAGTCCAGAGCCTGGTCGCCTTTGGCCACGACCTGGTTGAACCCGCCTTTTTTCATGAATTGGAGTGCATCAATGCGCTGGACATCTTTACAAATATTGATACATTCGCCGCAGGCAATACAGCGATTCATATTGAAGTCCAGCACCAGACTCCGGGTATCCTCCGGAATGTTCTTTTGTTTGGCATTATCCAATTGAGTGACACCATGCTGGAAAGCCATATCCTGCAATTCACAATGGCCGTCGGCATCGCAGACAGGGCAATCAAGGGGATGCACGGAGAGGTGTTTTTCCACGCCTTTTTTCCTGGCCAGGAATAAATCTTCCCCCTCGGTTCGAATCACCATTCCGGCGGTCGCTTTCGCGGTACAGGAACGAACAGGAGCCTTTTTCCCCTCCTGAATCACCAGGCACATCCCACAAGACCCGAAGGGGTCAAACGTATAGTGGTAGCACATCGCCGGGACGATTTTGCCTGTGCTGGCAATCACGTCATACAGCGATACCCCTTCCTTGGCTTGGACCGTTTCCCCATCCAAGGACAATTCTATGGTGACGGCTTCTGCGTCTGGTGTAGTGACTGGTTTTAACCCCATACAAGCTGATCTCCTAACCGCAACCGGTAATACTCCTTACCTATCACATTCACCCATGACAATGTCATAACTTCCGAACAGTGTAATGGCATCCGCTATCATATACCCACGGGACATGTAATCGAAGGCACCCATATGAATAAATGAAGGAGCCCGGATTTTCAACCGGTATGGATTGCCTCCCCCGGTGCTGACAATATAGAAACCCAGTTCCCCTTTGTGGGCCTCGGTGCCACAATAAATTTCACCCGCCGGCGCCTCAAACCCCTGGGAGAAGAGTTTGAACTGCTGAATCATGGATTCCAAGTTGGTGAAGACCCGATCCTTGGGTGGCAGGGTGACACTCGGCACATCGGCCAAAATCGGACCGGGTTCAATCTGCTGAAGGCATTGCTGAATAATTTTAATACTCTCCCGGAGTTCTTCAACCCGAATCCAGTATCGGTCATAGGTATCGCCGTTTTTTCCGACAGGCACGCTGAATTCACAACGGGGATAGGCACTATACGGTTCATATTTCCGTAAATCATAATCCACCCCTGATCCTCGCAATGTTGGTCCGCTGAGTCCAAAGCTTAAGGCATCTTCGGCTGAAATGACCGCGACCCCGCGAGTTCTGGCCAGCCAAATCCGGTTTCTTTCGAGGAAAATCACATATTCATCGATTTTGGGTGGAAAGTATTCCAGAAACTTTTTCAATTTATCAAAGAGGGACGGAGTAAAATCCTTTTCCACCCCACCGATTCGATACCAACTGGTCGTCAACCGGGCACCACAGAGTTCGTCAAACCAGTCGAGCAGGATTTCCCTGTCACGGAAAGTATAAAAAAACACGGTCATGGCTCCGATATCCAAGGCCTGAGTCCCCAGCCAGAATAAATGTCCAATGATTCGCTGGACTTCCGCCACGATCGTCCTGAGGTACTCGGCACGGTCCGGAACGGTGATAGCCATCAGTTTTTCGACCGCCCGGCAATAGGCAAAGTTGTTATACATCGCACAGACATAATCCAACCGATCAGTATGGGGAATGAATTGATGGTAGGTGCCGCCTTCTGCCAGTTTTTCGACCCCTCGGTGGAGAAATCCCATCACCGGTGTGGATTTCACCAAGCGTTCACCCTCCAGTTCCAGAATGACTTTGAGCACCCCATGCGTGCTGGGGTGTTGGGGGCCCATATTCAAAAGAAGTTCTTCCGTCCTCAGCGTCGGTAAGGATTCGGTTTCCGGGTGGCCGGGATCGACTTTATAAACTGTGGTGCGTTGATCTTCGAGTTTCATAATGAATTAATTCGGGTCTTGTAAAAAATCAAACGTATCACGCCATCCTTTTCCTTGAACGGGAAAATCTTTTCGCAAGGGAAACCCTTCGGTGTAATCATCGGGCATGAGAATGCGCCGAAGATCCGGATGATTCCGAAAGCGGATACCCATCATATCGAACACTTCCCGTTCCATGAAATCGGCCCCATACCAGAGGTCAGTCATGGAGTCCACGATGCAATCATGTTCGGGGACCCGGGTTTTTACCCGTACCCTATGGCGCTTGCGGATGGAATAGACCTCATAGACCACCTCGAACCGTTCCTCATCATCGGGCCAATCCACCGAACTGACATGGACGAAATAATCGCAGTCCATCTCCGGATCCCGGCGAAGATACGTGCAGACATCATGAATCGCTTCCCGTTTCACGATAACCGCCAAATCCCCCCGCCATTCGGTTGCACTCAAAAATCCGTTAGGGAATCGTTCTTGAATTTTTTCTGCAATGGGATGCATGACAATATAATTTATGGGTTCGATGAATCGGCTCGTTATTTGGTTGAATTGGTTTGTCCGACTATCCCCTCATTGCCTTCTTAGGCTTTGACTTGTTCGGGCTGCTTCGTAAAGACGCGTTTTTGCATGATTCGATCCTGGAGTTTCAAGATGCCGTCAAACAGCGCCTCCGGGGTTGGGGGACAGCCGGGAACATAAATATCGACTGGAACAAACCGGTCCACCCCCTGAACCACACTGTAACTGTCATAGATATTGCCGGATGTGGCGCATGAACCCATGGAAATCACATATTTGGGTTCGGGCATTTGGTCGTAAATTTTCCGAATGACGGGGGCCATTCGGCGGCAGACGGTGCCAGCCACGATCATGAGATCCGATTGACGAGGCGAGGCCCGAAATACCCCTGCTCCGTACCGATCAATATCATAACGAGAGGAAACCGCGGCAATCATCTCAATGGCACAACAGGCCAACCCAAAGGTCATCGGCCACAAGGAGCCCTTTCTGGCCCAGTTCACGGCTTTTTCCAGGGACAGAGTCATAATGCCTAAATCCCCGTCTTTGGGTTTGCCGATTTGAATTAATCCCATTCCAACGCCCCTTTCCGCCAGGCATACACATAGGCAACGACAAACAGCCCGATGAAGATCATCATTTCAATAAAGCCAATGACGCCTAATTGTTTAAATGTGATTGCCCAGGGATACAGAAAGATGACTTCAATGTCAAAAATCACAAAGAGCATCGCAATAACATAGTAGCGGACCGGAAAGGGCATGCGGGAATCGGAAAACGGTTCGGACCCGCATTCATACACACTCAATTTTTCCGTTTCGGGATATTTGGGTTGAACGAGGTAGGAGAGCCCCAGTGTCACGAGGCCAAAGGCCAAGGAGAGGCCGATGAAAATTATGATAGGAAAGTACTGTGCTAGATACTCATGGAGAAGGTCGAGACCCGACATCTGGCGACCCTCCTAACGAAAAAGAGTGAAAATTCAAACCCTTCTACGAGTGAGCGCATGGTAGCATCAGGTTTTTTTCTGAATCAATGGAACGAAAGACCTAACCGGACATGGGTCTAATCAGGCCTACAAGGATTGATATGGGTTAAAGTACTTAATTGAAACGCCTATGCTTTTTTCATTTTCGAGGATGGAGTACGAAGGTTAGGCGGAGTCTGTGATTGATCATCCCATTCATCTTCCATGGGGAAAACCGCTTTGGCCTTTTTCCGGCGGTGAATCTGAGTTTGGATCCTTTCCTTTGGTGGAGGGGAAAGGGGTTGGCCAGCAGGAGATTCAGATGACTGGGGTTGTTGAGTAGACATACGGTCATTGTAGCACGTTAAGCCACTATTAAGATTCGATTTTCGCATCCCCGACGGTTATTTCCCACTTAAATTTTCGAAACAAAGCCATTAAAAGCGGATGGAGGGAAAAGGCTACACCAACTGGTGTTGATGTCACGTAGCCAAATCTGTTACTAAAAAAGAAGGGTGTAAATTTTTGGTTCCATCAATTCCAGTAATAAAATGAAGCGCATTTCTCCAGTTTTTGCGGGTTGTCTGATTGCGTGCTTGATGATGGTGGGTGGTGTTCTCAACGCCCAGGCGGTCGAGCACAGTCAACATCATTCCCAGCATCATCCTGGGACTCATGCCACGCTTCTATGTTCATGGTTCTGTGCCGCAGGCCAAACCATGGAGACGGATCCGGCGACGGTGGAGGGACCGGTCGAGTCTCTCATCACCATCGATCAGTGGCGTTTCACTCCTCCTCAAGAGTTTCTCGTCATTCTGCCAGTCTCACGTGCACCGCCTTCCTGTCTGTAATATCCATTTTTCTGTACGTTCAGACTTATTTCAAAGCATTCGTGAATTAGGATTTGTGATGAATTAAGTTCTCGCTTGCAGTATTTGTGAGTGAAGGACTTTCCTTTTTGAGTAGGTCCTCATCCCAAATGTCTGTCATGGACAATCGTTGGAACTGATTTTCTATGGATGGTGGCCGGAATACTTGGGATTAAGTCCAAAAAATCAAGAATAATGAGGATGCACACAAAATGATAAGAAGTCTTCGATATCTATTCGTAGGATGTATTGTAGCAGGGTCTGGGGCTGTAGGTTTTCTTTCGTCGGCCTCCGGAGCTTTATTGGATGGTCTAATGGGTGGAGTAGAGGAATCGTTAGGGAAGCGGGCACAAGAAAAAGGCGAACAGCTCATCATCGGGAATTTTTATCAGGCTGAAAGACCCGATTCCCACGCTCCGATCGGGGTCATGGGGGACCATACCCATAATAAAGGCGAGTTGATGTTTTCGTACCGGTATATGCGGATGTTCATGGACGGGAATAGGGACGGGACTAACAATGTCTCGGCTAGTAACGTCCTGGGTTCTTACGTCGTGACTCCTCTTCAGATGACCACACAGATGCACATGTTCGGGACCATGTATGGCTTGAACGACACCGTGACATTGACGGCCATGATTCCGTACATCATGAAATCCATGGATCATCGGAATAGGGCTGGAGTGAAATTTACCACTAATGCGAGCGGATTCGGAGACCTCAAATTGGGAGCGTTGTGGCGGCTCTATGCGTTTGAAACGCCCAGTATCGGAGCCCATCGGTTTCATTTACATACCGGGGTATCTCTTCCTACCGGGGATATAAATCCGACCGATAATACCCCACTTGGGAATAATTCGTTGCTACCCTATCCCATGCGATTGGGTTCGGGCACGGTCGATTTGTTGCCCGGGCTGACCTATACCGGCGTCTATCAGGACGTCACCTGGGGGTTGCAAACGCTGGGAACCATTCGTCTCGGAGAAAATCAGCGGGATTATAGGGAGGGTCATCGTTACCAGGTTAATACCTGGGGGGCATACCGGTGGGCGCAATGGGTCAGTACCTCGGTCCGTTTTAATTGGCAACAATGGGGGAATCTGAAAGGTCGGGATGGTCAACTACAGACTACCATTGGCCCCAACCAACTGGTTCAAACGGCTGACCCGGATCTTCAGGCCGGGAGACGATTGGATATTTTAGGCGGTGTGAATATTCTATTTCCTGAGGTGATGGGCCTGGAAAATCATTTAAACGTGGAAGCTGGCCTTCCTATTTATCAATATCTGGATGGTCCGCAATTGAAGCAAAGCTGGTCGTTTTGGGCAGGCTGGCAGGTGGTCATGTAAATGGACATTTCTTGATGATTCACGATGGAAAATCATCCGGACTCATAAGGAGAAGGGTCATGAAGAAAAACAAATTCCTTCCGGTGATGAGCAGTTGTTTATTGTTGATCGTGGGAGCACTGTGTGCTCATGCCTATGAGGTAGGAGAGGTTCAGCATGGCGGAACCATTCAGGGACACGTCACTTTTTCCGGAACTCCGCCAGCACCGCTTCGGTTTGCAGTTGAAAAGAACCCGGATGTTTGTGGAGAGGAAAGAAGTCTCCGGAAAGTCGAAGCTCACAATGGGTTTCTAGCCGGAGCGGTGATCGTTTTGGAGGGTGTTCAAAAAGGAAAACCGTTTCCGGCACAGAGTTTTTCGGGAACGGTGCCGGGTGAAGGGGAGTTCCGATATCAAGGTGGAAAGGCCTTAGGCCTGCAAGTCAGAACCAAAGGCTGCAATTTCGGGCCATTTACGGGTGTGGTTGCCGCGGACGAACCTGTGCAATTTGCCAATCAGGATACGATCAAACATACCCTGCATACCTTTGCGGCTCTGGATGAGAAGGGGACTATACTTCGCACCGTCCATAATCAGGATATTCATCCGCAGGATACCGTTGATCGCACCTTCGATTCGAGCAAACTGCGCGGAAGTCGGGTGGTGCGCATGACCTGCAACCGGCATGATTTTATGCAGAACTGGCTGTATGTGGTGGACCATCCGTATTTTGGGATCACGGATGAGGCAGGTCGGTTTATCTTGGAGCAGGTTCCTTCTGGGACCTATACGCTTCTTGCCTGGCATCCGATCTTAGGTGAGCAGCGGCAGGAAGTTCAGGTGACCGCCGTGGCGGGATTCCAGGCTGAGTTTCATTTTGCAAAGGAATGAGAGATCCTGAATCTTTGACTGCCGGGGGGCAGAAGCCACACTAACATCCGAATCGCGGGTCGCACGGTGGTTGTTTGAATCCACCGTGCGGAAGGGGGGACCACTCCGGCCCTGGGCCTGGGGATTCTTGAATGTCGGAATTGTCGTAGGGTTCCTCATTTCCTGTCACTCCGTCCTCATACGCATCTTTCCACATTTCTCCCTGGTCCTCCTCGAATTTCCCATTTCCATTTAAATCAATCCAATAAAAAACAGGATCACCAACGGTGAGAACCACCGGCGTGCCGAACTCATCAAGCCATACTTTATAGGTTCGGCGGGCTGTCATGAAATTCACACTGCCGGAACCGGTCAAATCAAATTCCCTGAAAAACATGTCATTTCGCCAATCGTAATAGGCGTCCAGTTCCCTTGGATCGAATTCTTCAGGCTCAATCGGAAGCTTTGGACGGGGCTGTATGGAAGAGAAGGGACTGGAATTCATGGCGACGAACTTCAAGTTTATTGGTTGTTGATAAGGGAGGGGTTGGCCGCCGAAGGCATATTGGGATAGGCCTCCTACGCCAGGGGACAGGAATAAAGCCAAAGTCCCTGACAAACACCATCCCACCATATGCAAAAGTACCTTTCTCCTCATTTTAATTTCCCCTTCTTACTGGTGCAGGCAACCTCAATAAAATTGTATGCCTTATGTCGAGTGGAGGGCAAATGGGGCCATCAGTTACCATCAAGATCTCAGGTGCATCGCCATTATCCTTGCTGCCCGATATATAATCCAGGCATTCTAGTATGGAGGGATGGAGCCCCTCGAATCTCAGGGCCGCCGAATGGAGTTAGTGCCCTAACCCTGAGTCCCACGATATAGGGCCCCGTTTCAGCAAATGACCTGTATCAATGGAACCAAGCATTCCCCAACATACGAATACCGAATTTGAGCGCACGCTTCATCACTTGCAGGAACGGGTGAAGGAGCTGAGTGCCCTGCACAAGACGGCACAACTGTTTCACAATGAGAGCTTATCGATTGAAGAATTGTTGCAAGCGATTGCGGATCTGATTCCTCCTTCCTGGCAATATCCGGAGATTACGGCCTCCCGTATTTCGTTCGGACCTATCACCATCCAAACGTCCAATTTCCTTCCATCCCGCTGGAGCCAATGCGGGAGATTTACCTGTCGGGATGGGACTTCCGGGGAAATTGAAGTCGTATATTTGGAGGAACGGCCGGATGAGGTCGAGGGACCCTTTTTACTGGAGGAACGGAACCTGCTGAATTCCCTGGCGGAAATGGTCAGCTTGCAACTTGATCGGAAACGGACGGAAGCGGAGCTTCGGGAAGCCCATGATGTTCTGGAGCAGCGGGTCAAGATGAGAACGGCAGAACTGACAGAGTCCAATAATTTACTTTCCAGGGAAATCGCACAACGCAAAGAAGCCGAAGGAAAGCTGGAATCCCTGATTGCCGAAATCCAAAGAAACCATGATGATCTGATTGCTATCCTAGACCAATTACCTATTGGGACAGTCTTAACCGACCAGGCCGGAAACGTGACATTTCTCAGTAAGGCTGCTCAAGTGTTGTGTGCCCAATCAACTGTTCATGGTCATGGCGAGCCTTGGCAGATGTTGTTCGGAAACTCATCAACCTTGGATCAATTAGAAGACATGGTCAAGCTTTCCGCAGAAAGTCGGCAGACGGTATTGGTACAAATGCCCATTATGAGCGGGGAGCGAATTCGATGGGCCAATGTTGATGTCAGGGATGATCCTAGAGACCGAAAACGAAAGATGTTTTTTTTATACGATGCCTCCGAAGTTCAAACGCTCCGACAATTGTTGTCTGAAGGCCAAAAATTTCATGATCTGATTGGGAAAAGCCAATCCATGCAATTGGTGTTTCAGCAGATTCGGAATTTCGCCAAAGTTGATTCAACCGTACTCATTGAAGGAGAGACGGGAACTGGAAAAGAATTGGTCGCCCGTGCGATTCATCAAACGAGTCATAGGAAGGATCGTCCTTTTATTGCAGTCAATTGTGCGGGTTTGACCGAGTCCTTGGTGGCCAGCCAATTGTTCGGGCATAAGCGGGGTGCGTTTACCGGGGCAGTATCCGATCAAGAGGGGCTGATCGAAGCGGCAGAGGGCGGCACCTTGTTTTTGGATGAAATTGGAGATGTCCCTCTGGCCGTTCAAACCAGCCTCCTTCGGGTTCTCCAGGAACGTGAAGTCACCAGACTTGGAGAGTCCAGGCTTCGGAAAGTAGATGTGCGGGTGTTGGCGGCCACCCATCATGATTTGGCCAAAGATGTGGAGCAGGGATCGTTTCGGGCGGATCTGCTCTATCGGATTCGGGTTGGTCGGGTCCTGCTTCCGCCGTTACGCGGACGCCGGGAGGATATTCCTCTCTTAGTCGGTTTCTTTTTGCGTCATTATCGGGCGACAACGGGAAGGCTGGTCGAGTCAGTGAGCCAGGAAGGGATGCGTTTGTTAATGGCCTATGGATGGCCTGGCAACGTCAGGGAACTCAAACATGCCATTGAATTTGCCATGGTTCAATGCCAGTATTCCATGATTCAACCTCATGATTTGCCTCCAGAAATCCGTCAATATCAGGACCAGAAACCCGAATCACCACTCCAGGACGCCATGATTCAAGTCCCCCCCAAACATATTATTGAAAAACATCAGCTTCTTGACGCCTTAAGGCAAACCGGCGGGAATCGTTCGGCGGCCTCAAAACTATTAGGGGTTAGCCGGCTGACGCTTTATCGTCGTCTAGCCAAGTATGGGCTTTCTTCTCATAAATAACTCTGAACAGTCTTAAGATAAGTTGGAGTGCCTCCATCCCGTCGGCAAAGGGATTAGGCTGGTGTTTGTAATGGGACCACAAGGTGTATGGATTTTTTAAGTTTAAGGAATGGATCATAAAGTGTAACTATATGTAACGTTTAATGTAACGATTATGTTACTTTTTGTCGTAACACTGTTACACTTCATGTATAGTTTAATTATTTATAAGTATTTGAAAAATATTGAGTTTAATGGAAAATGTCAATTGGCACTAAATTTGATGTGAATATTTAACAGAAACATCGGGAAAGTAAATGTAAAGGACGGAAAATTCATTCCGAGTGAAGGAGGGTATGTTATGAAAAATATTACACTGACATTTATCTTATTGGCCTTATTGGTCGCACCTTCAATGTCTCTGGCCGCTAATCAGAATGTAGAGGGAAAAGAGTCGGGCTGGCATGAAGAATTCAAGGATTGGTCGATGGAGGATCATTTGGCAGCCGCCAAGCAAAAGGAGCTTGAGGCACAAGAAATTGAGTCCCGAATCCAAAATCTAGAAAACCGTATTTCGAATTTGAATGATAAGCCCTATTTTGATCCGAAGGGATTCAGTCGGAGTCATAGCAAATCTTTGTTGTCTACCTTGGAGAGGGAATTGGCTGATCTTCAAGGACGCATAGCCTGGCATTATCAGCAGACGAATCTTGCCCAAAAATCTTGAGAGGGGAATTGTCCCATATAGGGATTTGGCTCGGAGGCTTTTGCAGGTTCAGTTTTATTCCATAAGTTGAAAGTAAAATGCTGTTGTCTTGTGCTCCGATTTAGCCATTTACTCTTGAGGGTGGAGTAAAGAAATTAGTTAGTTGTAAGGCGGACCTACCCAAAGCGGGTAGGTCCGCTTTTTTTTGAGAAGATAAAACCGGCAAATCCATCTATCTTCCTGGCAGGTAATTTTTGATTGCACCTTGTAGGGAAAAGATCGAAATTGGTGTGAGAGATTTTCGGATTTCCTCTTTGTTGCCCGACCGCCAGCCGCTATCAGAGTAGGCGTGATCTTTTCGTATGCTCGTTAATTGTATGTTCTGGGAAATCCAGTCGTTTCCCTCATACCAGTTTTTCGCGGGTTACCCATCAATTTATTACGCTTATCCCGTTAATGCCCGCTAAACTTGCATGACTTTAGTCAGGACATCGCGACATTTTATTAATTTATTCACCTTTGACATCGATATTTCAATGTTTTGCGTTGAGATGCATTGAAATTTCAATGCTGCAATGATTGCCTACTCTGACTAACAGTATGGAATAAATACAAAACACTATTATTTTTCAATAACTTATAATGTTTTTTCTGTTTTGGTCGGTGTCGGAATAGCCCTTGCTTATTCGAGGCTGTCCCAGGCGTTTAGCCAGGGCGAGGTATTCTATATTTTGGCATGCAGCACAAATCAAAATTAATTTATTGAAGGGGGGTGAAACATACCGTGACAAAGGGCAGTTTGTCGCGTAATTGGCCTTTTTATCTCGTGATGAGACGTATTTAACAAGGAGGTACTCTCAATGTTTCTTTCTAGACGGCAATTCTTGAAGGTCTCGGCGGGGACCGTAGCGGCGGTGGCGTTAGCGGATAAAGCGCTGGCGTTAACGGCCTTGCAGCCTGTGATTGAAGTGGGCAATCCCTTGGGGGAATACCCTGATCGCTCATGGGAGCGGGTGTATCACGATCAATATCGGTATGACAGTTCGTTTACGTGGTGTTGTTCGCCCAACGATACGCATGCCTGCCGGATTCGCGCCTTTGTGCGCAACGGCGTGGTGATGCGGGTGGAGCAGAACTACGATCATCAAACGTATGAAGACCTCTACGGCAACCGGGGCACGTTCGCGCACAATCCGCGGATGTGCTTGAAGGGCTACACCATGCATCGGCGGGTGTATGGGCCGTATCGGTTGAAGGGGCCGTTGATGCGGCGGGGTTGGAAAGCCTGGATGGACGACGGGAGTCCGGAGTTCACCCCTGACGTAATGACCAAGTACAAGTTTAACGCGCGGTATCTGGATGACATGCTACGGGTGAGCTGGGATACGGCGTTTACGTACCTGGCCAAAGCCATGATCATCATTGCCGATCGGTACAGCGGGGAATCAGGCGCCCGGCGGTTGCGGGAGCAGGGCTATCCCCCGGAAATGATTGAAATGACCAAGGGGTCGGCCATCCGGTGCTTTAAGTTCCGGGCTGGCATGCCCATTCTGGGGTTGATTGGGAAGATGGGGATCACCCGGATGAATGGGGGCTGTGGCGCCCTGTTGGATACGTATATCCGGAAAGTGAAGCCGGAGCAGGCGCAGGGCGGCCGGTACTGGTCGAATTACACCTGGCACGGGGACCAAAACCCGGCGCATCCGTTCTGGTGTGGGGCGCAGGCCTCAGATGTGGACATGAACGACATGCGGTTCTCCAAGCTCAACACGAGCTGGGGCAAGAACTTCGTGGAAAACAAGATGCCGGAAGCTCACTGGAAGTTGGAGAGCATTGAGCGGGGGGCACGCGTGGTGGTGATCACGCCGGAATACAATCCGACCGCGTATCGGGCGGACTACTGGATTCCGGTGCGGCCGGAGACGGACGGGGCGTTGTTCTTGGGCGCCTTAAAGATCATCTTTGATGAGAATATGTACGATCATGACTTCTGCCAAGCGTATACCGACATGCCCCTTTTGGTACGGACGGATACGTTGCAATATTTGGATCCGCGGGAAGTGATTGCGGATTACCAATTCCCGGATTTTGGCAAGAGCTATTCGGGCAAGGTGCAAACCTTGAAACCGGATGTGATTGCCCGGTTAGGCGGGTTCATGGTGTGGGACTTGAACAAGAACCAAGCGGTGCCCTTGCACCGGGAACTCGTGGGCTGGCATTACCGCAAGAGCGGGATTGATTCGGCTTTGACGGGGACGTTCCGGGTGAAGCTGTTGAACAGCCGGGAAGTGGATGTCATGCCGGTGTTCCAGATGTATCAGGCCCATTTGCAGGACTATGATTTGGATACGGTCCATCAGATCAATCGGTGCCCCAAGGACTTGATTGTGCGGTGGGCCCGGGATTCGGGGACCATCAAACCGGCGGCCATTCATAACGGGGAAGGGACGAACCATTACTTCCATCAAACCATTATCGCGCGGGGCGCGGCGATGGTGCTGATTGTGACGGGCAACGTCGGGAAGTTCGGGACGGGCCAACATACCTGGGCCGGCAACTATAAGGCCGGGATCTGGAATGCCACGCCATGGGGCGGTGGCGGACTGGGGACCCATACGGGGGAAAACCCGTTTAAAATCACGACGGACCCCAATGCCCATGGCAAGGAAATCCATGTGAAAGGGTATTACTACGGGGAAGAAGTGGCCTACTGGAACCACGGCGATACGGCGTTGATTGTGAATACGCCCAAGTATGGCCGGCGGGTGTTTACGGGGAAGACGCATATGCCAACCCCCAGTAAGCTGCGGTGGGTGGCCAACGTGAACGTGTTGAACAACGCCAAGCACCATTATGACATGGTGAAGAACGTGGATCCGCACATTGAAACGTTGGTCAATCAGGATGTGGAAATGACCTCGGACGTCAACCATAACGATATTTCATTTGCCGTGAATACCTGGATGGAGTTTACCTATCCGGAGCATACGGCGACGGTGTCGAACCCGTGGTTCCAAGTGTGGAAGGGCGGCATCCGGCCGTTGTATGACACGCGGAACGATCTGGATACGGTGGCCGGGGTCGCGGCGAAGCTTTCGGAAATGACCGGTGACGGGCGCTTCCGGGATTACTTCAAGTTTGTGTACGACAACCGCGTGGACGTGTATCTCCAGAGAATTTTGGATGCTAGCACGACCGCCTATGGTTACAGTGCAGATGTGATGTTGAAGTCGGAGAAGGGCTGGATGGTGATGTGCCGGACGTATCCGCGGGTGCCGTTCTGGGAAGAGACGAACGAGTCGAAACCCCAGTGGACGCGGACGGGTCGGTATGAGAACTACCGGGTCGAGCCGGAAGCCATTGAGTATGGGGAGAACTTCATCTCGCATCGGGAAGGAACGGAAGCCACGCCGTACCTGCCGAATGCGATCATGACGACCAACCCGTATGTGCGGCCGGATGACTACGGGATTCCCATCACGGCGCAGCATCATGACGATAAGACGGTGAGAAACATCAAATTGCCGTGGCAGGAGATCAAGCGGTACTCCAATCCGTTGTGGGAGAAGGGCTATCAGTTCTACTGTGTGACGCCCAAGACCCGGCATCGGGTGCATAGCCAATGGTCGGTGAACGACTGGGTGCAGATGTATGAATCCAACTTCGGCGATGCCTATCGGATGGATAAGCGGACTCCGGGGGTGGGTGAACATCAAATCCATATCAATCCGGCGGCGGCGAAAGACCGGGGCATCAACGACGGGGACTATTGCTACGTCGACGGGAATCCGGTGGACCGGCCGTATCGGGGCTGGAAGCCCAGTGACCCGTATTACAAAGTGGCCCGGTTGATGATCCGGGCGAAGTACAACCCGGCGTTTCCGTACCATGTGACGATGGCCAAGCATGCGCCGTATGTCTCGACGGCCAAATCGGTGAAAGGGCATGAAACCCGGCCGGACGGGCGGGCGATTGCCATGGACACCGGGTATCAATCGAACTTCCGGTATGGGGCGCAACAGTCCTTTACGCGGGATTGGTTGATGCCGATGCAGCAGTTGGACAGCTTGCCGGGCAAACATGCGGTGGGCTGGAAGTTTAAATTTGGGTACCAAGTGGATAACCACGCGGTCAACACGGTGCCGAAGGAATGTCTGATCCGGATCACCAAGGCCGAGGACGGTGGGATCGGCGGTCGCGGGCCGTGGGAACCGGTGCGCACGGGCTTCACGCCGGGCCAAGAGAATGAGTTCATGATCAAATGGCTCAAGGGTGACCATATTAAGATTAAGGTGTAAGAGCACTTGGAGGCTGGGGGATTTTTTCTGGAGTCGCGTCTAGAAAGAAACATTGCTTACACCTCCCCTCAGCCTCCCCTTATATCTGGTCTTACTATGACATAGCGATTTGGTATACAAATGAAAACTTCTATCTTTAACCGAAGGAGAGAGCACCATGCCAGAAGTGTATAATTGGCACCTAGGACGGAAGATGCTGTATCCGTATGAGGAGCGGCATCCGAAATGGCAATTTGCCTTTGTGTTCAACATTAACCGGTGTTTG
>JBFWRU010000018.1:0-53707 GCA_050248735.1 Nitrospirales bacterium | reverse complement strand
CGGATAAAAGGCTGGTTGGTCCATCAACGACGCCCGGCCGTGCGGCCCCGGGCTCAACGGCTGCGGAGTCGAGCGCCGCACAGTAATCAGCGCTGGGCCATGGATGTGACGCATATTCCCTGTGGACGGGATGGCTGGGGCCATCTCACCGCGGTGATCGATTGTCATGATCGTGAGATTGTGGGCTATGAATTTGCGTTACGGGGGCGGGCGAAGGAGGCCGCACGAGCCCTGGAAGCGGCGTGTCTGGCTCGGTTTGGGACCCTCCAGCCAACCGGCAGCACGCCGGTGTTGCGGAGTGACAAGGGTTTGATCTTTCAGAGTCGGCGTTTTCGGCGGGCGTGTGGGGACTATCGTCTCCAGCAGGAGTTCATTACGCCGTATACACCGGAACAGAATGGGCTCATTGAACGGTTCTTTCGCAGTTTGAAAGAGGAATGTGTGTGGCAATACCACTTTGCGGGATTTGAGGATGCGCGCCGGGCGATCTCAACCTGGATGCAGTGGTACAACGAGGAGCGGCCGCATCAGGCCCTACAGTATCGAAGTCCGCGGAGATATCGGCGTGAACAAGGAGCAAAGGTGGCTTGATTTCGGGGGAGCATTACAGAGGCGATCAAAAATACCCAGATGACCTCCATGATGTGGAAACCCTTGAAAAACATGCCCCTCGGGAAGAAGATATGCACCGGCCATCAAGGGAAAAAGCGAGAAAGAACGAAAAAAATTCAAGGAAGAGCAGTTGGATTTGGAAAAACAATTGGGCTGTAGGGAAATGATTAAGAAGAAACAACCTTCCATCTAGAGTATTTATCGCTACAGTCAAAATATTATCTCCTGAATTTCAAAGGTTAGAATTATGCCATAAAAGGACATTCCACAAATACTCGTTGACTTAATGGAAAGGCCTTTTAAAAGGTCAAAAAAGATTTTCGCAAATCCCTTGGCTTTTTTCTTCATTTATTCCAAAATAGCCCGCAGGGGCAGACCAATCTCAGCTTTCCTTCTTTGGCTAGTTCCATAAAGGTTTTCTCGTTTAGATAATTCAGAACTTCCACAAGACCCTAATTCCTGGATCCCGTCGATGATCGAATTTAAAGTTTTCCTTAAACAGATTTATATCCATAAAGTCCAGATTTCAAAAAATTCATTAACCATCGGACGTTCTCCTGAAAATGACCTCATTCTCCCCAACCCCCACGTATCAAGATTAGAAGGCCTCATCATCCAAGAAGGCAATAAGATGAAACTCGTCGACAAAAGTCGGAATGGAATTCTCATGGACAACAAGAGAATACCTCAGGAGATTATTCTTCCCCAGTACTGTCGACTTATCATTTATCCATATGAACTGGAATGCACCATTCATTCCGAGGAAGACACGATAACCATTCCACTACCACTGAATGAGACTTCCAAAACAGTCCCCCACATAAGAATGGACACGGAACGTTCACAACCAATCAGAGAATTCGTAATTCATTTTTCTGGTATGATTGGCGAGTCCCAAGCGATGCAGAACCTCTATCGCCTCATTCAGGATGTTGGAGACAGCCCTGCGACAGTCCTCATTAGTGGTGAACATGGGACAGGCAAAGAATTAGTGGCGAGAGCCCTACATCAAGTTAGCCCCCGTCAAAATAAACCTTTTATTCCTATCAATTGCGCGGCAATACCCTTCGACCTCATGGAGAGTGAAATGTTTGGGTATGAAAAAGGCGCATTCACTGGTGCGAATATAGGAAAATCTGGAAAGATTGAGGAAGGAAAATCTGGCACGTTATTTTTGGATGAAATAGGTGAACTCCATCTGACAGCTCAAGCCAAATTCCTCCGTTTCTTACAAGAAAAAACTATCATGCGGGTCGGTGGCTCTCAGGAAATTCCAGTTGACGTAAGGGTTATCGCCGCCACAAACAGGGATCTAGAAAAAGCTATTACCCAAGAAGAATTTCGTGCGGACTTGTATTATCGTCTCAAAGTGGCCCAGATTCATATTCCACCCTTACGCGAACGCAAAGAGGATATCCCAAGCCTTATCGAACATTTTCTGAAAAAGATTTCCTCGGAACTTGAACTTTCCCAAGTTATCACGGTTACTGACGAAGCCAAACTCTTCCTTCAAATGGGCTCCTGGCCAGGAAATGTTCGGCAACTGAGCAACACGTTATATAGCGCCTGTCTACAAGCTCGCCGAACTACCATCATAGACAAAATGCTGTTAGAAAAGGATGCGGCATCCTGGCTGGGAGAATATTCAGACGAAACGCAAGAAGCTCCACTTGATTCACTGAATAAACAGGCCTTACTTAAGATTCTCCACGACTGCCAATGGGATACGACCAAAGCAGCAGAGGTTCTCAAGGTCAGCCGTGGAACCATATACTATAAAATGAGGAAATATGGCATAGAAACACCAAAACCATTTAGCCGTGGACCAACATAATTGCAAACAATTTTGTAAGGTTGGAAAGCGATAGTGACTGCAGTCTTGCAGTATAAAAGATCACGGGGTCACAAGGGAGGGTCAAAACTAAAACCAAATAACTTTGGGTCCTCACCTATGACTGCGGCCGAAAAAATGTAAAAAACATAATCTTTCGTCTGTTGGGGAACCTTGAATTTTTTCAACAATTCCCAAAAATTTCGATCTTGAGGGTTGGGGGGAAGTTTCTCGATTAAATCACTTATACGAGTCGGACCCCAGTTATAAGAGGCAATCACCAAAAGACCGGAGGCCTGGGCTCTAGTCGTATAGAGAAATCGAAGAAATTTTGCCGCAGCTTCCGTGGCCTTATCAAAGTGATGGCGCTCATCTCGAGGGTCAAATCTATTTATACTAACCAGGGGGCCTGTTTTTAAACCGTATTCGACCCCGGTAGACGGTAAGAACTGCCATGGCCCTTTGGCAATACCAAAGCGGGTCGGTGGGCCTACGGCTTGTAGATCAAACTCACTCTCCTGCAAACACAAATAAAAGAATTCCGGCAACATATGTTGAGCCAACATGGCTTCTTTAATTTTTTCCCCGTACCCATGACGGACGGCCCGCCTGATGGCTTTGTCCAAACGATTAGTCGACCGCCACTTTTGAATATATCTTTTTACTTCACCGACAAAACCCTTTGGCATTTTCACTTCACTTTCACCAAACAACCTGGTCATTCGAAGAATGAGACGATCCTCCGGAGGCATGTCCTTTGAGTAAATACCAATGTCTTCCAGATAGCTTTCATAGTTTTTCTCCAAACGAGAGAGTGTCGAATGCACAGAATCTCTTTTCATCAAGATCGTTTGCACCTGATCCGGAGAAAGATGATCCAACACCAGATCCTCAATTTGAGCTAATTCTAATTCCACTGTTTTCATAGTATAAAAAACATCTGCAGCCTGAGTTTCAAGCTGACGGAGCTTGAGGGTCTGAAACACAGCTACTCCACCAAAAACCAAGCCTACGACGATAAAAACAGCGATTACTTTCCAATACCAACGGGCATGCTGTTTCCTGACTTGAGTATAGGCTCGCTTTAATATCCGAGTGTGTTCCCCTTCATCATTTTGTGATTGATTGCGAAAATACCGGTTAATATAAATTTGGGTTTTCGAGGATTCATCTGGCATAGAATTTTGAGAAGGCAGCGAATTTTCAGCTTTGACTGGTGGGCAAATTGAGAAACTTTCGGAATTTTCATCCTCATGGTCAAATAGTCCAATTGGAGAGGAATCCTTTTCTTTTGGCTTTTCCGCCGGATCATGAGAAGAAAAGTTTTGCTCTTTTTCCGCCTGAAATGGAGTCCCATCTGACAACTTGGAAGAAATGGGCTTGGTTCTCAGAGAGCCAGCCGGTTTTACCGATGGCTGGGCCTGTTCCGGTAGTTGAATGGAAAAATGTATCACTGGGCCATTGGGGCCCAAAGTAATGACACCCTGTGAAGGTAAAGGTTCTTTGAAAATACGTTTCCCGTCTAAAAAAGTTCCATTACGACTATTCGAATCTTGAATCCACCATTGTCCTTCCTCAAGGAAAAATAGAACGTGGCGTTTGCTCACCAAGCGATCAGAAAATTGAATCTGGTTGTCTCCGGTCCTCCCTAACGTAAATTTCTGCAAAAAAAGATATTCTTTTTGAGGGGAAGTGCCTCTTTCAATCCGCAACGTTATCGGAATGAGAGAAGGAAGAGCCACCGTCCAATCATCCATATGATTTTCCCCAAATGTTAAAAGAACCACTAAAAATATCGAAAAAGTTGGAGGGGAAAATCATTTACCATTGCGGCTTTCCCCATTCACCTCCATTGTGGGGAACAAACAAAACTTGCTTTCCGATAATAGCTTCTTGTTGTGGCTTGGCAGGGTTCCCCTTCTTATCAACCATGTCATGCAATTGAATGACCACTTTCGCAGAGTCATTTTCGATGGAATCGATAGATGTTTTGACGGTAAAAGACGGCCAATTAACAAATAAGGCTTCGAGAACTTTGGCTTGTTTGGGGGATAGATTGGTCATCAGTTGCAACGCCGACAAATTCCGTTTTTCATACACCCGTTGAAGGTCGGCCACAATTGCTTCCAAATCCTGTCTGTTTCGTATACTGGCCAAATCCGGGGCGTTGCTTGCGTTTTTTTGAGAAAGCATTTGGTATCTTTCTCGAAGGAGCGTTTGATGGCTGGCAAACGCTTGATTCAAAACCTTATCATTCTCAATTCGCTTTTCATCAAGGCCCCGATAAAACGACTCCAGCGAATCAAAAAGACTGACAACTTTCTTGAGTTGGGACGCTTCTAACCCAGAGGGCTGGAGGGTTTTCAGTTCATTCACAATAGCTTGAATCCTCTGATTGGCTTGCTTTAGCTCACCGACAAAACGTTCCTGTTCCCCTTGAAACAAGGAATGTAGTGTCGTAAATTTTTGAGTGAATTCTTCCAATTGTTGTAGATCAGGGGAAGTAAGATCTTTCAGCCGTTGATCATGTGTACTCAATTTTTCTTGGAGCACACGGATCGTCTGGAAATGAGTTTGTTCGACCCCATTCAGGTCTTTTTGTATGCGAGACATTTGAGCCAACAAGTCGGCTGCCAATTGTTGGGTGTTTACTTTCTTCTGGTCTATAGCTTTTTTTTCTGGCACTGTACTGGGAAGACTCTCTGGTGGAACGTTTTCCTGTTTAACTATTTGCTGAGTCACCCCCTGTAAACGTTCCTCAATTTGCTTAACCTGCTTGTCCCACTCACTTGTACGTTCCTTGTGAAAACTGATGGTTTGGAAAATCGAACTTTCCAAAGACTGCCCCGCGAGCAAAATTTCCTGTCGAGCTTCGTCCGCAAGGTTTTTCTTCTCCAGATTGCTCATTTCCTGTGACAGCTCTTTTCCGGCCGTTTGCAAATCTGAAAACTTGGCTTGAAAATCCGCATGTTGTTGTTGAACCCCTTTGTCGAGCCCCAATAACCGCTGACGAATCTTCTCTACGGATTGTTCATTCAATTTCTGTGGGTCGGCTCCCACCAACTGCCCCACTTCTCTTTTTAGAGATCCAAGCGTCATATCCGCTTTTTGATCGGCAGCTTTTTCTTCCGCCAACATGTTTGCCCATTGGCTCTCCAAACCCCTCAGTTTACTGAGCAATTGATCCACTCCAACTGTGATGGGGAGAGGCGACTCTGGCATGTTTGTATGGGGAACCGCTGGGGAAGAAATAGGGGAAACCGGCTCTTTTGAATCATCAACTACGGGCCATAGCTGAAGAAATGACAACACCACTCCAATAATAACGGCAGTCCCCAGCACGGCAATCCTGGCAGGAGTCCAACCACGCCGCTGAGGGGGCTGTGACACATCCCTTGCTGAAATAGCAGGATCAGGCGCTTGGGTTAAAGGTTGTTGGGGAACAGGCCGGTGACCGGAGGAGTGAGGAATTTCCCTCGGAGCCGAGGATGCCACACGTTCCGGCTCTGGAGGCAAGACCATTTTTGATTCCAAAGGATTGATGATAGTTGATGAATTCACGGCAATAGTGGCATCGTTGGGCATGGGAGAAGCACCAGGACCTCCAATTGAGGTGAGTTGCTCTAAGTGACTGTTGAGGGTTTCCAAAATAATACCGGAATCGGTAAAGCGTTCATCGGGCTTTTTTCTGGTCATGCTACGAATTAAAAATTGAAGTGAGGAGGGTACAAAATCCGGAAAGGTCCACTCGATCTCTTCAGGATCATAAGCCAACTTTCCTACAATGGTTTGTCCAGCCAGCCCCTTATAGGGGGTTGTGCCGGTCACCATCTCATAAAAAACGACACCCAACGAATACATATCGGTCTTCGCATCTACCCGGTCGCCCTTGGCTTGCTCAGGAGACATATATTCCGGCGTTCCCATGATTGTCCCCGTCAGCGTGGCGCTGGACTCCCCCAAAGCGGCGGCAATACCAAAGTCCGTCAGTTTCAGGACATCCCCCTCTCCAATCATCATATTTCCCGGTTTAATGTCCCGATGAATGATGTTTTTTCCGTGAGCGTAGGTAAGGGCACGGGTCATAGCGGAGGCATACCGAATGGCCCGATGCAGGGCAAGTGGACGGTCGTCACGGAGCACATGCTTAAGATCCTTACTGGGGAAATACTCCATGACGATATAATGGTTACCTCGATCTTCCTCAACGGCATAAATTTGGATAATATTCTCATGGTTAAGCCGAGCCATCGTACGGGCTTCCCGCAAAAACCGTTGAGCGAAAGAAGCATCTCCCATGTAATGAGCATGAAGCACCTTAATCGCAACTTGTCGGTCAAGGGTTTGATCCAGAGCAAGGTAGACCACACCCATTCCACCGCTGGCGATTTCTCGCTCCACCAAGTATTTTCCGGCAAAAACTTGGCCAATCATCCCAGTTTCCAGGTTTAAAAATGACTTTTGACGGGTTTCGACCCTATCATATACGGATTCGGCAAAATATTGAAAGGGGAAGGCCTGCAGAGAGCAGGTATTGTCCCTGCACAAATATGGAACAAGGAGGAACCACTCTCATCAAGCCGAGCATATCCTCTGTCCTGAGAAACACCTTTCAACCTCTCTCATACTGCCAGATTTTTCTATAGTAGGGCTCCATTCATTTCCTGGGAAATCTTACAGAAATGTTCCCGGTGGGTATTCATTTTTTTAAAGTCCTATTGACGAAATATGTAAATTTCTATCCAATAGGTCTGAACACGGGAACCCGCAACATGGCATATGGTCGCTTCAAAGTTCTCCTATATGGGATTTTTTCTTATCAATCGAAGAAAATTCATCACGGTCTGTCGGCTATTTTATTTTTAAGCAGTCTGCTCCTGATCACACCGCTAAGCGCACAAGAATTCGTACCACCTCTTGTCCCAGCCATAGAAATGCATACTGCCGGGCAAATAAACTGGACTTCAGGGACCATCTCATCCGTGGGATTTGGGGCTCCGCCTTCGTCCGCTCCCTCAGCAGCAATCCAAAGTCTGGCAACTCGCGCCGCGATTGCCGTTGCCCGACGAAATCTATTGGAGCTGGTGGAAGGCGTACGTATCGACTCTGAAACCATCGTAGAAAACTTCATGGTGAAAAGTGATGTGATCCAATCTCACGTCCAGGGAGTAGTGAAAAATGCTTTTGTCACGGCAAAACATGTCCTTCCAGATGGCAATGTAGAAGTGATCTTGACCATGAACATGTGGGGAAACCATTCCCTCATGTCAAATCTCACACCTTCTCCAACACAATTCTTGAATCTCTCAGAAGACACGCGTCACAAGGAAACATATACCGGACTCGTTATTGATGCTCGGGAATTGGGTATCCAGCCGGCTACATTCCCCAAGGTACTAGACGAAAACCAATATATTCTCTATGAAAAAAAGACTACCTTTCCCCATCTCGTGACACAAAAGGGAATGGTCCAATACTTTATGCCTACCACACGACCATCGGCCCTCTTGCCTCAATACTTCCTCTATCCGGCAACGGAAACACATGCCAATCACACAGTCGAACAGCGGGTTGGGCCGCGCCCCCTCCACTTAAAAGGCATTCAAAAATCTGGCTCCCTCGAAACCGACATCATCGTAAGCGCAGCCGATGCGAAGAAAATTCGGCAAGACCCATCTCTCATGGATCTTCTCCACAATGCGAATGTCATTATTGTCATTGACCCATTGGTCGCCGGCGTGGAAGGGCACCTCAGGCCAGAGAACGTGGTGGCCGTATCTTATCCCTAATGCGACACAACGATTCTGAAATGGGATTGGGGCATCCAGGTCACCTTTTAACCTAAGCGGCCTCAACCGACCTCGGCAATGCGCATAACGGTTTATCGAAAAACGAATTCGGACAAGAGGAGGAGGGAATTCAGGTCACAGGTCCGTTCCGTTTGAACGGACCACCAAAATAAATCACCCATCGTTCCACTCTTTTCTGTAGCAAGAAAAAATGAGTTCCCGAGCCCATTGTTGGCTGGGCGCGTTTCATCTCATTTAGAATACAGGACCTTTGCAATCATGAACGCCTTTGGAAAAGGAGGACGGGAAATTTGCATCGGAATTGGATTGAGTTTCTGCATTACCCTCACAGTAATGGCAATCTATCATCTTGGAGGTTTTCAATGGTTGGAGCTACACACCTACGACATGCGAATGAACTTTCGTGGTCCCCAGTCATTGCAGAGCCCGATTTTACTGGTTCTTAATGATGAACAAACAGTCACCCATTTAGGGATAGGACCCAGCCGGGTGTCTCGCACACAATATGCCCAAGCCATCCAACATCTTCATCGGGCAAAAGCACGTCTGATCGTACTGGATGTGGTGTTTTCTGAATTAGGAGACCAGGAAGAAAATCAAATGCTAGCCGATGCCATCGCTCAAGCCGGCAATGTGATTCTGGCACGCTATATCGGCCCAGATGAAAGCATGACTCCATTACCAATTTTTCAGACGGTAGCGATGGGAGAAGGATTAATTAACGTGAGGCCCGATTCAGACGGTGTCCTCCGTTCAATGCCTTTATTGGGGTTGGGATTCGCTCAGAATCAATTTCGCCCGTTTCTCACTCTCGGAGCCGAGGTTGGCCGTCTCTATTTCGATCCGGAAGGAATCTCCCCTCTCAATCTCGACACACCCGGGTCGGCAAAAGTAGGACCGATCCATATCCCCATAAAACAGAATACGCTCCTTATTAATTTTGCCGGGCCGTCTGGAACATTTCCTTCGTTGCCATTCTGGAAAATTGTCAATGGTGAATTTTCTCCCAACCAGGTCTCCAATCAAATTGTCATGCTGGGGTCATCCGCAGCCACCCTCCAGGATTTTCATCACACTCCTTTTTCTCAGAAAGAAACCAGCATGCTGAACTCGCAATCCGCTAGCGTTTCCGGGACCCGCATGTCAGGTGTAGAAGTCCATGCCAACCTCCTGAACACATTCCTTACCAGACAATTCATTGTCCATTCCTCTCCTCACCTGGTGCTCCTACTGATCGGAGCAATGGGAGTTATTTGTTGCCTCCTGATCACCCTCATACCCAAGGGTGAATTAGGGGTGGTTTTGGGCGTTATCGGATTATTGGGGACCGTGATCGGTCTAAGCGTTATCCTATTTCAACAGTATAATTATTGGTTAGATACCGTTCCCCTTTTGGCCATAATTAATGGACATTTTGCCCTGGCAACCGCCTATCAGCGATATCTCGTCATTCGTCATAGAGACCACTTACAGACCATGTTATTGAAACAAAAAGAAAATTAACGAGGGGATACACTTTCTCTGGGGCCGTTCGGACAGTCCGGGAAAGTCATCCGGCCACCCAGAACAATAATGAACCATCATTACCTCATTTGAGGGAAGACAGACTAGGATTCCTTGAACAGTGTTGTTAAACTTTCCAAACAAATCTCTCATAATAATTCATCATCTTTGAAAAGGCTGTATGTTTTCCAACAACTCCAATTTTCCTAATGGATGTGTAAAGATGAGATGACGCGAATGGGTAGATTATAAGATGGCCAAACTTCTGCTATGTCTCTTGCTGTGGGGAATATCTTCCTGCTCCCAGCAAGAATCCTCATCTCCCACGCCTGCATCCTCCTCCGATACACCATCAACCATTTTGCATAAAACGAGCCAACCCCCCGCCCGCTCAGCCCCATTAGATAGGTCAGATGTGCAAAGCGAGACCGAATGCACGCGTGGTGCACCCGAACCTCTCCTCAGGGCCGTTCCGGGTCAGCCTGACCCGAAATTCCAAAAAACGGGAAAATACGAGGCCATAGAAACCTTTCAAATGGAAGATAGACGCACGTTGACAATTCGGCAATTCGGATGCACTCATTATGCCCTGGAATTCACAGTAACGTCTGCAGAAACCAATCCACCTTCCCTAACCGATTGGCTTCATCAATTTGCCAAAATCTTGGGGAAGATCCCGATTCACGAATCACATGCTTCACTCATGTCCACGCTTGCCGACTTTCTCACACAACAAACCGGATCCTCTATTGAAACCGGGATGCCGCTATCATTGTCGGAGACAGAGACGGTCTCGATTACTACAGAGGGACATCCACAACAATTTATTCTGTTGTATGAGGTGGCCCTTTAGAGCAGTTTTGTATTGGAAAGTCTATAAATGGGGGGAGTTTTTGGGAATTTCGATATGATACGCCGGATCAATTGGCGGAGCAATGAGTTTTGAAACAGCCTTATGCCCACGAATCGCTTCAACAAACCGAGGTCGAGCCTGCACGGGGATAGAAGAGGGAGCCACATCAAACGTGTAATGTGTATCACTAATATGGGATGAAACACGCGCTGGCCCCACCTCTTGAATTTTGGCTAACATCAACTGAATGACCGTGGTTCGGGGCTTACCCTTGTTATTTTCATAGACTCCAATGACTTTGTCCCCGGATTTGGCATACATGGTCTTATTGTATGCAGCCCCATGTCGTACGCAATTCTCATACATGATACGGGCTTGCTCCGCCGGGGTTCGAGACACACTCGTCACGCGGGCCGTGTTCAGTCCCGCTGAAACCAAAATTTCCTTTAAAACCTTTTCCGCTTGGTCAGGCAATTTCAATCCCTTGACCATCACAGGGGTCTTGGGTTCGGCCGCACATAAGTGGCGAAAAGTCTGCCCCCCGGGATCGACTCGGCCATCAGGCTCCGTCATTTGAAGCGCCTGAGCCTGAAACTTTTTAATAGCGGCAATCGTATGCAACCCACATTGCCGGTCAGGCCGAAGCGGCAACAAGGGGGTCAGAAATTGCATATTTAAATTTAGCAAGGTCTGCACGGTTCCTACGTCCTGGGGGCGGTTAATGCCTCCTAATCCCACAGATGCCAATATTCTGGCCATAGTGAGCCTCTTATTAGTTTAGACCTTTCCTAGACATGTCCAAGAATGATTGAATTCGGAGATTGTGGAAGATTCTTGAATCCCATCTTTGATCCACCTTTTGGTTTACAACACCGTCAAAGATCCGGCAATGACTTTCCATTGGCCATGGCCGATTGAAGTCGTTTATCCCATTCTTCTTGTTTTTTAGGATCGATAGCAACGCCATCGGGTTTTGTATCCTTGTCATATTTCTTCTGCAACCGAGTGACTTTTTTCTTGATTCGGTTGACAATTTTTTCTTTTTGTTCCCCAAAGTCCTTAGGAGACTTTGCCCGTAGTTTCGTTAAGGATTGATATAATTCACGCCCTCCAACGAGGCCGGTGATATCATAATGGCCCTGTTCATGATTTAATAATTCGGGATGTTGTTTGCCTTTCACAATCCAAGATTGTTCATTGTCCACAAAGACATCAACAACCAATCCTTCCAAACGCCACCCCGTTCTCTCCTTTTGGGTACTGGAATATTGAAAATTAAACTCCGAGTGAATATAGGCTTGACCGTCCTCTCCCCCAGGTGGGCTGTTAACTTCTCGAAAATCATTCCAGGAAATTTGTTTGGGCCAGCCGTTAATGGACATTGATATTCCCCTTACAGTGAAAACGCCAAAACCTGAAATCAGGCAAACCGACCATTTTGTAATAAGCTTTCCAGACTAGAGTACATGGCCCGGACCAATCAGGAGATCCACTAATGGCTTGCATGGTCATATTCATAGCTCTCCTGAAAAAAAAATAGAACAGACAAACCCATCCGCCGAAATCGCCTACATTTCAAAAAATAGATTATCAGATACACTCCCCCATTTTTGTCATGCCTGCCACTAAATACTGGTGGAGGGAATCGCAACTTTTTTCACTAAAATTCCAGACAAATTGGCATCTTCCAAATAGGCTTTGACCGTTCGATTGGCTCCGCGAGGCAAATTCCTAACCGTGTTGCCGAGCGGCGGTGAAAGGCGAAACAACTCGACCCCCGCCCCATCATTAATAGTGGCATAAGCCTCAAACGCCGGAAATGCATCAACCTTGCCATCAAAGGTAATCCCCCTGACTGACAAATCAAGCGTAATCTTTCCCTCGTAATCAATATCTCCACCTATTCGAGAACTGGGAGAACAGGGATTGCTGGCATGGCCATTCATTTGGATGACATATAAACTTCTCTGTCGAATGAATGCATTTGCCAAATCCCACTTAAAATTCATTCGACTGGTATCCCCCTTTTTATGACATTCGACCTCACCGTCCTCACAGTCACACTCCGTAGTGAAATCACAATGATGCCATTGCGTCAATTTGGGATTTTGACCGGGGTTCATACCTATAAAGTCCAGTTTAAATTCAGAATGCATTCTGGACTTGGCATGAATCTGGTTACTAAAACTTCTCTGATCAGTGTAATAACAATCCGAGCCGGGAAATGGCCCTGGTATCATCGTATGGCTAGGTTTTTTAGGGACCGGTTTCGTATACCCAGCGATATTTTGTGGAATAAACGCATTTATCCAAAATTTAATGGATTTAATGGGTACAGCCATCTTCCCCTCCTTTTCCCGTCCTCCAGTATAGATCAGCCTGCCCGTTTGCTCCCTACTGGCCCCGTCACTTTCCTCAAGATTATTCTAGGGTTTTTTCAGGCCATTTCCTGTTAGACTGAAAATCTTCCCCAGTTGGTCATAAAATAACGACCCGGATCTCTTCAACAATTTCTGAAGGACCAAAATTATTCATGTCATGATACTGACAATAATCCTACCCTTTATTCCATCTTCAACAAAAAACTGAAATGAGGAAAAAGGTACCAGCGAAATGTTTATCCGATCAGACTCGTCGAATACCACCATAGTCATAAACCACATTCTTGCCAGGACCAATCTCTCCACCGGAGGGAAGGCTGACTCCTCCTTCATACCGGTTGCCGCCCTATTGTCCGGATAAAAGCTGTGGATCAAATTTTCCATATGTATCATGACAAATAAACTTAATATCTGGGTTTCTAATGCCGGTCCCCGTTTCGTACCCAATCGCGAGGATAATATGGCCTGAGGTACGGGCGTGGTTGGTGCTCACCATGACAGGATAACCACGATCAATATGCGTCTACACTTGACGAATGGCCTCATCAACATTCATAAAATTTAGAACATGAAATTTCTTGGGATGAAAGTATCTTTCCAACCACCACTTCATGTTCTCCTAGCTATTGCGTACCTGAGACGGACGCGCCTTACCCGTGTCGATTTCATTCCAAATCTGCTGAATATCATTTTCACCGGCAGGATTCGATGGCCAAATTTTCTTTGCGAGATACTTGGCAAACATTTTCAAACAGGTAGACTGGCACATGGTAGAAGTCGGTTGTACCAAAGAGGGAACATCAAGGACTTTTCTTTGGAGCATGGATATCCTCCATGTTAAAAGGCAGGAGTTTGAGGAGGAAAATGAGTTTTACCCCCGTAAGACATGGATCAGAAATTAGCCTAGCCATCCCCCCAATCATTCCATGAATGAATTAGATGCCTAGGCATAAGTAGTTTTATGTAACATAGCCAAACCATCCTCAATAGCCGCGCTTTTACCAACAGAGAAACAGCATGGACAATCGAATCTTTGACGACCCTGTCTACTTTGCTATTCATGGAGACCACATAAATGGTTCCCCAATTTCTTCTTAAAGTTGAAGACTATCTACCCCAGGTCAGCCGCTCCTGGAACCACCAAATGCCCTCTGGCGTATTCAGAAAATGCAACCACTACTTGGTTTTTCTTTTCGTTTCCTCAATGTCATCCTGAATGCTTTGGAAGAATTTTCGATTTTTTTCCCGCAACTCCGTCTTTTCGACGATTTTCCCAAGCAGGTATCCCACTCCGATAGACACTACGATTCCCGCGGTGATCGGCGCGGCGGCAAGCATCACCGCCAACAGATAGCCGCTGCGGTTTACTCTATAAGATAGGGGTAGGCCCAAGAATCCTTTCTTTTTTCGCCAGTCAAAGACACCCACTTTCCCGATTTATCAGAAGTGAGCCATTTTCCTCGTTTTGGTTGAAATCCCATTTACCAAACTTATATCACCGTAGAGCGCTGGAGAGGACCAAGTTCGAGCACATGCTTTCTGATAATATTGGCAACCGGCCTTAGTTTATCCGGAGAGGAAAAACTCACCTGCTTCAGCCCCAGGAGATCGCTGGGAATTTTGATATCAAGACCCTGCGGGGTTACCAGAATCGTTCGTTCTCGACCCAAACGCCCCATAAATAATCCGGCCTCAAAGATCACATTGTCCCGAGGAGCCAGCTGCTTTTTCCGTCGGCTCTCCACCGTGTCTTCTCCCTGAAACATGAGAATCGCAAAATCATTCTGTAAAGCAGCCTGCTCCAAAGATTCAATATAGGTCTTGGAAAGACGAAAGACCTCGTCATCTGTCCATAAGGAAATATCAAATGGGTCACAAGCGAACTCCTGTTCAATATCACGGGCCACAGGCAAGCTTTCCGAAGAACTCCCAATAAAGATTCGAGTGGTGGAGTTTGCCCAAGGCCGGGCTTGGCCACTTTTGATCAGCCGAGCTTCAACAAACCTAGCCATGTTCTTCCACAAAACGGGATACTCTTGGGCAATCAGCTCCAAATCTTCCCCGGCCAATCGCCCAATGACACTATCTTCGATAGCCCTCACAGTAGCCCGGTGCTTCTCTCCAGGAAATAGAATGGGGTATTCCCCCACAGCCTGACCATGCACAATTTCGGCAGCAGGATATCCTTTTACATACAATTGAAACTTTCCGGATAACACCATCAGCAAAGCATCTTGGCCGGCTTCCGTCTCAGTAATAATTTCTTTCCCCTCAGGCACACCTTCCAATTCCAGGCATTCAGCGATTCGATTCGCGGCTTCCGGATTACGGAGAACAAGCTCTTGCTCCAGCACCGCTCCAAGGACTTTGCGTTGCCCATTTTTTCCGAGGAACCTCTCGAGAATCACATCTTTTTTATTCGTTTGAGCCTTCTTAGAGGATTTTTTTCTTTTTAAATTCTGAGTTTTTCTCATTACCAATACCTTCAAATAGAATTTGGATTTAAGATTAAAAGAGATCCCGCATCAACTTATTTTTGTAGCATTTGACGCTTCCTTATAAAGAGCCTAAAAAAAGGACCAACACGACTCCGAGATCCTTCCGGTGAATCGCAAAGCCAGCCACTCCCACACGTCGGAGAAAGGGTGTATCGGCATGCACCAATGGTTCAAGAGTGCCGCGAATAGCCTCATAGGGTACCCATCCGGAGGCCGACACCAATCCACGGGAGCCTTCATACGACTTGGCGGCTACTTCGAGCACTGAATCCAGACGTGAACTCTCCTCATTTTCCAAAGCCAAAACCCCAGCCGCAAAGACTTCGCCGGGTTCTTCCTGACCCAAGGCTTTTTGACAGATCTCCCATCCCGACCTCTCCCCACTCACATTTTCGCCGAAGTTTGCCGGGCCACATCAAGCAGATACCCGCCGGCAGAATTATATAGCCACACCAGTCCCTTCTTTTCGTAGAACATCTTGCACAGCAGGGGATTGGCAAGGTGCTCTCCTACGTTGTTGGAAAATCCAACAAAATGGTCCGACATGCTGACCCCTGGATTTTGAGGGGAACAATAGTCGTCCTGACAGCCGTGCTGAATCCGGGAGACGAGTCGCTGGTTAAGCGCTTTAATAATGGATGTGGCCTCTGGCGAATAGGAACCACGCGGGGCCCCATTGGCCGCCGACGCAAACACTTTTCGCCAACCGGCCCCTGCCTGACGCCAAAGGCTCATGAGGTCATAGTCGGACACCCGCATATGGCCGGGCGCCTTCACCGCAACCCCCGATGAACCACTTTTCTGTTTGATCGAAATCGGTTTGGGCGGAATGAGACCATGCCACGCCCGTGCGGCAATTTTGGGGCAACGCACCACGATCAGAAAGCCTTTTCCGGAAAATTCCCGGAAAACACGGACATCCATGGCATCGATGCCACTCCGCCGGGACAAATCAATGTCCTTTTGGGGAACTCCAGCTCGTAAGGCCTCGGTTTCCCGTTGCCACTCCATGGCTTCCTGAATCTTGTAGGTAAGCCCCATCTTTCCTCCAGAAGCAACTCGAATAGAGACCGGCTGCCTGGTCATTTAAAGGTTGAGTGGAGGGTCACCGCCCTCCCACTCCCAATAGCACACTACTCTTCAATATCGAACTGCATCCGAAACATCGCCAGTTTACCGTAATCACAAAAAATGAATTCGACCGCATCTAAGCCTCCAATGTCGTGCCTTGAGCGTCAGGAGTCTTCGAATAGGCAATCAGAAGTTGTTCTCCGATCGCATTGGCCAGAAGACCCACAGCATTAGCCGGCAAATCCCGTCTCTCGTTCGAGTGGCGAATCGGGTCTGACAAGAGGGAAGATAACAACGCCACCCGATTTCGAACCTTTCGCCCTTTCAGCGGGAGCGCCTCTTTCGTCACCCCAAGAAACACCGCTGATGTTGGTCACCATTTAAAATAACTTGAAAACCTTCCCTATTATTTCAGTCCATTTGATTGATTAATACGGTAAGGAATTCCTAAGAAACCCTCTTCAAGCATTAACTCCGGAGTTTTCAAGAACGGATTAGAGTGATAGGCAAGACTTTTCAAAAATCGATCTATAAGGAAATCAGTCCTATCAGGCTTAAACTCAAATTCAGGATTTAATACCTCTTTAGGGACTAAAGGCCCCCGTCGTTCTTCTTCATTTTCTCCAAATAAATCTTCAAAGGGATCCTCGTCCGGGAGAGGATAAAAAATCTTCATTCTGGCAACCACTGAATTCAACCAGTCTTCAAAAGCAAGAGAACTGGGAAGTACATGTACCGCCAAACGTGAGAGAAACGAAAGCCCGGATTCCCATTCTGCCGGATCATCATCGCTAAAAAATATCATTGGCATTAACCATGTAATTCCACACCATAGTGGCCCCCTTATGGGACCAAGCCATTCATCACGATCAAGCTCAAAGTATTCCATATACTCGCGCCGAACATTTGCGCACCACGCTGCTTCCAATATCTGAAATGGCACTAAATCCTCGGAGACCGAAGCGAACCTACAAGCAACCCATTCAAACATGCCAATGCCAACCGCAATCTTCCCTCGCAAACTCACCCCGGACATTTTTTCTATAAAATTGCCCGGATCATACAAAAAATCCTCATCGACCCTTGTATCATCCCAAATAAAATTAACAATAGGACTATCAATGGAGGCAGCAGCAATATATGGTGGCACTGAGTAGATCATAAGATTTCAATCTAAAGTGTATAGGGCTTCCCTTTAAATCCTTGCTTTTTCATTTCCTCAGGTGAATTAAGATACGGGTTTTCCTTGGGATTGAGGGTCTGCAAAAAATCCTTGAGAACCCTCTGAGCTGTCTCCTCCGTGTAAACAAAAGATGGATCAAAAAATTCCCTTGGAACTGGTTTTTCATGGGTGGCGTCGTAGATTCCAGTTTCTTCATCATATTCAGTCTCACGAGGAAATACCGTTGAAGTTTTCTTGACAGTATCAGTTAGCCAATCAGAAAAAATTTCTTTATCCGGCATAATGTGCCGTGCAAGCATACTCTGATTAACAACATATTCAGCTAAATAAATATCCCCCTTTGTATACCTTGCATTTATATGCCTCAGAATCTTTAATCCTATTTCATATGGACCCTTAACAAGCTCAGAGTCATGAATCTCCGGACTAAGATTAATTTCAAGAGTTTTCACATATATTGGATCAATTACTCCAGACCATGCGGCCTCAATTCTCATATCAGCATCTTCGAGATCTAGGTAATTCTTGAAACGCCAAATAATCCATTCAGTGATTGCAATACCTAGGGCCATTTTTGCTTTAAAGTTGGATAGATCAATGGCTTCGTATAATCGTACATTCTGGTCTTTAGCGGCATAGAATCTTAAGGCAAACTCATTATTCCATTTATACTTAATCGGCGCTTCAAATATTTTTTGACTTAGTATGTAGCTAGGTGCTTTTCTTAGCATCTCTCCCCCCTATCCAAGCCTTTTTTGTTTTAGGGGTATTCCCCCATGGTTTTTTGCAATTTTTCATAGGTTCCTGGACTCGCCTGGCAGTGCTCCTCGCTCAGTTTTTGTTTTTGACCTTTGCTATCGCATAGAGAGATATCATGCCCACACTCCCTGGCCTTACATAACATATTTTGGCATGTTTGACATGGCATCTTAGAAGGTTTCCCGGTTCTCGGTCTCCAATCAATATTGAGGGTGATATTCCTGGGCTTTGCGGCTCCAAGCTCATCAAAAAGCCTTGCCTCGGCATGCCCCGATTTCTGACTGGCTGGAGCAGGATGCGTATAATTTCCGCACAATGTAGATTTCTTCCCGCTACGAACTGCTTTCCCACCTCCTTTTGCAAGGCCCTTGGGACATTTTGCGGTCGCCTTATGATTATTGTGTGCGCTCATTATCTTTGATCGCCCGCCTGCCTTCGGTGTGCTCTTCATAGAAGAAACAGTCGTACCCCTGCCCTTTCCGTTCGGACCAACAAGCGTTTTATCCTTCGTCTTGGCTCCCAAGTCCTTTCGAGCTTCTTCATTCTTATTACTAAGTGCCGTACATTCCGCATCGGCAACACCAACACCAACCCCACCTACAATAGGTCCCACCGAGCCCGTTGTGGGGTTAGTGTGATTCCCAGTCGTCAGATCCCCAAATCGGACAACATTCGTCCCTTCAAATGTAACGTCAAAGGATCCCGCCACATGCTTGATTGGGCCTTCTAGATTATGAGAAAGAACAGAGGCCCCAAAACTTCTAGTGGCCGCGGTATCCCCTTTGCATTTTTTATAGCTGGATTTTCCTTTGAGCCCGACTTCCGCTCCTGCGATTTTGACTTTTTTTGTTCCCCCAGTGGTATCTTTTGAATTGGCAAAATTGGGATATGGGATTGGGATGGGACCGGCTGGAGGAGAAGGGGGAGACAAACACACATCAGGCATTTTGGCAATTGTTTTATCGCCGGATTTTTTCGCAGATATTTCTCGGCCGTTAGCAAAGACATTCGCTCCCATCTCAATGATCCTTCATTTTCCATTGAAGCACTAAGGCTGCTCTCAGCCCCTCATCCGAACCAACATGCAGCAAAGCTAGAGGACCAGGGGCATAGCTCAAACGATGAGCGTCCAGAGCGTAACCAAGCAAACATGGTACAATGGCGGCCCCGATGTCCCCCAAGCATTCGATTGGATGCCAGACTTCAAAACGATCCTCTCGTGGTTTTTCTCGGATTCGTTCTAGTCGTATTTGCGCAAAGGCTGCCTCTTTGAATTTGTAATGCTCCCCATTCTGATCGTTCAACCAATAATCGGCATCAGAAAATTGAATTCCAGCTTGGGTGATTGCTGTTCTTAATGCCTGTGTCAAACCTTCTCCTGTCACTGGTCGCTCGCCCTGGATAGTTCCCGATTCCTTTGCGAATCCGATTCCGCAAATTTGTAATTCTTTATTTTTCGAATGCTCAGACCTTTGCAACAAAATGGCACTTCCCGCTTCACCTGGGATGAAACCATCAGAATTACTAGGAGTCAGTATTCTTTGCTGTTCCATGAAGGCTTCTGCTACGTCTTGTTGAAGGAAACTATCGACTCCAGCCACTATGCAACAGGACGCTTCACCACTTTCAAGAAGGTGTTGTGCCTTTTCAATCCCCACCGCCCCAGCCAAACGGCCATCCGGAATAATTTGAGATTTTTGATGGTGCCCCACCTTAAGCTTATATTCTATTTCATCAAAAAATTCAGCCTCTAGGTTTTCAAAACGAAAAGGCCGATTGGCTGGGGCCACTCCAAGAAAAATGGGAATTTCGTCTGAAGGAATGGGACTGGCCGCCCTCAAACACTCCTGAATCGCAGGAGCCACTAGATCGACTAATTTTCCCACTCCTTCCCACCACTGGGGCAAGGGAACCTTTGCTCCTTTGATATATTCCCCAGACTCAGAATCCCATAAATTCACAACGGCTACGCCGCTGATTCCTGCCCGCATTGCCGCACAACTTGCCCTTGCATTAAAACCAACAGCCGTTACCATTCCACTGGCTATTACTGCCAATTTCCCCATGCACCTATCCCATAACCTTTCCGCGTTTTTTCTTCTCCCGGACAAGTTCCCCAAGGCTTTTGAAGTGTTTCTTTCCCTCCTGGCGGGTTTCCCGACGATGTTCCTGCAAGAACTTTCCTGCGATAATTTTTTGTAGTTCAAACATTTTCCTTTTTAGAGGATAATTCACTCGCCATGTCAGCATAAAACGCCCTTGATCCGGCTCCAAAACAATTGTATCAATTGATCCAAAAATTTCCTTAGAGTTTCCAGAACATGAAATAAACAACACGGGTATTTTCAAGACCGGAAGCCTAAATCTATTGTTACCTTGCATCGTCAAATTCAAGAGACGTACTTCTTCTCCCCCAACCAAATACGGAAGTTGTTGATCCGCTGGGGCGGCTTGGAAATATGCCCAATTAAAATCTTTTGGCCATAAAGGCACCCTTGTCTCAAACCACTGCTGATCATAGGTTCCTGCTAAAGGGAAACGAGAGGCAAAGTTTCGCCCAATGGGGCCAAACGACATAGGCTTGAACTTGCCTTTCCTTTTTTTCACTGGCTTACCCTCCTCCTCTGTGTTGGGAAGGGGTTTCCCAATGAGATTTTTTCGTTTTTTAAGGGGGTAATATCCAATGCCTATAGGATTTTTGAGATAGGTTTTGACTTTTTCTGGGTTTTTGGAATGGACATCAGTCCCCCCAAATGCACAATCGTATGAGAAAGACATTTTCGTAAAGGGCGTGGGTGAACTTGGTCGAATCCAAAAGAGTTTCCGTTTCCAGACTCGATCCCCCACTACGTTAAAAGATTTCTTCATGGAACCTACCTGCAAAACAACCTTCACCCGCTTCGCAGGTCGCCCACCAGGTGCATAGGCACTGCCATTCAAGAGCACATCACACATAGGTTTTCGGTGCGCATAGTCCGTTTCGTAGAGGGTTGCCGAAAATCCCGGCTCGCCGGTGAACTCATCGGCCTCCGTCAAGGGCATTTGCTTTTGAGCCAATTTCGCCTCTTGACCATTTTCAGGAATACCGAAGGTACCTTTCACCACGACAACCAATAGCTCTCGCCCATCTGGCTCAAAACCCAGTGTCCAACCAGCCTCCATATTCGTTTGATTGATAAACTCCATTTCAACGACTCAAGGTTTTCATTTGGGTTTTTCCAACTGCTCGAATCTCAAACAAAGGCTCATCCGTTTTCCAGATAGACTGCTCTAAGGCTGCAGCGCCTCTTTGACGTTGATTACAACTTTTCAGAACTTCTTGAAGGGCAGAAAAGGTTATTTGTTTTCCACAAAGATATCGCTTTTTACCTATGAAATCTTTCTGATGATTTCGCCACCAGTCAGCTACCAGAGCAGGATTTGGCCAAGAGAGGTCTTCATCGTCGTCTTTTTCAACCTCTCCTTCCTCTTCATTATCTCCTTCTATATTTAGGTCCCCTTGGTTTCCTTTCATTTCACTTTCTTGCTTCTCGGGCACATCGGGTTCGTCCTGATCCAAATCCAGATAGGCCAAGTCAACCCCAGTGATCATAGAAAAGCTTTCTCCAGCAACTCTGCTCGTCTCTTTGGTTTCCATATGAATAAGAAGTTCTGGCATCAATTCCGGATCACCCAATATTCCAGCTCCCTGTATGGCCAATCGTAAGGTGAGCGGATGTTCCCGTAGAGTATTCCGCCATTGTTTGGCCTCTTGAAAGGCCATACATCGGAGCGCCATCTCCAAAGCTGGCTTGGCATAGGCACTGTGATTTTCAACATGTTTCCGTAAGGATTGAAATATGGGCGGGGTTCGTTCTCCCAAACGGGCAGCTGCCCAAGTGGCCCAAAATTGACACGCTTCATCCTGATCAGCAAAGGCTTTTTTAAGGAGTGGCATGAGATCCCTTCTGGCGATTTCTCCAACCAATCGAAGAGCTCGGGAGCGAACTCGTGGATTCGAATCCAGGAGAAAGGCATCCAACTGATCCCCTGGATTCTGTCGATGCACAGCCAAGGCCCCAACCGCCACTCGTCGACATTCGGGCATCTCTGCATTTATTAAGCTATGAATCTCATCCTTTAAGTGGTCAAAGGGCAACCACCCCAAGGCGGAAATGACCGCTCGTTCCAGTTGGGGATCGGTAACCGCAACATCTAACACTTTTTGAATCCGCTCGTCGTTTCTACTGCCAAGGGCTAACACTGCTGCGGCAAAAACTTCTCCTGGTTCCTGAACTTCTAAACCCGTTTCACAGACCTTCCATCCCACATCTCCAGCCACACGCAGACCATCCAAGTTGGCCTCGACTCGCTCATCAAGGTCAGCCAGGTCACTCAGGGAATAATTGTGTGCGTGAACGGCTTGATCCCTTTGCGTCCAGAGAAAAGCCGCATTTTCGGCGTGCTGTTCCACCACAACTTCATTTACGAGGGCGGAAATTTCTTGTGGGCTAAATCCTATGGGACGTTGAAGAGTAGGCATAGTTTTCTGCTGTTTGGATAAAAAATTTTATACAAAAAATGAAAAGTTGTTATAAAACGAAATAGGAAGTTATCCTCTAAAACCTCCTTGCAACCTCTAGGATTCAGTGAGTTTTGACAAAGGTAAATTAGTTCAGTTGGACCGAACCCCCTTTAATCAAGTTCGGGCCAGAAGAACGGCTTGAGACGTATGCCCCACGAATTAGAATTTTTCCTGCTTGCGTTAAAGTAATACTGGCTTTTCCACACCGTAAGACAATTTCTTTTTGGGCGGACAAGGTGACTCGTTCCCCATCAAGTTCTACGTTAACTGTATGACTAAAGGTTGATTTTTCTCCTGGGTGAATCTCTTGAGGCCTTTCTTCAGACGACTGTAAGACTCCCAAAATTATAGGCTTCCTCGAATTTCCCTGTTCAAACGCGAGAATTACATCCCGCTCAAGATCTGCTTCCTCCAGCCGAACGACAGAACGAGCCTGAATAGGAGCGAGGAATGGGTTACCGGAAAAAACCACAAGAGGTTGGCCCTGATCATTGATGACCTTTAATTGTCCAACCACCACACCATTCAATTGTCCTTGCTCTTTCCCCTCACACCAACCCTCTCCCTGGGAAGGAGAAGTAGCATTCCGATAAGATTTTTCTGATCTGATCGCGTCGATTGGACTGTCTCTAGACTCGTTTTTTACGAGAGGGGCTTGGCCATTATTGGCCTCAAAGATTTCGAGGATAAGTTCTTGCGTTTTCTTACTCACATTAATTTTCCTTTATTTTACTACCCTTGAGAATGATGTCTCCCGAAGCCTTCACACTGATCTTTTTTCCTTTAATCGTTATATCGCCGTTCTTTTTCATATTGATCATGGCTTGGCCACATTTAATAGTGAGTTCATCTTTGATCTCAATGACTCCTTTCTTATCACCGGCAATCCCAAAATCATCACCTGCTTTCATGATCATCTTTTTTCCGGATGACATCGTATAATCTTTTCCGGCGCTTTCCGATATATTGCCTCCGGCATCCACCGATTTGTTGGCTGCCACATTTTCACTACTGGCCGCACCGACATTGACCGACTTCAGGCCGCCGATTTCTTCCGCTTTAAGTCCCCCGATGGTTTCATTCATGGCCCCGCCGACGCTCACTTGATAGGCTGCACCAATGGTAAGAGCCTTTGCGGCGGCAATGGTATGGGCGGCAGCAATGCCAACCGTAATCGTTTCATTGCCGCCGATGGTTTCTGAATGATTGCCCCCAACATTTAAGGTTTTGTTGGCGCCGATCGTTTCATCATGGTTAGTTCCAACGGTAATTGATTTATTGGAGCCCACTGATTCGCTTTGATCGACTCCTACGCTTTTAGTGCGATTGTTGGTAATGGAAATTTTCTCGTCATTCCCCACCGACCTGGTGCGGTCATTGCCGATACTTTGCGTTTCGTCATGACCCACGGTTTGGTTTTTGTCGTTGTCGATGGCAATGGTCCAGTCCTTGGCTCCGTGCAAGTAGACCTCTTCGGAACCGGCTTTGTCTTCAAAACGCAATTCATTGGAGTTGCCTCCGCCCTTGGAACTGTTGGATTTAATGGTGCTCTTGGTGTGTTCACCCGGAAGGGCATAGGGGGGCATGTTTTCGGCATTGTAGACCCGGCCGGTGGCGATGGGCCGATCGGGGTCGCCTTCCAGAAATTCCACGATGACTTCATGGCCGATGCGGGGAATGAACATGGCCCCCCAGCTTTTCCCGGCCCACAGTTGTGACACCCGCACCCAGCAGGAACTCATTTCATTCCGTTTCCCTTCACGATCCCAATGAAATTGCACGATGACCCGCCCGTATTCATCGCACCAGATTTCTTCCCCGCTGGGTCCGGTGACGATGGCCGTTTGCGGTCCTTGCACCACCGGTTTCGGCGTGAGTTGCGGGGGACGAAACGGAACGGACGCGGGAATGCAGGCAAATGTGTTGGAATAGGTTTCTTGCCCACCTTGGGTTGTTCCGCCAGGCGAATAGGTGTTTCCCATCGTTCCCATATGATGCACATGGGTCAGGAGATAGCCCTGATTCATCTCTGTGGGAAAATAATTTTCCAGAGTAAACGTATACCCAGGCGTAAAAGCCCGCACCGTGCTTCCCCCCGTCATAATCAGATGCCGGGCTTCCTCTTCTTCCATGCGAATTTTGCCCAGGCTGTCCCCATGTCCTTTTGTTTCATATTCCCCGGGGAAATCATAAATTTCGTATTTTTGGTTTCCGCCAATGCTGATGACACTGGGCACATTGGCCATTAGACTGGTGCTGGGCGTTTTGAAGTTATAATCAGTATGAGCAAATTTGCCTGGTCGTAATTCCTTTTCAAACTCCAAACTCGTGATGACGTCCTCCTCCTGGAGCCCGTTGCCTTTGGGTTCCCATTCCACGGTGGGCTGCAGGGAAAGCTTTCCATGAACTTTGGCATGGTCGCCGATCACCAGCATGTGCTTGTCCTTGGCATGTTCAAAAAAATAAAACATGCCATATTGTTCCATGAGCCGGCTGACAAAATTGAAATCGGTTTCCCGGTATTGCACGCAGTACTCGCGGGGCTGGTAGGTCCCTTTGAGATCCAGCCGGTAATCCGTGAATCCAAGGTCGGCAAAGATTTTTTCAATGATGTCCGGAATTTTTTTATTTTGAAAGATGCGGCAATCGGCCGTTCTGGTGAGCAACCACAGCCAGGGAACCATTTCCGCACTATAATGGATGATGCCCGTTTCACTGCCGGTCTGGGCGAATCGACTGATATAGCCGTGGAAAAACCGTTCCTTCTCCTCGAACAGTTCCACGCGAATCGTAACGGGTTTTCCGATGATGGCGGCGAAATCAATAGCCGGACCTTCGGTGAACAGATCCAGCTCAAATTTATACAACTGCGATATGCCCTCTTCCCCGGTAAAACTCCGTAGCACCAACACATCCGGCCCTAAAGGGGTATCAATACGTAGCAGGCGATCAGTTTGGGTAAAAGGCATTGCCGTTCTCCACGTGATGGTATCTAGAATGCGGTCCTGCTTCAGAGTCCGTTCTTACAATGAGACTACCGTGTCTCCTTATGTTTCATGAGCAAAGTAAATGCCAAAAATCCTTTAACTGTGTTTAATCGAAAAGCTCAACAATGACGGGCAGATCGACCGGTATTCTCTTTGTCTTTTCTCAAAGTAGTCATTTCCCGGCTCTGGACTTTTCAAGTTTTTCAAATGTGTGCAGGTCCTTTTCAACATCGATGGCCAGCATCATTATTACACCCACAATTCCTTTTCCCGATCGTTCGTTCCCTCCACTCTGATCACTCAAAGCTATATTGGAATTGTCCGTCATTCACGGCGATATGAACTTTGGAAATGGCCTCTCCCCGGCTCATCCGTGAGAGGAATTCTCCTGACATCTCCGGCAAGAGTGTCCGCGTCAGGATATGATCCACGTTTCGAGCCCCGCTTTCGACCTCTTTGCACCGACCGCCGATTTCACTGATGACCGTGTCATCATAACTAAACTGCGCTCCGTGATTGTCCTGTAAGCGTTGCCCAATCCGTCGCAATTGCAACACGATAATTTCCCGCATGATCGCATCGGAAATCGGGTAATACGGCACCACCACCATTCGGCCAAGAAGAGCCGGCTTGAAGATTTTAATCAATTCAGGCCTGATGGCTTCCACCAGTCCTTCGGGTTCAGGCCTTGTATCCGGATCCGCGCAGAGCTTCATGACAATATCCGTCGCGGCATTGGAGGTCAGCAGAATCACGGTATTTTTAAAATCAATCTCGCGTCCTTCTCCGTCTTCCAACATGCCTTTATCAAAAACCTGATAAAACAACTCCATCACGTCAGGATGGGCCTTCTCGACCTCATCCAGGAGGACCACGGAATAGGGTTTGCGGCGAACGGCTTCCGTCAACACCCCACCCTCCCCGTAGCCCACATACCCCGGTGGGGACCCTTTCAGCGAGGAGACCGTATGGGCTTCCTGATATTCGCTCATATTAATCGTAATCAGATTGCGTTCTCCGCCATACATCGTTTCGGCCAGGGATAGGGCCGTTTCGGTTTTCCCGACGCCGCTCGGACCGACCAGGAGAAACACCCCAATCGGCCGACGGGGATCGGTGAGGTTTGCTCGCGCCGTTCTGATCCGTTGACTCACGGCTTCCAACGCCTGTGACTGCCCGATCACCCGTTGCTCCAGCTTGTCTTTTAAGGACAACACGGTTTGGATTTCGTCCGTCAACATTTTCCCCACGGGAATACCCGTCCATCCCGAAATGACCTCTCCGATCGTCTGTGACGTGACACAGGCTTGCATGAGCGGTTGTTTTCCCTGCACGACTTCCAATTCCTTGTTCAGGCATTCTAATTGGTCGCGAAGCTCATCCCGATTGGTCTTGGATTCCGGAGATGCAGGTTGCTCAGGAGATGGTTTCGCTGACGCCTGATTTTCGAGTTGGGTCCGGATTTCTCGAATTTTTCCCACCAATTCAGATTCCTTCTCCCATTGTGATTTCAGTTGGGCGAAGCGCTCTTCTTCTTGACTTCTTTTCTGTTTGAGACTGTCCAGCCGCTCTTGATGGTTGGCGCCGGTCACGGCTTCTCGTTCCAGAGCAGCCATCTCAACCCCCAGTTGGGTGATCCGCCGTTGAGCATCCTCAACAGGTCCCGGTGTGGCTGCCTGCCCAATAGCGACCCTGGCACAGGCCGTGTCCAGGACACTCACACATTTATCCGGCAATTGCCGCCCGGTGATATACCGATGGGAGAGCTTGACGGCATCCTCGACGGCTTCATCCAAAATTCGAACTTTATGATGGTTTTCCAGCGTTTCGGTCAGTGCCCGCATCATCACGATGGCTTTTTCTTCCGACGGTTCTTCTACCTTTACGACCTGAAAGCGGCGGGTCAATGCCGGATCTTTTTCAAAATACTTTTTGTATTCGGCCCAGGTGGTCGCAGCAATGGTGCGCAATTCTCCACGTGCCAGAGCCGGTTTGAGGAGATTGGCCGCATCGTTCTGTCCAGCTTGCCCGCCGGCGCCAATCATCGTATGGGCTTCATCAATGAAGAGAATAATCGGTTGCGGCGATCCCTTGACTTCTTCAATCACCGTTTTGAGACGATTCTCAAATTCTCCTTTTATCCCCGCTCCGGCTTGTAATAAGCCCAAATCCAGCGTGCGCACCGCCACGTTCTTGAGAGGTTCCGGCACATCCCCCTGCGCAATGCGCAAGGCAAACCCTTCCACCACGGCGGTCTTTCCCACTCCGGCTTCACCGGTCATAATCGGATTATTCTGTCTCCGTCGTGTGAGAATATCCACCACCTGGCGAATTTCAAAATCCCGTCCCAGGACCGGATCGATTTGTCCGGCCTTGGCCTTGCCCGTAAGATCCACGGTAAATTGATCCAAGGCTTTGGTTTTGCCGCCGAGAGGAGCCTGTCCTCCCTCACCGGTTGGCTGCTCACCTAATCCCATCGCCGATTGCGCTTCGGCTGACCCGGCCGTGATCTTCTCGAACTCCTTGTCCAGTTTTTCCACGGAAACCAACGAAAATTCCTTGGACATCTCGCGTGCCACCCGAGCCAGACTGTCTTTGCTAAGAAGGGCTAACAGCAAATGTCCTGAGCGAACCTTGGCTGAGCCGAATTCCAATGACGCCAGCAACCATGCGTCTTCAATCAACACCGAAAGTTGAGGGGCAAAGGCGGGAGTCCGGGCATTCCCTGTTTTAAATCGATCCAAGGCCACTGTCAGATCGCGTTCCAACCGTGAAGGGTTCACCTCGAAGGCCCGAAGAATCCGTTGGAAATCCGAGTTGGGAATTTCTAGAAGCTTGATAAACAGATGCTCAAGATCGACCTCGTAGTGCGTCCGGGTTAAACACAGTCCGGCGGCAGCCTCCAGGGCGGTCCGGCACCCTTCATTTAACCGTCCAACCAAAGATTTTAAGGTTACTTTCATAACTTCACCCTAATTTGTTCACCAGAGATGGATAAATTACCAAAGATGAGTAAAAACAGAAATATGGTACTTGTCTCATCGCCTTATTTGCCGATCTTCCTCATTGGCTCACCATGAACGGTTCATCCCATTTAGGCATTGAAGGGGAAGAAGGGGCGACATCCCCGTCAAACACCACCTCAACCGTCTCTTGGGTAAACTCCTGACACTTCAACCAGGTGGTCCATCCCAATTGCGGAGGACAAGCAGCCTGTGCACCCAACCGACAATAGGGAACCTCTTCAGCCTTCAAGAGGAGACGAATATCAAATTGGAGATGTAATCCGGCAAAAAATTTAACGAGTTGGATCAGGGCCTGAAAAATCTTACCGGAAGGCAGAAATTGGACAAACCGGCTCAGACCCAACGGTCCCAATTCCACCTGGAACCGAGCTTGTTGATCCCATACGTGACTGCCAGCCATCGCCGTCTGTCCCAACACAAGGTTTCGTTTGGGACCGTTCAACCGGGCCTGATCTTCCTGAGCCAACGCCACCCACTGCCCGACAAACTGTTTCACATTCGTCAAAACTCCAAAATAATGCGAAAGGACCTGGCAGAGGGCCTGGGCTGATCGTGTCCTGAGCGCCAGAAGACCGGTATAACCCAGGAGGGCCTGTGAAGGAAAAGATAATTGGCCGACTAGACCTTTGGTCCCAAGTCCCATGAGGGCCAGTAAATGATGCTCGACTCGATCCGTTTTCTTCTTGTGAATTTTTGCCCCTTCGAAACTTACCACCACCTGATATTTTTCCCAGGCTCGATAAAATAGGGACACCAGACGATGGGTAAAGATATCGAAAAAATCCAACAGCGCACGATCTTGATGGCGCATTTGCTCCATGATTAATTCCGTATAATACCGGGGAAGAACGCCAAGCGGTCCCGTCAGCCCCATAAAGGCAATGGTCATATGCATGGGCTCTTGAAGATTCTCCGACCGGGTAATGTCGTAAATCGCACTGGGCGGAAAGCTGAGACTGGGGAGCGAATGGATGCGAAGACATTCTCGACCGGGAAGGGCGGCATACCCGAAGGGGTCTCGATCGGAAGACACCCGATTGATCAGACGGACAGCTTGAAAAAAATCAAACCGGTATCCTTCGCTTAATAATTGGGTTAAGAGGCTGGGATCATTGGGTCTCATCGGTTTTCCCCTACCCACGCTGAAGATGTTATACCAGAATCTGATTCCCCGCTCGGGGAGGCCATTTTCTTAACGGCACTTCACGCTGGGTGGTTCTCGCTACCATTTCCACGAACGAATTCAATGAGGTGTAGAGAGCCAGGAATTTTTCCAATACCGAGGCGAATAAAAAGACACTGCTCCCCACATATTTCTCCTCATCAAAGGTCATGGTCACTTCCAAGCCGCGGCAAAAGCCATTCCACCCCATTCCCGTTGGCCTCCGAACGACGGAGCGGCTTGACACATGGGTAATCCCCGCGATCTGCTGTCGGACCGACGCCGTCCCGGCATAATCGTATAGCTTTAAAATCTCCCGGAATGCGTCTTCTCCTCCCTCAAGCAGGGAAAGGTAATTCAAAGAAAGGTGGGAAATCAGGCGCCATTGGCTTCCTCCTCCAAGCGGGGGACGAAGGGTTTTCGTCGGCTTGACCAAATACCGGATTCTGGACAAGGGTGCTGATCCCTCCAATTCAAAATAACCGCCTTCATCACTCAGAGGCGGGAGGCGGCCCGGTAAGTCCCGATTGGTACAAGTCGTGTGCAAGGTGAGCGTATCGCTTCCAGGCTGAGAAGGATGAAAATTTAAATCGACCATTGAGAGATAGAGTTCCGTTCCCTCATCATCCTTCCTTTCTGACGGTTGACGTTTGGCATACCAAAAGGTCTTCTTCCCGGCATCCAGCGCGGTATGCTGCAAGGAATACAACGGGAGGACCGGCTCAACAAGTTCCTGATTGGGAGAAGTACACGTCACGGAGTTGATGGAGTAGATTTCCATCGCTTCCTGGCGGCGGACATCGGGGATGACTCGATATTCATGTTGGGTATGGTCTATCCGGATAGGCTCGGCAATGTGTTCAAACAGATTGACGATAGGCGTGCACCCCAGACGAAAGACTCCGGCATCCACCGACTGATCGAGATGCGGAACCCGATCAAGCGGAATGATCAGATCGATGGTGTCACCAAATCCCGCTTGGCAGACGCGCTCCAAACCCAGTAGATCCACAAATAAGAATTTCTTCGGAAAGGTGAAGAATTCTTGCAAGAGTCGATACCCGACAAAGGAGCGTGGGGTATAGGGCAATAATCCTTCGTCTTCCTGAAATCCCACCGGTTGGAGACTCTGTGGCGGAAGTTCAAGCGTATGGGTTTTCCCTGACTCCAGCTTTCCTCTGACCAACACCCCACACTGTTCACTGAGTAGAAGGGCATTATTTAACAACAGCTCATACACGGCATGAGCCAGTAAATTTTCACCATGCAAATAGAATCGCAGGCGATCTAATTCAAGGTCCTGAAAGGTCAAACCGCCCTGGCATTGTAAGGTAATCCGGATCGTCGACTGAGCTGAGACGCCAAGGGGAAGCCGATCGGGAGGTTCCAATTGTGCCGATATCACTTCCAGAGGCCAAATGGTGGTGGGGTAGCAGGTCCGAAATCGGCATTGAGTGCCTTTCACCGGACGGGAATACAACAAGGTTCCCTTCTCAAGGGTATAGCCCGAAGTCAATTTCCCTTGCAGGGGATCCGGGACAAATTGCACGATCGACATGGAAGGCACGGGCGCTAAAAAGTGGGGATACAGGATACTTAATAGGGCATTGGTCAACTCTGGAAATTCATCATCCAGTTTATGATGAATCCGTGCGGCTAAAAACGCGAATCCCTCCAACAGCCGCTCGACATGGGGGTCTTCACCTTTTCCCGCCTCCAACTGCAAACTCCCCGCCACGTTGGGATATTCCTGGGAAAACTCCTGGCCCATTTTCCGGAGAAAGGTGAGTTCCTGCTCGTAATAATGAAGTAACCGATCTTCCATCGTTATTGACTCTTGACCTCATATTTGGCGGTACTCAGTTGCAGAACGGCATCAAAACTCACGGCTTCCGGATTGGGTTCCACCCGTAAGAGGGCATCTATCCGAAAATATAAGGCCTGTTCGAATTTTTTTGGATCTTCGATCCTCACCTTGACCCCACGCAAGCGAGGTTCAAAGATACTCAGGCTTTGTTCAATTTCCCGCCGAATGGTTTTTCGATCCGCCTGATTTTGAAGACTTCTGGTGGTGAAATCCGGCAACCCATACATCAAAAGAGACCGTTGCAATTCCTGGTATTCGGAAGGAAGATCCGTCAATAATTCTCGTCTGGTATTCAATAAGGCCTCAATATCCCTCGAGACGGACTGTTTCAATTGTTGCAAGGAATAAGGGGTTTCGCGAATTCGTCTTGACCTGAGATGACGCGGATAGGCATCTTCCAAAAACATTCGGTTTAAATACATCAATCCCCGTCCCTTCGGTTTCTCCTCATACAGCCGAATGACCTCTTCTGAAAGTTTAATGCCCTCAAAGCGTTCCCGGTTATACACACAAGACCCATCGACCAATCGGTTTAACACCTCTACCAATTTTTCCTGAAGCACCCCCGGCACCGGATTCGCAATATCATAGACTTCCATCTGGGCTGATAATTCAGCAGAACACTGATCTTTCAGATACTTGGAAATTGGCGAATCAGCCTTCCGCAGCAACGCCACCCATCCGCTCGGATTCAAAAGATCGAAAATGGAAAATAACGGTGAAGAATGATGGTGGTCGGCGCTCAGCAATCGATCCAGGACGGAAGGGGAAAGGCGGGATCGGGGATCAGAAAGTTTCATGCGTGCCTTCGTCAAACAGTGAGTTCACTTGAGCAATGGTGATCTAGGATACCCCAAGCTGTGAAATAAAGGAAGCAGGAATCTGGCAGGAGTCTGAATTCACTAAAATGCCGGGCTGTCACCAGGCACTGCGGGTCTCTCGAAGCCTGTTTTGGATCTTCAGAATATCATCGCCTTGAATGTGAGAACCGCATGGTTGATCCCACAGCATGAATCGCCGGGTTTGTGAGAGACTTTCTCCACCTCCCACGCCACTCATTCCTTCTTCAGAAATGGAGTGCCTAAATTTCAAAACTCAATTAACCGCATTACGAAAGATCGGCATTGACGATATCACAGTTGGCCGTATCAAAATCATGATGAACGTACCCGAAGTTGGCCTGATCCCAATACCCTGATTCCCCCGGCCGCAATGTTTTGCTCCAGGTTGCCTCTGCCTCACGAATAGGGGTGTGATTCATATTGTACTCAACGCAATGAACAGTAATTTGATTGACAGACACATGATTGTGATTCCGAATGGTCAAATCACCAAATAATTCTCCGGATTTGGTGAGATACAATTTTGAATCCATGGCCAAATAACGACCCAGCAATGAGGAATTCTCAGTGGATGAGAATCCCTGAACCCCGGTTGTACCAGGTTCCGTTTGAATCTCAGATCTGTCCTGTTCCACCAAAGCTTCCTCATTTGGGAAACTTGTATTCTGAACCAACACACTTTCCGGCTGTGTGACTTTGGTGGGTTGTAGCACCTTCGGTTGCTGAGATGGAAGCACTACCTCATCCCATATCTTTTCAGAATGAGAATCACACCCTGCCAGCCCGAAAAATGTCAAAACTAACATAATGGGGAAAACGGTCTTCATGGCTGCACCTCTTCGGTCATAAATGCGTGAATAAGAAGAAAACCAAGCCTTGTAATAATTGGTTGGTCGTTGGCAAAGTCTTGTGGGTTCAATGCCTGTTCCATATCCCTGAGGTTAAGCAACTCTGGTACCATTACAATCTCAAGAGACTGGTGCATGTTTTCATCATACTTTTCAATAGGATATACACCAGGACTCTTTTCTGGAAGTCTCACGAAAGAAAGATTACTTTGAAATGATTGTGAATATTTTAAACAATCAGAACCGGATCACCCTGATTTTTGCAGCCCAAGGCTCTGCTCTCCGCTTCGTGACAAGAGCCCTTCGGAAGGAAAGGCTCGGACTCCGGCACTTTTCAAATAGACCAGGGATGGAGAGGATATCGAAAAGATTCAAATACGGCAGGCAAAAACCGAGCAAGGTGTCGTATCTACCAGAAAGGTAATATCACGGGAAGAAGAGAAACGATGCACAGAGACATAATCGAGCTAGCGCTATGGACGGTTCTAAATCGGATCGCTCCAAGAAAAGGCTAACACCCTTCTGCCACACATGAGAGGGTTATGTTGAGAATAACGAAGACTCTTTACTATTTCTTTTTCTCAACCCCAGACCTGGGTAGATTCAGCCCAAAAGAAGGGCCTGTTTCAAGGTATAGCCACCGCCGTCACCAAACTCAGAAATGGATATTCTGAAACCTTTTGAAATCTGATCGTGTCATTTTTTTTCAATTCCGGTACAATCTTTTTTTCAGCAAATAGACCTCAGCCATTTAAATGCTGAAACCTTATGACCAGTCCCATTTCTTTTGAACAACTCGACATTTCCCTGACGGCAGATATGACCGAATCCACCGGCCGGCCGACCGAGGAGACGCCGTTTCAGATGCTGATCTTGGGAGACTTCAGCGGCCGGTCCAACCGACAAGCCCAGGATCCCGGAGACTTATTGAAACCCTCATTCCGTCCCCTTCCAGTTGACTTGGAGAACCTGGACCAGCTCATGAATCGCCTCAAGGTGCAATTGCTTTTCCCAGCCTTAAAGGAAGATGGCACGAGACTTTCCATAATTTTTCAAACCCTGGAGGACTTTCATCCAGATTTCCTGGTGCGTCAGGGAGAAGCCCTGCCGGCCCTCGTAAGCCTGCACAAACGCCTAGGCAATCCGTCCACCTTTCAAGAAGCCTCGACTGAAATGCAGGCCTGGGGGCTGGGTCCGTCCGCCACCCCGCCTCCTCAAAAATCAAAACCGGAAGAGTCCATAGTCCCCGCTATGTCCACACCCCAGTCTGATTCTGGCGACGTCCTGGCCCGCATGCTGGAAGAAAACCCGTCCGCTCCACCAACGGGAGCGGCATTGGGTGATGAACGAAGCTGGCAACGCTTCGTGGAAGACGTGGTCGCTCCCTATCTGGTGCCCGATACCGACCCCCGACAACCCGAACGATTGACTCAGGTCGAGCACGCCATGGGAGACCTCATGCGCACGCTTGTGCACCACACTGACTTTCAACACTTGGAAGCTGCGTGGCAGGGATTGGCTTGGCTGACCCAACGACTGGAACTCTCCACCCAACTCAAACTTTTTGTGTTGGATATTTCCAAAGCTGAGTTGGCGGGGGAGCTGGCTCAGGGGAATGACTATCGTTCAAACCAGTTGGCACAGGTCCTCATCGGTCATGCCAGTGGCACGCCCATGGGGCCACCCTGGGCTGTCGTGGCGGGAAACTATACTTTTGACCAGACCCCTGAGGACATTACCCTCTTAGAAACTTTGGCCAAGATTGCCCAACACGGCGGCGTGCCCTTTCTCTCTCATGCCAGCTCGCAATTTATTGGCTGTCAATCACTAACCGAGACTCCAGACCCTGAGAATTGGCAGAATTTTGGTAAGTCAGCATCACACACCACCTGGCAGGAATTGCGAAACCGGCCAGAGGCCGCCTTTGTGGGATTGGCCCTACCGCGATGGTTGATTCGCCTTCCCTATGGGGCCGAGACCGAGCCTGTGAAATCTTGGCCGTTTGAAGAACAAACGAGCCCTCCCACACACGAGAATTATCTGTGGGGGAACCCAATCTTTGCGTGCCTTGAATTAATCGGAAAAGCCTTCATGGAAGAAAGCTGGCATGGCCGACCCGGCCTGTTTCTAGAAGTAGAAGGGCTGCCTTTGCACATTTACACCCATGAAGGCGAATCGCGCATACAACCCTGCGGGGAAGTTTTGCTCACCGAACGGGCCGCCGAAATCATATTGGAGAGGGGCCTCATGCCATTGCTCACACTGAAAGATCAGGATATTGTCCGGCTGGCTCGTTTCCAATCAATCGCGCAACCCTTACGCTCCCTTGCCGGCCGATGGCTGTAAAGATTTTTTTACGCTGTAGATCTCTATCCACTCCTTTTACAACTGTACTGGGGTTAATGGTGGGTCATACTACCCCTCCATGCTTAATTATTAAAGATGGCACACAAACATCTCCACCCATGCAGTCACCTGATCTTCAATGCGTCTCTTTAAGCCGTCTTGCCAACGGGGCGAAAATGAGTTCAGACCTCCCCCTCGTCAAATAGTGCCCGCTACGATCAAGGTTCGCGCTTCGGTCGTGGTCATTGTGAAAGGTTTATGGCAGCTGATTACTCCACATGATGCAACGCCCCGTCAGACTCAGTTCCGGCTTTACGTGCCATGCCGCGACCGTGGCCACCATAAAGATAATAAGTCAATTTTCAGACCCGCCCCCCTCGAACCTTACGAACCCCGTTTCGTCGTTCATGCCCCGCTTCGGATCAGACCGGCTTGCCCAGCCAGCGAATTTGGCTCCTTAGTCTTGTCATGGCTCCTTCCTTGTTTCGAATTGTATCGATGTCTTCTCCTTGTCGCTTATTTTTCTTTGCTGTCCAATCAGTGAATGCGTCGGCGAGATCTTTCGGTTGGTTCTGGTTTTTGTGATATAGGTCCAACTGTGTGTCCAATTTCTTCAATGCACTGCTCCGCCCTTTGTTTCCGAAGCAACCGGCAATTGTTGTATCAGTCACGAATTGTCCCTTTGTGGGGACGGTAGTGGCGCCACCAAGATGTACTTTACGCTTTAAGCTGTTATCCCCGCAGGAATAAACGCACCTCGATGGATCGAAGACGGCTGAGTGTATGTTCTGCTCTTTACGCTGCATCTTGACCCCGGCCCCCCACAAATCCACCACAAAGCTGCCGCGCGGAAATATGTCCGGATATGCGATCTTCGCGTCTTCGGGACAACCTACGAGCAAGAACCAGTGGCCGTTTGCTTTTCCTTGTGCCTGCTCGATTACCGTGATCGATCCGGTACAGTTATTTTCTTTCAAAAGGTAGAAAGCTAACGCTGTGCAAGTATCGCATCTGATCCCGAATTCGCCCTCTTTGAACTTATCATTGACACGTTTTCCGTATTCAACCCACCAATCTACGGATGATTCATTTCCGTCTATGCCTTTCAACATTTGCGCTGTGGCCACCTGGGACCCTGTCATCATTGGATCATTGCCGGGTAGTGCCCCATCATCGACGATCACCGATCGCACCTCGTTGGTCATTTTACCCGTTTGTGGATCATATTTCTTCTTCGTTACGGTCTTATTCAAGTATGGGTCTATCAGTCTGGTTACAATCAAGATATCGTTGGCGCGCATGATTTTCCTTTCGTATTGAATTGGCATTTATCCGTGCCAGACGAAAATAGGACAAAGGTAAATTCGCAAATTCCCGGCGTGTTATACACCTTTCAGCGTTTCTTGGAAAGTCTTTTGAACTGCGATATAGAGGCACAGCCTGCATCAGATACAGCGAATTTGTTTTCTCACATTCCTTGTGTATTGGGGAAATAGTTTGAAGAACCGACATCTTTTATAAAGGCCCATTAGTATGTTGATCCTTATCCTGTTTTTTGTCTTTTATAGGTAAATGCAATCATGCCTTGCTTAAAAAATGATTTCTTAAGAATTTTCTGTTCTTTCTAAAATCCATTGAGAAAGAATAAAAAAATCGTCCACACGATCTTATCCCTTCCATCCCCCTCTTACCCCTGAATGAATTGGGGTGGGAGGAAGGTGCGTCATCCATTTTTTGGTTTGTCCCGGGTTCTAAGTTATCAGAGATGGTTGCGGTGCCGAAGCAACAAGTAGCTTTTCGGTAGTTCATCATGATGCTTTCGGAAGGCCGGGAGTCCCCGGTCGTATAGCCTACCTGAACGGTGATGAAGTTCGTACATTTCGATCTTCACAAAAAATGGGGCCTCTAACGCGCAAAACCCCTGTTTTTGTCAAATTCGATCATCTCCCACTAGCATCCCCCGAAAGAAGATTGACAAAGGTCGTAGAGCAGCGACTCTTTCAAAAAATTCTCCCCATTGGATGGTTCGTCTTTGAGTAGGAAGGATTATCACTCGTATTTACAGTCAAACCCCAATCGCCCAGGTCCGAGGAAGCTAACACGACCTTCGGCGAAATCTGACTGCGGAGGGGAAGGGGGACCGTCGCCCCCTTCCAGATTAAAACAGTCTCCTTTAAGATTTTTTACTTTTGAGCCGCAGCCAAATCATACGAAGCTGTGGCGGTGCCGAAACGCCACGTGGCCTTCCGGTAAGACAACTGGATGTTCTCCGACGGACGGTTATCGCCCGACGTATACCCCACCTGCACGTTTGTAACGATAACTTTTTCCAATGTCACGGTCAGGTACGCATCACCACCCGCGACTAAATTCAATTCGGCATTATCAAATTGAGTTTTCATCGCACAAGCCTGCGCCAGTGAGGGACTCCCATTGTCCATGACCTTGGTCACACTGAGGTCGCCGAAATTAGTGACTCGTCCTGTCAATTGCTCACTTTCCTCCCACTCTCCCATTTGACTGACACCATACGATACTGATGTGACGACCGTTTGGCCTTCATACCCCGACACCGTTGCATTCCCGGGAATCGCCCCGCCACCAATGTTCAAAAATGCATTTTGTTCTACAGCCATGATCCATACCCTCCTTCGTCAGAACCTTTGTGAATGGTTAAACCGGAGGATATCTTATCTTCCGGTTTGTATTTTATTTTCATAGATACGTTCTAAAGCAATGACTGTGCCATGCATCTGAAATCGCCAACATTGCAATTTCCCAATTGTTTCAAACATTTCTGACAGCTGTGCAATTTCTAACCATTCTCACTCCTGGACCGCCTTATTACATTTCAAAGACGGAATTGAAAATTTTGAAAGGGGTTTGAAGAAGCCATGATTCACTAGCGTGGTTTTTCATCAGTCTCCACCTACACCATGTGCGATTATTGGTGACGTGAATTCGACGCACTCCATGATTTCTGTGCATTGAATTCTTCCCTCATGAGGGTCAGTCCCTGAAGAGTTCACCCACCCTTCATGGTCTACGGAATCGAAAGATCGGTCAAAATCCTCCTGTTTTCAGAGCGAATCATTCCCCGTTGTTATCCCTTAGCTGGGGGCGGCAAATCAGCCACCAAGCGCAACGAGACTGTGAGTTCTTCCAATTGAAAGTGAGGCTTCAGGAACGCCACCGCTCGATAACATCCCGGTTTGCCTGGCATCTCAACCACATCGATCCGCGCTTCTTTCAACGGATACTTGGCCTTGACATCCTGCCCAGCTTCTTCCGTGCTGACCACGTAATTTTTGATCCAGCGATTCAAAAATTTCTCACAGTCCGTTCGAGTCATGAAACTGCCGATTTTATCCCGCATCATGGATTTCAAATAATGGGCGAACCGGGAGGTGGCCATGAGATATTGAATTTGCGACGACAACCGCGCATTGGCGTTGGCCGCATCGGTGTCGTATTTTTTGGGTTTTTGGGCCGATTGCGCCCCAAAAAAGGCTGCAAAATCCGTTCCCTTGCAGTGAATGAGCGGGATGAAACCCAGATCCGCCAATTCTTTTTCACGCCGGTCCGTGATAGCGATTTCCGTCGGGCATTTAAGCGCCACTTCGCCGTCATCCGTATTGAACGTATGAGAAGGCAAGCCTTCCACTAGGCCTCCGCCTTCGACTCCCCGAATCGCGGCACACCACCCATGCTTGGCAAAGGCACTGGTCAGCCGGGTTCCAAAACCATAAGCCGCATTGCCCCACAAATACTTCGCATGATCTTTTCCGTCTACATCCTCCTTGTAGTTGAACGCATCCACGGGTTCCGTGTCCGGCCCATAGGGCATGCGCATAAGGATGCGAGGCATGGTCAACCCCACGAACCGCGAATCTTCCGAGTCCCGGAATGATTTCCATTTGGCCCATTCCACGCTATCGAAAATTTTGGCCAGATCCTTGGGATTGGGCAATTCGGTAAAACTGTCCAGCCGGAACATGTGGGGACTGGCCGCCGAAATAAAGGGGGCATGGGCGGCCGCGGCCACATTCGAAATTTTCTCCAACAATTCCATGTCTTGCGGGCCACGGCCAAATTCATAATCACCGATAAGGGCGCCAAATGGCGCTCCACCAAATGTGCCATATTCTTCTTCATAGACTTTTTTAAACAAGGCGCTTTGATCAAAATCCGTCGCTTTTCGGAAATCCTTGATCAGATCATTTTTGGACACGTTCATGACTTTTATTTTGAGCATGGTGCTGCATTCCGTATTGCTGACGAAGTAATGCAGCCCTTTCCATGCCGACTCTAATTTCTGAAACTCTTCCGCATGCATGATGGCGTTGAGCTGCCGGGATAACAACTCATCGATATCCGCAATTCTGGCGCTGATCATCGACTCAATATCTTTGGAGACCGTCACCGTTCCCTTCATGACCTCGTCAATCAAGGTGGCAATTTGTTGCTTGGACGCGTCCCGCTCACCTTGGTCCCGACCGATTCGTCCCTCATCGATGATTTGATCCAGCAAACCTTTCGCCTCCTGCGTGGTCGCGGCCCCTTCAGCTTTGGATTGTTCTGCTTCGGCACTCATGCTTAACCCTCCTTTGTCCCTTCGGGACTGTCGCCTCCGCCGGCTTTTATCCCGGCTTCAGTCGCGAGTTTCTGCAATTCATCCGTATTGCCTATTATTTCCTGTAACCGATCACTCAGCTTGTCATTCCCGTCGGCCTTGGCCAACAACTCAAAGAGTTGTTGCCGCACTTCCAGAAGTTTTTTCAATGGTTCGACTTTATTCACCACGCTTTCGGGTGAAAAATCTTCCATTTTAGACAAGTCTATTTCGATTTTCATTTTTGACCCGTCATCCTTCAGTTTATTTTCGACCGAAAAGTCCAACCGCGGACTGATTCCCCTCATGACATCATCGAAGGTATCGGTATCAATGTCGATGAATTTCCGCTCTTTCAGAGGTTTCAGCGGGTCCTTGGGTTTTCCCACAAGATCCGATAAAACACCCACAACAAAAGGCAGTTCCTTCATTTGGATAGCGCCTCCGGTTTCCACATCGTAGGTAATGTGGACGCGTGGCGACCTGACCCGGTCCAGTTTGTGTTGAGTGCTTTCTTTCCCCATGATCCCCTCCTTGTTGAATTATTCGCCACAATCCGATCTCGACTTTCACTTCCTCTCTTGACTGGTTTGTCCGTTTTTTTGGAAGTTATTGTGGGGGTTTTTTCTCCGCCATGCCTAAGGTCTCCAAAACTTTGGCCAACACCTCTTTATTAGGAATCACTTCTTCCAACCATTCCCTTAAGGGCATTTCGCCCCACTTCGCCGCCCGTTGTACTAAAGGCCCAACCGGACTATGCGGCTCGGTTTCGTTGAAGAATTCAACTACAGCAGCCAGCCGCCTCAAGGCATCGAGTCGATCGACGGGATGTATTCCTCCACCGGTTGCCGTGGATCGCTCAGTCAGGCCTGTATCAGCCACACTCCCCGTTTCTCGGACAGCATCCTGAAGCTCCACTTTGGCACCTCCCTTTTGTTTGACCATCCCTTCCAGCAGCGTCCGACATTCTTCAAGAATCTTTTTCAAATTTTCACAACTGGGACGTTCAGGATTTGTTTCTCCGTATTTTTCTTTGATTACCTGATTGAGCCCTTCGACTTCCTCCTGGCTTTCCCGAATACACTCTAAAATCCCGACACAGGTGGTCAATGATGTTGCTTGCACCGCTTTATTAAATTCGTCCAGTGTGACTTTCTTCTCGGCCAAGGCCGCCGCTTTTTGTTTGGGATCCTTGCGACCCAGATTTTCCACCGATTGCGCTTCTTCCCACTGTAAAAACCCATACCCCTGTCCTTCAGAGGACCGAACCAAGGGAATACTTCGAATGCCTAAGGGCAAGGTTTTTTCTTCATTGAGCCAATCCATGGGTCCTGCCCGAAATCCCAAATCCCCTTCATCAATGACAGGATGGAGCGTGTCCCAAAACCGGCTATGTAGCTCTTTTATGAGCTTGAGACCATCACGAAGACCAGGGAATCCTTCTTCCTTGACCAGAGCTTCCAGTAACCATGCGGCAATTTGCAGATCTTTGCTTTCAGTGGCCAACGTCTCAGACGAAATGTCGATCACCTTTTTCCAATCCGCGACCTTAATCGTCCCTTTTTCCTCCCAGTCGCCTTTCGGAAGCCCGTCGTCTTCCCGCCGGGCTTCCTTGATAACATCATAGCGGGTATACCGAACATCGATCCCTGACGGATTTTCTCCTGCTATCGGCGCTAATAAGGTATCGAGGTCAAGTACCGGTTGTGCGCTCATTGGCCTGACCTTTCTCCCAAAGCGGCCTTCTCGTTTCTGGTGAAGGTCAACTCCTTTATTTCGAGGATTCCCTTTTCCGAATCATCAATAATAAAGACATGCTGTCCGACGCCTTTATTGAACTCGTCCGGCCCGTGTTTCCAATCCGTCATCCGCCCTAATTTCAAGAGATCATTCGAGTCGTTGTGAGAACCGGGATAGAGCACAGGCAGGACAACTCCTATAGCCGTTTCCTGCGTTTCCACATGCGCCGGGATCCACAGCAAATCACGCAAATGCTTGGGCGGCGAAATCGAAAGATGGGTGATTTGCGATAAGGGTAGCCAGAAATATCCGTCCTGGGCGATCACTTCCAACACCGGAGCCAGGAGGTCATCACTATCGGCAAATTCCGTAAAGGCTTGTCCGTCACAATTCCCCTGAATAGCAGGACGTTTTTCTTGAGCAGCGATCAGCAGACGTGTTCCCTCTGCAGGGCAGTGTTCTCGAATGGAGTTTAATGCATCTAAATGTCCTTGCAGATAGTCGGGGCAACCTGAGAAAAACTTGGGCGTGCCTTTTCCTTCATACACCTGCCTTCTGGCTTCTTCCGCCTTGAGCACCTTTCGATAAAATTCAATTCCTAAATCAATTTTGGGATCTTGGGAATCCAGTGCTTCCAAATGAGTTTTTGCCCGATCCAATTCACCGGCAAAACAGTAGAGTTCAAAGAGAAAGGTCCTGGCGCGACCATCTGCAGGATGGGCTTTAACCTCTTGAATCAGGGATTGAATCGCTTTCGTTAAATTTCCCTGATCCAGCAATTCTTTGGCATTCATGGTTGAGACTCCTTTCTCATGAAGTCCAGCGGTGAGGGCCTACGCCCCCTGCCCTCCTGCACACGTGCGGACCATCTTTCCCTCCAATGCACGCCATTTTTCTTTTTACCTTTTTGCCCTACCGCAATAACCCTTCCAGGGTTTCCTGCTCCTCAGGAAAGCTGGAATCTGGAGAAATCATCTGAGGAAAGACATCTCCCCCCTGATCATCCTCATCGCTCGCTCGACTCTCCGAAACCAAAGGCCAGTAGGGCTCAATCGCTAAAAGAGGATGAATTAATTTCGCAAAACTCTTTGGGGACACTGGCGCGTTTTGCAAAAAGACCACCGCATGGCTATTTTGAGGGCTTTTATTCCAAAACAGGATAGGATAGGCAAATGTAAGGCTTTCATATTTTTTCAAATATTCCATCCAGAATGGAATTTCAAATGGAAGTGCTGGATCATGAATCAAAGGAAAAGACATGAGTTGGCCGCCTTTAGACGGATTCGTCGGTCGATGAGCGGTTACCATTGCTCTCACTCGTTCTTGCATGTGAACTTTCAGGTCTACTGACAAAAAGAGATCCTTCTGAACTCCGCATAGGTGTAACAATTCATTCATCGAATAGGCCCCAAGAAATTCCTGAAACAGCCGATCGAGGGAATCCCAATTCCCCGGATCGGGAATTTCCCATCCACTGATTTGCTCACGAAACTCTTGGAGTGAATGATCCTTCCACCCCTCCTCGACCATTTGCTTCGCCCGGGCCAGGAAGGTTTGAAAATACACCGGAACTTTCTGTATTTTCCCAGCGAATTCCGTAGCCTCTATTCTGAGAAAAATCGACATGGGAAATCCTCGTCCAGCTTTATCCTGATTCGGTGTCACCACACCGACAAGACACTCGCTTCCACCGGGATCATGAAAAAGAAAATTCCATGTTTCCGATTGCAGATAATCCTGAATCCAGTTGGGGCCGGTTGAAGTTCGGTATCCATGTAGCCCTTCCTGGAGCCATTGATCAAAGGCTTGCAAGGCTGATCCCTTGGCGTTCACCCGGATAAATTCCGGGGACAGGGGAAGTTTCCCAAAACAGCCAACTTCCAATGAAATTTTTTCCAGCATTACATTGCCTCAGCCAAATGGGAAACACAGGAAAATTTTGAAAAAAACTTAGGCTGAAAGGGATTCTGCGCCTTTCGAGCCCGCAGATCATACTGAATGCGCAAGGGTTTTGAATTCTTGGGGTTCCAGGCCCACACCACTCGATAGAGGGAATCACTCATGGGAGTGACTTGGGCTGATTCCAGTAGCCGGAATAATCCCCACCACCCCTGGGCTTCCCGAGACTCCCAGGAACCATCGACTTGCACCAAAAGTTGACTCCCAGAAGCACCAGAGGGCCCGGGCCACTGCAACTCCTGCCATTCACGAGGCCCCATGTCATAGACAAAGTCCTGGTCGCCAATTTTCAACCGAATATGACTCACCAAGGATGCCGAGGGTCCTTGATCGGAGTAGGGATAAATATCAAAGGGAACGCTTGGGGTAGTTTGTCCACCCTGAAAAAGGCTGGCGGTCACAAATTTTGCATATTGCAAAGCCTCCAGGGTCTCCGCCGACAGGGCCAAATGAATTCCCCGCCAATTTTTCAGAGTCCAGCCATCTTGGCCTTCCACAACAAACGGTTTAATTTTTTTATCCACAAACGACCACAATCGGCCTTGGTCGGGATGAAAAAAACCGGCTACATCACCAATCGCCGCCTCCTTGTCGGAAGCTTGAAAGGGATAGTAGGAAGCAATGGTCTGTTGACAGGGTTCGAATACTTCTCCCTCCCATTGTCGATCGAGTGTCACCAAGGCTTGATCCAGCACTGATTGCATGGCCAGAAGGACAGGTTGCACTAAAAGCGGTTCCAGGGCTTGGTGTGTCCTTAGATCAAAACCTGCCGCTAATTGTTCAACAGTATTAACCGCCTTTGTCATATCATTGGCTTCACCCTGAACAATCCTCTGGCTCAACTGGACCGGATCCTGAATTGTCCCTTCTGCGGACGACATCCCGATCATCACGGTTTTCACATGGTTCAACTCGGCCAAATATTGGTCGAGACCAGACAGGGCTCCATCTTGCTTTTGAGGGGCCTCGACAAACCTGTGAATAGATTGGAAATCTTTGGCGAGGGACTCCGAGGAGGCTTGCAAAACATCAGGCTGACCTAGTGTATTCCCCATTTGAGAGTCGGCAAATAATTTTCTTTTCATTTTTTCAAACAGCCCGGACGCTCCTTCCCCTGCCAGCATCAATAGGGGATCTTGAAATCTGGTATTTTTCCTGACCTCCTCTAAAATAAGGGTAATGGGGGAGGGGGAAGCCGTCAGGCCTTGCAAAAAATTCAGCACATCGGCCTGTGCTCGATTGGGACGAACACGAATAGATGATAAAAAATGGAACCAATGCTGGCTATACTGTCCGAAATATTGAGCTTTGACGGCCTCTACCATTTCTTCATTATTGACCGGCTCTTTTTCTCCCAATACCCAATACTCTTTCCCGTATTCTTCCATGACCCCATCTAACCGTTTCTGAAAAGCCGTCTCCCAACCTTGCCTCGTAAATACACCTGGAATTTGATAATCGCTTATCAGGTCAGGCTGCTGATATCCCTCCAAGGCTGTCTGAATGGTATAGGGCTCCAACCCCTCTGCGGCATGCTGAAGCGTTTGATTGAACAGGCGTTCTTTTAATGGAATTTCTCGTAAAATACTTCGCACCGCCTGCACGAGTTCTTGATGAGGCACAATAGGAAAATTCCCGGCCAAATATTGGCTAAAAAAATCCAAATGGACCTGCAAATCTTCTTGATATTCTTCAGGAACTTTTTCCCCTGCCTGGGGGAACAGGGCCGGACTCCCTGTCTTCCACAGGGTCTGCAATTGGTGAGATAAAAATCGGGCATCCAGATGTTCCGGATTGCCCAGCATCAGGTACGCTTTAAAGAGACTGTAGAAATCTTCCTCCTTTCGCTCGCTTTCCCGACCATTCACGAAACGTGACAAACGAGCTTCCAACCCCTTTCGTGTGGGTTCCACAATAACGTGTGAGAGTTCCCGATGATACAAATTCTTCAACGGGCCGAGAAGTCGATCTCCCTGATAAAACCCTTGCAATCGCAGAGGAACGCCATGGTCCTGATAATCCTGGATTTGGGCTAATCGTCCTTGAAGACGCTCCAAAAGTTCCATGTTATTCAGATAATCTTCCGACCCCAGCACCGGAGTTGCCTGTCGCGAAACTTGAACCAATTTGACTGCTGAATCCTGGACAGACCTCACAATAACCTTATTTCCCAAGTAGGACGATCCCATCGCAAACACACTCAGTCCTACGCCGATAATTGCGGCACCAAAAACTGCGACTCGAAGCATCCCCCGATGTTGATACACGCGGCTTGATGGAGTTGCCAGATGTTGATCGGGGAAGAGGACATTGGTAAATAAATTTTTAATAAAATAGCTTTTGGATTCCAAAGGTATCTGAGCTTCACCCGCCAAACCTTTGAGCCCCGCCGCCTGACGAACAGATTCAATAATCCGGTCGATAGGATTGCCTTCTTGGGTCCCGCTGGTGAAATAAAATCCCCGAAAAAATGGATTTTCCTGATAGGGGTTTTGATGAAAGAGAACTTCAATAAACCTCGATAGCACCGGTCGACAGGCCTCCAACTGCAAAGGAAATCCCAAAATTGACAATTTAGCCTCACCGCGAGTCATCGAAAATCGTTCCAGACGTCTGGCCTGAATTCCCTCAATCAGATGGCCGAATTGTTGGCTGAACAGTTCGGCCGGGCTCACCGGAGATTTGGTCTGACGAGGCAGCGTGCATCCCCAGATTTGTTCGCGTTCGTTTTTGCCCAGTTCCCCAAAAAATTGGACGAACCCTTCCAATAAGTCGCATTTGGTAAACATTAAATAGACGGGAAAAGACATTCCTAAGTGGGTCATTAATTCGTCAATACGATCGCGAATGGTTTTGGCATGCCATTCGACCAGTTGATCGGTGGCTCGAAGTAATTCATCAACGCCGATCGCCACGAGCACCCCATTTATGGGTTTTTTGCTCCTGGTTTTTTTTAATAATTCCAGAAAGGAAATCCATTCTTCCCGGTCTTCATCCTCTGTCATGTACCGGCCAGCGGTATCCAGGATGACCGCATCGGTCGTAAACCACCAATCACAATTTCGGGTTCCCCCAACCCCTTGTACGCCTTTTTGGTTATCACCCAGAAAGGGAAATTGGAGCCCGGACTCGCGCAGGGCCGTACTTTTCCCGGAAGCCGATGGTCCAACAATCATATACCAGGGAAGAGCATACAACGCCGCTTTCCCTCGGTACCCCTTGCCAAGCTTGGATTGCTTTAGGGTGGCAATGGCTTTTTCAAATCGTAGTCGAATCGCTTCAAAATCTTCCTTTTGGTCGGATTGGGAACGTTCGGCCTGTTCCAGGCCTTGATGTTGGAGAGAATCCTCCAGCATCTGCGCTCCCTGGCGTGCTCGATAAAAATCAAAAATCAGGAAGAGAACCCAAGCAAGAATGATTCCGGCTATCAACAGCAGCCGGATTTCCGTACTTGCCATTCCCACCATTTCACCCGCAAACCAGATAAGTGCACAAACGGAAAAAATTCCCAATGCTACCATCAACCTGGGCCTTCGAATGAAAATCAGAAGTAGCGACTTGGGCAGAGAAATCAGTTTTCTGAATAATCCGGCAATCGGGTTCCTCATGATTTTGACGATCCTACCAATTCATTCAGATGGGTATACGTCTCCTCGGTTTCCTGGGCAATTAACACAGACATCCCGGCATAAGAAAAAAATACAATCGCAGCACTGCACGCCAGAATCACCCATGCAGGTATTTCCTGCTTGACCATATCGAATACGACCTCACTGCGCTCTCCCTGAGGGGAGAGTGGAGGGAGATCTCCACGGACAGCTTCGATTTCCCTAAAGAGATCATGGGTGAGATCCTTTATTTTCTCCCGTCCTTCCAATTTATACTTGCCTTCAAAACCCAAGACCAAACAGGTTTGAAACACTTCGAGAAGATCGGCGTTCACTGGATGAGCCCGCCGCAAAAGATTGAGCCGGTGAAAAAATTCCTCTCCCGCGACTTGGGTCTGAAAGTAATGATATTGCAACGGTGAAGCCGCCCACTGGCTTTTGTGCTCCCACCCTGACTGGAGAATCATCTCATCCAAAAAAGCCACCACCGCATAACGCGCCTCACTCAATGTGTCGCGCGAATATTGACGTTCCGTGCCACGACGATCGGCCTCTTCGAACATCTGTTCGACCCGGGCTCGAAAAGAGTCCATTCGCCCCAGATCACGAGAATCCCTGGCATGGACTCCCAAAACTAAAATATCAAAAAAGGCATTGACTAATTGACTTGATCGATTTTTTTCGATTGGTTTCATCGTTTTATTCTTTGGTGACAAGAATTTCAATTTTGACTTCTTGTAATTCTGATGGAACATACAATGACAAGTTTTGCATTTGCTTAATTCGATCCCAAAATCCGCCTTGTGTCTCCCATTGAAAATATTGATGGCCGGTCTTGGCCGGTATACTCGCGGGGGGCCGAACAACATGACGGAATCGCACTCCCGGCATGGCCGCGTTCACGATCAATTCCATATCGTCCATTGCTCCAATTTTCACCCGCTTCAATAACAGAGACCGCACACTGTCTTCCGACTCCCCTCCACTGACGGAGAGGAAAAATTGTCCTTTTTCCAGTAAAGATACGTCTGAGACCTGCCCCACAAATATGGTCTCTCCCCGTTTCTCAAGTGGAATCGTGACATACCTGGTTGGTGAAATATGTTCCACAATATTTCGAATTTTGATTTCGAGTTCACGAAAACTTCTCGATAGGTTCGTATGTTCATACAACGGTAAATCTTTTGGATTGGCGTCCGGTGACATCAACAATAATTCACCGGCCAATCTCGCCAGAGTGATGAATAGCGTCTCCGGATGAATTTTTCCCACGTGGTTATAATGGGCAAGGACGGGAATATACGAAAAAATAGAATGCAACATGGAAAATCGAAGTAGATCCATGCCGCCATGTTCACGAATCCCACGTTGTTGGTCCGCCAAGGCCGTTCCCATTGACACCATTAACTCTAATAAAGAACGAAGAAGCCGAGTCAGCGATTCAGAACCAGAAATCCATAACAAGGGAGCAATGTACCCCTCGCGAAGCATAATCGTGCCACCGGGGCTGCGAGTTAATTCCGCAATTTTCATGATAGTGGAATCAGGCATATCTTCGCCCGTAAAAAAGATTTTCAGATTTTTTCGTGCAACCATGATTTCCTTGGAATTGTCACCCGTATTGAAGTCCGGAATCGACATAAAACTACCTTCATACCGTGGCTCCCGAGGGAGCGCTTTCTGATCCAATTTGCAATTGGCCATTCCCGTATGATCCATAGGAACGCCTAGAAACACATCAAGGTGATCTAGTGACGGAGGAAACAATTCTTCCAGAAGTCGAGTCGCCGGAATGACATCTTGCTCTGGCACACGAATTACCAGGCCATCGGGCATTACCCCACGAAATTGCAAAAGAGTAAAACTCCCATTCTCTAGACCGTCCTTATCAATATCCAATTGACAAACGCCCCATCCGAAGGGGTGGAGATTTTGTAAACGTTCTACCAGAACGAGGTCGTGATATCGGTCCCATTGTTGAAATATATGAGGAGTTAATAACATCCCCTCACTCCATAAGACCCGATGCGAGACATCCATGTGCTGTAGCCCTTTCTTAACTGCCTGCGGTTGTCATAACATCTTCAATCTTTAACCGCTTCTCCCATAACATTTTGGTCACATTTAAGAACAAACTCCGGCATTCCAAATGACAGAAAGCCGGGCCGTTCAATCGGAATCACCCGACGCCACACTCCATCCTTGTATTCACGAAACAGCGCCAATATTCCGATAAATTTTTCATTAGCTTCAGGATCCACGTTTAGGACAATGGGTGCTTTCGATGATGGACGCAAGGTCACTTCCTTCCTGTGCAATAAATCCTTCCCCAAATATTCATAATCTTTCTTCCACAGCTCCTGAAATGTAGCCTGCTCGAATCGGGTCCGATCCTGTAAAGTATAAACACGCACCGTCACCGGAACAGGCTGTCCCATTTCCGAGAGATTACATCGATTCGAAGCCTCCAGAGAGACTCCAAAATCGATTTTGGTAGATCCGCCACAAGCGACCACTACTCCACACAACAGGACCAGACTGAACTTCACAATTCCATCCTCATGAAGATTTTGTTTGTTGATACGCACGGAGATATCCTTTCGCAAACTCAGGGCCTAATAAGCGATGAAACGTTTTTATTTCTTCTTCTCGTAATTGACGGTGTTTTTCCTTAAAGTATTCCCAGGTGGGATGGCTCCCCAGCAACCGCATGGGCAGGAGTCGGGATCCCACCGCTTTCCTTTTATTCTTCGATTCCATTTCCAAAGTACTGGGATCCAGTTGTTTGAGAAGAAAACGTACACACTCTCGAAACCCGGCCATCAAACCGACCGGGTGTAGCGATAAATCTTCTAAGACCTGCTGTAGTTCTTTTATGATTTGAGGAAACTGGGTATTGGATTCTGCGCTTTCAAACAAGTACGTTCGAATCTCCTGGGAGGTTTCTGCCCATTTTATGGGATTTCGTTCTTTTCCAAATATTCGTGTGACTTCCACCTCCAGTTCCTTTTGGAACTTTCTCCGTCCTTTTAAGGAATCCAGGACAAAATTGAGAAGCACCGTCAACACCTCTTCCTCCCGTTCACTCAAGTTGGAGCAGGCAAAGGTCTGTTGGCTGATGGCCGGAGACGGCCCAGGCTTCAAATCTACCGGCCTATCTAATACCACCGGAGATGCAATGGATTCCTCCTCTTGAGGCTTTTCAGAAGGCTCGTCACCAGGCAAAAAAGCTCGCTCTACCTTTGCAAGCAGTTCCTTACTTTTCTCCTTTCCCAGGCCAGAAGTAGCTTCCTCTAAAAACTTCACTAGTTCGGCTTCTCTTTCATCTTCATTCGCAGGCCCAGAAATTAATTCCGCATACCGCATCTTCAATCGATCCACAATTGCATCCAAAGACTCCTGAGGTGGCATGACACACAGCGTGGCATCCGAATCCTCCTCGCCAGACCAAGGCGACGCCTCCACAGGCACAAACTCCAACACATAGGTCCCTATCCCAATTTGATCATGCGCCGCCAATGGAAGAGGGGCCCCTACTTGAATGCGCGTTCCATTCAAAAATGTTCCATTAATACTGCCAATATCTACCAGAACATAGTCATTCCCCTGCCGGGATATCTTGGCATGCCGGGAAGAGATTACTTTCCGTTGATCCGGAAGTCGCAATCCCGACGCTTCTCCCCTACCTATAATGACTTCTTCTTCCCATTCTTGTTTTGCAGGAATTAGATTTCCTGTATTATTTGCGGCTTGGATCAAGAGCTTAAAGGGCATTAAAGTCGATCTCCATTACCTCATGCCCATACGCACTTTTTGGCAGGCCGCCACAATTTCATGGCGACGTTGTTGCGGACTAAAAAGTTCCATGCGAATCCATTCACCGATGGTCTGAATCCGTGAAAGAACACATTCCAAGTGATACCCCATATCAATTGTTTCCGTCGTCGCCTTTTCCTGCGGTCGTTGAAGAGGGATTTCCCGGGCCACCAACTGGAGAGCCAATTTCAAACTGGCATCCCACAAATAGCGCGGGAGATCTTGACCGCCAGGGAGAGATGTCGGCACCGAACTTACTAATCGGGATGGATTAAACAGGTTGCCCTGTTCTTCAAACAGTAAACGAATCGGATCAATTCCCATGTCCACTAATTTTTCTGTGTGCTTTGTCCCAAGCGCCTTTGTCCCCCTCACCATGTTGGGCAGACAGCTTTCCAACCTTCCCAAGGTTTCATCATCCCGCCCGATCAGGGCTTGAAACCAAAGCAAGCCCAAACTAAACCAATCACAGTTCTGCGAAAAGGCACGATAGAACTGCACGGAAGTCTGTGGAATGGCCCTCTCCTTCCCCGCCTCAATATGATCCCAAGCAGCAAGGGGCATGGGCTCGGACTGTCCACGAAGCATAATCCCTCGTTCGGGAGATTCAATCTTAGACATCCATACGTTTACCAATGGTTGTCCTACGCGGGGGATAGGAAGTTGCACACAAAACACGTCTTGCGTCCCAAAAGACTCTACCTGCCTCAGGTCACTCATGAGGTGAATTTGAAAAATCCCCCGTACCTGGTTCGGGGTGGATTCTTGCGTCCGTATTTTTTCCATGGAACGGAGAAGAACAGTAAATTCTTTGGATGTTCCCAAAGGCCACTCCCGCAATTCAGGTGCCTTATAGGCCGTATCAAGAGAATAAGGAGGTTGAAAAAGATTGGATTGAAAGGCAGGCGGCATCGCATCATGAACAAAAGGGATAGCAGCTTCCTCCTTATGAAATGGTCGCAGAAGAAAATCCCATCTTGCAGGTAAAATCGGATCATGGTCTTTGGGAAATATCACTTCGATCCGTGAAGACTCCAATCCCAAATGAGGTCGGCGATACTCTCGATAGAAAGATGTAAGTTGAGTACACAGTCCTGCAAACAATCGTAATTTTAACCAAAGGACTTCTAACGGCTGAACGGGATGCGGATGATCTGTCATAAGAAATTGGCGTGGCTCACTAAACCGACGAGCCAACTGAGGCAAGGCCAATCGCCTAGATTCCGTCAAATTTTCAAACGACCATTGGGAACAGGCTAGATCCCAGGTTCCACCGCTTAACAAATCGCAAAATTCGTTCCATTGAAGGGAAAAAAATGCGGAAGAATTTGAAGATAAGGAGGAGGTAACCATCGACTCTCAAAGAAAGATCTCGAAGGGTCCGCCGATATCCTTCCCAGCGCAGGAAGAGTTTTCACACTGACTAACTAAGGGGAAGAGCCTATCCCAGTCCTCTAATAATTGCAAGAGTACAACGACCTAGACCTGAGAGTTGCCCACAACCACCGAATTGGGAGAGGTTAAAAAAGGATTTAGCTAATTTTTTTCTTGAAAATGAGGAGACCCATAGACTGTTCCAAATGATAAATTCTGCTTTCTTGAGTTATCATGGTAACTCCCTATCAGTAAATTAAGGATAAAAAAATTCTTAAATGGTTGAATTTCGCTCAAACTCACATACCCAACTCCTGAAGTGTAGAGAACAGAGGTGGCCCCGGTTCTTTGAACAACTGAGTGGGCGTCGATAAGTGGATCGCTCCTGGTTGAGTTAAGCTGCCTTGCTAGGCAGCGGGTTATCAAAATACTTCTGATCCGGCGTCTGCCCTCCC
>JBFWRU010000017.1:2500-58386 GCA_050248735.1 Nitrospirales bacterium | reverse complement strand
GCTGCCAGCGATCCCAAATGTCTGCTCGTTGTTCAGCACTCAAGTAGATGCGGGTTCGGTGTTTCATCGCCACACTCCATCTCTAGAAGGTAAGATAAAGTGTTGCGTTGATCAATTGAACTCACAGCCGATACCGGATATTGGGCAGGGGACAGACGGACGTGAATGTCGGCGAAAAGCTATCGGGTACTTTTCAGCCTTTCGCAGTGATTTTCATTCTTCCGCCCAAACGGCGCAACTCGTGGCTGTATCAGAACCCTTCAAGCACGATCTTGCCGCGCGCAGAACCGCTTTCGATCCGGGCATGGACGGCGCGCAGAGTCGCCGCATCGATCTTGCCGGCGACTTCGGTCGCTGTGGAACGGATGCGCCCCGTATCCACCAGTGCAGCCACTTCGTTCAACAGTTTTCCCTGTTCCGCCATATCCGGCGTGTCGAAGAGCGAGCGAGTGAACATCAATTCCCAATGTAGTGAAAGGGCTTTGAGTTTTAACGATGTGACGTTAAGGTCTTTCGGGTCATCGATCAGGCCAAACCGGCCCTGCGGCGCAATCAGTTGGACGATATCAGCCATATGTTTGTCGGTCTGAGTGGTTGAGAACACAAAGCCAGGCGCTCCGAGGCCCAGAGCTTGAACCTGGGGCGCCAAAGGCTGGCCGTGGTCAATGACATGGTGAGCGCCGCATTCGCGCACCCAATCCTGCGTTTCCGGACGCGAAGCGGTGGCGATCACCGTCAGATCGGTCAGTGCCCGCAGAAGCTGAATTGTGATCGAACCAACGCCGCCTGCTCCTCCAATAACCAGGATAGTATGTCCGCCCTGCGGGGTCTGGCGTTTGACATCGAGCCGGTCGAACAGCATTTCCCAGGCGGTGATCGCCGTAAGGGGAAGCGCTGCAGCCTCCGCATCGGTCAGGCTGGCGGGCTTGCGGCCAACGATGCGTTCATCGACAAGGTGATACTCGCTATTGGTGCCGGGGCGGGCGATGGAACCGGCATAAAAAACCGCATCGCCTGTTTTGAATTTCCGCACCTCAGGCCCGACTGCTTCGACAATGCCGGCGGCGTCAAATCCAAGGATCCGCCATTCGCTTCCCTCGGGCGAAGCACCGAGGCGCAATTTGGTATCCACAGGGTTTACCGAGACGGCGATAATTTTGACGAGCAGATCGCGGCCTTCGGCCTTGGGTTTCTCAAGAGTGATGTCCTGTAGGGCATCCTCGCGGTCAATCGATCCCGGTGTTTTATAGGCAACGGCTTTCATCGGCAGTCTCCGGTTGCGCTGGTGGTGGCACTGTCTGAAAGGCGGTTCGTGTCACTACCCACAAAAAAGTTCACCGTATCATAAAGGATAGCGTGAAACCATGCTGAAACCCTGATACCCCCGATTGAACCGTTCCCCTGCAGTCACTCAAAATTTCCACAAATTATTCCATCGGGCCGTTGCACGAGTCGCAACGCGGTGGGCCTTTGGCCAATTCCGCAGTTGGCGGTGGGTGTGGAGTGGATGCAGGCGTCGAATCCGGGGTTTCCCCTCGCAGGAGTTTCACCAAGCGCGAGTCGGGATATCGAAGGGCAAGTTTGGGGATAAAAATGAGCAGTGCCACCATTCCGATTCCCAAAACAACGGTGAGCCATGTTCCTCCAGTGAAATAACTCCCGGCGTGGGTGAGTGCAAGGGTGGGAGGGATCATGCCCAGAAAGGTAACAAGGGCAAACATATGCAGTGACATGTTGGTGAGCCCTGCCCCATAACTGATCAAGTCAAAGGAAAAGACCGGAAGTAATCGGGACAGAAAGACAAAAATCGCCAGGTGGTGGTCGGAACATTTTTCGCAGAAGGCGATGTTCATGCGCAGGAGTTTGGTCAGCACCTCCCGTCCCACGGCTCGTCCAATGAGAAAACTGGCAATGGCGCCCAGTTCGGCTCCGACCACGGCATAGGTGGCCCCAAGCCATGGCCCAAAGGCCGCCCCCGCAGCAATGTCCAGAGGCAGGCTTGGAATGGGGCTGATAATCACGGCAAAAGCCATCAATCCCATAAACAGAAAAGGGGCGGATGGCCCGGCCTGGGAAAGCCATCGGGTGATCCGGTCAGGATTGAATACCTCACCGAGGTCGATGTTCTGCATGACCACATACATCGCCACCGGTAAGGTCAGCAAAGCTCCCGCTTTAACCCAGAATGACACGCTTAGACGCTGAGGGGAAAACCGGGTGCTTGGGGATGGGTTGGGCAATATCAGTACCGCTTCATTAATATTAGGATGAGAAAGATTGAGCCTCTACCCTATGGGATAGGTAATTTTCCCTGCTCTTTAGGCAATAACCACGGATATTCCCATGTTGTTGGATGAAGTTCCATAAAAAAGGGAACTTTTATCCACATATAAGGGATCATTCCCATCCCCGGGCTTGTTAAGATGAGATCAACCGGGTCATTTCAAAATTTCCAAGATAGTCAATCCACATGATGTTGTTGAGCAGACGGTTCTGTAAGAAAAATTGAATCATTCCTCGGGAGGAGATAATTATGGCCCCAACAAAACTTTCGTCGGGAAGCCGGCTACCTGAATTCACACTTCCCCTGGTCAGCGGGGGAGAGGTGACATTGGGTCATCCAAAAAAGACGGGGAACTGGCAGGTCGTATTTATCTATCGGGGGCTGCATTGCCCGATATGCAAAACCTACCTGAAAAAACTGGAAGACCTGAAAGAAAAGTTTCCTGCTGTGGGAGCAGAAATGGTGGCTGTTTCAGGCGATCCGGAACCAAAAGCCAAGAAGATGGTTGGCGAGACCGGCGCAACGTTTCCGGTGGCCTACGGCCTGTCTATCGACCAGATGAAGGAACTCGGGCTGTATATCTCCCTTCCTCGGTCCAAGGAGGAGACGGACCAACCGTTCCCCGAGCCTGCAATGTTTGCCGTGAATCCCGATGGCAAGGTCCAGTTGATCGATATGTCCAACACGCCGTTCAACAGGTCGGACCCCGAGGAATTAATCGATACGTTGAAATGGATTCAGGAGAATGATTATCCAATTCGGGGGACGTATGAATAGGTTGCCCTAGAAAAATCGTGTTCGGATACGGAAGTCCAATATCCCACCGGATTTCAAAATCAATGCCTTCGTACAAAGCCCTCACGGAAGCGCAAAGCGGCGCAATGCCCTTGCCTCCCTTGAAAACATCTCAAGAGAGATCAACCAGCGCTATTCCAATCAGTGGAAATTTGATGCAGGCCTTTAAGGCTTGCATCTATATTTTTGCCCATTAGTGCCGTCTGTGATGGCGATTTCGTAGATGGTTGGGTTGTAAGGAATAGGTTGAAACCTTGTAGCTTTCAACCAATTATCCATGAGGGGTAATTTTTATGGGGAAAAACCCTTGTCTTCCAATTTCCGCATTTCCGCTAAAAAAGACTACACCGTCTCGATCTTTTAAATATTCTGGCGGATCAACGTTTTCAAAAATTATTACCTGTTGGTCTTCTCCTAAATCCGATAAGTAATCAAAAAAATGCTTTTTCACATCTGTAGCGGATAAATCATCACTAGAGTCCTCTGGCTTTCTATAGGCCAGCATCGGACTATCTAGTAAAACAAATCCTGGGTGAGGCTTATCATATCTTCTGCAGTATTCTAAAAGACCAAGGGTAAAGGCAGAATGAGTTACGGCCCTCAGCCCCTGTCCATAGCTAATTCTATTTTTTCCGTTAATCTGTATATCTGAAGATTCTTTATCAAAAAAAACTCTCTTCGCGTTTGGAAAGCTCCAGCGCTTCAGTAACTCCTCAATTACATGAGCAAACTCATCTAATGCTCCCGTTGAAATTTCCGTTTTTTGCAATAAGCCGTCATCAGAAATTTTTTCCGGGGCTTTAGCTTTTTCCATTCTGGAAAATAAACCCTCTATTCTTTTTCTTAAATCTAAACCAAGTTTTAAGCGACTCTCCGTCTGAACTAAATCTGAATAATTTTCTCGTAAACCGCCAATTTCTCCGGATAATTTTTCTTCCAGTTGCTTGGATACACTTTCTAAATCCTCTTTTATTGAAGGCAAGGTACGATTAATTTTTTTACTTTCATTTTTTAAATCCAAAATTGTATCCGCAAGTTCTTTTTTAAGGAGTAAAATTTTTCCTGCTTCCGCTTTTGCAGAGTTAATTACATCTTCAATATTTCCCTCACAAGTCCCTTCAATATTCTGATGCTCCTGCTCTGCACCGCATAGAGGACATTGGGTCATTTCGATAAATGAAAGCATGGCACCGGCTTCTTCCATGCCGGATAATCGCTGAAGGTCGCTTTCGTAATGCCTGTTTAAAAGATTAAAACGTTCTAAAAGACCGCTTATTTCCTCATGGCGTTCAAGAAATTGCTGATATTTCGATCTCAGATCAATTTTTCTCTTAGAAAGGTCACGAAATACATTTTCCTTATCAGTGAGTCTAATTTTTGTTTCCTTAATGGTAGCGGAAACCCTTCGAAGTTGATCTTCTAAAGAATCTGGCTCTGTAGATAACGATTGTAAGGAATGTTGAAATTCTTCAATTAACTGCTCCAAAACTTCCGTTTTACTTTCTCTAGCAACTTTAGTTTTCGTGTCCTCTTTTTTAATTATTCCGCTATCATCCACTCCCGTTAGCAAGAGACGAAAGGCTGCATAAAGCGGCGTTCTTTCCGTAGGATTTCCTGTATCAAGTGGGGATAGCCTTTTTTTAATATCATCTTCACTTACAATAGAAGCAATTTTTGAGAGATCCCTAAAACTAAGACTACGTGTTTTCCCCTGTGCATTTGTCCTGATTAATTTATTCTTTAACCCTAAAATATTTAACAAGAAAGATGAAAGATTGTCATCGTTTTTTGCCGAGTGTTTTTGTGCCAATTGGATACCTTCCTTTAAGGTATCCTTGGTAAGGTGAGAACCAGCAAAAAGTTTAAAATCTCCACCCTCCGCTGAGCGAAGAAGGGTAAAAATTTTTCCTTCAGAATTTTCAATGCCTAGCAAGATACTGTCATATCCTTGTCGTTCCTTAATATCTGGCAATGGCGGGGATTTCCCCAACATAAAATTTATGCTTTCTAGGACAAAGGATTTTCCAGTATCAGATGCTCCGTAAAGAAGGTTAAACCCAGGCTTAAACGATAAATGGGCCGGAGTTTTTTTAGGTCCCCAAAAGGTTATATGCCTTATTTGAAATGACCCGGAACTAGTCATGTACCTGCCCCAGAACTTGTTTCATTTGGGTGAAATTCTTCCGTCCATTTATCAAAAAATTTTGTAAGAAATTCTCTGATTTCCGTTTCGGACAATGAACCAAACTCATTAAAAACCCAGTAGGCCCTTTCAATTAGTTCTTTTAAGTATGGAGATTGTAAATTTGATAAAAACCCAGCGGATTCCTCTGTAGCGGAAAACATTATTCCTTCTCTGGAATGATTGCGGTGAATGAGTCCTCTACTCATCATTAATAAAAGACCCTTATGCACCAATTCTCGTCTCACAAGAAGCTCCCCAGAACGAAGTGGGACGGGTGGATGCAAACTTTCCGGCCCCCCAACATCACCAGAATGCACGGTAATATAATCAAATAGAACTAGCCGCTGAACATCATAGGAGATTGGATAAGAGGCTGTTAAAATTGCCAAGGCTCGAATACCGTTTTCTAATGGTCCATTAAAAGTAGTTGCCTTAGTCATCTTTGACCCACTTTAGCCTATCTACATTAGAGAGATGATGACACGCACCTTGCTTGTCCATAACAAATATTTCACTTCCCAGAGAACCACCATTTACAGGCAAATTCGCTGCCTTACTAATTACTTCATTTAGGCGTACATAACCATCTGGGAAATCCTTGCTATTATGTTCCACAACACCAAAAAAAATTTCATCCAAAAAACTGTTAAATTCTTCAGGTTGCGTATTGTCCCGTGCGAATGTTTTTAAAGTTTCAGTATGGTAGAAAAGTGTTCTCTGCCTCTTTAAATGGTCCTCTAAATCAGGCCAGGAGCATAAATCTGTGAGGCATTTAATATCCTTTTTTTTATGATCACAGTATGCAGCAAGCAAATGTTTCAAATAATTACTTTCATGCTCTTGGGGAATATCAGGAGGGTGTTTCGCTGGAGGACGCTTTTGTAGATTGCCTCCGAACCTGGCTTGGTGCCAAGGAGTGCTAGCATGTAGTTCAATTAAATCTAAGCAGACTTTTTTATCAAAAATATTGAAATCAAATTGTTGTACATATTCTAAAAATTCTCCCTCCAGAAGAACCTCTTTGGTCGTGGTGATCTTATTTTTTATATTTTTATCCCAATTTTCAATGGTTTTTTTCTTAAACAGAGAGGGATCATTTAAATAGGTAAGTAAAGTCGTTCCTATGTTTTTAGGGGCAGCGAAGTAGTATTTTCTGGGGGTGGCATAATCTTTTTTATACGTATAATAAAGTATCTTCCCAACTTCAGACCATATATCTGATGGTGCCAATGGAGCAATATAGTGCTTACACTGGTAATTATCCCAAATCCCATTTATTTTTTGATTGTCTGCAAAGCCTGCAATATCAATTCCTTTATCCCCTGAGCCTGCATATTTACTTATCGTTAAATAATCATCTTTAAGAGCCCAAACACATTCCTCAACAAAATCTTCCCAATCTTTATCAGAAAATAATTGAACTAACTTCTGCTTAGGATAGGGAAGCGCCGATCCCACCCCCATTTTCTGGGTGGGGCCCTTTGGAACAAGCTCTGAAAAATCATTAGTATTCATGATCAATTAATCTGTCTAGGGAAATCCAATAATACCAAAAGGTTGGCCTAATTCATGATGCAAAAGGAAAGCAAGGCCATATACTTAAGTTAAAAGATATTAAATATTAATTTCTTAAAAAAGGAAACCTTGAAGGTAATATTGAGGATACTTTATTAATGTTGTGATTACTTAATATTTTGAGAGAAAACGGAGGGATAGCTGGGTTGTGTCGGGTCTGGGCAGAGCCCAGGGCACGGCGAAGCCGTGGTTTAGGAAGGAACGCATCCAAGGGCGTTCCTTGGTCGTCGTGCAGGGGGCGACACCCCTGCTCTAGGTCCACCAACTGAAATGCTGGCCGTGATCCATCGGCGGAAGCGATGGCGCGCATCCAATCCGCGTAGGGTTGGTTGATGGGTTTCCAAAGGGAGAGCTGAATTCTCCCTTTCGGTCGAGGGGTCCAGGGGTTATGAAATGCCTCTCTGGTCATGGGGGTGTCGGGGGCAGCAGGAATGCTCCCTGACTGGCGGTGAAGCGGCCAGACGTCTGCGAGTGATGAAACGGCGATACGTTTTGCTGGTGCGGAAGTGGGCTCAATGCCACGGGAGCAACAAAAGCTGGGGGGATGCAACGGGGACGCGCAGCATTATTATGGTACTTGCAAGATGTGGGTTGTAGTTCAACCCGAATGGGTTTTCACAATCCCCATCTGTTTGATGCGGGAGAGGAGTGTGACGGGTCGGCATTTTTCACACCGTCTTTTGCTTTGCTGTTGACAGGTTGTTGTCCTGGCAGTAGCCTGACAGCAGCGGTAGCGGTGGGTTGTATGAACCCCAAGAAATGAAAGCTCAGAAGCCATGAAAGACGAGAAATTGGAATCGACTGTCACTTATTTAAAGCGGACCGTGCCGGGTCTCCTGGTCGTTTACCGATTTGGATCCGAGGCCCAGGGTACGGCTCGTCCCGGAAGTGATATTGATTTGGCCGTGTTGGCCCGGAATCGGCTTGCGCCAAATACGTTGGTGGAGCTTCAGCAAGGTCTGGCGACGACCCTTCATCGGGACGTTGATCTGATTGATCTCCGTGCAATTTCCACGGTGATGCAGATGCAGGTTCTGTCCACAGGTGATTGTCTGTTCAGTGGAGATGACCGGGCCAGGGAATTGTTTGAAATGGTGGTCTATGCATCCTATGCCCGGCTCAACGAAGAACGATCCGGGATACTTGATGATGTCCGAACTCGAGGATCAGTGTATGCCGGATGACGTTGTTCTGAACAAGGTTGCGAGTCTTGAGCGATGCATTCAACGGATCCGTCAGGTGTACAATTTGAACGACCAGAACCTTTATGAAAACTTGATGGCTCAGGAGTCCATTCTCCTCAACCTCCAACGAACCTGTGAAGTGTCAATTGATTTGGCCATGCACATCGTCCGCAAGCGGCGATGGGGAGTTCCACAGGAGAGCCGGGACGCGTTCGAATTGTTGCGGGCCAATGGACACCTGGACAGCAAATTATCGGAGGCCATGAAGCGCATGGTGGGATTTCGGAATGTCGCCATTCATGAATACGATAAACTGAACCTGGACATTGTGAAGGCCATTATCACCCATGGGCTCGACGATGTGCTGAAGTTCGGCCAAACACTGTTGAAACTGGAAGGGGAATGATACCCTCACTCTCTTCGTCCAAATTACTTGTCTAATCCGGCTTCCCTGCCTTCTCTTTTCTGAATGAAAATTCCCTACAACTCCCAATAAGCATTTACCTTGTCTTCTCAATCCTCATCTTTTTGATGCGTGAGAGGAGTGTGGTGGGTTTGATTCCGAGGAGTTCGGCGGCTCCGCCGGTGCCGTAGATTTTCCAGTCGGTTTGTTTTAAGGCAGATTCGATATTTGCTCTGTCGCGCAGGCGCATGTCTTCGTCGGTCAGAATTTCGCCGAGGTTGTCTCCGTTTTTCTTGATGGGCGTTTTGAGTGAGGCGCCGCTGACTTGTGGTACTGGCAGGTCGAATATCATCGATGGAGGTCAACTATAATTTTCGAGATGCTTTTCGCCTTTCCAGCCATTTTTTGAAAGAGGCCTGGATCTCCCCTGAAGCGTTGCCGGCTAATAGGCCCTCAACGCTGATATCTTCATCGAGGTCTTCCCAGTGGATTCCCTCTCCTCTGCCAATCAATCTCCAATTGTTTCATTCTTTTGGTGTCGCGTTTACAAGTCTTGGGAACCATGCCAATGGGACCGAAATTGTTCGTCCATCCCCCAAGTCGACACTTAAGGTGTCGTCTGTCACTTTTACATCCTGTGCACTAGGGATCTGATGGTTAACGACCGAAGTACGCATTCCATGCCTCAACTATTTTTTTGCTATTTTCTTGATGCTTGCTATGAATGTCTATACGCTTCGGTTTAAGGAAGAGGTTCGATCTTATCCAAGGGTTCCAAGCTCTTCGCTTTTTGCCAATCAGAGAGAAGTTCCTCCCGATGAAGCGTAGCCCATTCGGAGACCAGGGCTTGGGCGCGGGCCGGCAATCGGCCTGAAAACACGGCTAACGTATTCACATCTATGAGGGCTTCATCGCCTGCGTACTCGGCATGAAAGTGGGGTGGGTTGTGGTCATCAAAATACATTTTGATGACAATTCCGTAAAAGCGGCAAATTTCAGGCATTCACGCCTGTCTTCAGATTGGGAAACATATCCTGGGGTGTTTTTTTCGTCAGTTTCATGTAAAGAGAATCCGGGCACAGGTCAATTTCATCACTCCATGTGATTTCCCTGAGCGGTCCAATTCGGACCCCTTTGAAAAAATCCGGTTGATCCCAAGCCTTAAACACACCCCTACCCGCCAGGTCGGATAAGTCGACTTCGCCTGATACACCGTCATCATAGCGAAGCCACAGGCGAAAATTAGGGAGTGGTTTAACTTCTAAAGGTTTCGGCATGTAGGTCCTCCTCTGGGTTCATGATATCACTCAGGGCAGAGGAGACCAAGAGTTCCCGGTATGTCGAATATCCCATACATAGGGATGTCTTTGGACTATTTATCAATTTTCATCCTACCTTTTGAATCCCCATTTTTTTGATGCGAGAGAGGAGGGTGGTGGGTTTGAGGCCGAGGAGTTCAGCCGCTCCGCCGGTGCCGTAAATTTTCCATCCTGTTTTGTGTAATGCGGCTTCGATGTTCGCTTTTTCCTGAAGGCGAATGTCCTCTTCGGTCAGAATCTGGCCGGGGCTGTCACCATTTTTCTTGATGGGTGTTTTAAGTGAAGCCCCGTTGGCTTGCGGCACGGGTAGGTCGAACTTGACCGATCCGCATCGTGAGGAAATGACGGCGCGCTCGATGATGTTCTGCAATTCCCGCACGTTGCCCGGCCAATGATAGTTTTGTAGTTTCACCACTTCGGCCTGGGTCAAATCCCGTCCCGCCGTACAATTCAGCTTCTTCCGGACATTGGCCATGAACATGCCTGCCAATAGCGGGATGTCTTCCTTCCGATTGCGAAGGGGTGCCACTTCGATGGGAAACACATTCAACCGGTAATAGAGATCCTGCCGGAATCGCCGGGCTTCCACTTCCTGGGCTAACTTCCGGTTGGTGGCCGCGATGATCCGGACATTCACTTTTCTGGTGGTTTCCTCCCCTACCCGTTCATATTCCCCTTCCTGCAACACGCGCAACAACTTGCTTTGCATCTCCAAGGGGATTTCTCCGACCTCATCCAGGAACAGCGTGCCGCCATCGGCGGCTTGAAACCGTCCGGCCCGGTCTTTCATGGCTCCGGTGAAGGCGCCTTTGGCGTGGCCGAAGAATTCGCTTTCATAGAGATCTTTGGGAATCGAGGCACAGTTGACCCGCACGAGCGGATGATCCTTGCGTTGACTGCGGCGGTGAATTTCTCGCGCGACCAGTTCCTTCCCCGTTCCCGATTCCCCGGAGATGAGCACCGTGGCGTCGGTGGGAGCCACCAGCTCGATTTGCTGTACCAGGTTGGCGATGGCCGGACTCTGCCCGATGATTTCGCCAAAGTTTTGAGCCTCAAGGACCTCTTCTTTTAAGAAGGTGTTTTCCAGTTCCAGCTGGGCTTTGAGCCGTTCGATTTCCTCGAAGGCCCTGGCGTTGGCAATGGCGACGGCCACATGGTCGGCAATCATCCGGAACCAGACGGTGGCTTCATTGGTGACCGGTTCCCGTTCGAAGACCGCCAGCACACCCAGGGTTTCCCCTTTATAGATGATGGGCTGCCCGTGAAATCCCTGGATGCCTTCCTGCCTGGCCCAGTCGGGCCGCGCGATCCAGGCAAGATTGTTGTCCATTTCATTGATGACGAGCTGCTCGCCGGTCTTACCGATCCGCCCCACTTTACAGACGCCCAGCGGAAACCTGGCAAAGTATCCGTCGGTGTTCATCCATTCAGTTTTATCCCCCACACCTGAACGGCCGGCACTGGCCACGAGGTGGAGGCACTGGGTCTGATCGGGGCATTCCTCCTTGAACCGGCAGGTGGAGCAGATATCGCCTGGCCGGATCAGCCAGATTCTGGCCAGGACCACGGTGGGTCGCTCTGCCAGCCGCCGCACGATCAGCCACAACAAATCATTTAATGAGCGTTGTTGGGCGATGTCCAGCAACAGGCATTTCAGGGAGTCCAGGGTGGTGGGTTCTTTACATTCCGGTTTTGTCGTCATCATGGGTGAAAATTTAAACGAAATTTCGTGTATGTGCAATGAGTTTTCGTGAGGCACGATATTTCGTTGAAACTGAAAACTTTATAAATATTAATTATTTAAATAAAACAATGACTTATGTTTTTTGTTTGATTGGCACGGTCATTGTAATACCACGAAAACATGAATGCGAATATTTACCACACCCACACTAAGGAGAACGCAGACCATGCCACGTTTAAGCGCACTCAATCCGGAGACCGCCAACGGCCAGGCCCAACGTTTGTTGAAAGGCGTGGAGAGCAAGCTCGGCTTCGCTCCCAACATTATGAGGACCATGGCCAACTCGCCGGCGGTTCTTCAGGGGTATCTTGATTTTTCTGGAGCCCTCTCGAAAGGCCATCTTTCGGCAAAGTTTCGCGAACAAATTGCCCTGACCGTTTCCGAGGTCAATGACTGCCGGTATTGCCTGGCGGCCCATTCGGCCATCGGTCGAACGGTGGGGCTCAGCGAGGAAGCCATCAGTGACAGCCAGCGCGGCGAGTCACCCGACACCAAAGAGGCCACGGCCCTGGAATTCACGCGTCTCGTCGTGTCGAACCGCGGACAGGTTAGGGACGAAGAGGTTGCCAAGCTCCGCAGGGCCGGGTTCACGGACGGGGAAATTACGGAAATCCTGGCCAATATCGGTTTGACTCTGTTCACCAATTATTTCAACCACGTTGCCGGGACGGAAGTGGACTTCCCTGCGGTTACCGAACTGGAAGCCAGGGTTTAAAGCCGTCCTGGCCGAAATTTACATTCACCATTACTCAATTATTTTTGGATGAAAGGAAACAGACAATGAGCACACAAACCGCCATCAACTTGCAGGACAGACTGGAAGACCTGTTTGCATACATCCGGGAGGGCCGCATCCTGGATGCCATCAATGAATTCTATGCGGAAGATGTGGCCATGCAGGAAAACAATGAGTCACCGACGGTGGGGCGCAAAGCCAATCTGGAACGGGAGAAACAATTTCTCAGCACGGTGAAAGAATGGAATCGGTTCGATGTGACCGCCAAGGGCGCCGGCGATGACGTGACGTTTTATGAAACGGTCATGGACTGGATAGCCACAGACGGTACGCCGGTTCACGTTGAGCAGGTCGTGGTGGCCAAATGGCAGGACGGCAGGATCATTCACGAGCGGTATTACCATCATCCGTAAATCCCCCTATGCCCCCCTTTTCCAAAGTGGGGGAAATTAGGTCGAAAACCCAGGTCCAAAGGGATTTTCATTATTCATCATTATTCAAATGAAAGGAACATGTTCATGAGTACAGCCACGATACAAAAAACGACCACCAGGCCGTCCCGTGGAACTTCTCTTCCGCCAACGATGAAGGCGGTGGTGTTGCCTCAGTTCGGCAATCCCGATGTCTTGCAATATGAGGAGATCGATACTCCTCAACCCAAGTCCGGTCATATCGTGATCAAAGTCCTGGCAGCAGGAATGAATCGGCTTGATCACTATCTCCGCGAAGGCTCGGTCATGCCCGATCTTCGGATCCCGCACATTCTTGGTCTGGATGCCGTCGGCGAAGTGGTGGTATTAGGCGAAGGCGTGACCAATGTACAGGTTGGAGATCGCGTGATTCCTGCAGCGGGTTTTACGCTGAATGAAGAGGATGATAAGAACCGGCCGTTGGCCAATTCCCCGAGCTTTGTCGTGCCCGGTGTTCATATTCCGGGATCGTACGCTCAATATATGGAAGTCCCTGCTCGTTGGGCGGTGCATGATGACACGGGGTTATCAGCGGCGGAAGCCGCTACTCTTCCCGTTGTGCTCGGGACGTCCGTGCGAGCCGTCAAGCAGGTCGGGGAGGTCAAAGCCGGTGACAAGGTGCTGGTGACGGCCGGGGCATCCGGATCGGGAAGTATGCACATTCAAGTAGCCAAAGCGTTAGGCGCCCAGGTCGCCGCAACGGTGCGGGATGATGTGAAAGGCGATTATGTGAAATCTCTTGGGGCCGATCTGGTGATCAACACCCGGAAAGAAGATGTCGCCGAGCGGGTCAAAGCCTGGTCCGGCGGCCAAGGGGCCGATGTGGCCATCGACAATGTGGGCGGAAGCGAACTGGCCAAAACCATTGAAGCGGTTCGTCCGTTCGGCATCATTGTGGCGTATGGTTTTATGGCCGGTGCGGAGGCGACGATCAACGTGCGTGATTTCTTTTTCACACAGAAGCAACTCCGGGGCACCATCTTCGCCGACCCTGAAGATCTGCGATGGGGCCTGGCTCAGGTTCGGACAGGCCGGATTAAGGCTGCACTGGACCGAACATTCCCGCTCAGTCGGGCAGCGGAAGCCCATCGGTTATTGGCGGACAATCAGGTGAAAGGTAATTTCGTGCTGCTGCCCTGGAAGGAGTGAGCACACTCATGAATAATCAAGGTGACATTCCTTTCATCTCAAATGGAGAAAGGCAATGTTGCGGAAAGGAAGTACAGGAGATCCCCATCATGATACGGTTCAAGAAAATAGCCAAAACGGTTCTCACGATCCTGGCGGTCGTGCCATTCAGTCTCATTGGGATTTTGGTTGTGGCGATGGTCTCCAAGCCGGGGCTGAAGGAAGTCCAGTTGGAAAGAGAGCAGCACCATGAGGTTAATAATGCGGCCCCTTCTCCAAACATGATCACCGATGGATCGCCGCCGGTTGTCATCGAGAGTCCTCAAATATCCCGATTATCACAACCGGGATGTTTGGATGTTGGCAAACGTTGCGAGACGCCAACCCGCCAAAGGGTAGGTGTTTGGGGAGAAACGGTTTTGAAGAGGAGTCCATCATGACGCAGCACGTGAGCGATATCGCCTTCACGCCAGCCGTGAAAGCCGTGCAGGCCCGTTTGGGATCGCGACAGCACTATGCCAAGATGGAGGAAGGGGAGGGGTGGGCGGGTACCATTACCCCGGAGCTTGCGGACTTTTTACGCGAGCGCGACTCCTTCTATTTCGCCACGGCAAGCGCAACAGGAAGGCCCTACATTCAACATCGTGGAGGACCAAAGGGATTCCTTCGTGTGCTTGATGACCACACGCTGGTCTTTGCCGATTTTAAAGGCAACCGGCAATACATTTCTCTGGGAAACCTGTCGGAAAACGCGCAGGCCTTTTTGTTTCTGATGGATTATTCGACTCAAACCCGGATCAAGATCTGGGGCAAGGCAGAGGTCATTGAGGATGATCCGGTACTGTTGGCACGGTTTACGGATTCCCGATACAAAGGAAAACCGGAACGGGTTATTCGTTTTTATGTTCAGGCGTGGGACGTGAATTGCCGGCAGCACATCCCACGAAGATATTCACAAGAAGACCTGGAAAGTCTGGTTCAGCCACTCAGAGAACGCGTATCGGTCCTGGAGCGTGAAAATGAATTGTTGAAACGGCAAGTGTCGCGATCTTTATCGCGGACTGCCATGGTGAACAAATAAAGATCCATAATAAAAAACAGGAGACAAGGAAATGACGACATCCGTACAATTACACGACACACTGATGGCACAGAGCAATGAATCGGGATTTCCACACGTAACAGAAACCGATAAGGAAAATGGGAATATGAACAATGAATCAGGAGAGTGGGCTCAAGCATTCCGGACTCTCTTCGACCAGAAGGTCGCTGCCTATAAGAGGGGCATCCGAAATGCCGAGGCCATGTTTTCCAAAGAAGAAAAAGAATTTCTCCGCTCGATCGGGGCGACGCCGCAAGAAATTTTCGATTTCGTGGAAGACTGGTGCGATGATGGAGAGCCCGACCCTGACATGGTCGTGGCAATCACCCGGATTCGGCGCGACTATTTTTTGAACGATCAGCGGGGACAATATTCGAAATATGTGAAAATCACCGATCTGTTTCCGCCAAGAGAGGCTAAACTGGCCGGCTTGGAATGGTTCCCCCGCATTATTGAAAAGGCCAAGGCCAAACTTCAGGGGGAATTGCCGTCTGATTTGATGTATAGCTGTGGCGGAGACCGGCGATTTCTGAAAAAAATCAATGTCAGTCCGGATGAATTTCTTCAGGTGGTGCGGGAGGCGGGGGATGATGTGGATCACATTGTGCAATTTGTGACAGGTCGTTTCAAAACGTAAGGTTTTTAGGAACTTGGAGGTTTGTTATGCCCAAAATCGTTCGCTTTCATCAGACAGGCGGGGCGGAAGTTCTCCAGCTTGATGATTTACCCTTGCAGGAACCGGGGAAGGGAGAAGTCCGCATCAAGGTGGAGGCCATCGGGCTTAACCGCGCCGAGATGATGTTCCGGAAGGGGCAATATCTTGAAACTCCTCAATTGCCCTCCCGGTTAGGTTATGAAGCGGCAGGCATCATCGATGCCGTGGGGCCCGATGTCACCGGTCTCCGGGTAGGCGACCGTGTGAGTACGATTCCGTCTTTTTCCATGGGGCAATATGGTGTCTATGGGGAGAGCGCCATTGTTCCGGCCTATGCAGCCGCCCATTATCCCGACAAACTATCTGCTATTGAGGGGGCCGCCATTTGGATGCAATACATGACGGCTTATGGCGCGCTCATCGAGTACGGAGCCCTGAAAAAAGCCGATCCGGTCCTGATTACGGCAGCCAGCTCCAGTGTGGGATTGGCCGCTATCCAGATCACCAAGGCCGCCGGAGGGGTGGCCATTGCCACGACACGCGGGGCGGATAAAAAGGCTTTTCTGCTTGAAGCCGGAGCCGGTCACGTCATCGTGACGGACGAAGAAGATCTGGTGGAAAAGGGAATGGCCCTTACGTCAGGAAAAGGCGTACGTCTGGTGTTTGATCCGGTTGCCGGGCCATTTCTGGAAAAACTGGCCGGGGTGGCGGCTCCCGGAGGGATCATCTTTGAATACGGGGCGTTGTCTCCCAACCCCACCATTTTCCCCTTGTTCATTGCGCTGGCAAAAGGGTTAACGGTCAGAGGCTATACGCTGTTTGAAATCGTCAAAAAACCTGAGAGTCTGGCACGGGGGAAGGACTATATCGTTCGAGGTCTGGAATCCGGTGCCCTGCAACCGATTATCGATCACACGTTTCCCTTGGCGGAGATCGTTGAAGCCCACCGCTACATGCGAACCAATCAGCAAAAAGGCAAAATCGTCGTAACGGTGTGAAGCCGCTTCCTTTCGGTTCATTTTTTAGAGAAAAGATACCCTGGGTTTAAAAAAGTCAAAGTACTGTCAAGGCGGAAATGTGAATTGACCCCGCGGAACTCCCGCAAATTTGAAAGCAAGAAACGGAGTGCGAGGGACACGGTGTCATGGGTATCCTGGCATTTATTACTACATTTCTCGTGATGGGCTCGAATGAAGACTGCAGGACACAAAGCTCGTTTTGCCGCAGTTACCGAACAGGATCCTCGCTGGACGAGCATTGTCACGCGTGATGCGGGAGCCGATGCGTCCTTCTACTACGCCGTAACCACGACCGGTGTGTATTGTCGGCCCACTTGTGCGGCGCGTCGGCCAAGGCCGGAGCATGTTCGTTTGTTTGTGACAGCTCAGGAAGCCCAGGAGGCGGGATTCCGTCCCTGTAAACGGTGTAAACCGGATCAGGGGGTGGCCTTGGAACCCCACAGGGGAATGATTGAAAAAGTCTGTCGACTCATTGAAACATCGATTGAGTTGCCCTGCCTCGACCAACTCGCAGAGCATGCGGGTTTAAGTCCTTCCCATTTCCACCGCCTGTTCAAAGCCACGATGGGGCTGACGCCAAAAGAATACGCGGTCGCTCATCGTGCCAGCCGACTGAGGAAGACTTTGCAACAGAGTTGCACGGTGACGGAAGCAATGTACGAAGCCGGGTATAACTCCAACGGACGGTTTTACGAAACATCGCAGGACGTCTTGGGAATGTCCCCTGCCACTTATCGGGCGGGTGGTGAAAACATAGAAATCCAGTTTGCGGTTGCAGAATGTTCACTCGGGTTCATCCTTGTGGCCAGAAGTAAGCGAGGGGTGTGTGCCATTCTTTTCGGAGATGATGCTCCCCAATTGATAGAGGATCTGCATCGTATCTTTCCCCGCGGCAAATTGATCGGCGGAGATGCATCATTCCGGCATCTCCTCTCAACAGTGGTGGATTTCGTCGAAAAGCCTACTCACGGGTTGGATCTTCCTCTCGATATCCAAGGCACGGCGTTTCAGCAGCGCGTCTGGAAGATCTTACAAACCATTCCCATGGGCTCGACCGTCAGTTATGCCGAGGTTGCCCGGCGAATCGGGGTACCAAAAGCAAGTCGGGCCGTGGCTCAGGCCTGTGGCGCCAATATCCTGGCGGTCGCGGTTCCTTGTCATCGCGTCGTGAAACAAGACGGAACCTTATCCGGATATCGATGGGGTGTGAAACGAAAGGGCGACCTTCTTGAACGGGAAGCTCATTCCTAAGCGGCCGCATGTTCGCGCCCGCTCCTCCTTCATTCTCAATCCGCGTCAGGAATCTAACCCATGGTGGGGACTGGTGATGTCTTCGTGAGTTGCTGTCCGGGAATCGAACGTTGTTCGGTGGAGCGGAGGCGAATTTTAAAGATCACCCGGCGGCTTTTTTCCTGATTGACCTGGTGATTGGCTTCATGGATCAAGTCCTGTCTTCCACGACCGGAGGCTGATGTGATTTCCTGAAAGCATTGGTAGGCCGAAGGCGCTCGGGCCTGAATAACCTCCAGCGACCTGACCATGACCGCCAGGGAGCGTTCCTGGCTTAATTGTAAATTGTAGACATCGTCACCCCGATCATCGGTGTGACCTTGTATGGCGAGGGAGTCGATTTTGCTTCGCAATGGTCCGCACAGGGCAGCGGCATAGAACGGCATGGCCTCTTTCAAAAATTGATCTCCCTGGGGAGAAAGAGTGCTTCGGGCAAACTCGAAGGTGAGTCGGTTTTCGGGAACCACGATGAAGAGCGTGAGCGGGTCCTGAGGGTCGGAATCAAGGGAAAGATCAAACTGCCCAAGATGATTGCGCAAGGCCTCCTGCACATCCTCTTTGTGCTCCTGCAGTTGTGTCTGGGCCCCTGAGGAGGCCTGGGTGCTCAAGGCGGCAAAGAGCATGATAAAGACCATGGCCAGAGAAGTCATGAGATCGATCAGGCCCATGGTGGTAGGGGAAGTTGAGGTGCAGGAATCCGTCGTCAAGTTCATCCGGTCCTTCTATGTTTGGCAGGCTCCTGGCGTCGTGGCCAGACGGCGATTTTATCCAACAGATTGTCCTTGGATGTATCTCGCGGATAGGCAGCGGTTTTCCACAAGAGTGGACGATCCTCAATCGCCTTTTCTACGGGCGGAGTATCGGGCTGAACTTCCTTGAGTTCCTGCGAAAGTTCTTGAATGGAAGTCGTGAATTCCTGCAGGGAACTTTGCACTGCCTCCCGGAGCAAGCGGGGCAGTTCGGTGATGGTCCGGCGGGTCCGGGCGTGTTCCTCTTCCTGGCTTTTCGTCAACGCGTGAATGGCGGCGGTCAAATCGATAGTGGATTTGGCCAGGCTGTAGGTCTCCCCCCCTCCGGCTTCCTCCCGGCAGGTTTGGCCTGTTGCTGGTCCGGTGTTTTGCCGTTGTCTCTGCAATGCGAGGAGTTCTTCCATCATGCTCTCCACGGTTTTTCGTGAGAAGAGCCGGTCAATGCGCTCCAGAAATTTCTGATGTGTCGAAGTGAGTCGGGAAATCACAGGTCTTTCGATAAGCAGAAAGAGTTGGGCCATACTCAGTCCCACGATAGAGGTCAGGAATTTTCCCGCCAGCCCGTTGATCAATCCTTGAATGCCGACAATCTCGCCGCCTTCGGCATGAAGCTTCCCAAGTCCGATCAGTAAGGCCAGAAAGGTCAGGAGGAGTCCGAAGCCGGTGATAAGAGAGGGTAAGTGACGATAAAACCCCAGATTCACATGACTGGCAAAAAGGGCATCCTGGGTAAACACCTCGGCGGCGCGTCTGGTACCGAAGATACGGGGTTCCAAAAACCACGGTACGTGTTCCAGCATCAGTGTTCTTCGGTATTGCCCCCAGAGTCCACGAAAGAGTGGTTCTTGATCCATGCAGGTATCGAGTGTGTGAAGATCGTCGCGGTCGACTCGGACGGGGGCGGTAGTGGGAGTATTCGTTGCCGGAGGTTCGTTCGGAGTGCTTGAGGTGAATCGGTCGTGTTCAAGGTTTTGCCGTCCCTCGGCCAGAGCGGTCACAATCGGATCAACCCGGTTGAACGCTCGATGAACGGTTGCGGCTTCCTTCTTTAACTTCATGGCCTGCCAGGCCACAAAGAATACCATTCCAAAGGCACCCAGCCAGCTCAGTAGGGGGCTGGCCAGATCGCCTATAACCGCCACATCACGATTCAAGAAATCCCACAACATGGGAACGGGGTTCACCTGGTTTTTAGTCGTGTAGTCTTACTTTTGATTGTTCCCTGGAGACTCCTTGATTTCCATGGGACCCCTGACCCCTCTCAAGTTTTGTGCCGGACATTAACAAGATGAAAATTCTCAAAAATGGGCCAAACTGAAGGATGGTGTGAATTATCAGGAATGTCGATGGGCAAAGTGTACCCTCTCTCCCGGCAACATGGTCCACTCAGGGTCAAAGACTTCAGGCCATTGAAGTAATTCATCGAATATTCTATGGTCGAAGGATGAGGATATTCCCTCTAATCGGTGGGGTGAATCTTCTCAATCGGAGATCTTTCTCCGGCGTTATATCCTGTGGCCCTGGTAATCAATGAAGCCAGGAGACATAGCGTCAACGAATATGCCCGGCCTATGTGAGACTTCACCACGGGAATATCATTCGCCTGGTTTTTGGCCCTGGATCATGAACGGGGCTCCCGTCTAACGGGAAGGAGGGTCTCATGGCATCATCATTTACCATTCTGATTATCGATGATGATCCGGACATCGTGCGATTCTTGAAGGACTTTTTAGCGGCCAAGCATTACTCAATTCGTTCGGCTTTCTCTGGAGAGGAAGGCTTGAATTATGTCCATACCGACCAGCCGGACCTGGTGCTCCTTGATGTGGTTATGTCGGACATGAGCGGCTATGAGGTCTGTCGTCAAATCCGGATCAATCCGCTCACGACGCTGTTGCCGGTGGTGATGATGACGGGTGTTCATCCCGAAGAACGTATTAAAGGGATTCAGGCGGGTGCAGACGATTTTTTGACCAAACCCATCAATAAAGAAGAACTGTATGCCCGCGTTCGTTCATTGCTCAGGATCAAGGAACTGCACGACGTGATTCAGGCCCAGGCGACTCAACTGGCGAAGTGGAATAAGGAACTCAAGGTCCAGTTGGAACATGAGGCGAAATTGGCTGAGGTCACACGCATGTTGGGTGATATCGGACACGAGGTCAAAAATATGCTCATGCCGGTGTTAAGCGGGGTTGAGCTGTTGCAGGATGAGCTGGATGACCTCTTTCAACGCCTTCCTCCACCCGTGCGGGAAAAGGCCGGAACCAGTCAAAAAATTTGTCGGGAAATCATTGAGATGGTGACGCGAAGTGCGCAACGTATTCAAAATCAGGTGAGGGAAATCGCTGATTGCGTGAAGGGGTTAACCTCACCTCTTCAGGTCGCTCCCTGTCATCTGGACAAGGTGGTGGAGACGGTTTTTCAAACCCTGCATCTGTTGGCAAATAAGCAAGGGGTGAAATTGGAAAGCGTGGATTTGGAAGCGTTGCCTCAAATTCAGGCCGATGAGGGCCGTTTATTCAAAGCATTTTATAATCTGGTCAATAATGCCATTGCGGAAATGCCGCAAGGGGGAACCGTGACGGTCCAAGGCGCTGACGATCTCCTGGAAGCCGGTTTGAGGGTCGACGTCATCGATAATGGGCGGGGAATGCCGGAGGAGGTCCGCTCGAGTCTTTTTTCCAGTAGAGTCATCAGCCGAAAGGCGGGCGGCACGGGTCTCGGAACCAAAATTGTGAAGGATGTGGTCGATGCCCATGGTGGCCACATCTCTGTAGACAGTGTAGTCGGGGAAGGCACGACCTTCCACCTGTCGCTCCCCTATGCCCCTCTCGAAAAATAACAGGCCACTACTGACAATGAAGAAATAGGCAAAACTTAAAGAAATCTCACCGAACGTTTACCCCATTCCCCATTGTTTTGAATCGTCGTTTTCTTTCGGGGGAACACCCCAATTTACCCTTTCCTTGAAGTGATACACCTTCAAGGTCGACCTTCCTTAATCCTTCTTCCCGCAGTGCCGACAAACAAGAGAAAAGAACTAATATTCCTTATTGATTCTCTCCAAGTTTTTTCGGAGCAAGACGATTGAGGATCTCAAGGATGAGATCCTTTCATAGGGTACCCTCATGCCTTTTATCGAAGTTGAAGACCGAACCCTGCTCCAATTGGGGACCTTCGTCAAACTCGAAGGGTCTTGGTTTAGTCATCCCTTTCCTACGAATACCTTTAAGATCAAATCGAAAGAAGATCTGGCGACGATCCTCGGGTTGTCCAACGTCACGATTTTATATGACCCCGAACGGTCGGATTCTGAGGATCAGGAGAGTTCCGACTCCCTTTCACCGGAAATTTCAGACCTTCAGGACGTGGATTCGGGGTTCGGTTCCTCGGAAGCCGAGGTCAATTCAGAGTCCGGCAATCGAGACCCGGATGCCGAGGGGCGGTTAATTCCTGAATCCGCCCTCACGGAAATTCTGGATCGGCGCGAAGACTATCATGAATTTCAAAACCATCTTCGCAAAGTCGAGGGGGCCTATCAAAAATTCCTTGGCCAAGGGAATGAGGTTTTCAAGCAACTCAATGCCCGCCGATCTTCAGGGTTAAAATCAGCCGACTTGATCGTCTCAAGTATTTTTCAGGCCATACAAAATCCCAAAACCGCCATGTCCATGATTGATATTATGGGAGCCAACGGTGTGGCCTGGGGATTGTCCGAACATGCCCTGAATGTGTGTACCCTGTCCCTGCTAATCGGCCGACAGTTCGAGCTTGATTCGGACACCCTCATGGCGCTTGGTCGAGGCGCCTTGTTCCATGACGTCGGATATCGAGCCCTTCCCATGAAAGTGAAATTCGTGACCGGGGGGATTAAAGTGGAAGCCGATCCTGAATTAGGAAAGCTTCATCCTGAACTCGGACAGCAACTGATGGCTTCCTTTCCTGGAGCAGAAGAATCGGTGTTAGAGATCATTCGCCAACATCATGAGCTGTGTGACGGGTCCGGATTTCCCCAGGGTCTTTCCGGGGAAGCATTAAGTCTTCTCACACGCATTGTCATGGTGGCAGACCGGTATGATGAGTTGTGTAACGCGCCGAATCCTCAGTCCAGTCTCAATCCACATGAGGCCCTTTCCCGACTGTACCGGCATGTGGTCATGAAGGGAGATTCAGCCAAATATTGTCCTCATGTGGTCCAAGGTCTGGTCCAGGCCATCGGCGTGTTTCCGCCGGGGACTCTGGTGGAACTGAGCGACGGCTTTATGGGCATCGTATCCACGGTTAACATCGAGAATCCCGCGCGGCCCATCATTTTGCTCTATGCCCCATGGTTATGCCGAAACGATGGACTGCTGGTGAACCTGGCAAATGATCCTCGCTTGGATATTAAACGGGCCGTCCATCCCAAAGAAATTCCCACGCAAATGCTGGCTTACCTGAGTCCAAGACGAATGGCCATGTTTGCGCATGCGACCGAACCGACCACGATGGCGTTTAACAGCCGTCGGAGTCAATTTCTTAAGCCCGCTCTCCGTCAATAATATTCCCTTCAACGGTTTTCCTTTCTTGCATTGCCGTTTGCTGAATTTTCAAAAACCCCTGCCTTACAAAAAAGAACAGTGAATGACAGGAAACCTCCTTAAGTTGAACCTTAAGCCAAAAGGAGTACAATGAGACCCCAATGTCCCGATTGGTCCCCAATTCAGAATGACCTTTGCGGAGAGCAAGCGAACCACCATGGAGACTTCTCACCCTCCCATTCCTCAGATTCTCGTCGTGGATGATGAGACCGACATTTGTTTGGCCCTGAGTGATTTATTTGGAAGCGAAGGGTACCAGGTCGAAGCCGTTGAGACAGGAACCGAAGCCTTACGTCGGGTATCGCCTGCGCACTCGTATAGTGCCGTTATTCTGGATTTAGGTCTTCCCGATATGGATGGCTTAACCGTCCTTCAACGATTACAGATTCAAGACGAGACCCTTCCGGTCATCATTCTTACTGCCCATGGCGACCAAAAGGAAAAACTGGCCACGCTGCAACATCATGCGTTTGCCCATCTCATTAAACCATACGATCGCCGTGAAGTTCTGGCGATGGTGCGCCGGGCTGTCGAACTCAAATCTCTGAGCGCGAAGGCCATCCTCGCAGAACAGGCGCTGGCATCGACCGAGGCCCACCATCACCAGGAACAGAAACGGACCCAGGTCCTGTTATCGGAAAGTGAGCAACGGCTTCATCTCGCCTTGCAGGGCGGCAACATGGGAATTTGGGATTGGGATATCGTTTCGGATCACATGATCTGGTCCGAAGAAGTGGCCGGATTGTTTGGCTTGGTCGACGGACCCTTGCCTCGCACATTCAAGGAATTCCTTCCATTCATCTATCCCGATGATCGGAATATGATCGCGGATGCGGTTCGGCGTGTACTGGAAGAAGATGCGCCGTTTGTCCTCGATCATCGCATTACCTGGCCCTCAGGGGAGATCCGATGGTTGAGTTGCAAAGGCCAAGTGGTCAGAAATCAGCAGGGACGACCTCAGCGCATGTTGGGCACCGTTCAGGACATCACCAGTCGCAAAAAACAGGATCTGCAATTGCGTGAAAGTGAATCACGATTTCGGGAAGTGGTGGAAGCCATCCGAGAGGTGTTTTGGGTCAGTAATCCCCAAAAAACACAGATCTTCTACATCAGCCCGGGGTATGAAAGCATCTGGGGCCGGTCTTGTTCCAGCCTGTATGCCTCGCCGCAATCTTGGATGGATCATATTCATCCCGATGATCGCAACCGTGTCCATGATCGTGCCCTGACTCAACAGGTTGGAGGAAATTATGAAGAGGAGTATCGGATTGTGAAACCCGATGGCGCGACTCGATGGATTCGGGATCGGGCCTTTCCCGTCCAGGATAAAACGGGTGCCGTGTGTCGTATTGTTGGCGTCGCGGAAGACATCACAGCCCAAAAACGGGTGCAACATGGACTGCAGGCCCTGGCCGAAGCATCTTGGACATTAACGGGACCCGCGCTGTTTCGAACCCTGGTCTGGGAGATGGCCTCGATTCTGAATGTGAAATTTGCCTTCATTGCCGAACATCTGAAAGGAGAACCACCCTGGGCCCGAACGCAGGCTTCCTTACAGGGAGGGGAGTTTGCTGATCCCTTTGAGTATTCGCTGGCCGGGACTCCTTGTGAAGAGGTGTGGAAAGGGAAGCGATGTTTCTGGGGGGGGCAGGTTCGTCAACGCTTTCCCGATGATCGGTGGATGGCTCGATGGGAGGTGGAGTCCTATTTAGCGCATCCTATCCAGGAATTGGAGGGAAAGGTCATCGGACACGTGGGGGTCATGGATGTGCGGCCTATGGTGCAAGATCCGATGTGGTCAGGCATTCTGGAGTTTGTGGCGTTGCGGGCCGCCTTTGAGTTGCAGCGGAAAAAATGAGGCTCTCACTTTTTAGGCGAAGGTTTCTCAAACCAACTGGCGGCTTCGGGATAAAATTTCAACAAAATGTGTTGAGACATGTTTGAGAGGATCGGAATCAGAAAGGTTTCGGCTTCATCCGAGTTCTTGAGGTTGGTCGTGGTCTTAGCCAAAATCCATGCCTGATGGAGATCGGATTTATGGCGAGTTAATATTTCCTCCGTCGCTTGTTGCCAGTAGAGAGGGAATTCGCGAGGGTCAATGTACTCCCCCTTCCCACGGCCGGAATGGGTGACGGCTAAATAACGCAACACAGCATCCCTCGCCTGACGGTCCAGGAATTCCGGGACCCAGGAGACGCGTTGAGGGTTCCCCTCATCCTGACTCTTGGCATATGCGGTGCCACCCCAAGCCCCCAGGATGGCACCTCCCAGAGAAAATAAGCCGTGCGAGAGTCCACCTGTGGCAAAATCTGACGCCAGTCCGGCCATAGCCCCGCTCACGAGACCGTTCCAGAAACCTTCTTCTTCCCACGGCTTTCGTTCTCCCGGAACCGTGACATCTTCCAGGCGGGATTGCAGGGAATGGGCCCCTTCCCCTGAAAGCCCGTGCAGGGCGATCAGTTGTGTGGTCAGCGAGGAAATGCCATGGGCTAAGCGCTGGTCCATCGCGTGGATCGCCCGGTTGAGAAGAGACTTTTGTGACTGCCCGGTCATCTCGGCCGGAAGAAATTCGCTATCCCTGGCTGTATGGATCAGGAGACAGGCGATATGGTGCATGGAGGTATGGAGCGTGTGCAGGCTCTTTTCCCGCCAGGCCTCAGATAATTTTTGCATGAGAGGTTGTCGATCTTCAGGCAGAACTTTGGTTATACGATCCCACAAGACGCCTTCCTGAACCCAGCATCGGGTAAATGCATCCAAACTCATGACATCATAAATAACGGGCTGAGATCCCCAATGTTGGTTCCACCGGGTTTCCAACTGCCTGCGCCGTTCATGGTCCACTAATCCGGTTTGATTGAGGAGCAGGATCACGGGCTTATTGAGCCATGCCAGGATTTCCAATTCGGGATGGAGGTATCCCGCCATGGACGGCTCTTCCGTGGCATTGACCAGGTACAACACCACATCGGCTTCATCTCTGACGTTTTGAATAGCCTGTTGACTGCACCAAAACGGTTTGTCCGCCAATCGGTCCCAGACTTGCGACACCAGCCAGCCAATGGGATTGGAACGGCCGTGAAGGCGTTTGAGAAGCTTATGACTATTCCCGAATCCGGGGGTGTCCCAGAGATTGAGCCTCAGACCATCAGCAGTTTCCAACAGGATGAATTGTTCGTTTTGGAGAGTGACATGAGCCTGGTCCAGCACTTGGCCCACATCGCGACGCAGCAGAGTGCGGGCCAAGGTGGTTTTCCCCATATTGGTATGAGAGATCAGGGAAAGGGTGATGGAAGGACGCTGGGATTCCATGTCCGGTTCCGTTAATTCTACGGCCATAGGCCACCCTGTGCGGCTTGAAGGAATTGGTCCCGTGAGGTGGTGTGTACGTCAAACGGCACGAGTGTGAGATGGTATTGGGTGCCAAGGCGTTGCCAGGTTTGTCGGCGTTCCCTGACCCGAGCCTCATCGACCGTTTGACGGAAATGTTCTTCATCGAGAATAACCAGGAGTTTGGTGCTAGGGTTGCTTGTACCCATCTGAGTCTGGATCAGGTTGAGCCATTCTCCCTGAACTTCCCATTCAGGGGTTTGACCGGCGTTGAAGACCACAACGAAGGTCCTACTTGGCGTTGAGACTTCGGGCCAACCAGGAGTTTCCTGACCAAAGGGTACGGGTGGTTGCCATTGTAGAGTGGAAAGATTGCCGAAGAGATCCAGGAAACATGACTCTAAAAATGTCTTGGCGCCGGATGATGGCTGATAACTGTAAGGCGTGATCGCAACATGGACACCCTGTCCTCGGTCCGGTGCCAGCAGGTGGACAAAATATGGATCGTGTAGCGGTAAGGCGAAACTCTCCAGAGCCCGTTTCAGAGATCGTTGACCTGTCCACGCCATGAGGCTGCGTGGGATGACAATGACCGCCAGGGCGGTCACCGCCCATAGGTGAATCCATGGACCAGCCGGGCCGTGCTGCGGAGCTTGAAGACTGATGATGTCGGAGACAGCGGGAAAGGAATGTTGAAGAAGCCAGGCGGCAGGACCCAACAGGATATGGAGAAAGGCATGTACCTGGTCGGCAGTAAGAAAGGTGCTTTCCCAGGTGGCCTGATAGTCAAGCGCAAGTCCTCGGATATAAAGGCCCAGCACGATTCCCAAGGCCATGCAGGCGGCTCCAAGGTGCAGGATGAGGCGAAGTCGCTGACCCCATAGATGCTGTGTTTCGCTCCAGTATACCGTTGTGAATCGCTGGGTGGCTTCTTGTATCCATTCGACCGCCGCTGAATCCAAGCTATCCACCCGGGGCCAGGCGCGTGTCTCCCACTGTCCCGACAATTTTGATAACCAATGGGCAGGCAGGCTTAGCCATGTTTTGGTGGTGGAAGGGTTAAGGCCCTTCATTACGGCCGTGATCAGGTATATCCCCATATTCCATCCAAGTATCAGGAGGAGCGGAAAGTTCAGCAAGTTCACGCGCTGAGAAGTTCCTAGTCCATTCACCAATAACCCGGCAACTAACGCCGGAACGACCACCAAGCTGGCTGGAACATGGGGATGCAGTCGCGACCAGACCTGCGTCAGGTTCGGATATGATTGGTTCAAAAAGGCCCAGATGGTTTCTGCCCGTTTTTCGAGAAAAGCCACGGAGGTATCGGTTGAATCGTTTTTGAGAGAGTGCCCGTTGGCCCTGGCCTGTTGTGTTGCATGATGACGAGTCGATAAGGGAAGAAATTTACCCTGGGGGTCCGATTCTTCGAATGCCTGGACCAACAAGATTTTTGACAGGTGGTTGGAAATCATTCCGGTGATGCAGGAGTTTGGATACGCGGCGGTTTGAATCGCGAGGGTAATCCTATCGTACTGGAATCGGCGATGGAAACAAAGTGAGACAGCCTTCTTGAGGATTACTTGGTTTTCAGTGAAAGGTCCGAGGGTGCAGGGGATGAGGCATCGGCAGATGGGGATGCTGGGTTGTCAGAAGTCGTGGTGGCGGTTCGGACCGAGCCTTCCGAATCGAGTAAAATGCTGATCCATTTTGTGGTGGGACTACTTTCCAGGGCAATTTTCACGACCATAGTCATGGGGACGGATAACAACATTCCCACGGGTCCCCATACCCATCCCCAAAAGATCAACGATAAAAATACCACCAAGGTAGACAGCCCCAGTTTTCTCCCCATCAACTTGGGTTCTATGGCGTTCCCGAATACCACATTGACGACGACAAACCCTGCAGCCACGAGCAGCGCCCGCCCAATTCCGAATTGGATATATCCCAGCAATACGGGCGGGACAGCCGCAATGATCGAGCCTAAATTGGGAATGTAATTCAGGAGGAATGCCAGAAGTCCCCAAATCACGGGAAAATCAATTCCTAGGAGCGCGACCCAAATGGCTACAACGACTCCCGTTCCCAAACTGACAAGGGTTTTCAGGGCAAGGTAGTGATTGACGGAATCAATAATTCTTTGAAATTGCGAGAGCATTCCTTTGGGGTTGCCCAAAGCCGCTTGCACCTTTTGTTGAAAACTTGATGCCTCGAACAAGATAAAAATGACGGTGAGAAGAATAAGAAAGGAATTGGTGAGAATCCCGCCAATCCCAGATAACATTTTGGCAACGAGCCGCATTGATGCGCCAGGATCGATGGATTTTAATAGCAGGTCCTCATTAAGTTGAAATCCCAATCCCTGTATCCACTGCACCATCGGCGCGATTTCCTCGGTCAACCTCGCTTGATAGCGGGGCATGGCTTTGGAAAAATCAGTCAAGGAATTCCCTATTATGAGAATGAACACAAATCCCACGCTCAGGACACCCAGTACTACCAGGCAAGCGGCCAGTGGGGCAGGAAGCCCTTTTTGACGGAGCCAAAAAACGGGTGAGGCGCTAATGATGGCGAGGAAGCCGGCAACCAACAAGGGGATCAAAATTGCCTCGGCGGCCCGCATCCCGGCCACCACGATCATGAAGGCCGCGGCCATTAAAAGAAATTGGGCAGCGGGCGATTGGAAAGAGGAACCTGGTGAAGGGTTGTTCATCAGTGTTGAGTCGAATATGTCTCGGAGACGTTCTAAGGTATGATACCGACTTTTGGGGATTATGTCTTGAAGGGTTTGTCCCGCAGGGACAGGAGGAGACGGGAGGCCCTGACTGGCCTCCTGATCGGGTAAGGAGCTGAAAAAGCCCAAGTAAGAGAATACGAAGGGAGATTAGGTCGCTTGTCGGGATAGCCTATTCTTGAATGGCTTTAAATCGCTGTTGGTAGTAGGCATTTCTCACGGCCCCATACAGATCGAGGGTACCTTCCTCTACCCCTTGAAATTTTTCCAGGCTGAGGGCCCTGGCATTCACCGTTTCTTCAACTTGCAGACCCAATCTGGAAATGGCGATGGTAGAGTCGTGGACAACGAGGCGAGGGGCATCGGCAATTTCGACAAATGGCAGGACCAGCCAGTTAAAGGGATCCAGCAGCGTGTCTCCCAGGAAACCGATACCGTCTCGCAGAGTGAAGGGCCCCAGGAGCGGTAACATAAGGTATGGTCCGTTCGGAACTCCGTATGTTCCCAGCGTTTGCCCAAGATCTTCAGGGGGAGTTTTCAGGTCAAACATGATTCCTGCCGGATCAAAGAGCCCTCCAACACCCAGGGTGGTGTTAATGAGAAACCGGCTCATTTCAATGCCAGCCCCTTGGAGTTTCCCCTGAAACAGATTATTGAATAAGCGGGGAACAAACCGGATATTTTGAAAAACATTTCCGATGCTTTGCTGTACGTCTGGCGGGATAAAGAAATTATAGACCTTGGCAACCGGTTTAACGACGTATTTATCCAGCCGATAATTGAATTCAAAAATCGCCGAATTCACCGGCTCTATGGGATCATACTCTTCTACCAACCCGTCCCGGTCTTCTTCTGCAAAGGGATCAAAGAGTTCCTCTGTTAGGAGTGCATCCTCGTTTCCCACTGCTTCTGCCGCCGAATCAGAGTTCGTGAGCTGTGTTTGCTGAATCCCTCCCTGCGTATCCGTCTGCTCGGTTTTCCCGGCACACCCTCCTAATCCCAAGCTCACACACAGGAGGAGAACGAAAAGGAAAGAGACGGTAGGTTGGGAGGGACAGAGGTTCGGTGTCTGCTTGTGGTGTGGACCGGTCATAAAGGAGTTGATGTGAAACAAAGGTATGAGATTACACAAGCGAAGGCATTGGCTAACAACCTCAAAAATTGAGCGTGACTTTAGCAAAATTTTCATAATTATCCAAGAAAATGTACAGGTGAATGGAACTTGTAGGTGAGTTAATAGCAATTAACTCACTGCCAATGGAAGAAGCTATCGCTCATCTGGTTCAGATGTCGGCCTAACCTACGATTTGTTACAGCTCATCCGACTGAAAATTAAAGCTTTATATCTTCTTGTCAATTAGCAGGATCTCTTTTTGTTAAGCAACCTGACAGTTTATTGTAATTTTTTTTTGGCGTTCCGTCATCATAAAAATTCATGTTAACCCAACCACGCACAATGGACATCTACAAATCATGAATTTTTAATGGCACCCCCTTTGCTCCAGTTCCAAAGAAACCAGGGTTGTTTGGGGGAGCATCATTGTTGCCTGTCGCATCGTCAGGGGACGATGACCACCATGAACAGAAGGGGGAATGCATGAAATCCGTTTCGGCCGTTCGGAAATCCAGATGGAATCCTTCGATTAAGATAATGACTAAGAGAAGTGTCCAATCTCCGGATCCGGTGGGAACGAAGGGGACGAACAAGGAAAGCCTGGGGCCAATCGGTGAGAACCAACTCCCCTTGTATTTGAGGGAAATCGGTCAGGTATCCCTCTTGGATCGAGCCGGTGAAGTGGATTTGTGTAAAAAGATTGAGGAAGCGAATCGCACGGTATTAGGAATTCTTTTTGCTTTGCCTATGACCATCCTATATTTGGACCAACAACGGCAAGGCCTTGAGCTGAGGGAAGTTCTGGCACGACACCTCATTCAGAAAGAAAAGGAACTGGATGTGGAGGCAGAGGAGGTTACTGAAGGTGAAGACCTCTCCGAGGAAGATCACTTTCAAGATGAGGAAGATCTTCGTACCCGTTTGATCCAACAGTTGGAGCATATCAGTCATTTGGCCAAATCTCTGTTTGCCGCAGAGGCCGCCCATCCCCCGACGAGTAACCCTCTCCTTGCCAAATCAAGAAAACGATTTGTGGATGCCGTGATGAGTGTCAATTGGCATCCAGCCTTCTTCCGGCGTGTGGAAAACCGGATTCGGGAAGCTGAACGGGAACTCCTCCACTATTCTGCCGTGGGTTCTGAGGGTGTCCTCTCAGATTTTACCGAAGACTGGAAGGAGTTTGAATCCCAGGTGCTGCACATGCCTGGTGAGAAATTTATGGAACGGGTCCGTCAGCTGGATCAGGCCAAAGCTCAATTACTGTTTGCTAAGCAAGCCATGTTGGAAGCGAATCTTCGTCTGGTCGTGAGTGTCGCCAAACGTTATATCAATCGGGGATTGGATCTATTGGATCTCATTCAAGAGGGTAATATCGGTCTCATGCGTGCTGTCGACCGGTTTGAATACCAACGAGGATTTAAATTCAGTACCTATGCGACCTGGTGGATTCGCCAAGCCATCACGAGGGCTTTGGCCGATCAATCCCGTACCGTTCGCATTCCGGTGCACGTTTGTGATGCCCTGACCCGTGTTCGGCGAACACTGGAACGGTTGGCCGTGCAATTAGGCCGTGAGCCAAAGTTGGAGGAAATAAGTCGTGTCCTTGATATGCCGTCTGATAAATTAGGCTCCCTCTTGGAATCCACCAAAGGGACCGTGTCGCTGGAAACGCCTATGGGTGATGAGGACAGTTCCCAATTGTCTGACGTGATAGAGGATCAGTCGGCCGTATCCCCCTTTTACTCTGCGGAGCGTACTGACCTTCAGGCCAAGGTGACATCGTTGTTAAAAACGCTGACCCCGCGTGAAGCTCATATCATTCGCCGTCGATTTGGAATCGGACATCTTGAGGATGCAACCCTTGAGGAGATCGGTCAGGAATATTCCGTGACACGTGAACGGATCCGGCAGATTGAGGAACGGGCGTTGGCGAAGTTGCGGGAGCCTCAACGTAATGCCATGGTTCGATCCTATGTTCAATCCTCCAGTTTGGCTAACTAATATTATAAAAGTAACGGGTCGGAAGGTGAAGGGGAGTCCTCCAAATGGGGGATTCCCTGTTGACCTTTGGCATCGGAAAAATTGGCGGTCCGTATGTTGGTATCCTGGAAATTCGCACCGGTGACATTGGCCTCATGAAACTCAGCTTCCCCAAGATCCGCTTCCTGAAAATCCGCCCATGAGCAGTCGACCGAATGAAAGTCTCCTCCACGAATTTTGGCCTGAAGAAATGTGGCCCCACGCAAGGTAGACTCTCGAAATTGCGCACCCTGAAGGTCCGCTTTTTGAAAATTGGCCCAAATTAAATCAGCTTGTGAAAAGTTTGCCCAGGCGAGTTGAGCCTGATGAAATCGAGCTCCCCGCAAATTGGCTCCCTGGAAGTTCGCTCCCCGGAGATTGGCTCCCTCAAAATCTGCGCCGGGAAGGTAGGCTTCTTGAAAATTTGCGTTGGGTAGGTCTTGATGCCGAAAGTCTGCGTCCCGTCGATCAAGTTGGAAGAAGTCGAGTTTCCCATCCGGCTTGTCCGGCCCATGGCCAGACAAATTGCCATCAGCGGCAACCAATGGTGGTGGTTGCTGTGTTTGTTTCCAGTGTCGATGGGCCGCAAGCAGGTGTTCCCGATCCACGTCCAGCGGATCGGGGTAGGAGGGGGCGCGGGGAACATTTTCTTCGGAATTTGCCATCTAAGGAAGCGACAATCCTCAGGGGGTATTACACCTCAGAAGAAAATGGTTGTGGTTTGCTCACGGGGAATCGGGGCATTTCCACATGTGCACAGCTCAACGGTCAAATGGGCTCCAGAAGAACCATACCCAATAATTCGTGGAAGTTCCAGTGTATCCGGCAGTTATTATTAGAAATGTGATATGGGTAAAACTGCCAATAGCGTTTTTGGCTGATTGGAGATCATGATATAAATGGCTGACGGACCTTAACGGGATTTATTTATGGATGAGTGAAAAATGGATATGACGACCCTTGTCATGTGGTTGTTGATCATCGCCTTGGTTTATGTGGGATGGCGTTGGCACAAAAACGGAACAGTGATTGAAGAATTGTCCCGTAATATTCAACTGGCTCTTCGAAAGGGGTTGGGTGCTGCGGACAGTGAAACGGTACAGAACATTCAAAAACAGCTGAGTCAGGTTCAAAGTCAGTTAGATGCTCGCCTCGTGTCTCTGGAAACTCAATCCCCCTCTGAATATGGATCACCAAAGGTATTTGAGGAAAATTGGGGATACGATGATCCATCAGTGGTTGAAGATTCTTCAGAGGGGAGCGCTCGGTATCTTTCTCGAGTTCAATCTTCCTTCACCTGGCAAGGTCTGCGGTTTACATTGAGTGATTGGTTTTGGACGCACGTTTGCCACACAACTTCTGCTCAGATAACCGATGAACAATTATCCTCGATGATTCATGGACCATTTTGCCCTGGATGTTTGAAGCGATGGGCGTATCGTGCACAGGACAGCTCGACTTCAATCGTACCTGCACGATGCCGGTTTTGTGGCATCTCGTGGAGTAACAGCCATTTACCATCCGATCCCCCACTTCACGTGATTGATTTGAAGCGTCGGGTCTATGAACATCTTCAGCGGGAAATTCCGAGCCGATCTCCCGAATCATTTCTTCACCACCCCTGATCGCCCGTATTTTCGTGTGCTTATGGTTCTCCGGCCGATGCGATCCCCTTATGCTTGTGTGGGTGTATGCGGAATGCTATAACCCACCTCGATGAAGTCCTGTCCTGCCTGTTCACAAGAGGTTCCTGATGAAGCCAAGTTCTGTTTGCATTGCGGCCAGACCTTAGCCATCTCCGATCCTGACCCCGACCCCACTCCCCAGCCAGAGGAAATATCCCAGGTGCAGCTCTGGGAGGCCTTTGTGGGCCCCAGTAAATCTCTTCAATTTTCCATGAAGGAAGGATGGGGATGGCGACCGGCATTCAAATATTATCAGGAAAAATTTGCACAGATTGAGACGCCTTCCGGCCCGAGATTCGTCCTCAGTTGGAATTGGCCTGCGGCCTTGTTCGATTCCTTCTTATGGTTTTTATACCGCAAGATGTATCTATTTGCTCTGCTCTATGCGGTGCTACCTGCTATGGCCATTTTTTTAACAGGCGATATGTCGGTGGGGCTCGTGTCGCGGATGCTGGCGGGGGGTAGTGCTAACTATTTGTATTACTGGCATGTGAGAGACAAAATACAGCGAATCATGGCTTTGCCAGCCATGGATGCCCAGGCTCGCACCCAACTGATTCGAGAGGAAGGGGGAGTCCAACCCTATGTGCTGTGGTTAGGTGTCGCCCTGCACCTCTTGATGATTGGGTTGTTGATCTCCGCTATTCAGGAGGGCCCTCCCGAATTACCTGTCCCCACGGATGAGGGGGGTACCCTTCGCCAAAAGTTTCTATAAGTTTCAGAAAGGGAGGTTACCGGGGGGAAGAAGCGGGAGGATTCGCTGGATTAAACGTGGCGGTCTGCCAGGTAAACCAGGATTGAAACCACTCATAGTCTGATTGAGAAGCATTGAGTTTGGCCTCACTCTGTTCCCCCTTTTCGGTCAAAAGGGTGTAGGTCCGTGGCCAGTTTTTCGTCCACCAGGATTTAAGCGCCTCCGGAGTGGCGGGTTGTTCGTCTTGATGAAAAATATTGGCAGCCTTGATGAGATCCGCGATGACTTTCCATGTACGATCTTTTCCCAATCCCAGGCTCCGGAAATGTTCCTTGAGCAAAAAGACGACCCATAGTTCGGCGCTGTGTTTTTTATTATGTTTGAACGGTTGGGTTTGTCGTAGGGGGATAGGGTCAAAATTTTTGATGATGGAAGTATAGTCCGGCCCTCCGTATCCTCCGACGACTTCCGCGATGCCCTCAAGCATATTCGCCAGTTCAACCTCCACCTGTGGCTGTACCTCCTGTCGGGGAGCCTCTAGGGGAGTGGGTGTCGTGAGCATGTCGATCACGGGGCGTAATTCGCGCAGCCGATGGACTGCAGCTTTCAAAATCTGTTCAGATTCCAGCCAATAATCTGAATCATGTTTAGCGGATCGCTCTTTCCCGGAAGGAGGGAGCACAGGGGGAATCCAGTGCCGAATGAGGGTAAACAGGATATAATCGAGGTCGGCCCCTTCCTGGGCAGCTCGATCCAGGGCTTTTTGGTTACCCAGGCCGTTTTGGAAAAGGATTTTGGCACGATCAGCCACACCGTGGTGTCGGGCCAAGGCAGTCCACCACTCGGCGAATTGGCTCCATTTGGTGGGATCGGTAGACATCTAAGGCAACCGGGAAAAGGGAAATGGGGTCATGGTACGATTCGCCGGAGATCAAAGCAAGAGCAATCACGGGAAGGGCAAAATGAACCCGACCCAGGGGGTTGAAGCAAGGGAGGAATGACATGGCGCAATTGGTGCTAATTCGTCACGGAGAGTCTCAATGGAATTTGGAAAACCGATTTACGGGATGGGTCGACGTACCCTTGTCGCCCAAGGGGGAGCTGGAAGCTCGTGAAGCCGGGAAAAAGCTGGCCTCATTCAACTTCGATTGTGCCTTTACCTCGGTCTTGAAACGGGCAAAGGACACGTTACGTCTGGTCTTGGAAGTCCTTGGGCAGACGAATTTGCCCATTCATGAACATCAAGCTTTGAACGAGCGGATGTACGGAGATCTCCAAGGTCTCGATAAAACGGAGACCGTTCAGAAATTCGGCGCGGAGCAAGTGAAGATCTGGCGGCGAAGCTTTGACGTACGGCCGCCGGGTGGGGAAAGTCTCAAGGATACAGCCGACCGGGTCGTGCCGTATTTCGAGAAACAGATCCGCCCGGAATTGCAGGGCAATAAAACCGTACTGATCGTGGCCCATGGTAATAGCCTTCGGGCCTTGGTCATGCATTTGGAAAATCTTTCCAAAGAACAGGTGTTGGAATTAAATATTCCGACCGGGGCGCCCTTACTCTATGAATTGGATGCGGCGGGGTGCACGACAGCTCACCGCTATCTATAAAACCTGAACGCGTGAAGTTGATTTTCAAGGAGACCGGGCCAGCGTGATCGTCTTTCTTCTCTTCTTTATTGCAGGCTTGTGGATGGCTGATGGTGTCGCGCTGATTTTTTCCCCGGAACGGGTGATTGCCACCCTGCGGCAATCTATCGGAATGTCCCCTGGTTTTTTACGCTGGGGCGGCTTGGCTGCCCTCCTTGGGGTGCTGCTTTTGGTAGGCACCTGGGGAATTGCTTACCAGCCGCTGTGGCTGATGGTAGGGTTCAGCATGATTGTGAAGGGCGTGTTTCTGTATGCCGGGTCCGACCTATGGCGACTCCGAATTGTGAAATGGTGCTTGGAGCGGGAACCGGTTGATTATCGAATCTGGGGCCTGGGATTATGTACACTGTCAGTCCTCCTGTTGGATGCCCTCAATTGGGGACAGGATCCGTAACACGCAAGAAACCGGGAGCAAGACGTTGAAAAGCAACACGGCTGTGAAGAAAGGTGCGGCATGACCGATAGTGATCGCCAGAAAATCGGAGACATTTGGAAAGTCCATCAATCGGATGAGTGGCCAACCACTCTGGGCGGGGATGAAGGTCAGCTCATGACCCTGGATACCGTCATTGGCGGATGCCTGACCTATTTCCTCGATGAATATCAATTGGATGAACCCCGGGTCGAGATGCTCCGGGACTGCCTAGCCGAATTGGAACCGCTCTTTTCCGACCTGCCTGAAGAAGCCTCCGAATATTTCCGCCGCCTCCGCTACCTGGGCGTGACCGTACTGCAGGAGTATTCCTGAACGTCACAATTTTAAAAACGTTTTTCTGTATATTAATTTAGCTACTCTCCTCATCTGTATCTCCTTCATATTCGTATCCCGCTGAAATCTGCCGAGCTTTTTTCCTGAAAACCTCCTTCCAGGGGTATTCAATTCTTCATTTCCGTACAAAAACGCAATCCTGGTTTTCCACCTGAAACACAAAAATGGGGGTGAATATCCCCTCCTAACGAGGAATAGGCGCTTCATTTTCCCCTCATCATACTGCCGCCATTCTGCCTGTTAGATGAACTTTTACCGAACTTTAATTATTGGTTTGGTTTCGAAAGAAAGAGAAATGGCCAACATCCTTTTTCATCCTGCTTCTATTTTGGCCCAGTCACAGTCTGGGTCTGGTTAGCTTGGGACTTTCAAGTCATTTCAGTGGGGTTTGATTAAAACCCGGATTTAATTAGTAAAGGAAAGATATGAGAAAACTGTATGGATGCAGCGTGAAACAATTCAAAAGACTCGATAATCATCAAGTCAGTCATTTGACCAAAAGCCGTTAGAGAAGGGAATGCCCGAATGAGCCAAGACATGAAATCCGAACAAAATGTAAAGCGATATTGGTTTGCCGCGGGGTTAGGACTTTTTTGGCTCCTTGGGTTTTCTTCAGGTGGAGCTGTAGCCCAGGATTTTGTGGTTTTGGGGAGTGAGGGGGTGTGGATCAGGCAGGGGAGTACGGTTCTGAGTGGAGATATCGGCGCCAATCAGGCAAGCCCCGGTCCTTATCTGAATGGTCAACAGGAAGTGACTATCGGCCATGACGTCGTGGTTCAAAACAGCGGGAGTCAAATCTTGGGGGATACCGTTCGTTTGAAAAGTGGATCGCGGGTTCAAAGTGTTTTGTTCAATACCCTGTTAGGACAGGGACACATTCAAGGAACAATGACGACACCAGTGATGCTTCCGCTGGTTTCTGAGATGCCTCCTGTCCCACCTGTTCATCCGGGATCTCAACATATTGATATTCCGGCGCAGGGCACACTCACCCTTCAGGCGGGGCATTATGGTCGGCTCAAGGTGCGGCAGGGTGGTGTCGTGATTCTCTCGGGCGGTCTGTATCATTTTCAGGAATGGGATATTCGTGAAGATGCTCAAGTGCTCGCCAGCGAGCCTGTGAAGATTCGCGTGAAAGGTCAGATCGATACCAACAGGCACTCCGTTATTGGTCTCGCCCCGGAGGCGGGGACTTTGACGGCGGCTGATTTTCTCATTATCTCCACTGGCATGAATGGATCAACAGGTGCCATTGACGATGCTCCGGAAGCGGTGAAGTTTGGAGAAGGGAGTAGGGTGCGCGCCAATGTCTATGCCCCTAATGGCCTGTTATGGGTTAAAGGAAACAGCCAGGCCACCGGTGCGTTTGTGGGCAAATGGGTGCGAATGGGAAATCACTCTATCATTGCTTTGGAAGGGGGATTTGGGTTGGGGCAGGGAGGCAATATTCCGCCCGTGGCCCACGCAGGGCCGGACCAGACAGTACAGGTTGGAACGACCGTGCAGCTTGATGGGGCCGATTCCACGGATCTGGATGGCAATCTTTTAACCTACCGGTGGAACATTCTCTCGCGACCCACCGGTAGTACGGTTGCTCTTTCTAATTCCACGGCTGTTATGCCCACTTTGGCAATCGACGTTCCCGGAATGTATGTCGTTCAACTTATTGTCAATGACGGAGCGGTAGATAGTGCCCCGGATACCGTGGACATCACGACAATCAATTCGCCTCCTGTGGCCGAAGCCGGCCCGGATCAAACCGTCTTCGTCACCCAATCGGTGATCTTAAATGGCCACCAATCGCATGATATAGATGGAGACCCACTTAGTTTTCAGTGGTCGTTTATCAATTTACCCACTGGAAGTACCGCATCTCTCACTAATCCCAATACACCGACTCCGGGTTTCCAGGTAGATCTGGCCGGGACCTATCAGGTCCAGCTGATTGTGAACGATGGACATGAAGATAGCGTACCGTCCACCGTTCTAATCAACACCCAGAACTCCAAGCCGGTGTCGCACCCGGGTCAGGATCAGACGGTGTCGGTAGGGACCTCAGTCACGCTTGATGGCAGCGGTTCGTATGATGTGGATGGCCAGTTACTTTCCTACAACTGGGCACTCATCTCCAGGCCTGCGGGGAGTGTCGCTCATCTTTCCGAGCCGACCACCGTCCATCCGACCTTTGTTGCGGATCTGGCGGGTGTGTTTGTAGCCCAGCTGATTGTGAATGACGGAACGGAAGACAGTCTTCCTGCTACGGTGACGATCACCACGGGCAATACTCCACCGATAGCCGATGCGGGTATTGATCAAAGCGTGACGGTCCATTCCCTGGTCACACTCAATGGAACTGGGTCGCAAGATGCAGACGGGGATAACCTGATTTTCCAATGGATGTTGGACAGTCGACCTTCGGGCAGTGCCGTGGCTCTCTTAAACCCCACATTTGCCCGGCCAACACTCGTGCCTGATGTGCCCGGAAACTATGTGGCCACTCTCGTGGTGTCCGATGGCCTTGCCTTCAGTGCTTCCGACACCGTCGTGATCTCCGCCCGGGCTCCGGCACCGTTGCCTTTGCCGTCCCTGGTAATTACGAGTCCGGCAGCAGGAAGCGTGGTGGGAACGAGCCCGATTACCGTCACCGGTTTTGTAGGAAGCCCGACAGCCACCGTTCATGTCAATGGAATCTCGGCGGTTGTGACCGGGGGGGTCTTCATTGCGGATGGCATAGCGTTGCAAGAAGGTCCCAATATCGTGGTGGTTATTGGAATGGATGGAGCCGGGCATACCAATACGGTAAATCTCCCCGTCACTCGTTCGGTGCCCCCAACCTATCTCACTCCAATCTGGGGACCGGTGGAATGGGTTAAGACAACAGGCGGAGAGGAAATCTTTAAAGCGGAATTTTTGAACTGCGAACCGGCGGCCCAATACCAATTAGTTGTGATCAATGGTCTCTCAGGGGGAATCAATCGCGTGAGCCAAGGGGTTGTCCTGTTGAATGGAACGGAAGTGATCAGTTCGCAAAATTTCACAGCGGCCCAGGGTCAGATTATACAGCCTCTCCTGGTGCAGGCACGGAATGATCTAGAGGTGCGGTTGGCAGGTCCGGTCGGCGCACAGGTGCAGGTCTATATTGCCTGTACCGCCAATTGTTTAGGCGTGACCATTGACGCTCCACCGGCCGATGGTACCATCAATCAATCAACAATGATGGTAAAAGGAACCGTCATGACCAGCGGCTCAACTCCGGTAGGCGTGGTTGTGAATCAACAGGCAGGCAAGGTGTTTGGAACCGCCTACGCCGCTGATCAGGTGCCCGTCCGTGAGGGAACGGGAACGCTCGGACCTACCACCATTGTAGTGGAAGCCACCAATGCCTGCGGGCAACGGGCCTCTTCTACCATTCAAGTCCACACCACCGAAGCTTTGCCTACCCAGGTACAACTGCGCGTCTCGCCGGATCGGAATGTCGCGCCCAGTTTGGTCGCCCTTCGGGTATCCATTGATATCGACCAACCGGTGGCCGACATCCAATGGGATTATCAAGGCGATGGCATCATCGATGTTCAAGGGCCGCACCTTCTCGAGCAAACCTTCACTTTCACCCAGCCCGGGTTGTATCTGCCAACTGTCACTGTGACGGATATCAATAGCCGGACCTTTGCGACGACGGTTGTCGTCCTCGTGGAAGATCCCGTCGTGCTGGAAACCCGGCTGAATGCCGAATGGTCAGGCATGATGGGGGCGCTGGCACAAGGCGATATTGAACAGGCGCTTTCGCATATCCTCATCCGAAAGCGAGAGGTCATGCGGCATGACTGGACGGTCCTCAAGGATCATTTGGGTGAGTTGGCTGCGATCTTTTCTGTGCCCTTGCACCTGACGGATGGGCAGGGCCAGCGAGTGGTGGCCAGAGGAGCGACTCCTCTGGCCCTCGGGGCGATTCAATTTCCGTTAGAAGTGGAATTTGTCCTGGACGAGGACGGCCAATGGCGAATCAGGAATTATTAATGGCAGAAAAAAAGAAGTTGTTGGCGAAGGAGAGGTTTCGTGTCAAGAATTTTTCCAGAGTATAAGCGATCAACTGTCTACGCTCTGACTGGAGTAGTATTTCATCTTGTGGTAGTCGTGATTCCATTGCTTTTGAGTGGTGGAACAGGAGAAGCAGGCAAGAGTGCTGGTTTAATAGCGTTATTTTTTGATTTTCCTTTAACTATATTAGAAATAAGCTTTCGCACCATTGAACATTTGGTTGTTACTTCCACAATGGGATATTTATTGTATTACTCCTTGGGCGGTTCACTTTTATACGCCCTAGGGGGGTGGATTTTGGGATTTTTAATGGATTCTCTTTCGCGGCGGTGTTTAAGAAAAGTAGAGGGGTAATCTTAGCCCAAATTAATTCTGCGATTGAAGCGAATGGTCTATATCTGTCATGTGAATTTGATTTAAATGGAATAAGAAGGAGATAGAAGCATGCGTGTTTTCTCAACTTTTAAATTCCGAGATAAAGAAAAAAAATATTTTCGGATATTTTTTTGCCATCTTTCCTATTTGTGGATTAATTCTAAAAAACCATCTTGGTCAACGCTTTTAATTCCTACTAGGTTTTTCCTTTTGATACTAGTTGGGGTTCTTTTTCTGTCCTTTGTGAATTTCGTTCAGGCTTGGGAAGTGAAGACACATAGGGAGCTTACAGGACAGGGTCTTTCCATAGAGGAATCTAAACTAAATGCCTATCTCATTAACAACTTAAGCTTGGAGGGAGGTTTGGATGCTTCGGTTAAGGGAGGAAGCCCACGAGAGCTAATGGTGAAAGGTAGCGACAGTGAAGATGATACTCCTAGATACCTTAGACATTTTCATGAGCCTATTAATAATAAAGGAATATTTAACGGAAGTTTTGATTCTTCGATCAATTGGAGTCTCCGTCCCATGGGAGATCAAGAATGGTCATGGAACGATGCTCGCGAATATTACTTTAAGGCTCTGACTTCTGAAACCAAAGCAGAACGAGATGAAAATTGGGGGAAGACCTTCCGCGCCTTAGGCCAGGTGATGCATCTTCTCCAAGATTCGGCCAATCCCTCTCATGTGCGGAACGATCTTCATGCCTTTGATGACGGGTTGCATGACTATATGGCTCGGCATAGCGTGACGGCCGCCTTGGGTAATAACACCTTCAGTCCTGATCCTTCGATGCTCGAAGAAGCCAGCCTCGCAGGACCGAATGGTGAACCCTTTGCTAACCTGTTTGATCGGGAGAAGTATCATGGGTCGGCACCTGAAGCCACACTTGGCACTGATATAGGTGTCACTGAATATACCAATGCGAATTTTTTCAGTGATGACACGATTCCAGGGCAGGGAAGTATTTTTGGTACAGATATAAAACACCCGACGGTAGCTGAATTGGTACCTGCCCCAAGCCCTTCCCCGTATTTAACCCTTTCTCGCCTTGGCAGTCCGGCATTCCCTGGTGCTAGGGCGGCCAAACTCACTGGCAATGAAGCGGTGGCCAGGTTTTTACTGACCAACACGCATTTGGATCTGTTAGGGCAACTTCAGTTGGATGATGCAGTGTATGAGGGTCAATCCATCAACCTTATTCCCCGCGCTGTCGGCTACTCCGCTGCGGTCTTGGACTATTTCTTCCGGGGAGACCTCCAGGTCGCAGGCAGCGGCCAATGTCATGAGCCCGGGTTGAATAAAACCCAGTTTTGGGTGGATTTTGCTATGAGCAAACCGGAGCACTATCATGAAGGCGGATTCTTTTCTTTGTACTTTGAACATCCCGACGGAGGGTGGGTATTGGAAGATCAAGTTCCTTGGTCTGTTGCAGCAGAGCAGGACTCAACCCGAATGACGGGAGGATATCCAGGACCCGCCACGACAGTCCGACTGGCCCTGGTCTATGAAGGTCCCTTGGGGCCGTCGGGGGCTACGGAGGAGCGGGGTATTGTGGGAAAAGCCCAAAAGATTACGACTTTTTTTCAACCCTGCCTGCAGTAAGGCGGGCATTCGAGGGATTGCCTTTGTAACCTGGAGAATGAAGCAAAGTATCAGGAATTCATTAATGGATACCCAATTTATAATGCCTAGGAACCTCTTACAAAATTAAGGAGTTGGTCTTCTCAGCTCCCCCTCCTTCCTAATTATTAATATGGGTTGTAATCCCCTTTCAGCCGTCCTTTATCTTTAATCTTCCCACATATTCCTAAAGAGAGCCTCTGGTTTGACGCTGGAAAAAATGCTGTGGTACCGTGTTTGCTGGTTTCTACCTATTCATGCCTTACACAGTTAGGTGCAGACAATGAGTCAACCAAATGACCTGAAAACGATTTTGAATAAACTGCATTATTCCGACGATGCCAAGGTGGTGGAGCAGATTTCCGCCCAGACCAAGATGGTGATGGCCCGAATGAAGGGGATTCGCCGTAAGGTAGTGGTCATGAGCGGCAAGGGTGGTGTGGGGAAAAGCATGACCACCGTGAATCTGGCCCTGGCCTTCGCCCGTATGGGGCAACGGGTGGGTTTGCTGGATGTGGATATCAACGGACCCTGTGTGCCGCAAATGCTGGGCATGCGCGGGAAGGGGCTCTTGGATACCCCGGAAGGGGCGGTGCCGCCGACCGGCCCGTTGAATATCAAAGTAGCATCGATGGATTTTCTTCTCCAGGAAAACGCCCCGGTCCGGTGGAAGGGTCCAATGGACTTGAGCCCGGTCTGGTTGGGTCTGACCGAAATGAATGTGATCCGGGAGTTTCTTTCCGATATGGTCTGGGGGGAATTGGACTATTTGCTGGCTGATCTGCCCCCCGGGGCCGCGGCTGATAAACCACCCCTCCTGGCAGGACTCATTCCCGACTTAGCGGGAGCCGTGGTAGTGACGACGCCGTCTGAAGTGGCCTCAAATGTCGTCCAAAAATCCATTGCCTATGCCCAGGAACTGGGTATTCAGATTCTGGGGGTGGTGGAGAATATGAGCCAGTATCGTTGTCCCTCCTGTGGAGAGGAAAACCCCTTGTTTGAGGGGGACACGGATTCCATGTGTGAGGCCTTGGCCCTGCCGCTCCTGGGGCGCATACCCTTCGATCGGAATTTTGCCCGCACCTTCGATAAGGGGGAGCCGATTCTGGATGGGGACAATCCCACCCTGGCGAAATATCAGGATATTGCTAAAAAAGTTCATACCTTGTTGGATTATCAACAGGTGTTAGACGGGAAAGCCTAACGTCTCGAAGCGATCGTTGGCCTTCGCCGACGGTCAGAAGGGAAACGATATGAAATTTGTCTGCCTTAAATGCGAAACCTATATGACCTTTGAGAAGGTCGAAAAGCCGGCTGAAGGTTCACTGGGGGTCTTTTTTGAATGTCCCTCCTGCCAATCGCGGTTTTCGATGGTGACGAACCCAGGCGAAACCCAAATGGTCTCCTCCCTGGGAGTTCAGTTGGGCGGGAGAACCGAAGCGCCCAAACCCCTGGAAATGACCCGAGGCGGGTTAGAAGACAAGGTGTCGGCAGGCATGGGACAAATGGCCGCCTATTTGAATGAAAAAATTCAAGGCGGCCAACCGGCCGCGACTCCTGCGACCCCGGCCGCTTCGGGCGCGCCGGCCAGTGCTACTGCACCAGGCACATCATCGGAAGGGGGCGGATGTCCCTTTTCGGCCATGGTGGCCCAAATGGGCCTGGGCTCAACGGGTGCCACAGGCACCCCGGCCCCACCAGCCGGTGAGCAATTGCTCTGGACGCCGGATGCCCAGGAGAAGTTGGCCAAACTGCCATCCTTTGTGCAGCCGATGGTCAAAAGCAGCGTGGAAACCTTTGCCCGGAAGAACGGCTTTACGACCGTAACCCTTCAGGTGATGGACGATTCCAAGAATGCCTCCACGGAAGGCATCAAGTGGACGCCGGAAGCACAACAACGGTTGGATAATATTCCCGATTTCATTCGTCCCATGGCACGGCGGGAAATCGAACGCCTGGTCAAGGAACGGGGCCAGTCGGAAATCACGGCCCAAATCATGGAAGAGGCCAAGGAAAAGTTCATGAAGTTTATGTAGTCTCGATAGATATTTTCAGATTGTAGGTAAAAGGCGGCTCTCATTTGAGAGCCGCCTTTTTTGTGAATGGTTCTAGACTCTTTTTCTCTATCCCTGAAACAATGCGTCATTCCCGACATCTTTTATCGGGAATCCATTTTATTTAAGGGGGGGGCGCCCCCGTGCGACGAGTCACTTTTGTTCCGGCAAAAGTGACCAAAACCATTTTCGCCCGGGCGCGTCCCCTTCGGGTTTCATTCCCCGTAGCGCCAAATCATCATGGCTGCGCAACTCGCTCCGCTCAAACAAGCGCAGCCAGAGAAGTCCAACTTGGCTCTGCGGGAAAGCCGAGCCCAAGGTGGAGGGGATAAAAGTAACAGACCAATTTTTTTAACTCCAAATGTATGGTCCATTCCTTACAAAAAACCCTCCATGCCCCCAATTCCCCACGATACGCAATTAATTCCTTATGAACTCAAGAGCTTTTTTTCTAATTCTGGCTAGTGATTTTGACACCGGGCTATGGTTTGCATACCCCAATTCTTTACCGATCTCAGTTAAATTAGTAACACCATTTCTTAAAAGGACTACAATTTGATGTTCTTTCACATCCAATATCGATAGAAAATCTTGCCAAAGAAGGTTTTCATGAATTTCAGAATCCGGTCCATGGACCGGAATTGTTTCATCAAGTTCAACAAATTTCACTTTTACTTTTGAACGTTTGTGATAAAGCTTCCGTTCGAAGTCTTCACGAGCATAAGACCAACAAGAAGAGAAATCCTCTTCCACCCTATTTGATCTAATTGCCTCAATAATCCCCCTGAGCTTTCCGTGGGAATCGGCCTTGTCCACAATGCTTTTGGTTACCTCCCAGGCCTCCTCTTGCCCTTGCCAAAGGGTTCCTCCCTTAAGGGGGCGATCAATCAGAACATCGCCTTCAAGGTTGTTGCGTAATTTCTTCAAATCTCTAACTTGCTTTTGATTTTCCAAAGGACATCGACCAAACTGACGAAGAATTTCTTCGGACACTTGATAGGAGTAGGGCATCCAAAAATCCAAATTGTGCGCTAAAACGCGGAGTGGATCCGATTTGCTGAATGCGGAAGCGCCTGAGCCTGAATTTAATAATGGCCAGACATGGTAGGCAAAAGCTTGAGACAGAAAATTCTCAAAATCATTGGGAAGGAGTCGCTCCAAAGGCCACCTATCAATCATAAAAGGCCAATGCCCTTGCCTTAAAAGTGGCAAGCCGAATTGTTTAAGAGTTTTCGCGATTATCTACTTGAAGCAGGGAGTAGATTTATGTAAAAATTGCCCTCATGATTCAGCCTACTCGGCCTTATTGGGGCACTCTATTGGCCATTGCCGTCCAGGTGGTGGCATGGCTCACCGAGCAAGCGGCTCCGCAATGGTTGCCGGAATGTTGGCCTGAAATGCCGTGGGGGTGGTTAATACTCTGCACTCTAGCCTTTCTCGCCGGTCTTTTATTTAACGATTGGTATAACCCGCATTCCATTATGAGGGAAAGATGGCAATATGCGACTCGATTTTTTGATTTTTTGACAACCGGAACACCCCCCCACAAGAGCAATGATGACTATTTCCATCTAATAGTAACGTTTAGATTTGCCAGAAATATTCAACCCACCAATATACTCATGAAGGTTTTTTCTCCACAGAAAGGGAATGAATTCCAATTGAAATTTACTAAAAAATTGGCCGAAGGCAGGCAATTCTTAAAGGACCAGGAAGAAAGTTTTGTTTTAGCTATGCTTAGTAATAAGAGCAACAGAAATTCATGGTGGGGGTTGGATGATGATCAACCCCAGTGTTTTATGACGTGGGGTGGGCGATATATCGTAGAAATTATTGTTATATGTGGAAGGAAAGAACAATCATGTCGTATTTACTTTGAGCGATATGGAAGCATGTTGGCCATGGAGGAGAGACCATTCTTTTTGCTTAAAGAAGACCCGCAAATGCCAGAAGGAATAAAGTTCTTTAAGATGCAATAAGATCCTGGTACTCCACGTTCTTCGACTCCAAAAGTTTCTTGAGCGTATCCCGAAAGAGGTATTTGTTGTCTCGATTATTGATCCTCCATTCCAATTCATCGAGGTAGGCGTCTAGATGCTTCTTGCTGACTTTGTGATAGGTCCCGATGACTGAGCGTTTCAAGAGACTCCACACATTCTCGATCCCATTAGTATGAATATCACCGGCCTTCACCCATTCTTTCTTGCTGTGGTTCACGCTCTCATGTTTGGTGTCATGGTCGCCTATACCAAGATAGGCTTTGTTTTCATCGGTAATGATGATTTCCGTATCCGGGGCCGCATGGTCTTTGATGAACTGATGGAGGGTCTTCCGGTCGGCATTTTCAATTCTTTTCATCCGTACCTTACCGTCCCGTTGAATGATGCCCACGACTAACGCTTTGTTTTTCTTATAGTTGCCGATGCCTTTCCCATGACCTTCGAGCTTACCACCAACCCAGGTTTCATCGACCTCAACCGTACCCCTGAGTTGTTCGGCATTGAGTTCGGTCATCGCCGCCCTGATCCGGTGGCACAGGTACCAGGCCGTCTTATAGGACACATTCATGGTGCGTTTGACCTGGTTGGCCGAAATGCCCTTCTTAGATTCAATCATCATGTACATGACGGCAAACCATTTGGGGAGTGGGAGATGGGAGTCATGGAAGATGGTGCCTGCCGTGACCGAGAACCGATTGCGACAGGTGTTACAATCAAACTGGCGGCGGGCATAAATACGGGAAATGCTGAATGATTGGCACTTGGGACATTGCACCCCATTCGGCCATCGGAGGTCTTCTAAGACTTCCAGGCATTTTTCATGAGAATTGTATTCACCCATGAGCGTTAAGAGATCAACTTTTGGTGTGTTGAGAGGCATGATATGACTCCTAAAAAGAAACCTTCAGACATGACGACCAAGCAGATCGCCAACAAGATATTTCCGAAAGAAGTACGGAAAGAGCTTGAGCGTGTGGCCCATGAGAAGGTTCAACCAAGAAAGAAGAAATAACCATCATGGAGTCATGGTAGCAAAAACCCTAACGTGCGTCAAGTATACAATCGCCAGAGTTTTAGGTCCAAGGAGATGATACAGCAGCACATATGAATAGTATCGGGGATAAGGTTTGCCAGGAAGTAGGTAAATATTTCTATTTGAATGCTTACGCAACCATTGAAGTCTGGATGGTAGCTCTCCCAATTGAAAAAAGAACTCTGGGCGTTCCTGAGCTGCCTCCCAACAAAGATTCCATTGGGCTATTGTATTGTGAACTCTCAGGTCCCCCTTGCGAGAGAAAGACGAGTTGGATTTAAAAGGTATGTGGACAAATTCTGGTGGTGAGAGCTTGGAGGGCCGAGGGATGAAGTTATAAAAAAGCATTCCAGCTGAGATGTTCGTGCATTTAGGAAACTCATCATTGGGATCTTCTCCCTCAACAAATAACTCGTCTTGGATAATTCTTTTTTCAATTTCCTCATCGGATTCAATTGCCTGCTTTGCCATTTTGCCTCCCTGGTCGTTCTTTCTGTGGCTATTACTTAGGATACGACCGTTTGGGAAAAATTTGTTCCATGGCTCTAAAATTTTTTCTTTAAGTTAATAGTTCAGGTATGAGTATAAGATTTTAGTATTGTGTAACCAAGTTTGAAAACTTGATTTGTTGATGGATTAACTCGCGCCTTGGGCGTGACTGAGCCACCGTGCCGAATCTAACCTTTAGGCGAGGGCTGTTTGAGCATAGCGAGTTCCCTCGCCAACATGATTCGGGATGGTGGCGAAGGGATCTCGAAGAGGGCACGCACGGGCGAAAATGGTTTTGGGTCCTTTTGCCGAACAAGGGTAGCGCCCTGCGGGACGCAATATGCAATCGGACCTCGGTTGCCGGGCCGAGACCCGGATACGAGAAATCCTTCCAATTCGCAACCGGGTTTACTCGGGGAATAGGCTACACGAAAGGATTAAGAATGCTTTAACTTGGGTCCAGCCGTTTTCTGATCCCCTCAGGATCTCTTCCGCCGTATACTACTGCTAGGATTAACACTGTACTTTGCTCAACCAAATAGAAGATTTTGTATGGAAAGCGTTTGATGAGATGTTGACGAATACCCCGATGCTTCTCTGAAAATACCAGAGGAGTTCGTTCTAGAAATCGAAACCCCGCATCAATTTGCAAGAGAAAGTCATGTCCCAAGCCTTTCCTTTGCCCTTCATACCAACGGAAAGCTTCGGAAAGATCTTGTTCGGCTTCCGGACGAACGATCAGGTTAAAGGCCATGTTAGCGGATTATTCGCTGATAGACGGTGCTCCAAGGAGAGCCTTTGGAAGGATTTTGATGGTAGGCATTGAGTCGTTCATCAAGAAGCGTCTTCTCTGCTTCCGTCAGTTCCACCAGATCTGCCTGACTGGCAATGGAATCCCAAATATCTTCAACGAGTTGGATGCGTTCCGGAATGGAAAGCTGAAGGGTGTCAATGACCGTTACTCTATTCATGATTCATGGACTCCTCCGAATTGAACGTTGGCTTCTTGATTTAATTAGTATAGGGCAAGCTTTTTTGTATGACAATTTCCTATTTTGGGTGAGGGACTCTTCTCTTTCGGGAGATCTCCTGACTTCCCTCAGAAATCCTTCCAATTTGCTTATGGCTTTGTAAGGTAGCAAAACTCCTTTTGTGAATATGCCTACCAACCGATAAATCACCAGCAATAACCAAATTACCTTTTTAAAACTGCGATATTACCTTTGGATGCAATCTTTCATAAGTATCGGATATTCATAATTTCATTTTTGACTGTTTTTCTTTATTGGAGCAGTTTATTCATTCCCTTATTCGCTCCATCATTATTTTCACATAAGATTAAGCTCCTATGGATTGTGAGCATTCCAGCTATTCTGCTGCTAATTTTGTTATTTGGCCTCATCTCCCTAAGTCACCTTATAATTGCAAAGCGTAGGGGTAATCTTCCCAGCAAAGTCTCAAGCGTTGGTATTTCTCTCCTTTTAAGTTTCATAATACTTACACCTCTTACAATTGTAGTTCACCGATATATACCTCGTGTCTTGCCAGTTGGTTCTGACACGAAACCATTTGATTCGGCTATTTGGAAATCCAAGGCATCAACAGATTGGAATGAGGGAATAAGTGCAAGAGAACAAATGCTCAAAGAGGTTATTGAAAAGATCTTGCCAGGAAAAAGCAGACAGGAAATAGAAAGTGCCTTAGGCCCGTCAATCGAAATTTCCTATTTTCGTGAGCTGGATAAAGACCTTATTTACTACTTAGGGCCTGAAAGGGATGGGTTGTTTAATATTGATTCAGAATGGCTTTTAATCTGGATGGACGAGGATGGTAATTTTAGGCGGTATATGATTGTAAATGATTAAAAGCGGGGAAATCCTGTAAAAAATACTTCTACCCGAAATCCTTCCAATTGGCATACGGTTTGGTTCGATAGATATCCTCGACCCTCACAGGTAGTTCAACTCCAGCCTGCTCAAGGAGTTGAGCTATCTTCCTAAGCGGCAATCCCACGACCGTGGGGTAATCCCCGTCAATTTTTTCGATGAGATGCGCGCCTTCTCCTTGAATGGAATAGGCACCCGCTTTCCCCAGGCTATCCTGAGTCTTGAGGTAGGCCTGCAGGTCGGCATCTGAGAAGTCCTTGATCCAGACTTTGACGGTTTCTACCCACGTGTTCTCAATCTGTTCAGTCTTGGCTATCAAGGCCAACCCGGTATGGACGAGATGGCATCGGCCGCGCAAGCGGTTCAGCATGGCCTGAGCTTCTTTGAGGTCTGCCGGCTTGCCAAGGATCTGACCATCCAATTCAATGACGGTGTCACTGCCGATGACGAGGCTGGCTGGGTAACCGCCGGCTACCGAGCGGGCTTTCTCAAGGGCCAAGCGTCGCACATGATCGGTGGGAGATTCTTTTCCAAGGACTTCTTCATTGGTTGCGGGTGGGATGATCTCAAACGGAATGCTCAGTAGGGCCAGCAGTTCTTTTCGGCGGGGTGATGTGGAGGCCAGGATGAGGTGAGGACCGGACATTTAGGAGGCGGCGATGGGTTCCGGCATTTCCATGGGTTGGCTGACCAGGGCACGGGCCTGGTGCTGGTCGACCAAATTAACGACATCTGCCGTTCGATTGGTGCGAACGAGGTTCGCTCGCATGGCTGCGGCATGGGGAAAGCCGGAGCAGTACCAGGCCAAATGTTTGCGCATGCGTACGAAACGCTCTTGCCCATGCACCCGTTCAAACAGGTAAGCATGTTCGATCATGACCCGGAATTTTTCTTCCAGGTTCGGCGTATAAGGATGGGCCGAGCACGGTTCGCCGTTGTGAAAGCTTGTTCGCATCTCCTGAATCCCCTGGAAAATCCAGGGCTTACCGAGTGACCCGCGGCCGATCAACACGCCGTTGGTGCCCGACTCCCGCATGCGTGCCGAAGCTTCCCGCAAACTTTGGATGTCTCCATTCCCTAGGACAAGAATGCCATGGGGTTGAATCCTGCTGGCTGCCAGGGCGATGGCCTCCCAATCGGATTGCCCCCGGTACATTTGCGACAGGGTGCGTCCGTGAATGGAAATGACTTCCGGTTTCCCCTGAATAAGGCAGGCGCTCCACTCTTCGATCATGTTCCGGTCGAACCCGATGCGGGTTTTGACGGATAGGGGGATGATCTTTCGAATTGGGATGACCTGAAGACCGCTTCGAAGGTGGCCGATGGCTTCCAGAGCTTTGGCTTTCAGCCCGATTTGCGCCAGAGTTTGGCCGGCGGCCCAGTCCTCTATGCCTTTTCGAGCCTGCTCAATCAGTTCCAGCGCCAGATTTGGCGTGCGAATGAGCCCGGCGCCACTTCCCGAGGAGGCTACGTTTTTCGAAGGGCAGCCCATGTTGATATCCAACCCGTCAAACCCCAATTCACAGACCACGTGCGCCGCCTGGTAAAATAAAGCAGGTTCCTTCCCGTAGATTTGAGCGATCACGGGACGCTCCACTTCCGAATAGCGAAGGCTGTCGAGGGCTTTGAGCCTGCCGGAACAGATGTCATGAACGTTGGTAAATTCCGTAAACGTGATGTCCGGTTTCCCATGCTGGGCCACAATATGGCGGAAGGCGGAATCCGTGACTCCGTCCATTGGGGCCAATCCGATAATGGGTTGGGGCAGCCGCTGCCAAAATGAGGAAGGAGTATTTGTGTTTGAATTCATAGGTGTCGCTTGAGTTGGCTCTTGTCTATGCCGACAAAGTACCTATGTTGTTGCAGGTTATTTACGGTTATTCCACATCCCACACCCAGATTCAAGACGGCGGGAATCTCTGGAGGGTGCCAGAGCCGTGTCCCGTTTTTCAATGGTTTTATGTGATTGAACGGTAGGATCATGCTCATGTCAAACAACAACTCCTTATCTCCTTCCCAGACTCTTGAAACGCCTCCCCATGTCCGATCGGGGGAGTCCCATGACGAGGTTGAAGCCATTGTACAGAAAATCTCAGATCTTTGGGCAGATACCTCCGGGGATTTGCGGACTCTCCTGTTAAAGGAAATGGTGTCGAGTGTCCTGAAGCTGCATCATTCGGATGCGGAGGTGTTGGATATCAAAATCCTCCACCGGGCGTTAAAGGAATTACGGTATGCGTTCCGGGTATTTGGGGAATATCGGGATGTGCGAAAAGTCAGTATTTTCGGGTCGGCCCGCACACAACCGGATGACCCCAACTATCAGATGGCGTTCCGTCTGGGGGAATTGCTCCGCCAAAAGGCGTTCATGGTCATTACCGGCGGAGGTCCCGGGATTATGCAGGCCGGGAATGAAGGGGCTGGCCGCGATCATAGTTTTGGTGTCAATATTATGTTGCCGTTTGAGCAGGCTCCGAATGCCTTGATTGCGGATGATAAAAAGTCCATGAATTTGAAATACTTTTTTACCCGTAAATTGTTGCTGGTCAAGGAGACGCATGCGGTTGCCGTGTTTCCGGGTGGATTCGGGACGTTTGACGAAGCGTTTGAGGTGTTGACCTTGATCCAAACCGGCAAAACGCATCCGATGCCGGTGGTGCTGGTGGAGGCCGAGGGGGGGGATTATTGGAAAGGCCTGATGGACTTCCTTCGCACTCAGTTTATAGGTCGGGGTGTGATCAGTCCCACGGACTTGGCATTGTTCAAGGTTGTTCATTCCGCCGAGGCTGCGGTTGAGGAAATTCATGGCTTCTTTCGGAACTATCACTCGCTCCGGATCGTTGGCAATCAGATGGTCCTTCGGCTGCATCATCAATTGCTTGAATCGGAACTTCACCAACTGAACCAGGAATTTTCGGATATTCTGAAGCGTGGGGTATTTGCGCAAAGCGATGCGTTGGCGGAAGAATGGGACGAGCCTGAAATCGGACATCTTCCACGCTTGGTCTTTTGTTTTAATTGGAAGCAATTGGGGCGGCTGCGCCAATGTATTGACTGGTTGAATGCCCGAGACCTCGGGGGCAGCATGGTGTATTAGCGATTTAATTCCGAATTTTGGCATTCAAAAGGAACAACGTGGTAAGCTCGTGTCAGAAAGTGAAGATACAATGAAAACGTTTGCCCAGATTCCGAACATCCACTCCCCTGAAGTCGTGTTGTATCATGCCGAGTGTATGGATGGGTTTGGGGCTGCCTGGGCGTTGTGGAAGCGGTTTCCCCAGGCACGCTATGTTCCTGTTAAGCATGGATTTCCTCCTCCGGAGGGACTGACGAATCGGCATGTGGTCATGGTGGATTTCAGCTACCACCGCGATACCATTGATGAATTGGCGGATCAGGCTGCCAGCTTGCATATTCTGGATCATCACGTGACCGCGCAGGCGGCCCTCATCGATCTGCCCTTTGCATATTTTGATATGAACCGAAGCGGTGCCGTTTTGGCCTGGGAATGGGTGCATGAGGAGCCGGTGCCTTGGCTATTGAAGTATGTGCAGGATAAAGATTTGTGGCAATGGAAATTGGATAGCAGTCGGGAAATCAGCGCAGCCTTGTCCTCATATCCGTTTGAGTTTTCGGTGTGGGATCGCCTTCAATTTGAGACGTTGAAGATTGAGGGGGCCGGAATTTTGCGTTATGAAAATTCTTTATTGGAGAAGATTACTAAGGAAGCGATCGTGATGCCATTTGCCGGGCACGAGGTGCCCGTGGTGCACTCCCCGATCTTAGCGAGCCAGATTGGCGAACAGCTTTCCTGGGACCATCCGTTTTGTGTGATTTGGCATCAAAAAAATGGGCGACGATTTTTTTCGCTTCGTTCCAGGGACGGTGGTATTTCCGTGGCCGAGATCGCTGCCCAATTTGGTGGAGGCGGCCACACTCACGCAGCAGGATTTTCCATACCGCTTGAAGAGAATATCGCCGATGTCCTTGACCCCATCAAAAGTCTTCCATTCCAATCTTCCAGCCGTTCGTAAAAATTTTTTACCGCTCAATGTTTCTCTGCCGGTGGAGCCATGATTCCATTCAAAGATGATAATCCCACCGAGATTACTCCCTACATGACCGTGACGTTTATCGTGCTCTGTATTCTGGTTTTTTTGTATGAAGTATCTTTACCTCCACAATTGAATGAGGTCTTCGTCTATATGTATGGGGCCATTCCGGCGGTGGTCTTTGGCCATGTCCAATTACCCTCCGAGTTGGTCATGCTCCCGGCCTATGGCACATTGATTTCCAGTATGTTCCTGCATGGTGGATGGATGCATCTGATCGGCAACATGCTCTATTTATGGATCTTTGGAAATAACATTGAAGATGTCATGGGGCATGGGAGATTTATTGTGTTTTATGTCGTGTGCGGCGTGTTGGCGGCCTTGAGCCATGCATTGATCGATCCGCAATCGAATATTCCAATGGTGGGGGCAAGCGGAGCGATTTCCGGAATATTGGGCGCTTATTTGTTGTTGTATCCCCATGCACGGGTGTTGGTCCTGATCCCGCTAGGCTTTTTCACCAGGCTCATGTATGTCCCTGCCGGAGTCGTATTAGGATTGTGGATTGTCATGCAGGTGTTGAGTGGAGGAATGAGTCGTGGAGCTGAAGGTGGGGGCGTGGCATTCTTTGCGCACATTGGTGGATTTGTAGCCGGAATGGTGTTGATCGGATTTTTTAAATATCCTCATGTGAAATTTTTTAATCCTCGCCACTATCATGGGGATTCTGATGTGTGGTGATCAAAAGAATCACGGACATAGAATGTTTTATTGTTAGAGCGATTATCGAAATTCCCGGAGCAGTGGATGAAATGATTTGTTGCACTGTTCATGGCAGAATTCGAGCGTGGGATTTTTTTGAAAGAATGAAGCCGCGGAGTTGAGGGTTGGTTCATTTGTAAAAGTCAATATGAATTTTCTTTGCCCTCCAATTCGGTTATTTGGCACCCATAAAAAATATTTTTAGTTTTGTGATTTTCTATTTGACAGCGGTAGAGTGTTTTCATATAATCAAGATTCGCCTCGAGAAAAAGATCTTTGAAAATTGAATAACTGGATGGAACAGTAGACCAAGTGTATTGAAATGGCGGCCCTTGAAAAATGAATTTCTTTTGAGAGTTTG
>JBFWRU010000016.1:0-68393 GCA_050248735.1 Nitrospirales bacterium | reverse complement strand
ACATTGAGCGGTTTTATAATCACCAGCGGAGCCACTCCTTTACCCAGGGACTGGCCCCAAGAAATTTTAGGGAGCAACACGAGCAAAAGTCTTCTTTCACCTGTCCGTGAAACCGGGGGAAGACCAGCCCCGAATAATTATGGTGGCGAATACGTTGAATATTTGAAGGAGGTCTTCAGTGAATTCGGCCATAGCAAATCGCCCAGGATGGGCGGTGTCACGAGTACCTGCTATTTCATGCTTTTCCCTTTTCCCCTGATCGACGCCTGCCGTTCGGCCCAATGATCGGACGCTCTTGTTCTTGACGGGCTTGTTCGAGCGCCGCGAGTTAGCCCGTCTCCCCCTACTTGGCGTCCGATCAATCCGATGAGGCCGAGCGGGGCGTCAATGGTTTTGGGTCCTTTTCCCTCCATCACAAAGATGGCGCCATTCGGGACGCGCCAAGCAATAACTCGGCTGCCGGGCCGACACCCGGCATCTTCCACATAGAGCGAAAAGTATCTGAAAACAATACAAGATTTTTGCTGATAGCAGATCATAAGCTGTATCTTAAAGCTGACGAGACTGCATCCAACAAATTCCAAGGGCGAGGGTTAGGCAAATTTCAATATGAGAAAAATGGACGAAGGATCAAGATGTCGTTCTATATGGCACCCGAGGACATCTTTGACAATCCAGAAGAAGCAAAAATCTGGGCAGTTCGATCGTTTGAGGCGGCTGGTCAGTCAAAGAAACCGGCGAGCACGGTCCGGAAAATGCTTGGGTTGATGGACATGAAAGCGAGTGGTCGCGCTTTAGGATAGTTTAGTGCAGCAGAGGCGGATTGAGAGATTGCAAGACCTACCCCAGAAATGGATTCTGTTCGACAATAATGGGTTGGCTCAGTAGATTATTCAAAGCCGTACCAAATGATGAAATGATGGAAGGCATTCGTCTGAATACAAAAGAGACCCATTGGGAGATAGAAGGACCAAAGACCTTCGAAGAAATATTCAACGCACTCAAAGGCTGGATTCCAGAAGATGCCCTTCTCTATTTTGAGGGCGGGTCTCCGGACCCAGAGATCGATAGTTTCATCGCCACCCACTCAGTTCCGGAATCATCCCACGTTGCTAGGGGAACTATATGGCCCCGCCCGAAGATATTTCACATCCCTGCTACGAGTATCATATTGACCAAGTTGTCTAAGATCATGACACATCATGCGGAACCAGAATTGGCTGTTCATTTCCATGTCTACCGTGACGATGCAGTCCTGCTCGAATGGCATGATGCATTCTCTCAGCCTATGTTGCTGAGCGGTGCCATTCCAGAAGAAAAGATACAGGTTTTTGCTAACAAGATTGGACAAAACTTCAAAAAGATTGTCGCACACGACGCTCCAGCAGACGCGGATAAGCCGAGCCATTGAGCTTTAGCGTGCGTTCGTTTAGCTGACCGTAGGCGGTGAACGGGAGGAAAGTGTGGAGGCAGTGGGCAATGCGTGCTCGATGGGGGATGGAAAGAAACTGATGCGAGGTACGGTGAACGGAGTCCGTGGCTGGGCCCCTCATCAACTGCTTTCCGCTGTTGAACTCGCGGCTATAACTGGTGGGCCTCTAGTCGATCAATAGGTCGCGAACTCTTTAGATTAGCTAGGAGCTTTTATTGCCAAAACCTCTCTTCCCACTTTATGTTTCCTTCCTTTCCCAGATCGACGTCTGCCGTCCGGCCCAATGATCGGACGCTCTTGTTCTTGACGGGCTTGTCTGAGCCTGGCGAGTTAGTCCGCCTCTTCCTCCTGCGGGTCCGAGCAATCTGATGAGGGCGGGGCGTCAATGGCTTGGACTACTTTGGCCTACACAAAAAAGGTTGCGCTCCTCGAGACGCATCAGGCAAAACCTCGGCTGCCGGGCCGAAACCCGGCATCAAATTCACAATTATCCAGTCCGTGCAATTATTGTTAGGCTGTGCGACAGAAATCGTTTTGCCCTTATGTCCTCTTTAGGTATGATCTGAAAATGGGCGGCGTTGTGAAAAACTAAAGTGAATGGAGCGTAATCGTGGCTGTTCAATTCCCAGAGCTGAGTGATGAGTTAAGCCAATTTATCGGTGAACAAAAAGTATTTTTTGTGGCCACGGCTGCGCCGGATGGAAGAATCAATCTTTCACCGAAGGGCCAGGATTCGCTTCGTGTCCTCAATCCTCGCGAGATTCTCTGGATGAACTTGACCGGGAGCGGGAACGAAACGGCAGCACATCTTTCAGAATCCAATCGAATGACGATAATGTGGTGCGCTTTTGAAGGGCCTCCACGAATCCTTCGCGTCTATGGGACGGCCCAGGTCTTCCATCCGAGGGATGCTCGTTGGAGGGAGTTTTCCGCTCAATTGCCTTCCACGACAGGGACGTGACAATACTTTTTTGTGTCTATCGACTTAGTCCAAACCTCCTGCGGGTATGCCGTGCCTTTCATGAACTATGTTGAGGACCGTCGTGTGCTTTCGACGTGGGCTGAGAAGCAGGGCGAAAAGGGAATCTCGGAATATTGGCGAAAGAGAAACCAGCTCAGTCTAGACGGGAAGCCGACTGGGATTCTTGGCTCCGAATGTGATTGACAGGAAGAACGATTCCGTCAAAAACCATCGAAATAGATATCCTGAATAAACTGAACAGCGAGTCCATTGAATGCCTCAAAGAAGTGTTTGAGCTATTCGGACCCCTCCAGCCTGAGCCAACATGAACGAAATTAGCCCGTTCGTGTCGGCGTATGGTGGATGGTGTTGTTTGTCATCGTCTTCGCCGAACAAATAGGCCTTTCGACTCGGCAATCCAGGTGATGCTGGCGGCCGGTGTGCTGGCGGGTGCCGGGAGGACGGATCTCTGTCCTGCCATTCTCCTGTCTATCACCGCTTTGCTTTTAGACATCAATTCCGACAAGCGATTTATCTGGAGAATCGTTCGCGATACTCCCGCGGTGCTATGCCAAGGTGATGCTAAAAGGTCACTCGCATTCTCTCCTCGTTTTCAAAACCACATTGGCGAGGGATCTGATCGACATTGCGGTTTGATTCCTCCAGCAGCCGTCTTGCCGCTTCTACTCGAAAACAACTCAATGGCTTTTGCCAGCGTATGCCCGGTTTTTTGTTTGTAGACGCGGGGGACATTCCGTGGGCTCATGCCGGTTTGATCGGCGAGCAGCTCGACCGATAAATCGTTTTTGTTGAGATTGTCGGTGATCCAGAGATGCAGCTCATCGAAGGCCGCACGATCCTGCGATTGCAGCAGGAGGCTGAATTGGGACTGTCCGCCCGGTCGTTTTAAAAACACGACGAGTTCCCGTGCCACTTCCATCGCGACCTCTCGTCCGCAATCGGCCTCGACGAGAGCCAAGGCGAGATCAATTCCCGCGCTGACACCGGCTGAAGTCCAGACCCGATCTTCCCGGACAAAAATCGCATCGCGATCGATTTCAATCGACGGAAAAGGTGTTTTCAGCCTATCGCACATGGCCCAATGCGTTACCGCCCGCTTGTTCTGAAGCAGCCCTGCCTGTGCCAAGAGGAACGCGCCCCTGCACACCGATGTGGTCCGGCGAGCTGTGCCGGCCGTGTGGCGCAGCCATTACAGAAGTTCCGTTGAGCAATCGAGAACATGCTCGATATAGGGTGAGCCGGGAACGACGATGGTATCGACTGCCGTACCCACGAAGTCGGCGAGCTTCAAGGTTTGTAAGGCAAGGCCTTCTGCCGTGGGCACAAGTCCGCCATTCAGGCTGGCCGTATAGCGGATGTACTCGGGCAATTTCCGCCTTTTCATGGATTCTGACGCTGCCCAAAACACTGTCTGCGGTCCCGTGACATCAAGCAGACCCATGTCAGGAAAGGCCACAAATAACACGAGTCGTGTTCGATCAGGCAGTGGCAGAATTTCTGGGGTATATGTCATTTGCGCCAGATCCTTTCACAGGTAACTTTGGCCGTCAATGGGAAACGATTCGGCAGGAATAAGTTTTTGGATGAATGTTTGGTGATGGCTGGTACAGGCGAAACACAGTCACTGCCAAATTTGTAACAAAGGAGGGGTCCGTATGACTCAACGCGTAAATTATGTTCAGCAATCCCCTGAACTGTTCAAGAAGTTTTTGGAGTTTCACAATCTCGTCCGGGAAGGCACGATCGAAGAGAAAACCCGTGACCTGGTTGCGATCCGAAGCGCCCAACTCAATGGCTGAGGCTTCTGTCTCGACATGCACGTCAAGCAGGCCAGGATGCACGGCGAGCGTGAGTTGCGCATCTATCATCTCCCGGCTTGGCGGGAATCGAATTTGTTCATTCCCCGGGAACGTGCCGCTTTGGCCTGGACCGAGGTCCTGATCAAGCTGTCCGAACAAGGCGTTTCCGACGACATTTATGACGGCGTGCGCATCCAGTTGTCGGAGAAGGAACTCTCAGACCTGACGTTTTTGGTGATGTCCATCAACGCGTGGAACCGCCTCAACATCGGGTTCAAAACCGTGGCGGTTCTTCGGACCACGCGTTCGGACTGGGTCCGGCAAATTTGGAATAATTCATCCGGTGCCTCCGGGAAGGCTGACCGGTGTGTGGGCTTTCCGGGGGTTTTTATATCATTCATCGGCCCAAAGTATGGGGCCAGAAAGTAGAGGGAGATCATGAAAATCGTGGTCATTGGTGGCAATGGGTTGATCGGGACAAAACTTGTGAACCGGCTTCGTCAGCAAGGCCATGAAGTCGTGGCGGCCTCACCTTCTTCAGGGGTCAATATCCTCACCGGTGAGGGACTGGCCGACGCGCTGACAGGCGCTCAGGTTGTCGTCGATGTGGCGAACTCGCCTTCGTTCGAGGACAAGGCGGCGATGGAGTTCTTCGAGACGGCAGGACGAAACCTCCATGCCGCGGAGGCGGCTGCGAGGGTGGGGCACCATGTTGCACTGTCGGTCGTCGGCACCGATCGCCTGTTGGCCAGCGGGTACTTCCGCGCGAAGATGGCCCAGGAAAATCTGATTACGGCTTCCAAGATTCCGTATACGATCGTTCGTGCCACGCAGTTTTTCGAGTTCGTGGGCGCAATCGCCCAATCGGCCACGGAAGGGCAAATCGTTCGATTGCCATCTGCCCTGATGCAGCCCATCGTGGGGGATGACGTCGCGGCGGTCATGGCCGATGTCGCCGTCGGGAAACCGTTGAACGGCACGCTCGAGTTGGCGGGTCCCGAACCCATTCGTCTCGATGAACTCGTCCGACGATTCCTGAGCGCAACTGGAGACACACGGAGGGTGACCACAGACGTCCGCGCCCGCTACTTCGGCCTGGAAGTGAACGATCAAAGCCTCACTCCCGGCGAAAACCCGCGCATCGGCCCGATGTGTTTCGATGATTGGCTCGGCAGCTCCATACCGCAAAAGAAAGTCAGCTAACGAAGGGGACGGTGCCCCCACGGTGAATTTATATCAACAAAGGAGGAAACGCATGTTTACAAGATTTCTCTGCGGAATCGTCTTGGCATCTCTTTCCGTCAGCGCAGCTTTTGCCGATGACGTGGTCACTCAGCGGTCCAAGGTCACACTGGTCTTTGATCGGGCTCTTCCGAATGTTCCCGGCAAGAGCGTGAAGGGTGTCCTTGTCGAATATCAGCCAGGTGGGTCATCGCCTGCGCATACCCATCCGCCCTCGGCTTTCATCTATGCCACGGTCCTGGAGGGTGCGATCCGGAGTAAAATCAATGACGGTCCGGTAACGGTCTATCACGCAGGTGAAAGCTTCGCTGAAGTCCCAGGCGATCATCATGGCGTCAGCGCCAATGACAGCGATACCCAACCCGCGCGCCTGCTGGCCGTCTTTGTCGTCGATACCGACGAAACGAACCTGGTCACGAACGACAAAGAGTGAGACGGACAAAGAATGCTGTCTCCCGTCGTGATGAAGGCGACGGGAGACAGCACCTTCAGAGCCAAGACGGAATTCTCAGGAACCGTCCAATGGCCGGCATGTAGATCTTAAGGGTAGAAGGTACCCGAATGACCCAAAACCCGAAACGTGGGCCGGTACGAAGTTGTGAAATTGGCGGTCGGCGTGGTCTACTTCACTTAAAACGTGGACGCGATGATTGATGACGACTTGGGCATATCGACGAGCAGATCCTGGCTGCATTGCAGCGGGGAAAGCAGGATGACCGTAGCCGGAATCGGTCGAGAGGTTTGGCATTAAGAGGAGACGTTCTCTAACTGGGAATGGCAATGTGCGGGGTGCGGTGAGGCCTTGAATAGGCCCGTCAGGGAGGAGCCAACGTGAACGAAATGAGCGCATTTATCTCTCAGTATGGTGAGATTATGCTGTTTGTCATTGTCTTCGCCGAACAAATCGGCCTCCCGATTCCGGCAATCCCGGTGTTGTTGGCGGCCGGCGCGATGGCAGGTGCCGGGAGTCTGAATCTCGGGGTCGCCATTCTGATTGCTATCCTGGCCTGTCTGGCTGGCGATGTGGTGTGGTATGAGCTGGGCCGGCGTCGAGGACGGCAGGCCCTCAGCCTTCTCTGCCGGATTTCCTTGGAGCCGGACTTTTGCGTGCGGCGGACGGAGAATTTTTTCACGCGTCACGGGATCCGCGCGCTGATTCTCGCCAAGTTTCTTCCCGGGTTGAGTACCCTCGCGCCGGCCATGGCCGGTCTCTTTGGAATCAGATTCACTCGTTTTCTGAGTTTTGACGGACTGGGCGCAGGGCTCTGGGCCCTGGCTTTTGTGCTGCCGGGGTATGTCTTCAGCGACGAGATCGAAGCCATTGCCGCGCAACAGTCCCGAGCGGGCATGTTCTTCCTGGTGGCGCTGGGCATCGGTCTCGTGGCGTATATAGCGTATAAGTTTGCCCATCGGCAATGGGTGTTGCGGGAGTTGCGGATGGCCCGCATCACGGTAGACGAACTGAAAGGGATGATGGATCACGGTCATAAGGTCTTTGTGTTGGATCTGCGGGGTGCGTTGGATCACCAGGCGGACCCCTATACGATTCCAGGAGCGCTTCGCATGACTGCGGAGGAATTGGAGCAGCGGCATGGGGACATCCCGCGACAGGGTGACGTCATCCTATTTTGTGCCTGTCCGAACGAGGCCACGGCTGCCAGGATGGCGTTATTGCTGCGAAGGAGCGGCATCACGAAAGTTCGTCCCCTTGCCGGAGGCCTTGCTGCCTGGCGCGAACGAAACTTTCCACTTGAAGCATATCCGGAAGCCGTCCCCACTGGTCTTGTGGCGCCGTAAGCGATGAAGCGGGCAGCAAGAGGCATTTTGAGGAAGAGATGATTGTCATGGTTTATGCGGCCACTAATATAGATGCCTTCATCACCTACGATAATGGTGTGGGATCAACCAGAGAAGGTTTCGCATTTCTGTCTTCTCCCGTGTATTGAGAGGGTTAGGGTGGGTGCAGGTGGTTCTCCTTGCCAGGGACACCATTTGTCACAACACAATAACCGGGTCTGAGAGATGAGCGAGTACGTGGACTATCTACATGAGGTGTTCGGGCAATTCGGCTCCATTCAGCCGCGGCGGATGTTCGGGGGGGACGGGATCTTTCATAAGGGGTTGATGTTCGCGTTGGTTGCGGATGATGTGTTGTATCTGAAATCCGACGAAACGATTGTTTCACACTTTGAGGAACGGGAGTTGGAACAATTCGAATATGAGAAAAATGGCAAGGGTTTCAGGATGTCATATTATATGGCACCGGAGGAAATTTTCGACGATCCTGAAATAGCTAAGGTCTGGGCTGCCCGCTCCTACGCCGCTGCCTTCGCTCAAAGAAGCCGAAAAAGAAGCCAGCCGATAAGCCAAAGAAAAAACGATGAACCCATACTGTGGTAAGTATCGCGTGTTTAATGGCCTGTCTTTTAGTTGTTAAAAGAACGTAAATCGTGATCCCCACCTTTTCCTATTTCGCCTACGGGTCAAATATGTGCACCAACCGGCTCCGTGAGCGAACCCCTTCGGCTCAACCTGTCGGCATGGGGGCAGTCAAAGGACATCAGTTGCGGTGGCACAAGAAGAGCTATGACGGCTCCGGGAAGTGCGATATTTTTTCTACCGGCGATCAGGAGCATTGGGTGCATGGGGTGCTATTTGAGATATCCCGATTGGAGAAAGACCTGTTGGATGTCGTTGAGGGATTGCATCAGGGATATGAAGAAAAGACGGTAGAGGTGCTCACGGCCTCCGGCGTGATCTCGGCTGTCACCTACTATGCGACGGTGATCGACGACGCGGTCAGGCCCTATGAGTGGTACAAGCGGTTCGTGGTGGAAGGGGCCATTGAATACGGTCTGCCTGATTATTATGTGCAGGAGTTACAGCTCATGGAAGTCCTGAATGACCCCGACCGTGAACGGGCACAGAAAGAAACACGCATCTTTGAGGGCCGCATCATCACATGATCGGGCTGAAACGCTTATATGCCACTACTCAATGACAGGAGAAGTAGAAAATGCCATACGTCAATATTCAGATCACGAAGGGTGCCACACGAGAACAGAAATCCCGGTTAGTCAAGGAGGTTACTGATTCGCTTGTGCGCATACTCGGCAAGAAACCCGAGCAGACGCATATCGTGATTCAGGAAATTCAGGAGGAGGACTGGGGCTTTTCCGGACTCTTAACGGACGATTGGAAAAAACAACATAGCTAAAGCCGTTCAAACTGTGGAAGGGTTTTGATGGCAAAATTCATCAATCGCGGCTTGGGAGTATTCCCTCTTGTTTTCTCAGTCACAGCTGTTTTTTTCGGAATAATACTTGAAGGAATTTTCAGGAAAAAATTTGCTTCGATCAGACAATTTCTTGGTGGAGCCAGGTGATAAAGTTTCGCTCGAATACAATGACGCGGGTGGTGGCTTCTGGTTACTCTGGGCCGCTGACTCTCCGGAAACCAAGGAGTTTAATTGCGCCGGTGAGGTAGACTTTACCTCAGGAAACTCTCACTTCGTTGTTTCCTTAGATGTGAAATCATGTCTCTCAAAGAAGAAATAGATAGGACCATTTTTGCCCTACGAATAAGACCCATTTGGGGGAAATTGAGTATTTTGCCCACGGCGGACGATAGGTAGGTGACTGTTTTGAGTTATTTTGAAACTAAATAGAGATAAGGCTATATAAGTTTCTATAAATTTCGTGTCGGAATGTTCCTCGGCCGCGAAGTCAAAAGAGAATAGAGTAATGAAATGGGAAAAGAACAAGAAAGATCACTGGTGAGGGCACTTTCCAAATTCGCGGACGATTTTGCCGGTTTTGAGATCCCAGAGGGGAAGAGGTCCTCTTGTGTGTCCCGAGATTGAAACCCAGAAACAAGCGCTTTCGGATCCACTGTGGATGTTTTTGGGATTTCATCTTTGCTTACCCATGAGAACGTAAGGTTCACTTTTTCTATAGAGGCTTTTGTTTATGAGCCGCCCACCTGAATAAGGCCGGAAGCATTCTGGTCGGTCAGGTCGGCATAAAAGTCCTTGCCTTCGTGATTGATAACGATGAAGGCGGGGAAGTCTTCCACTTCGATTTTCCACACAGCTTCCATTCCCAGATCCTCAAATTCCAGGACTTCCACTTTTTTTATGCTGTGTTCGGCAAGGCGTGCTGCGGGGCCGCCGATGGAGCCCAGATAAAACCCGCCATATTTGCCGCAGGCCTCCCGCACCTGCTTGGAGCGGTTGCCCTTGGCCAGCATCACCATGCTGCCGCCTGCAGCTTGAAATTGATCAACGTAGGAATCCATGCGACCGGCGGTGGTGGGACCGAACGATCCCGATGCATGGCCTTGCGGCTTTTTGGCCGGTCCGGCGTAATAGACCACATGGTCTTTGATGTACTGAGGCAGACCTTTTCCCGCATCCAGCCGTTCCTTGAGCCGAGCATGGGCGATATCTCTGGCGACCACGATGGGACCGGTCAGCGAGAGTCGCGTGGCAACAGGATGTTTGCGCAGCTCCGCAAGAATTTCTGCCATTGGCTGGTTCAGGTTGATCTTCACGACATGTCCATCCAAATCTTTTTCCGTGACCTCGGGGAGGTATTTGGCGGGGTTGGTTTCCAGTTGTTCCAGGAAGACGCCTTCCTTGGTGATCTTGCCGAGAATCTGTCGATCGGCTGAGCAGGAGACGCCCAGTCCGACGGGGCATGAAGCCCCGTGACGGGGAAGGCGGATGACCCGCACGTCATGCGCAAAATATTTTCCGCCGAATTGCGCGCCGATGCCGGTTTCGGCGCAGAGTTTCAGGATTTGTTGTTCTAAATCCGGGTCGCGGAAGGCGCGGCCCCTGGCGTTGCCGGTGGTAGGAAGATCATCCAGGTAATGGCAACTGGCGAGTTTGACGGTCTTCAAGGTGAATTCCGCGGACAGACCTCCAATCACTAGGGCCAGATGGTAGGGTGGACAGGCTGAGGTGCCCAAGGTGCGGATTTTTTCCGCCACGAACTTGAGCAGCGATTTGGGATTCAACAGGGCCTTGGTTTCCTGATAGAGAAACGTTTTGTTGGCCGAGCCTCCGCCTTTGGCAATGAATAAGAAATGATATTCCGCCCCGGGTTTGGCGTAAAGGTCGATCTGGGCGGGGAGGTTCGTGCCGGTATTTTTTTCGGTATACATATCGAGGGGTGCCATCTGCGAGTACCGCAGGTTGCGCGTATCGTAGGCCTCGAAGATCCCTCGGGAAAGGGCTTCGGCGTCATCGCCGGTGGTGAAGACCTGTTGTCCTTTATATCCCATGGCGATGGCCGTTCCGGTATCCTGGCACCCCGGCAGGACGCGGGCCGAGGCGATGTTGGCATTTTTTAGTAGTTCGAGTGCGACAAACCTGTCATTTTCAGATGCTTCCGGGTCTTTGAGTATTTTCGACAACTGTTCAAGATGGCTGGATCTGAGTAAATGGGCGATGTCATCCATGGCTTCACGCGCCAAAAGCGTAAGTGCCTCGGGTTGGACTTTGACGAGTTCCCGACCTTCAAATGTCGCGGTGGAAACGTAATCTGAGGTGAGTTTTCGATAGGTGGTCGTATCCGCCGAATGCTCAAAGATTTCCTGATACTGAAATTCCGCCATGCCTGCCGTTCCCTTCTTCGTTGAGAATCCTTACTGTCTTGTCGATGCCCTACGGTAATCGCTGGCTGGGATACTTTGCAATACAGGTTTTCCAGTTACCCGATGGTTAAAATTGAAGAAATGAAATCTTAAGCGTTACTTGAGTTTTCTGTTACGGATATTATAATGAATGCATCGTCTGACTGGAGAGTGTATTGGCATCCTCATTGATTCCGGTTTATATGGAAGGGTGGTTGCGACCCGGGGCATAGAAAATTTCCGTATTCGTTTTGGGGAGGGACGGATGACTTCGTGTCTTTTTTCTTTTATGGTAGGACGCTAAGAGAAGTTTTAATCACCATGGAGTGTGTTTGATGAAAGCCTTGCTGTTGACCAATGAGTATCCTCCTAATACGTATGGGGGAGCGGGCGTGCATGTGGAATATCTTAGTCGGGAGTTGGCCAAGCTGATGCAGGTTGAGGTGCGGTGTTTCGGGGAGCAATTCTCCGAGACTGGTAGCCTCAAAGTGCGGGGGATTCCTTTGGACGGCAAAGAAATCGGGGCGCCCAAACCTCTGCATTCGGTGTTCGGGGCCATCCAACGGAGTTCGGAGATGAGTGCGTTAGGGGTGGATGCCGATCTGGTGCATTGTCATACCTGGTATACCCACCTGGGAGGCATTCTGTCGAAACTCACCTATGGCGTGCCGCTCATTATTACCACCCATTCATTGGAGCCTCTGCGGCCGTGGAAGCGGGAGCAGTTGGCCGGAGGCTATGATTTTTCGCTTTGGGTGGAAAAGACCGCCTTGGAAATGGCGGATGCGATTATTGCGGTGTCGGAGGGAGCTAAGGCGGATGTGCTGAAATATTTTCAGGTGCCTGAAGAACGGGTGCACGTCATTCATAACGGGATCGATCTCAAGGAATTTCACAAGGTGGAGACCCATGATGCCTTGACCCGTTATGGGATTCCCGTGGACCAACCCTATGTTTTGTTTGTGGGTCGCATTACCCGCCAAAAAGGCATTCAGTATCTCATTCAAGCTCTTCATTATATCGACCCGGATATTCCTGTGGTGCTCTGTGCGGGGTCACCGGATACGCCGGCTATTGCCGCCGAGATTAAAGACGCGATTGAAACGGCCAGAACGCATCGAGGGCAGATTTTTTGGATTCAGGAAATGCTGGACAAGCGGAGTTTGATCGAGATGTATTCGCATGCCGGCGTGTTTTGCTGTCCCTCCATTTATGAGCCCTTTGGCATAATCAATCTGGAGGCCATGGCCTGCCAGGTGCCGGTCGTGGCGACGGCGGTCGGAGGCATTCCGGAGGTGGTGGTGGAGGAGGTCACCGGATTGTTGGTGCCGCTTGATCAGCAGACGGAAGCGCCATTTTTGCCGAATGATCCTGAGGTGTTTGTTCAGGATTTGGCGGATCGGATCAATCAGCTCATGCGGGACCCTGTTTTACGATTGCCCATGGGGCAAGCCGGGCGGCTTCGCGCCGAGGAGTTGTTCAGTTGGGAGGCCATTGCCAAACGGACCAAAGATTTATATGAACAGTTGATAGCTGACAGTTGAGCGTCCGGTGATGGTTCCGTACATGGGGCTTTGAAGGAGTCTTGCGGAATCTCAATGAAGCGGAGGTCCCACGGTCCCTCGTTCAGGTTGTGGTCGAAGAACCGTGGGAAAAAGTACGAGTCGGCTTATACCCGATCGTGGCTGGCTTGATACATGACTTCCAATTGTCGTATTTCTTCTTTTCGTCGGTGGCGCTCTTCCACGAAGAGGGAAATGAGGGCATTCCAAAACGCCACTTCGGCGGGAGAGCCATCGGTGAGACGCTGATCGCGCCATTCCGTGGCGAATCGCGTATACACGCGGATTTCGTAATCGTCAAAGGTTTTGAGTGCTTCATTCACTTCGTGATCTGTTTGCATGGAACAATCGACCTTCCTGAATGAGTGAACTATTCGGACTGTTTCCTGTGCTCTGCTCCACTCTATCGGACGGACGCGGAGTGATCCTTAGGAGCAGGCGGAAAAAGTGACGGCTATTTTTTTGACGGACATCCGGTCGTGAACGGAAGGTCAACGGCGTAGAATAATTGTGGGAGGAATGAACGATGACCACATGGATGACACGGCTTCAATCGTGGGCGTGTTCGGGTAAACGTGCCGTTGGCGTGTTGCTGTTTTCACTGATGTTGGGATGCGGAGAAGATCCGCAACAACTTCTGGAAACCGCCCAATTCGAGGAGGAACAGCGCAATCTCTTGCATGCGCAGGAACTCTACGAACAGATCATTCGCGATCATCCTGATAGCGCTCAAGCGCAGACCGCGAAAGAACGCATGGCGGAGTTGCGCAAAGCGCCGCTGTGAGGGAATTTGATGGGAGTGAGAGGCTACTCTTCTTCTTGTGGATCGACGCCGGTCCGATACATATATTCTAGGCGGCGAATGTCCTGATCCCGGCGGAGTCGTTCATCAATGCACAGGTTGACGATGGTGTTCCAGAATCCGGCCTCGTGAATGGAGCCCGCCTCCATGCGCTGATCCCGGAATTCGCTGGAGAAACACGTATAGCGTTGTAAATCTCCATCTTCGAAATCCTTCAGAAATCCTGATAAATCTTCTTCGTGTGCCATGGGACGATTGAGGTGAATCGACTTGGCGGTTCTTCTGACGTTATCGGTCCCCGGCCTGGGAATTCTTGAGGTCTTAACCCTCTGAAAATGAAAAATAGTGCCCGATAGGGTCATCCGATGGGAAAATGTACGGGTGGCTGGATGACGGTCAGGGGAAACCGTTGTCGGTATGTTTTTAGCGGATATTCGTGAAAAAGCAGGGGAAACGGCGAATTTTTTAGATTATCGAAACAATGACTTCTTGCATGCCGGATGCTCCATCCGGAAAAGCCGACTGCTCCTCGGCGGATTGTTGTTGGCCCCTTCCATCAGTGGCCCGGGCCAGAATGCGGTAATCGCCAGGCCGTTGGGGAATCCATTGATGATGCCACATGACCCAGGAGTAAGGAGAAAGGGGTGAGACCAATTGTGCTGGCGTCCAGGCCTTCCCTCCATCGGTGCTGATGTCCACCTGACGAATACCCCGCGATCCGGCAAATGCAAAGCCTCGCATGATGAAGGGTTTTTGAATGGTGAGGCGATCGCCGGTCTGCGGATCCAAAATCCAGGACTTGGTCTTAATGATGGCCTCATCCGACCAGTCTTTCCGCTGGTAATAACCTTTGTAATCGGCGGATACCAGCTCAATGCCTGTCAGCCACTGAACATGTTTCATGCCGTAATGCCCGGGGACAATCATCCTCGCGGGGAATCCATGCCCCGGGGGCAACGGAACTCCATTCATGCGATAGGCAATCATCATGTCGTCCATCATGGCGCGCTCTATCGTTACGCTATCGGAATAGCCGTCTGCGGCATGGAACACGACGTCACGGGTTTGAGCGTGTACTCCGGCCCTGTCCAGTAAAGACTTCAGCCGGACTCCCTGCCATTCGGCAGTGCCGATGGCCTCCCCCGCAACATTGTTACCGACGCATTCCAAGGTGACAATTTCGGTCGTGGACGGCTGAGCCAGGAGTTCGGGGTAGGTGAGTGTGAATGCCGATTTTACCGTGCCTCGAAAAGAGAGAGTCCATTGTTCTGTAGGAATGAAGGGCGGGGAGCGATACGACGTAATGTAAAACTCCTCGTTGGGAGTGATGGGACTTATGGTTCGTTTTGGGGAACCGAATAGTTGGCTCCACATGCCGGCTTTTGCCGGCCGGGTCAATGAAGCTAGGGGAGTGAGGCCAAGGGCGCAGGCCAATTGGAGAAAACGACGTCGGGATATTTCTGTAAATCTGGTGTTTGCCATGTTGAGAGCATGGTCTTTCGAGGAGGGGAGATGTTACACGGGGTGAACGCGGAGTTCCCCCAGGGTCTCTTAACGGTTCGAAGAAATTTTGAGGAGAAAATGTTTTGGAACAGAGTATTGTTAAGCTACCGTGTCGCTTCTTCGGTGGAAGTGCAGGATGATATTTGGATCAGGATGGAGGGTGATTTTCGCGGTTTCGTTGTCAGCGGAGGGGAGGGTGTTCAGGACGTATCGAATGGCTTCGCGGCGGGCCCGAATTTTATTGTTGGTTTTGATCGTCACCCATGGAGCATAGGAGGTATGGGTCTTACTGAACATTTCCTCTGTTCCTGGGCTTTGTCATCCACGGGGCTGATTGCCCAGTGCTTGAGGGGATCCTTGATGCGGGCTTTAAACCGGCGGTTCTGTTCATCTTTGGAAATGGAAAGCCAGAAATCAATGAGCTCGATCCGATCTTCATACAGCATGTGTTCAAACTCCGGCACCTGTTGCATGAATGTCTGGTACTGCCTCCTTGTGCAAAACTGGTTGACCGGTCCGACGACCATCCGGTTGTCCCAACTCCTGTCAAAAAAGGTGAGTTCACCGGGGTTGGGCAAGTGGCTCACGTATCGCTGGAAATACCACTGGCCTTTTTCAATTTCCGTCGGCTTGGGAAGGGCCACAATGCGCATTGACGGTGGATTGAGATGTTTCACGAACCGACGAATGGCTCCCCCCCTTTTCGCCACGTCCCGTCCCTGTGGTGACGCGATAAGCGGGTGTGCAAGAATACAGCGATGCCTGCAGATGCCAGGTCTGTCGATCACGTGGCTCACGGAGGGAATTGGAGATGACCCTACAGCGAAGGAAACGTTCAAGTAAAAGCGGATTGCCGCCCGGGACACCCGTTCACATCGGCGATCAAAAGCTCTCGACCATGTCGATCACAAGCCGGATGTTTTCCGAGACCTCAACCGATATTGCCCTTGTTGAGCCCGTGGGAAATATTGCCAAGGTGGTTCAGGACCCGAGAAACAAATGGGTCACAATTCATGGCATTCATGATGTGGCCGGCCTTCAAACCGTGGCGGAGGTGTTCGGGCTTCATCCGCTCGTGGTGGAAGATATTGTCAATACGGAACAGCGTCCCAAGATTGAGGATTATGGGTCCTATATGTTCCTGATTATGAAAATGGTGAGTGATAAAGGAATTGGACACCCTCTGGGGACGGAACAAGTGAGTCTGGTGTTGGGGAAGAATTTCGTCCTGTGTTTTCTGGAAGGGAGCGATAATCCGTTTGCCGCGCTGGAAGAACGATTGACCAAGGAGCAAAGCCGACTTCGGCATCTTGGCTGTGATTACCTGGCCTATGCGCATATTGATACTCTCATCGATCACTATTTTCCCCTTCTTGAACGCTTGGGCGAGGAGATTGATGCTTTGGAGGAAGAGTTGGTCGAACGGCCGGGGCAGGAGGGACTTAAGCGCCTGCATTATTTAAAACGAAGGATGTTGTATGTCAGAAAAACGGTGTGGCCCTTGCGGGAGGTGTTGAGTCATCTGGAACGAGGGGATTCCGGCCTGATTCAGACCTCCACCCACATGTATATCCGGGATGCCTATGACCATGTGGTGCAAATTATCGAAACGACGGAAACCTACCGTGAGATGCTGGGTGAGTTCATGGATTTGTATCTGTCCAGTTTAAGTAACCGGTTGAATGAAACCATGAAAGTGTTGACCGTCATCGCCACCATTTTTATTCCACTTACTTTTATTGTCGGAATTTATGGTATGAATTTCCGGGTGATGCCGGAGTTGGAGTGGCCTTGGGGGTATCCGGTGGTGATGGGGGTTATGTTGTGTTTGGCCTTGGGCATGTTGTGGTATTTCCGTAAAAAACGATGGGTATAAGTGTATGGTACTGTCAATGCCTGATGTCTTATTTGGCCCATGATTGAATGCTTTCACCGCCCGATGGCATTTCCTCATTTCCCTTTGAATACTGTTCTCCTGCCTCTTTCTCGTTCTGAAATTTTCTAAGCTCTATCACGAAATGAAGAGGCCAAAATAGTTGCGGAAAACGATGAGGGTAAGATAAAAAGTCACCATTTGAATTGGAGCGTAATGTTCAAGGAGGAGGGCGATATGAAGAGGATCGGGTTTTCGAGGTGTCTGGTGTTGGCTGGCTTGTGTTTCCTTTATTCTGCCACGGTTGTTGGTGCGGAGCCGACACAAAAAGATACCGTTCCACTTTTCGATAATTTGGGGAACCACCATTATCCCATCACCACTTCCGTGCCTTTGGCCCAGGCCTATTTTGATCAGGGATTGATCCTGGCTTATGGGTTCAACCATGCCGAAGCGGAGCGATCCTTCAAGGAAGCTCAACGACAGGATCCTGCCTGTGCCATGTGTTATTGGGGGGAAGCCCTGGTGCTCGGGCCGAATATTAACGCGCCGATGGATCCGGCGGTGATGTCTCAAGCTTCCTTGGCGATGCAGCAAGCCGTTGCTCTGTCAAAGGGAGCGGGAGAGAAGGAGCAGGCTCTCATTCGCGCCTTGCGAACGCGGTATGCCGATGAAGCCCCCAAGGAACGCACGCAGCTGGATGAAGCCTATGCTCAGGCGATGAGGGAAGTCAGGAATGCTTATCCCGAGGATTCCGTGATCGGGGCATTACTGGCGGAAGCCCTTATGGACCTTCACCCCTGGGATTTCTGGACCAAAGACGGAAAAGGCAAACCATGGACTTCGGAGATTGTTTCCCTTTTGGAAGCCGTCATCGCAAAAGACTCCGGGAACCCTCTGGCGCATCATCTGTATATTCACGCTGTGGAGGCTTCCCCTCATCCCGAAAAAGCCATTCCCAGCGCGGAGCTTCTTCCGGCCTTGGTGCCTGGATCGGGGCATTTGGTCCATATGCCTTCGCACATTTGGATTCGGGTGGGGCGCTATCACGATGCGGCGGCGGCGAATCAACGAGCGGTCAAGGTCGACGACCATTACCGGCATCACTCGCATACCGAAAGTCTCTATACTGCAGCATATATCCCCCATAACCATCATTTTTTGTGGGCCGCAGCTATTAAAACGGGACAACGGCAGGTGGCCATGCAAGCCGCCCAAGGGGCGGCATCCAAGGTGAATCCGGAGATGATGCGTGATCCGGGCTTTGCGGGAACTCTTCAGCATTTCTGGTTGTTGCCCCTGTATACTCAGGCGCTATTCGGCCAATGGTCCGATATTTTGCAATCGCCCGAACCGCCCGCCGATCTCGTGTATCCCCGTGGTATTTGGCGGTATGCGCGAGGCCTGGCTTTTCTTCGACAGGGTCAAATGGAGGAGGCCTCTGCCGAGTTGAATCAGTTGAAGCTTATTGCGGAAGATCCGGCGATTGGCGCCTTAACCATTTTTGATCTGAACGAGGTAAGTCCGTTGCTTCGTCTCGCCGAAGCGATTCTGGCCGGTGAACTTGCCGCAGCGCGTGAAGACTTTGAAGTGTCTTTGGGACATCTGAGAAAAGCCGTGCAAATCGAAGCGGGTCTCAATTATACCGAACCCAAAGACTGGTATCTGCCTCCACGTCAGGCGTTAGGGGCAGTTCTGTTGAAGGCCGGTCGACCTGCCGAAGCCGAACAGGTTTATCGTGAAGATTTAATCGTGCATCCTCAAAGCGGATGGTCGTTATTCGGTTTGTTGCAAAGCTTGCGTGCTCAGAATAAAACGAGCGAAGCCGAGGCGATACAACCCGTGTTTGAACAAGCATGGTCGGAGGCTGATGTGATGCTTACCAACTCGCGATTCTAGAGCCAGGCATTGGGGGAGGATGGAGTCTGCGGTATGCGGATCTGTCACGGTTTTCGATGTTCCACCTGCCGACTGCGGGTGTTTGTTGAATTTCTACGATCTTTTTCCTGGTTGTTATTCTGTTCATTTAAGTTCTTTTTTTCAACTTCCGACACATTCTGACAGAACCTGACATGGCCCTTGAGGGGTGCTTGGCCCTGATTGGTCAACCTGTCGGAAGGCTTTGGAACCGAACGTGGGCAATTAACCAGGAGAGAACCGTGAGTCGACGATCCATCAGTATACCGTGTGCGTCATTGGCAAAGGGCGGTCTGGGTGAAGGGATGACTCGATTGGAAGCGATTGCCCAACGACGATCCGTGCCTGGGGTGTTATTGTTTGCCGGCAGCGGAGATTTGTTATTTATGAACCACGAGGCGGAAGTGATTAGTCATCAGATCCGATCCTCTCATGAGGACGATGATTCACCAAGCCCTCTGCCCACGGAAATTCGTGAACTCTGTGTATCGTTGCAATCCATTTTGGAGGGGCCCGAGACGGATCTCCTCCAAGCGGATCGGGTGGATGGTCCTTTGGAGTTGCGACGAATCACGGGGAATGCGGAGTCTCCCGTTCTTTTGCGTGGGTTTCCGTTGGCCGCGTATGCGGAAAAAGACGATGCCTGTATGTTGATTTTAATGGAAAAACTCGGTAGAGAACGCCGGGTTGTTTCCGGTCAGGTTAAAGACCAGTATCGCTTGACAGACCGGGAAGTCGAAATTGTTCGATATATTTCCGAAGGCTGGACCAATAAGGAGATTGCGAAACATTTGGATATTAGTGAACATACGGTAAAGGAGCATGTCCGGCATCTTTTAAAGAAAACGAAAAGCACAACCCGTACAGGTATTCTGGCCAGCCTGTTTCAAGATAACTAAGCCGTATTTCGGCCCGTCAATTTTTTTCATCTCTTCAACGGTACGCCGAACGTTCTGAAGAAGGTCCGGCGTTATCCCTGTGTCCTCATTGTAAGTCTGCTCTGCACGATTAATCTTGATTCTTCCTCTGTGGAACTGGATAATTGGTCTATCCATCTCACCTGGTCGCTAGTGACTCAACCAAGGGCAGCCCGTTTCACCCTCTATGTCATCTTTGTCATCCAAGTCTGATCTTGACGATGCTGCGGTTATTAAAGGGCTTCAGCAGGGAGATGAACAAATTTTTGAGTATGTCGTAGGTCGGTATTCCGGCTCATTGTTGCGTGTCGCGCTGACGTATGTTCCTAGCCGGGCTGTCGCAGAGGAAGTCGTACAGGAAACATGGCTGGGAGTCTTTGAAGGTATCGGCCGGTTCGAGGGACGATCGTCTTTCCAGACCTGGTTGTTCCGAATTCTCAGTAATCGGGCCAAGACCCGTGGTGTCCGGGAGAGTCGGTATGAATCCATGGGTTTGGGCCCAGCCGGTGAACAGGATGATGGGCCCTCGTTAGAAGATGCGCTTTTTGTAACCGAAGGATCACGGGCCGGACACTGGAAGGTTCCGCCATCGGATTGGGAGCCGGATACCCCTGAGCGGACTTTACTTTCCAAGGAATGCCGGAAAGCTATTGAGGCGGCCATTGCCGACCTCCCGTTGACGCAACGTCAGGTGATCACCTTACGGGATCTTGAATGCGTCTCTTCCGAGGACATTTGTAATATTCTGAATATCAGTGAGACCAATCAACGGGTCCTTCTTCATCGGGCGAGGGCCAAAGTCCGTCAAAGCCTTAATCACTATTTGGGTCAGGAGAAACTGCCTCCGCAATGAATCACAATCTCAAACAACGACTCATGGCCTATATGGTCGGGAATTTTACCTGTCAGGAAGTGGCCACATTGGTGACCGACTATCTTGAAGGTGCCTTGCCTCTAACCCAGCGCATTCGTTTCCATATGCATCTCGGATTGTGTTTTGCCTGCAGGAACTTTTTGAAACAAATGAAATATACCGTTTCCACGCTTCAGCAATTACCCCCTGAACCGATTCCTCCTCAGGTGAAGGCGGAATTGCTTCGACGATTTAAGGATTGGAATGCCAACCGAGGGCCCTCTTCGGATTGTGTGGATGAAAAAAAGTCGTAAAGTTTGTGACGGGTCGCCCCAGGTAATCGTCTTCTCACATGAAGGCATACAAGCTGGAAGACCTTAGAAAGGGAAAGAAATGTTTACAATGAGGGAATTATGTCATTGACGTCATCCACCATGTTAGCTCTGGGTACCGCCATGCCCAACTTTCAATTGCCTGATGTGCGTACGGGTAGTACGGTCGATTCACAACGGTTAGCGCCAAACCAGGGTGTGCTCGTGATGTTTATTTGTCGACATTGTCCGTATGTGGTGCATGTCAGGGAAGAACTGGCCAGATTGGGGAGAGACTATCAGGCGAAACCTGTGAGTATCATTGCGATCAGCAGTAATGATGCCCATGCCTATCCTTTGGATGCGCCGAAACCATTGGCCGAAATGGCCCAGGAAATGGGCTTCACTTTTCCCTTGTGCTACGACGAGTCTCAGGCCGTGGCTAAAACCTTTACCGCCGCCTGCACGCCAGACTTTTTTCTCTTTGATCAGAATCGGCGCTTGGTCTACCGTGGCCAGTTGGATGATAGTCGACCGGGAAACGGCAAGCCCGTGACAGGGAGGGATCTTCGCTCAGCTTTGGATGCGGTCTTGGCCGGACGGCCGGTTGCCGAGGAACAACGGCCGAGTGCGGGATGCAATATTAAATGGAAATCCCACTAGGTCTCAACAAGGAGCTACCTCTCAACTGTCAATCTCAGCCATTGTCTATGAAAAGTTTTTCGGAAATCTGATGGGTGTGCGGAAGGCGGAGTATTTCTTTGGTGATCCTCTTGTTTCTTGCCTGTGGGGATTTATGGTCCCTCCCACACCTTGGCGGGAAGCGACAACGTATAGGTTGCTCCCTTCCCTTGTCCCTCACTTAAGGCCGTGAGGCTTCCTCCCATGTTTTTCGCCGCCAGCGCGCTTTCATGTAACCCCGCATCCCGGTCCTGAAAGGTTTCCGACAATTCCTGCGAAAAGATTTTCGTTAATTGTTCGGGAGGAATCCCGCACCCGGTGTCTTGAATCTGGATTTGTACGGATGTCTGCCGGTCCTGGTGTAAACGCAAACGAAGTGATAGGCGATGAGGTCCATGGCCTGGTTGAGTCATGGATTCGTTGGCCTGATGAATCAGGTTGATCAGGATTCTCAGGCAAAGATGCTTATCGATCACCAATTTGGGAATGGTTTCGTAATCCCGCTCGATGGCAACGTGGTGTTTGATGATTTGAGATTGACTGAGGTTGAGTGCTTTTTCCAAAAGATCTTTCAAGGAAACCGGTTCCAGCATGCGTTCCGCTCTGGTGAGGCTTTCCTGCCCCATCACCAGGTCTTTGACGTCTTCCAATTGAGCCATTACGGTCTCAAGATCGTGCAGGCACAGATCATATTGTTCCGTCAAATGCTTCCCCAACTTCTCCATGTAGGGCATGACCTGTTTTCCTTTGGAATTCTCTGTGAGGAAATGAGCGATATCTTCCGTGTGAGCCTTCATAAGATTTGAAATTTTCGGGACATCTCCAACCGGTAGCTCCTGCAAGCGCTGAGCGAGGAGGCCTGTGGAGACATTCAGTCCGTTCAACAAATTTCCAATGTTGTGCAGGACAGCCGTCGCCACTTCAGACATTCCCAGGCGACGTGAGCTTTCCAGCAGATCCTGGTGTAATGTTTCGCGTTCCTGTTCGGCCCGATGTCGTTCTCTGGCATGCCGAATCACTCGCTCCAAAAGTGTGGGATTGGTTTCGCCTTTGATGACATAGTCTGCGGCCCCGAGTCGAAGGGCCTGCATATCGATGCTCCGGTCCGTGGTTCCCGTTATCATGATAATCGGGATGTGAATGCCGTATTGAATGGCTTCCCGAAGAAGATCCAGCCCGCTGCGGGTCCCCAAGTTATAATCTAATAAACAGATTTGGTGGGTTTCTTTCTGAAGCGTGCTGAGCCCCTCGGTGTAGGATGAAACCCAATCCACGGAAAACGGAACGCCGGGTATTCTTGAGATTAAGGCCCGAGCAATGATGGCGTCGTCTTCATTGTCCTCAATCAACAGAATCCGCGTTGTTTCGGTTTCTTCCGCCTTCAGGCCTGAAGGCCATGTTTGGGGATTTGCTGTGACACTCAAAGCCATGTTGTTTTCTCTCTATCAAGAACCCGACGAGTCCGTGGGGTGACACCCGGACAGAACCGTCAATGAATAATTAAATAGGGATTCAACATTAAACGGATTGGCGAATACACCCGAACCGTTCAGATATTCCCAAGGTGATTTTCTTCATCATATTGTGCTTCATCAGTGGACGGCCCTGAGTGAAAACGAAAAGGTGCTGCCCTTGCCCAACAGACTGTGTACGGTCATGGCGGTTCCGTGTAGTTGTAACAGCTTTCGACAAATAGATAGATCCAGTCCCTGCCGCTCTTTTTCCGAATTTCCGACCGAATCAAGAGGGTCTGCCTGTTTGAAAATGTACTCCTGTTGATCTGGGGGAATGCCCATCCCGGTATCTTGAATCTCAATCCGCACTTGGGATCGGTTCAAGGGATTGGTTCGGACGTCGATTCGAATTGTGCCTCCCTTGGAAGTAAATTTCAGGGAATGCCTGATCAAGTGAATAAGGACCTGATAAATGCGATACGAATCCATATACACATTGGGAAGGTTTTTTTCGAGAGATGATTGGAGCGAGACTCCCTGGCTTGAAGCCTTGGATGCCAGGCAGGTCATCACCTGACGGAGAAGCGGGCCGAAGGGAGTCGCCTTCACGTCTATCGAGACTTTTCCCGTTTCGATTTGGGTTGCATCGTATAAATCATTAATGGCGTATTCCAACTGCAGACAACAATTGTTAATGATGGACAGGTCGTTCCGTTGTTCTTCATTGAGAGGGCCAGAAGTGCCGTCTTGCATGATGTGCACAAATTCTAATGCAGTGGTCAAGGGAGCCTTCATTTCGTGCGCCAAGACATGATAGAAGCGTTGAATCTCCGAATTTTTCTTTGTCAGCTCCCGATTGCTTTGCTCCAGGTGATGTTGATGGTGGATCAACTCCGCTTTCAACCTGGAATTGTTGAGGGCAAGCTCGATCGCCCGCTGCAAATACTCGGTGGAGAGGAGTCGCTTGGGAATATAGTCGACGGCTCCGGAATGGAGAGCCTCCACCGCCAGCGATTCATTGCCGTGGCCGGTCAACATGATGATAGGGGCATGGGAGATGTGAGCTGGGAGTTCATGCAGTAAATCCATTCCGGTCTGATGCCCCAAATCATAGTCCAATAAATCAATGTCGTGGTGATTATCTGAAATGCGTTGCAATCCTTCCTGAAACGTCGATACCCAATCAAACTCCAGGGGTCTTTTGAGCGTTTGCTGCAAAAAGGCCCGTGTGAGGATGGCGTCATCTTCCTCGTTGTCTATTAAAAGCACTTTAAGCGGAGATTGGGGCTCTGAAATGGGTGGCTCCACGGCTCAAGACTCCTTTTCGCGGATCCAGGGATTTGCCAAGCCCCGTAATCAACTGAACATATTCTATGAAGGATGAAGGTTTGGTGAAAAAGTCGAAGGCTCCGTATCCTTCCGACACCATGGCATCGTTCGGACATGTGGAATCGGTAAACACGACTATCGGGATGTGTTGAAGGAGTGGATTCGCTTGAATTTCCAAAAGCGCTTGCCGGCCATCCTTTTTTGGCATATTCAGATCCAAAAGGATTAAATGAGGATGAGGGAGGTCTATCTGTTTCCGATATTTTCCCCGGCGAAACAAATAATCCAACAGATCGCGCCCATCGTGTACGAATCTGACATCCCATTGCAATTGACTTTCTTCCCAGGCCCGCATCGTCAGGAGGCAGTCATCTGGGTTGTCATCCGCGACCAATACCGTGGGAGACAATATTCCGTGTCTCATTGTATGTAAGTCCTCCTTTGGGGTAACGGCAAAAAATGGTTGCCGAACCTCGGTGCCCAAAAAAAAACGCCCGATCTGTTTTCCGACAAGAAGGGGCGCCCAAAGGAATTCGTCCGGGATGAGGTGGTAACCGGGCTGACCCAAAGGGAAAACCGACTGACGGGTTTATCGTTGGGTTCCTTGGCTTTGCGTCCCATCCTTGCGAATGGTTTGCCTTTTTTCACTTCCACACGTCTATCCAACCTTTTCGGCCTTTTGGAATAAACCTTGAGATGAATTGTGGCGCCCATTCAGGTGAAACCAACGGGTGACTCATTGTGTCAACGTGCCTTGAACAATCGGGTCCGGTAATCCTGATGATATGGAGGAATGATGCCATTCCAACCTAATAGGTTCCAGAGCGAGGGGAGATTGGCCTGAAGAAGAAAAGCATCTGGGTCGCACGAACAACGGAGACTGTCTTGTCCTATGCCTCGGGTTATTGGGTTATTTTAGAATTTTTTTCGTGAGACCGATAACTTGAGAAGGAAGCGAAAGGGACCTTTCCGGTGTGGAGCGTAACAAATAATCGTATTTCATGGTGCGGTTGTCCCATCGTCATCTTTACACAATGAGGAATCAGCTCATTCATGCCAAAGAAAATGATCGTGGATGATTCGTTGTCGCAGGGCCGGACGATAATCGCCATTGCGCGGGATCTGGGTTATGACAGCGAAATGACAGAGAAGGGTCCCATTGGTCTTGGGAACATTACGGCCCGCACTCCTGATTGCGTGATGCTGGCTAATAGGTTGATGTCGGAAACGAAAGGTATGCAGATTCTGGAGAATCTTAGTGAGTCCAAGATTCGTGTGCCGGTTGTTGAGAGGGCGGCTGACACCCAGGATTGGATGACAGGACAAATTGGCCGAAACCCACCGGTCGGTTCTTCATGCAAACGAGGTATCATGCCATTAACGCCGGTTCAACTGGATACGATCCGGGAAATTATGAATATCAGTATGGGGCGGGCCGCAGGTGCCCTCAATCAGATGATGGTCAGGCCCATTCGTTTAAGTATTCCCGCTATGAAGTTTGGGCGAAAGGAAGCGTTGTTCGAGACAATCAGACTGATTGGTAGCGATTTATTGGTTTCTATCCGATTGCCCTTTCGGGGATCATGTTCCGGCTCGGCGTTTCTGGTTTTCCCGACGCAACATTCCGAAAAACTCTCGGCCCTTGTGACCGGTGAAAACAGCAATGGGGAGAGTATGAATATGTTCAAGGCAGCCACCTGCACCGAGATTGGCCATGTTGTGATTAACGGGGTGATGGAGTCACTGAGAAATATTTTACAACAAAAAATTCTCAATTCTGTTTCGAGGTCTGTGGAGACGTCTTTGTCCGCTATCGTAGAAGAAAATTATCTTCACGATGCCGAATATATTTTATGGGCGGAAATCCGGCTCACCATCGAAGGGATTGATGTCTCCGGGGATATGTTGCTGATGTTGGGGATTCAGGATTTAGAGCTCCTTCGGAATGCGATTGATGCATTGATTGGGATCAATGGCCTAAGAGGGGAGCCGGTTCAGAGTCAGGGTGGCTTTTCTATGAAGAATCAATCAAGGGCCAACTATCATATGCATGGGCGTTTGCGCCATGAATATCAACACTGTCATTAGTTGAAAGGGTGTGATGCCTCAATCTCTTATTACAGTCCTCATTATTGATGATAGTGAAGCTGATCGGGAATTGTTGCGACGATTTCTTAATGCCGGACCACGGTCCTTTCGAATACTCCAATCCGATTCGTGTGCCGAAGGCTGGGAACTCTGTTTGAAGGAGCGACCGGACTGTCTTCTTCTGGATTACCAAATGCCGGAATTGGATGGGCTCAACTTTCTTACTTCTCTCACAAAAGAGGAAAACCTGAACTTCCTTCCTGTGTTGATGATGACCGGCCAAGGGGACGAATCCATTGCCGCAGAAGCCTTTAAAACCGGTGCAGCCGATTATCTCATTAAGGGAAAAATCACCGCGGAGGGCATTCATCGAGCCGTGACCAAAGCGGTGGAAAAATCCGTGTTACTGAAGACGATGGAGCGGCAACGGGCTGAAATCGCTCGTTCGCAAGGAGAATTGGAACAATTTGCCCATACGGCTTCTCATGATTTACAGGCCCCCGTTCGTCGGATCCTGAAATTTTTGGAATTGTTGGAACAGGAAATGGAAGGAAATATCAATGTTCGTGCCCGGGACTATCTGAATCGTGCTCAGCGGGGTGCCGTGTATATGAGGCAATTCATTCAGGATCTTCTTCAATATTCGTTGGTAGGAGGAAGCGAGCAGCCGTTTGAAGTTGTCAATCTGAATGAAGTGGTGAAAACGGTCTTAGGGCAGTTGGAGGAGACATTTGCAAGTGTTCCCGCAAAAATAGAGGTCGATAATCTTCCTACCGTCCGGGGGAATCGAACGTTTCTCCAGCATCTCTTTCAAAACCTTATTGGTAATGCCTTGAAATTTCATGGAGAGACCCCATTGATGATCAAGGTTTCGGCTACCAGGAAAGGAAGCATGTGGGATTGTAGTGTTCAGGACAACGGACTTGGCGTCCCGCTGGAAGACTGCGAGAAGATTTTTGGGGTGTTTTACCGTGGTGACCATGGAGGGGCGTTCGAAGGAACAGGAATCGGCTTAGCCCTGTGTAAAAAGGTCATTACCCTGCATCAGGGTAAGATTTGGGTGAATTCCCGTCCTGGTGAAGGCAGTACGTTCCACTTTACTCTGCCGATACTCCAGCAGACGGAGCCATTGGAGAAATTATCATGTCTTCCGTCTTGCCATGCCTCTGACTCCGTTGTCACATGATATCTCCGGAAAGCTCAGCTTTCATGAAACAGTCCACGTGTCTCTTATCGATTCAGTGGGCGGGAGCATTTTCCTTCAAGGGTTTAAAAACAATATCCCCAAAATAGGAAACGGCTGATTCCTTGGTGTTGTCGGTATCTGCCATAATCGCCACCCCTGAAATATTGGGAGGATTCTCTCCAAAAGCCATGCGATAATCCTCAAGGATATTCCGTTCCTCGGTCACCCATTGGTTGAGTTTGGCGTGACCGCTTTCAATGACAAACATGTGGACCCGGTCCGTGTACGGATTGGGAGTGACCGTGCCGACCGGACTGGTGCTTTCCCAGATATAATTGATGGCGCCGATGGGTGGATATTGTCCATAGATCAATTTGATTGTTTCATATTTGACTTTTTCGAAAAAACCTACTTTTGAACTGTCATATTCAAACGTAATGTACAGTCGGGCAGGATAATCATCCCCAGACTTTTTTGTTACGTCTCCCCCTTCTAAAATATTTTGGACCTTCCAGTGCCATTCGACTACCGGATAGTCCCTAGGATTAATGGTGATTTCGCGCGTGAGCCCGGAGGAGCTTTGATGGCTCGTGGCTTTCACCACTACCTGCCCCCCATCATTGACCAGCTCGTATCGGGTATGTTCAGAAATCTTTTCAAAGGTTAAGGGTTTCCACCCTTGTGGAAGTGATCCTCCGGCTTCTGCCGATGAAAATTCTCCCACTTTCAGGAGTTGCTCTTGGTGGGCCAAAGTGGAAGGGGTTGAAGCCCCGGGCACAGGTGACAAGCCATAGAGGCCAAGCACACACACCATCGTTAACCATGCACGTGTCATATCCGTTGGGTTCACCTATCGCTGCCAGGAAAAAAGTTTCCTCAGGAATTGTTTCTTCCATTCGGTTAGAGTCGTCTTTCGCCAGGCATTGGCGGTTTTTTTCACGACCTCCGCTTGCGTGGGATAAGGGTGAATGGTGCTCGCAATGGTATTGAGGCCAAGTTTTCCTTTCATGGCAAGCGTGAATTCACTGATCATATCCCCTGCATGGGAAGCTACGATTGTGGCCCCGAGAATAGTGTCCGTGCCTTTTTTGACGTGCACTCTGGCGAAGCCTTGCTCCTCTCCATCCAGAATAGCCCGATCGACTTCATTCAGGTAGAACGTGAACGTGTCGATCGGAATGCCTTTGGTTTCCGCATCTTTTTCGTAAAGACCGACATGGGCAATCTCCGGTTGAGTATAGGTAGACCAGGGAATGACCAGATTATCCGTGCTGGCATAGCCCAATCCAAACGGATGAGGAAACAGGGCGTTCTGGATGACGATTTGAGCCTGAGCATCGGCGGTATGTGTAAATTTGAAGGGAGAGCAGATATCCCCTGCAGCAAAAATTCTGGGGTTGGTGGTTTGCAGGCGATGGTTGACCGTTACCCCGGTTTTCTCGTATTCCACTCCAACCGTCTCTAATCCCAGGCCTTCAATGTTGGGGCTTCGGCCGACTCCCACCAGTAATTCGTCAACCGGCATGTCATAGTTTTGGCCATGGGAGTTAACGGAAAGGTGCTTGGTTTCGCTAGCGGATCGAATTTTTAAGTCCTTCCCGCAACACAGCAGTTGTACCCCGTCCCGGAGAAGAGATGCCTCGACGATATTCGCTGCATCCCGATCTTCACTGGGGAGAATGCCGTGCATGGCTTCCACCAAATAGACTTGGCTGCCGAAACGGGCGAACGATTGGGCCAGCTCACACCCGATGGGACCCGCCCCGATGACTCCCAGTCTCCGGGGAAGTTCCGTGAGGGAAAAGATGGTTTCGTTGGTGAGATACGACGTTTGGGCCAATCCCGGGATCGAGGGGGCCGTGGCGCGGGCGCCTGTACAAATGACGGCTTTGGAAAATTGCAGTGTCGTGCCATCCACATCGATCGAGCTTGAGCTGGTGAATCGGCCGTTGCCGATAAAGACATCTACTCCCAATTTGGCATAGCGATGAGCCGAGTCCACATGACTGATCCTGGCCCGAAGTTTTCGCATGCGGGCCATAGCTTCCCCAAAGTCACGTTTCACCTCACCGGAAACATGCACGCCAAACTGTTCGGCTTCCCGGACGGCGGTCCAGGCTTTCGCGGCTCGAATCACACTCTTGGAAGGCACGCATCCGACGTTCAGACAGTCTCCGCCCATCAAGTGTCGTTCAATCAAAGCCACTTTGGCTCCCAGCGCCGAAGCGATGGCTGCGGTCACCAATCCAGCAGTCCCGGCGCCGATGACGACCAGGTTATACCGTCCTGAGGGTGTGGGATTGTGCCATTGCGGCGGATGCACATTGTTGACCAATTCCTGATTGTATTGGTCCTGAGGGAGTATGGACCCATAATGCGTGGATGTGTGAGGGGATGTCATGGAGTTCCTCTAATTCTTGTCGGGTGAGTACGGGGGTAAGCCTTAACCCAATCGCTCTTTTTTCGGCCCCCATTTTCGATAGGCGATCGGTACTAACGCTAACAATCCCAATAAAGTAAAGGCCAAGAGAACAGGAGGAGAGGCAATTTCTCCCAAAGAATTGATCGTTCCCAGTTGCCGACCGGCAAAGGCAAAAACGAAGCTTCCCGGAATAATGCCGATGGAGGTGGCTAATACGTAGGTGCCCAGGTTGACTCGTGTTAATCCCGAGACCAGATTGACCAGGAAAAATGGAAAGGCGGGGATGAGACGCAGAGTCATCAGGTAGCTGAAGGCATTTTTGGCAAACCCTGCCTGAATCGGGCCCAGTCGGTCTCCAAATTTATCTTCAACCCAATCATGCAACAGGTATCGTGCGGCAAGAAATGCCAATGTGGCGCCTATGGTGGCACCGATATTGACCGCCAGCGTCCCCAACAGGCTTCCGAATAAAAAGCCGCCTGTTAACGTGAGAATAGCCCCACCGGGAAGGGAGAACGCGGTTTGCAAAATATAAATGCCGATAAACAGCGTCATGGCCAGCCAAAAATGTGATTCTGTATATCCGAGCAGGGAGTCCCGGTTGGCTTTCAGCGTTTCCAGCGAGAGAAAGCGCCCTAAATCGAAAAAGACAAACGCCCCTATTCCTGTCAGCAAAATGAGCGAAATGATTGCCTTGCCATAGGAACGTTGGGGTGATGAGACCGTAGGTGGAGAGGATGATCCCATGTCGGACTCCATTATGTGCGTTTTCATACCCAATCCTCCAGTACTTTTTTGTGCCGAACCCGTGGCCGGATAGATTGTGTGAATCAGAATACTCTATTCAAATGAATGTGAGGGATGGCTGATCACTTCTGGCCTTCCTCCTGTAGTCCGGACATGCACCCATTTGTTACGGATGGAATCCATATGGGGCAAGGGTACAGGGCAATCGACTATGCGCTCTTAATCAGGAAGTTGCTTGGTCAGTTCTTCCGCCGGGTAGGTGAGGATTTCAGTCAGGGTTGGATGATAGTGAGGAATACGGAAGAGGTCACGGACGGTTCCTTTAAAATACATGACGGTAATAAGTTCATGGATCACTTCAGAGGCCTCGGGTCCCACGATATGGCCGCCAAGTATTTCACCGGTTTGTGGATCGCATAACACTTTGACATGTCCGTGGGTCTCGCCCAAACACAACGATTTGCCATGGTCATTAAATGGATAAGAGGCCGTCAGATAAGGAATGTCGTTTTTGGTGCATTCTTTCTCGGAGAGCCCCACACTGGCTACTTGAGGGTCTGTGAACACCACTTGGGCTTTGAGTCGTTCGTCAAATCGCTTGGGGAATTCCAACGGATGTGTGGCGTTCCATCCTGCAATTTCGCCCTGCTCAATCGCGATATGTACGATTTCATGGAGGCCGTTGACGTCACCCACGGCATAGATGTGGGACTGGGAGGTCTGCATGGTGCTTGTCACGACAATTTTTCCATTTTGGGGGGAGAGTCGAGCTGCTTCCAGGTGCAAATCATCAATGTTCGGTCGCCGTCCCAGTGCTTGCAAAATGGTGCTGGCCGTCGCCTGTTGTGGTTGACCCTTGTGGAGAAAATGAACGGTTTTGAGTGGCCCCGATGCCGTGACTTCTCGAATCGCTGTTCCGGTAAAGACCTGCATCCCTTCCTCCCGGAAACGAGCCTCTACCGGATCGGCCAGGTCCTCATCCGAATCGGAAAGGACATGGGCACTGCGTTGTAAGAGCGTAACCTGCACGCCAATGCGTGAAAAAAATTGTGCCAGTTCCAGTGCGACCGGCCCGCCGCCCAGGACAATTAGGGTTTCCGGTACGGTGGATAATTCCAGGGCCTCGTCACTGGTGAGATAGCCAACATCTTCCAGGCCTTTAATGGGAGGTCGGGCCACGACCGACCCGGTGGCGATGATGATATTCTTAGCTGATAGTCGTTGGTGCCCTACTTGGAGTTCCGATGGGGAGAGAAAATGTGCTCGCTCACGGTACAGGGTGAATCGGCTATCCGTTAGGGATTGAATGCGGTCATCGGCAAACTCCTTGATTAACCGGTTTTTCCGATCAATAATAGCTGACAGGTTGGCTTGCATGCCGTGTGTGTTCAAGCCGAACTCCGGCGCTCGCCGGATGAGCGCGGCGATGTCCGACGATCGTAAGATGGCTTTGGTGGGCATGCAGCCGCGCAGAATACAGAGGCCGCCAAGTGGCCCCTGGTCAATAATGGCTACCTTGGCACCCTCGATTTGGGCCGTCCGCGCGGCGGCATACCCGGCAGATCCGCCGCCGATGACGATCACATCATAAGAAGGTGACATGGGATTCCCCTTGCCAAAGGATAGATTCCGTCATGGAATACTCATGATTAGCCTGGGAGCAAGACGAATGTGGTGTTGGATAAGAAGTCAAATATTAAGGATCCGGCTTGGGTGTGTTGTCGTAGGGGTGGCCTTTTTGGTTTCCGGGTGTATGGCGAAATCGTTTCCCTTAGCCACTCTCCCCCTGGAGCATCCGCGGGCGGCTCAGGCGAATTTGGCAGGAATTGATTATTACCAGCAAGGTGAATGGGGAAAAGCTTTAATCAAATTTCAAGAGGCCTTGGCCCTGGATGACAATTTTCCTGAAGCTCATTTTAATGCAGCCTTGACGCTTCATCAACTCGAACGGCATGAGGAGGCTACCCGTCACTTTCAACGGGCCGGTGAGCTGGCTCCTGATCGTGAGGCGGTAGTGAAGTCTTCCCTGTATCGTAATCATTTGGGGCTTTCCTCGACCTTCGAACGACATTTGAGTGGAGGGTACGGGTACCCATAGCCTCGTGAGAGATCATAGGATTCTGGAAAATTTTGGGATGAATGGTCAGGACCGGTCATGAAACGGGACACATTTCTGAGATTTCCTGTTTACGGGAATATGGGTAAGGTAGGAGATCGCGTCTCCTGTTGTGGGGAGGTTTGTTCGTGGCCGTGATTTAGGTAGCTGGCGGAGAATCCATCGCTTTTGTTAATTGTTGAACTTTATCAATCAGGACTTCTACCTGAAATGGTTTTTGAATGAAGGACGCAATTTTAAGCCCGGCGAAATGCTTCATGGCTTCACATTCCGTGTATCCGCTAGAGACGAGAATCGGCACATGGGCATTCAGCAGGCGGATCTCCTTGCAGAGCATTCCGCCATCCATATGAGGCATCGTCAGGTCTACCAGCACGAAGGCCAGGTGTCGTTCATACTGTTTGAACAATTGAAGCCCTGATGGGCCATCAGAAGCAACCAACGTTTCCAACCCCATTTCACGGAGGATCAGCGAACAGGCCTCCAGCACGTCTTTTTCATCGTCCACGATTAAGATCATTGTCGGAGAAGCTTGGGAGTGCCCTTGGGCTTGCTGAGGAATGGTGAGCGTGGTTGAACGGGGTGTGGGTGTTTTCTGAGACGAAGGAAACAGAAACCAAAATTCTGTCCCCTTACCCACCTGGCTCCGAACGGCCAACGCTCCGCCGTGCGCACGGATAATGCCCAGAATAGCTGCCAATCCCAACCCCCGGCCCGGGAATTTGGTTGTGAAGAACGGGTCGAAAATTTTTGGTATCAGCTCGGGCTTTATCCCGCTGCCCGTGTCACTGATACGCACGCTCACGCAAGGTCCCCATGGTAAATCTCCAATGATATGAAAAGGACGGAAATCTTGAGTGGAAGAGTCTAGGGCTTCGGCGGTAATTATGATGCTCCCGCCTCGATCTCCGATCGCTTCAGCCGCATTAATGGTGATATTCATGACCATTTGCCGGAGTTGAGCCCGATCTCCCCTGATGGGCGGTAATTTGGTCGCGGTCTCGATGGTCACGGAAATTTTTTTAGACACCGCCGAGCGAATGATGGATTTCATTTCCTTCAGAAGCAGGGAGCAATCGACGGATTGAAAGTTCAATTGAGTCTGGCCGGCAAACGTCAACATTTGATTGGCCAGTTCTCCGCCTCGTAATCCGGCCTTCTCAATGAAACGTAAATGTTCCCGGGCAGGGTCTTCTTTTGGCAGGGAACGAATGGCCAGACCCGCCCTGGCGACGACCGTCATCAATAAATTATTAAAATCATGTGCAATGCCGCCGGCCAGTACTCCCAGACTTTCCAGCTTCTGGGCATATTGCCGTTCCATTTCGTGCCGTTTTTGATCTTCTTCGGCCTTTCGGCGTTCGGTCAGGTCGCGTAAACAGATCAGATAGGCTGATTCGTTTTCCCATTCAATGGGGACCACCCGCATTTCAACGGGGGTGGTCGGGCCGCCAGAATGGTGGAGAGTTATTTCCCGTGTTTCCTCCTGGAAAATCGGATAGCCAAAGGGTGAGCCGAGCAGTTCCTCCGTTGTTTGCCGCAATAAGTGTTCGGCTGCAGGGTTGGAAAAGCGGAAAAGACCATCGGCCCCCACGACAATCAACCCGTCCCTTGAGGACTGCAGAATGGTGCTGGATTGACGTTCAAGGGCCTCAAGGCGGCGCACGGTCGTGTTCTGATTGATGGCTTGTTCAATATGATGCCAGAGGATTTCTTCCGATAGAGAGTTTTTGATGAAATAGTCATGAGCTCCCTGCTTGATTGCCTGAGTGGCCACTTTTTCGTTTCCCTGTCCGGTGAGGAAAATAATGGGAACCTCCGACCAGGAGGGGATGGTTTTCATCTTTTCCAGAAAATCCAATCCTGTCATATCCGGAAGTTGGAAATCTAAAAGGATGCAGTGGGGTGGGGAGCGTTTCCAGGCTTTTAGTGCCTCTTCCCCTGATTCCATTTCTTGAATGTCTATGGGAATGGGAGTGGTGTGCCGGATCCATCGAATATACATGGATTGGTCAATGGGATTGTCCTCGACAATAAACAGGCGGAGGCGGGGGGCTAGCAGCTTTGTGTTGCCGATGGCCATGATCGATGTGTTTCCTAGGATTCAAAAGGGAACGCAGGAGCGCATGTGGTTAAGGTCTGAGAGGTCGTCATGCCCCCATCATTCTTGTTCTGAACTTTACCTCAGAAGGGATCTGAATCAGCTTTTGGTAACACGACTACTTCAAACCAGTATTCTTTCAGCCTTGAAATGGCTTTGAGCAGTCCATCGGTTTCCACAGGTTTGACAATATAACTATTGGCTCCCCTGTGGTAACAAGATTCAATATCGCGTTCGTCCGAGGAAGTCGTGAGGACGATAACGGGGATTTTTCTCAAATGTGGGTCCGACTTGATTGTAAGAAGGACTTCCTGTCCATGGGTCCCTGGCAAGTTCAGGTCCAGAAGAATCATACCGGGGAGGGAAGAAGTGGCGGAATCGGTAGGATGGGAAGCAAGTCCGAGTAAATAGGTTAAAGCGTCATCCCCGTTTTCGTAATGAACGATGGGGTTCAGGAGACCTGATTTACGAAAACTGCGACGGGTAGCTTCAGCATCTTCCGGGCTATCCTCAATCAGTAGAATAGATTGTTTGGGAGAAGGGATCGAAGGCATTCCGTTTTCTTGGGGTTCGCTCTTCAGGACACACTAATCATTGTATACACATTGCTTTCTAGAGGGGGTGTTCGACGGTTTCCAACCAGAAGTTTCGAAAGGCCCTCATGGATTTGACTAATGCCTCAAAATTAGATGGTTTGACCATATAGAAATTGGCTCCGTCTCGGTAGGAGGCGGTGATGTCGTTCGGGTCATCGGATGAACTGAGAACCAGCACCGGTGTTTGTTTGAGTTGCGGGTGTGTTTTGATGGATCGGAGAATTGTCCTTCCATCCATGTCCGGGATGTTTAAATCCAGAAAAATGCAGCCCGGTTTGAGTGTTGGTGTTGCGGGCACTTTGGGACCGCTGGTCGATTCCAGTAGGCTCAAGGCCTTCTCCCCTTCGGCGCAGTGAACCAAAGGGTTGTCGAATCCCAATTTGTTAAAACAGCGCTGTAGGGTTTGATAGTCTTCGGAGCTATCATCGATGACTAAGATGGGCATTCGATCGGCATTCAAGGTCATGAATTCTGGCCTTCCTCGCTAGGGAAAAACGGGAGCACGATCAAAAAGGTCGTGCCTTCCCCCACGGCGGATTCCAGGCGAATGGACCCGCCATGGCGTTCCACGATTTTTTTCACGATGGTGAGTCCTGCCCCGTCTCCTCCGCCGAATTTATCACGACCATGCAAGCGCCGAAATATGCGAAAAATGTTTTGGCGATGGGCTTCCGGAATGCCGATGCCGTTATCCCGAACCGCTATTTCCAACTGGCCGGAATTTGTCAGTATCTGTGAGGTGAGTTCAATCCACTTTTCCGCTTTATCGTTATATTTCATGGCATTAGTGATCAAATTGGCCAGTGCTTCTCTGATTCTAATCGCATCACACGCCCACGTGGGGAAGGGGGCCGGACGTTTAATGGTGACTTGTGTCTCTTCCAATCGTGGCTGCAGGGTCAGGATGATATCGTCCAGTATATCATCCAACGAATTGCGCGCAATGGTTAAATCCGCACGGCCTAACTGCGAAAAATACCTAAGTGACTCTATTAGGCTTTCCATGCGTTGAGTGAGCTTGATAATGGTTTGGCATTGTTCCTTTCCTTCCGCAGGAAGCAGTGGGCCGTGATCTTCGAGCAGAAACCGGCCATAGTTGGCAATCCCCCGAAGTGGTTCCTTAAGGTCGTGTGAGGTGATATAGGCGAAGTCGTCCAATTCCCGGTTGCTGACCTCAAGGTCTTTGGTGTATTGACTGATCGCTTTTTCAGCTTCCTTCGATTCAGTGACATCCCAATTGACGCCAATCATTCTGAGAGCCATTCCTGTGGGATCGCGCTCAACCAACCCCGTGGTTTTGATCCAACGAATTGAGTTATCGGGCCAAAGGATTCTGAATTCGGTAAGAAATTCTGCTTCCCCCCGAACGGCCTTTTGGAGCAATTCTTCTGTGGAAGTGCGATCTTCGGGATGGAGAGCATTGGACCATGTGGTATACGGTTCGGATTCTGAGTCTGTAGAAAACCCATACAGAGCATACATTTGGCTATCCCAATTCAAAATATTTTCTTCGACCCTCCACTCCCAGATGCCGAGTTCCGCAGATTGGGTGGCCAGTGTCAATCGATTGGAGAGTTCTTGCAGATGGCGTTCTTGTTGGATTCGTTCCGTAACATCAGAAAAGACCACCACCGCTCCAACCAGATCGTTCTGTTGATTCCGAATGGGAGTGCTGCTATAGGACACCGGGAAGCATGTGCCGTCTTGTCGCCACAAGACCTCGTCTTCAATATGATGGAAGGTCCCATCTGTTAACGCCGCATGCATCGGGCATTTATTCTCTGGGTAGGGTGTGCCATCCGCGTATGTATGATGTACCTTGGTGTGCATGGAACATCCGACGATTTCCTCTGGGGTTGTATACCCTAATAATGAAAGGGCCATGGAGTTGATAAAGGTCGTTCGGCCCTGACTATCCAGGCCCCAAATGCCCTTGCCGGCAGAATGTAAAATAAGTTGGTACTGTCGGGAGAGTTCTTGATGGGCTTGATTGATCTCGTGGCGTTCAATGGCCGTGGTGATCCGTTCGCTCACCATTTCCAGTGTCTCAAGAGTCAAACCTGTCAACGAGTGTTGAGAAAACACGGCCAGGACTCCTACCACCTCCTCGCCCCTGAGCAGGGGATATCCGGCAAAGGCGACAAGCCTCTCTTGTATGGCCCACTCCTGCTCGGGTATATGAGGATTTCCGATCACCGAGTTGGTTAGGTACGGTTTTTTTTCTGCGACAATCTTACCGATTTTGAACTGCCCGAGGGGTATGCGACTGTGGGGATCATACGGGTGGGTAGAGAGACCGGCGCTGGCTTGCAATTCAAAGATGGATTGTGTGGGATTCTGAGTCCAGATATAAGCGAAGGCTGCATGGAAATGGTCGACGATAGCTTCTGTGCATTGCTGGAGGATAGATTGCAGTTCCTGAGTTTGGCTGATGATTCCGGCTACCTGAGCGTCTAAGGCTAATAAACGGTTTTGATCGGCCAAAAGGGCATCACGTTTTTTCCGTTCGGAAATATCAATAACGGACGCTAGGACAAAGGTGCCGTCTTCGGAGGTCACGGGGTTTAAGCCGATTTCCACAGGAAATTCGGTGCCATCCTTGCGCAGGCCGTAGAGTTCCCGGCCGCTGCCCATTTGCCGTGGAGTAGGAGTGACGAAAAAAGAGTTCCGATGTGCCGGATGATTGGCTTGAAAGCGGGCGGGCACCAAGCATTCCATCGGCTGGCCCAGAAGCTCCTCAGAGGTATACCCGAATTGGGTGGTCAGGCGTTGATTGGCCAGGACAATGGTGCCCTGGGCGTCGATCATGAGCATGCCGGCAGGAGCGGCTTCAATGACGAGCCGAAATTGGTCCTCGGCCTTCTTCTGTTGGGTGATATCGTCGATTGAGCCCACCATCCGTCTTTGGCCATTGAGGTCGCGTTGCGAGGATTTCCCCCTTACCCGAAACCAACCATATTCATTCGATCGGGTCTTTAGTCGACATGCCTTATCGAACGGCACCTGGTCTTTCAGGTGGTCTTCCAGGGCTTGCAAGGTCGGCGCATAATCGTCTGGATGAAGGAAGGCCTTAAATTGAGAAAACGAGGGTGAAATATCTCCAGGTTTATGTCCCAACAGAGCATAGAATTGAGGTGCCCACCATTGTTGGTCATGGTTCATATCAGGCCAATCCCAAATGCCTTCGTCGGTGGCGTGAAATGCTAAATCCAGGCGTTCCTCATCGGTTGTCAGGCGGTTCAGGATGGAAATCTGCCTGAGGGTTAAGGGGATCGTCGCTCCAATGGCCGCTATTTGGATGATTCGATTCAGGATCGCATATCCTGTTTTCCCGTTCTCCGGTGAAAGGAACAATCCGACAATAACCAGGACAGTAGTTAGGCCTCCCATGAACAGGGTGAAATTCCTTTGCTTCATGAACAGAGTGGCCAGGATGACGAAAAGGTAGAGCGCTCCGGTTGCCACACCGAGTGGGGTGGCCAGATCCAGGGCAAAAATAAGCCCGGTGACAATCACAATGCCCGTCAATTGAACCCATTGTTGTGGGGAAAATGGTGGTTGGCTGACCATGGTGTGCCTGCCTTTTGGTGTTAGGGTTGGGGCATCCCAAACCACGAAGGGTTGGATGTCGGGAATTCAGGTAGTAGAAGCGTGTTCAGGAATGATGGAATACCATGGATTTGGTGATTTGGTTCTCAAGAACACGTTACTTCGCTTAAGAAATCGCAAATGGATTGTAAATTACAATATGAGGCGGGTATGAATAGGCCCATCATACCGGTGACTTGAGCGTGTTTCAAGGGTAAATCGTCTTTCTGAATGGAACGGTCTGGCTCTGAACGAAGAAAATGAAGAAGGCGAGGGAAGAAAGAGCTCACCTAAAATTATCCCTCACAGTTAAGAGGCCATGAAAGGATAAAGCCCGAACGTGATGAAGACCGAAAAGCAAATATTGAAAACTTGTTCAAGAATCGGAGAATGTTTTTCATTTCAACCTGATCTTCATTTACGTGTGGACCATGTGTTGAGCGCTTTCCTGCGCAGGAAGAGGAGGAGAGATCCAATACCCTTGAATGACGTCACACCCATGTGACTCCAGAAAAGCCACCTGTTCGCCGGTTTCCACGCCTTCGGCAATGACTTGCAGCCCAAGATTCTTTCCCAGTGAGATCACGGCATCCACGATGGCCGCATCGTTTGTACTGTGAGGCAAACTTTGAATGAGACTCTGATCCAATTTGATGCCATCGATGGGAAAGGATTTCAGATAACGGAGCGAGGCATAGCCTGCGCCGAAGTCATCAATGTAGAGATGGATGCCCATGGCCTTGAGTTCCCGAAGTGTTTGGATGGTCTCTTCCGTTTCATGAATCAAAAAGGTTTCGGTGAGTTCCAGCTTGAGATTTTCTGGGTCTAGATGGGATTGAATTAAAATATCCTGAATGAGGGCGGGGAGATTGCCGTGGTGGATTTGTCGGGCGGAGAGGTTGACCGCTACCTGTGCCGTGGGGAAACCCTGCTTTTCCCAATATTTGGCTTGTTTACTGGCGGCCCTCAACACCCATTCCCCGATTGGCAGGATCATGCCGTTTTCTTCGGCCTGCGGAATGAACTGTTTCGGGTTGATGAGTCCCTGATAGGGGTGGTGCCAGCGCAACAGGGCTTCCATTCCCACCACTTGCTTGGTGCGGAGATCGTATTGTGGCTGGTAATGAAGGAGAAATTCTTGTTTATTGAGGGCCCGGCGTAACTCCACTTCCAGTGTAGTGCGGTCGAGACCGGCGGTTTTCATCCCGGCCGTATAAAATTGATAATTATGCCCTCCTTGGGCCTTGGCCCGGTACATTGCCGCATCCGCATGTGCCAGTAGTTCCTGGGGGTTGGCACTATCCCAAGGATAAATGGTAATCCCCAGGCTTCCCGTCACGTGGAGTTGATGATGCTGTACCAGGACGGGTTGGGCCAATAATTGGAGGATGCGATTGGCGACGGTCGCTACATCTTCCACCGATAATATTTGTTCCAACAGAACAGCAAACTCATCCCCTCCGAGGCGGACGCCGGTATCAATTTCTCGAATACATTGCTTGAGCCGATGAGCGACCGTTTTGAGAAGCATATCCCCATATTCATGTCCAAGCGAGTCATTGATAGCTTTAAAGTGGTCTAAGTCCAGGAATACCAGTGCCATGGCCGTGTCATTGCGGTTGCAGCGAGCTACGGCTGAATTGAGCCGTTCATAAAAAAGTCCCCGATTTGCAAGACCGGTTAAATGGTCATAATGGGCCAAATGTGTAATGCGTTGGGTCGCCCGTTGGCGCTCCATGGCATACCGGATAGCTCGACACAGGCCTCCACTGGTAATTTGGCCTTTAATTAAATAATCCTGAGCCCCTTTTTTAACCGCTTCCAGGGCTAGTTCCTCGTTTTCTACATCACTGAGAATGATTATCGGGGCTCCAGGGCAGAATTCGATGAATTGCGTGATATAATCTAATCCGAGTTCCTGCTGTAAATTGACATCAAACAAAATGGCCTGCAGGGGATATTGTTTGGCCAAGTCCAGTCCGTGTTGGGCTGTGGGAGCTTGATGGAGAGTCAGTTGGTTATGCAGTCCTTCTTTCAAAAGGCTATGGATGAAAGAGGCGTCTTCCAAGTTATCTTCGACTAGAAGAATTTTTAGCATAGCCTGTCCTTTGTTCCCCGATAGGAAAAATACAGCCGCGTTGGAGATTTTTTATGGTTTTTGGGTCTTTTCTATTAGTCTTTTCGGATTTTATGTGTGATTCTTGATGGTTTTCGAGATTTGACGATGCTTGGAGAGGAATTCGGGAAGATTTTCGTGCAATCCCGTAGTAAGATGAAGGATAGTGCCTAAATTTTATAAGTGTTTAAAAACCTTTTTGAATCATATAGTTGATGTGTTTTAGCGATAAATTTTTCATGAATTTACCAATGTTTACTTTTCTTAATTAAATTTAGTAAGATTAAGTTTAACTTTTTTCAATTTCTCAATTCCCATTAAGCTTTGTAATCGAATAGTTCTTTTTTCTGGTTTCGTCTTTTTGGTGAATGCCGTATTTTTGTAAAGACCAGAAGAAACCCTGAGGTTTGTTCTTTTTCCGTTTTGTTTACTTGAGCGGAGTTATTGTCCTCGCCCTGGTTCATCAATGGGGCATTGGGGTGTGTATGACCAGGAAATATCCCTAGGAGAAGATCTGCACTCATTTGATGTATCGCGTTTTTTATTGAAGGAGTTACGAATGGGGAAAACAGTTACATTGTCGGAGGTCATTCAACGGTTAATTGTCGTCGGCAAATCTAAGGGGCATGTTACCCTGAAAGATTTAGGACAGGTTCTTCCCGTTGATCAGATTCGTTCTGAGCAATTACATGCCGTGTTGAATGCCTTGACCGAGGCCAATTTGCAGGTCATTGATCCAGTTAAGCGTACGCCGATCCAGGTCACCTCCCTTAAAAAAGGTAATGGAGGAAATTCTGAGGAAGGCGAGGATTCGGAGGACGAGAGCGAAGCCTCCCTTGATATCGATTTGACCCCCGGGGAGCCAACCCGCATCGATGATCCTGTTCGCCTTTATTTGAAGGAAATGGGGCGTGTCCCTTTGTTGACTCGTGAGGGAGAAATTGGGCTTGCCAAGCATATTGAAGAGGGAAAGAGAGAGTTAGCCTGCTCGGTCTATGGGATGCCGGTGAATATTCAGTATATCGAAACATTACATGAGCAGTTGAAGCAGGAAGAAATTCGCGTGCGTGATCTCGTGTTGCTGCAGGATACGTTGGACGAAGAAGAAGAGGAAGAGGACGCTCAGGCGGGTGAGCAGGAAGATGAAGAATTGCGAATGCGGACGCTTGAGGGGTTGGCGGCCGTCAGAAAACTGGGGCGAAATCTTTTGGCGCTCTATTCACAAAGTCGTCAAGGCCGTATTTCCAAAATTAAAAAAGAGCAAATGGAGAAGCGACGAATTGGCATGATCGACCAATATGTTGATCAAATTGAAGCCTTGAATTTGCACCAACGGGTCAAAGATTTCATGCTGAAGCAAATTAAGGATCTCGGATATGAAATTCGTGGAGCCGAGCGCACTGTAGCTGTTCGTATGGAAAAATTAGGGTTTGCAGGAGAGGATGGGATACAGGTCATTGGGAAAAAACCCCGATCCGGATCCAAGGGGGCGTCATCCAGAAAGAGTGCTCAGCTCTCGCCCGAGCAAATTGAAACGTTTAAGAATGAGGTCAAGGCCGCAAAGGAAGCGCTACAACGAATTGAAGACGAAGTCTTGAATATGCCCATGGAAGAATTTAAGGCCAGTGTGGCGATATTGGAGACGGCCGAAGAAAAGGTCAAGCGTGGAAAAGCGCAATTGATTGAAGCCAATTTGCGGTTGGTGGTGAGTATTGCCAGAAAATACACTAACCGGGGGCTTCAATTTATTGATCTGATTCAGGAAGGCAATATCGGTCTGATGCGGGCGGTGGACAAGTTTGAATATCAGCGTGGGTATAAATTCAGTACCTATGCGACCTGGTGGATCCGACAAGGTGTCACCCGCGCGATCGCCGATCAGGCCAGAACGATTCGTATTCCGGTGCATATGATTGAAGCTAATACCAAGCTGGCTCGGACTGCCAGGCAGTTGGTGCAACAATTGGGACGGGAACCGACTCCCGAGGAAATTGCCGAGCGGATGGCTCTGACTCCCGAAAAAGTCAGAATGATGTTGGATATTTCCAAAGGGACAATCTCGTTGGAGACCCCGATTGGTGAAAAAGAGGATAGCCAATTAGGGGATCTGATTGAGGACAAAAATGCCGTTTCTCCCATGGATGCTGCCAACCGCTATGATCTGCAACGGCAAATTGCCAATGCCTTGGGAGTGTTGACTCCTCGGGAGGAGACCGTGATCCGAAAACGGTTTGGCATCGGGGATAGTACGGACCATACCCTTGAGGAAATCGGACAGGATTTTGATGTGACTCGTGAACGTATTCGACAAATTGAAGCAAAAGCCCTGAAGAAGTTACGCCACCCCAGTTGTAGTCATAAATTGCGCAGTTTGGTGGATCATTTGTAATCACGATTGTTTTGAGTTGACTTGTGAGGAGAAGCCTCGTCATGTTCATGGCGGGGCTTCTTTGTTATGGGCCCAATGGAGTTAATTACAGGCTCAATACTACGAGCAGATTCTATAAATAGTTCCTTCTATTTCTCGAAAACGGTTTCTCCATGATATGATTTTTTTACGATGAGAATTTTAGTGGTTGAAGACGAACCCAAGGTGGCTTCCTTTATCCGGCGAGCTCTGGAGGAAGAAAGCTATGCCGTGGATGTGTGCGGGGATGGCCTGGGTGGGTTAGATTGGGCCCAGACGGTGAATTACGATTTGATTATTCTGGATTTGATGTTGCCCGGTCTCCCCGGGGTCGAGGTCCTGAAACGGGCGAGGGCGGCCGGTGTGAAAACTCCGGTTTTGATTCTGACCGCCCGTTCGGAAGTTGATCAACGTGTGAAAGGGTTGGATGCCGGGGCTGATGATTATCTGACGAAACCGTTTGCCATTGAGGAACTACTGGCCAGAGGGAGGGCCTTATTGCGTCGGGCAGGAGGAGCGCCAACCGGGGTGTTGCAGGTTGAAGACCTGATGTTGAATCCCGTGACTCGGGAGGTGACCCGAAATGGGCAACGCCTGGATATGACTACGAAAGAGTATGCGTTGCTGGAATATTTGATGCGCAATGCCGGGCGGGTCTTGACCCGTTCGATGATAACCGAACACGTGTGGGATTTGGATTTTGATACGTTTACGAATGTGATTGATGTCTATATCAGTTATTTGCGCAATAAAATTGATAAGGGTCGGGATCGAAGTCTCATTCAAACCGTTCGAGGGAGTGGATATATGATGAGGGCCGACTCATGAAGAATGCGTCGATCCGTGTCCGGTTAACATTGTGGTATGGCTTGGCCTTGGCCTTGATTTTATCCTTGTTTGCCGTGTCCCTCTATTTAGTCATGTCTCGAGCCCTTCGTGAACAGGTAGATGCATCATTGGAAGAGGCCGCAGCCGTAGCGATCCGCACTCTGGGGGAGCACCGGTTCGGCCCATTTTTAATCTTTGAAGATCTTTCTCAGGATTTTCCAGAAATCGCTCTGCTGGATAAGTTTTTTCAAATTTTTGGGCCGGCAGGACAAGTGACGATTCAATCTGCGAATATTCAAAGTCGAGAAATCCCTCTCAGCCAGACGGCATTCCGGGCAGCTTTGGAGGGGGGGGTGACCTTCGAATCCGTCCAATTTGATAAAGGTGTGCCCATTCGGTTGTTGTCTTTTCCCGTTCGGCAGGGCGACCAGCTGGTGAATATTCTGAGAGTGGGCACGTCCTTGCAGTCGACCGAACGCATGTTGCATCGTTTGCTCATCGGGTTGTACATCGCCTCCCCTGTGGCTTTGCTGGTTTCGTTGGGGGGAGGTTGGTTTTTAGCAGGCCGGGCCTTGCGTCCGGTTCATGTCCTGACTCAAACCGCTCAACGGATTGCGGCTGGTGATCTCACCCAGCGAATTCAAACTCCTCACTCCAATGATGAAATCGGCCAGCTTGCGTCCACATTCAATGACATGATTGGCCGGCTGGAGGTATCGTTCAGGCAGATTCGCCAGTTTAGTGCCGATGCCTCGCATGAATTGCGCACGCCATTGACCATTACAAAGGGAGAAACCGAACTGGCGCTTCGGCGTCCCCGGCAAGCCGATGATTATCGAGTCGTGCTTGAGAGCAATCTTGAGGAAATTGACCGGATGAGTCGAATCGTGGATGAATTACTCTTTCTCTCGAGGGCTGACCTGGGGGAAATCAAACTCAAGATGCTTCCTGTCCAGTTGGATGATTTGGTTCGGGAGGTTCAGCAGCAGGCCATGGTGTTGGGCCAGGATCGTCAGGTTACCACGACCCTGGAAGCTGTGGAGCCTGTCGTGGTGTTGGGAGACGATCTTCGCTTACGTGAATTGCTGTTGAATCTGGTGGATAATGCGGTGAAATATTCCTGTGACGGCCAAACGGTGACCTTATCGCTACAGGTGGTCGACCAGCGGGTAAAATTGACGGTTCAAGATGTGGGAATTGGTATTTCACCGGACGAACAAGCACGGATTTTTGATCGTTTTTATCGAACCGATGAAGCTCGGGCTCATGCTTCAAAGGGGTCGGGTTTAGGATTAGCTATCTGTAAATGGATTGTGGAAGTTCATAAGGGGACCCTAAGTGTGCACAGTCAGCCCAGGCGGGGATCGGTATTCACGGTTTTTCTTCCCTTGTCCCCTCCCTCCCCCGCTGTCTTACGAGTCTAAGACGGCATTCAATTAAAAAAAATTAATATTCAGTTAATTTCCCTTTCATGTCGGGCTGATACCTTTATATCTGACAGCAAGAGGTTTCGGTGGTTCGTCATCATTAGGTGAAGAAAGATGACGAAAGGATTAACCCGGTATGGCGAAGGGGGAATTGCAATGACGACACTCCAAACGACACCGAGTTTTCTAGAAGGCAAAAAGAACTTTGCTCCTTATTTAACTCCTAAGCGCCCCCATAAACGTAACTCCAAGCGCCAGCGTCATTCGTGGGATGATGAGCAAGATGTGGAAGAAAAAAAGGCGTCATCGGCTGAAATGGGGTCGGCTAATTTGGAGTCTATCTATTTTCGTGGATTTCGCACGAGGCCTCTCCTGGCGAGAGATGAGGAATTGTCCCTGGCCAAGCGATTGTATCAGGGTACTTCCACGCTCCGCCAAGCTCTGAGTCGGGCTCTCGCGGTCTTGAAGCGAATGCCCACCACGCCAGATTCTGAGGCGGTCCTTATTCACCTCAACCGCGATTTGGAATTAAACGGCTACTCGGTTCCGGTGATTGATGAGATCCTTGAGCAAGTCACATTATTGAAATCTTTGAACTCGGCACGCGGAAAGGTCGGAAAAAAGAATGTGGACGAACTGGATACCATCATTCAGGACATTCAGACTGCCAGAGTGAATATTGAGCAACCCAAGGACGAGTTGGTTCAACGGAACTTACGCCTCGTGGTGGATGTGGCCAAGCGGTATTTGGGGCGGGGGATGGGATTCCTCGATCTGGTCCAAGAAGGTAATATTGGATTAATGAAAGCTGCCGAACGGTTTGAGTATACCCGAGGCTTTAAGTTCAGCACATATGCCACCTGGTGGATTCGACAAGGGATTACAAGAGCTGTCGCCGACCAAAGTCGGACCATTAGGGTTCCGGTCCATACCAACGAAGCCTCAACGAAAATCGCCAAGACCGCCCAACGGCTCACGCAGCAATTCGATCGGGAGCCATCGCTTGAGGAAATTGGGCGTGAATTGGATTTGACGGCTGAACGGGTTCAAGAAACGATCGAATCCTTTCAAGAGCCCATTTCCTTGGATGCTCCTTCGGCTGATGGAGAAACGGAATTGGGGGAGTTGATCCCTGATGTGGATGGGCAGTCGCCTGATGAGGAGGTCATGCGGAAGTCCAATGCCCAGTGGTTGGATCAAATTCTTCAAGTCCTGACTCCGCGGGAAAAAGAAGTCGTCCGACTGAGGTTTGGCATTGGAGTGGATGAGTCCTGGACCCTGGAACAGGTCGGGCAGTCCATGAATGTGACAAGGGAACGGATTCGTCAAATAGAGGTGGTCGCCTTAAAAAAATTAAAGGAATCTCATGTGAAGGCGATGCTGGCCGATATCAAGTAAGCTTTTGGTGTTTTGGAAAAAGGAATGGAGAGCCGGAGTGATCATCACTTCGGCTCTTTTTTTGGTATATTTCAGGTTTACGTTAGGAATGAATTCGGGTATCTTGGCTTGGATGTTCTGCTGCTGCACTCCTCACTTAAATGTACCGGTAAGGCCGTGAATATCATCGAGGAACATCTATGGGGATAGAGATTTCACAGTCTATCGTGATTCCTGAATCAGAGTTGCAGTTGACCGCGGTTCGAAGTCGTGGGCCGGGTGGTCAGCATGTCAATAAAGTCAGTACCGGGATGGTGTTGGAATTTGATCTTCAACAATCGGCTGCTTTGAATGATCGCCAAAAGAAACGCCTGGTGATGAAATTAGGACACCGGCTCAGTCAACAGGGTATTCTTCGTTTGCAGGCTCAACGCCATCGTTCGCAAATTGTTAACAAGCAGGAAGTGATGGAGAAGTTTGTGAGTCTGCTGCAAGAGGCGCTTCGTCCGACAAAATCTCGCGTTCCCACCCGCGTTCCAAAACGAACCCGGGAAAAACGCTTGACTGAAAAAAAACAGCGGTCTCAAGTCAAAGGGGTTAGAAAAACCGTTCGACCAGGGGATGAGTGAATTCCTCTGCAATAATAACCACTTTCTCTTAACTCTTATGAAGCAATATGACTACCTTCCCTCCCTATTCTGAAGTGCCCGTTCCACCAAAGGCCCGGGCAATCCCTCACCGGTTGGAAAAACATGGCCATGTTCGGGTTGATGAGTATTATTGGCTCAAAGATCGGGAGAATCCTGAGGTCTTGAGTTACTTGAAGGCGGAAAACGAATACGCCCAAGCGGTCCTCGCCCATACGGACAAACTCCAATCAAAGTTATTTGAGGAAATTAAGGGAAGAATAAAAGAGGTCGATCTTTCCGTTCCGTTTAAAATCAGAGATTACTGGTACTTTATTCGATTTCAGGAGGGTGGAGAATATCCGCTTTACTGCCGGAAGTCAGAGGACCGTATCCCAAAAGAAGAGGTAATGGTGGATGCCAATGAGTTGGCTAAAGGACATGACTATTTTTCATTAAGCAGTTGGGCCATCAGTCCAGGGCAGGATATTTTGGCTTTTGCCACCGATACACAGGGTCGACGAATTTATACCATTCAATTCAAGGATTTGCAGAATGGCGCCCTATTGCCGGATGTCATCGAATCTGTGACCGGTAATATGGCATGGGCCAATGATAATCGCACATTCTTCTATGCCCGCCAGGATCCACACACCTTACGTTCGTTTCAAATTTATCGACATGTTTTGGGAGCGTCCCCCTCCACCGATGTTCTGGTATACGAGGAGCCGGACGAAACCTTTTCCGTCTTTGTGACCAAGAGCAAATCTCGACGATTCCTCTTGATTGGTTCACACCAGACGATTACAAGTGAATATCGCTTCCTGGACGCTGATACTCCGACGGCAGAATGGACGGTTATTCAACCGAGAGTCCGTGGTCATGAATATGATGTGGATCACATTGGGGATCATTTTTATTTTCGTACCAACAATCAGGCCAAAAATTTTCGATTGATGAAATCCTTGCTTGCTCATGTGGGGCAAGTGTCCTGGGAGGAAGTAATCCCCCATCGGGCTGAGGTGCTACTGGAAGGGTTTGAACTATTTCAAGATTATTTGGTTGTGGAAGAACGAAAGCAAGGGTTGATTCACTTTCGTATTCGTCATTGGGAGACCGGAGAGGATCATGAGTTGGATTTCGGTGAGCCGGCCTATCTCGCTACAGCGGGGGACAATTTTGAATCCCAAACCCCTTGCTTTCGTTTTGGGTATACCTCCATGACTACGCCCATGACCATTTATGATTATCACATGGGCACACGGGAAAAGACGCTTCTCAAACAGGAGGAGGTCCTGGGCAACTTTCAGATTGCCCATTACCAAACTGAACGACGGTATGCGATGGCTGCAGACGGGGTCTCTATTCCTATTTCGCTGGTGTATCGCAAAGGATTTCAGCGGAATGGAACTCATCCCTTGTTGTTGTATGGGTATGGGTCTTATGGCGCCAGCATGGATGCCAGTTTTAGTTCTCCACGGTTAAGCCTGTTGGATCGAGGCTTTGTCTTTGCCATTGCCCATATCCGTGGTGGGGAGGAATTAGGACGGGTCTGGTATGAAGAGGGAAAACTACTCAAGAAAAAAAATACCTTTACCGACTTTCTGGCTTGTGCTGACTATTTAGTGGAGAATGGCTATGCGAACCCCGAAAGGTTGTTCGCTATGGGTGGCAGTGCCGGCGGCCTGTTGATCGGCGCGGTCATCAATATGCGTCCTGACCGATTTCAAGGTGTTGTGGCACAAGTGCCCTTTGTTGATGTGGTGACGACCATGTTGGATCCGGATATTCCTCTGACTACCGGAGAATATGATGAGTGGGGTGATCCCAATCAGAAATCGTTTTATGATTATATGCTCTCGTATTCTCCCTACGATCAGGTGAGCAAGGTTGATTATCCGCATATATTAGTAACCTCGGGTCTTCACGATTCTCAGGTCCAATACTGGGAGCCTGCCAAGTGGGTTGCAAAATTGCGTGCTGGGAAAACCAATACCCACCGCCTGCTTCTAAAGACGAACATGGAAGCCGGACATAGCGGTCTGTCTGGGCGTTTTCAACGTTACAAGGAAACGGCCTTTATTTACGCCTATTTGTTGGATCTGTGTGGGATCAAGTCGTAAAAGTTATTCCACGCTTCTTCGTTCTTCTTCTTTCCTTCTGACAGCGTTTCCTTGAAACCATCTTGACTTTTTCCTTTCACGCCTTATCTCTTAAGCAGACACGAGAGATAGTTTCCCAGCTGGGTTTGACCATTTCAGGAAGTCGTGACTTATACAAAAAAGGAGGAGAAGTTATGTTAGTAAAATGGGATCCATATACAGAATTTGATAAAGCCATAGATGGGTTGTTTCGTCGGCCGTTAGCTCTTCAGCCGTTATGGGACGATCGTAATAGCGAAACCACCGCATGGCGGCCGGCCGTCAATGTCTACGAAGACAAAGATCATTTGGCCATTGAAGCCCAACTGCCCGGGGTTAGAATGGAGGATGTGACATTGTCTGTTACTGATCACACCCTTCAATTGCGTGGTGAACGGAAACATGACCACGAAAAGCAGGAGGATGGTTACCACATTCGGGAGGCAGAATATGGGGCCTTTGCCCGAACGTTTAGCCTGCCCGCTTATGTGGATGCGAACCAGACGAATGCGACATTTAGTAATGGAGTTCTGACCATTCGGATTCCCAAGCAGGAAAAGGCAAAAGTTCGAAACATACAAATCGAATCGAAATAACCGGCAAATCGGTTCGATCGGGGTTGGGGGGGCGGTCATATTTGTGGCCGCCCTTTTTTTGTGGCTTGAACTTCAAGTTCTTTCGGGAGTCTCTTGCCAGATTCGTCTGGATTCAATACATTCCTGATATGAGTTGGCAGTCTTATCGGGTGAAAATTACATCTGTCCGTTTGTTGGCCCCGGAAGTTTCTGAATTAACCCTAACCGTGGTGGACCCACCGGCCCTGACATTTCAACCAGGGCAAGCTGTGGCCATTGCGGTGCCGACCTCTTATTCTAAGACACCCATTCGACGGTATTATTCTCTAACCTCTCCCCCCAGTTCTTCGAATCAAATCTGCTTGTTGTTTGATCAAGGAGAACAGGGCATTGGATCGGAATTTTTACGGAACCAGTCAGTTGGCCAGGAGTTGGTGATTCAAGGACCTTTTGGGTCATTTTTTTTGCAAGATGATCCTGATCGGGAATTATTGTTTGTAGCCACAGGGACAGGAATTGCTCCAATCCGCTCTATGATTGCCACCATGTTGGAAAATGGGAAATCGCAACCGATCACACTTTTATGGGGGCTTCGCCGGGAATCTGACGTCTATTTCATTGAGGAATTTGAGTCATGGGCTGCCAAATATCCATATTTCTCATTTATCCTGACCCTGTCACAAGGGGATAGTCAGTGGTCCGGACACAAAGGTCGGGTGACCGATCTTCTCCGCGACATGAAGGACCTTGAACGGTTTGCGGTGTATGTTTGCGGGGGAAGGAAAATGGTTGCGGAAGTCACGGATCTGCTTCATCAGCGTGGGGTGACTCGAATCTATCGTGAACGACATCATGAGTCGGAATAAGTGTCGTGAAGACCGACTATAGGCTTATAAATGCTGAAATGCCGGGGTTGATTAAGTCCTGGGATTTTTATTAAGGAACATCATCAGGATAACAGTACGAAGCCTTGGAAAAGGATTAGGCTATCTAAGCATGGTTGATCGAGAAATCATTGCGGTAGAAAAATCGCACTTCAGAAGCAAACCTGTGGAGGGTTCTGGTCAGTTGCTACCTCCCATCACTTCAGCGGATGTCGGGCTGTATATCCACATACCCTTCTGTATTCGTCGATGCCATTTCTGCGCGTTTTATCTTGTTATCCAGGATGAAAAGCGAATGGAGCGGTTTGTTGCGGATCTGAAAAAAGAAATATCCCTTTGGGCCTTGAGAGATAATTTCGTGGTCCACAATGTCTCCACAGTCTATTTCGGAGGAGGGACCCCAACAGCCTTGTCGGTCAGGCAGTTGAGTGAGATTCTGAACTGTGTGGGAGCGCATTGGAAGCTGGATGCACAAGCCGAGGTGACCCTTGAGTCCACCCCCGAGCCTGTCTCGGTTGAAATCTTAACCGCACTGAAAGAGGCTGGTGTGACGCGAGTCAGTTTGGGAGTCCAATCGTTGGTGCCACATGAAAGGGAAATTCTTGGTCTCAGCCCAGAGACTCAGCCGGTTCATGATGCGGTGCAGGCCGCCAAGGCGGCCGGTCTGGACAATATCAATTTGGACCTCATGTATGGACTTCCGGGGCAGAACTTGTCCAGTTGGGAGGACAGCGTGTGCCAGGCTTTGGAGATGAGTCCCCGGCATCTTTCCTGCTATGCCCTTTCAATTGAAGAGGGGACCAGGTTTTACCGTCAGTGGAAGCAAGGAACGCTAATGGCCTGTGATCCGGAAGAAGAAATGGTGTTTCAGTATTCGGCGGATGATCAAGCCCGGCAGTCAGGGTTGAAACGCTATGAGATTTCCAATTGGGCCTATCCAGGCTATGCGTGCCGGCACAATCTGCGATATTGGCAAGGCCAGGATTACCTTGGTCTTGGCCCAAGCGCACAGTCTTATCTTGGTGGGGTTCGGTGGGGAAATGTTTCGGATCTATTTCGCTACTCCGAACAGCTTGCACAAGGGCAGATTCCTGTTTCTGACTTGGAGGTCCTGACTGAAGCTCGGCAGCGTAAGGAACGGGTCATTTTCGGATTACGTCAGGTAGAAGGCGTCCCGGCGGAATGGATAGACTGTGTGGAACATGAAGTAAAATGGAGTCAATCGGTCGCTCAGTTGTTGACGGACGAACTTCTTTCACAAACCGGGGATCGATATGTATTGACGGCCAAGGGAAGACAATTAGCCGATACTGTTGGCCATATATTATGGTAAGAGTGAGTTGGACAGAGTGCCGAGGAAATCCATCAGAGAAAAAAGAGCCCACGCTAAGCCGCCGAGGACGCTGGCCATCAATACGAGCATGAGGCCAAGGATGGATCCGACATATACCCAATCGGCCAGGGCAACGGTCCGACCGTTCGACCGGCAATGCCGGTCCAAGAGTTGGGAATTTCGGAGATTGCTTTTAAACCAGATCGAAAACATATCGCCTATGCCAGGAATGGCTCCCATGGCCATATTAATGCAAACATTCAAAGCCATCCGAACAATGACCACTCGTGGAACTCCCGCCTTGGTGGCAAGAAAAAGCAGGAGGGATCCTACGGCATTACTTATGAAGTCACCAATCCCCGGAATCAGGCCAAGGAGGGGATCCAGGCCAATTTTGATATTAGTTCCGGGAATATTCCATGTAGCGTCCAGAAGCTGGGCCAACCAATGAGCTAATTGTCGTATTTCTTGATGGGTGAGGGTGGATCGAGGGCCGGATGAAGGATGCTCAGGTAATGCGGAGGGAGACATGCTAAAAGTATTATACCTACGAGTCATACCGGAATATATTTTCCTGACGGACCAATCCTAGATGACCTATGAAAGCGTTTTCCATGTCTTATGAGAGTTCCAGGAATGAATCGGCTTCGAGGAAACCTCATGGTCCGGTTCAGGATGGGGCTGACCTTCAAGTGAAAGCCGAGATTCCTGTGCTGTCCGTTCCAACGCATCGCTTATCCAAAAGCCGGTTTTTGGCAGGGATACAATGTTCGAAACGGTTGTATCTGGAAATTCATTCCCCTGAATTAGCCACGCCTCCCACTCCGGATCGGCGAGCCATCATGGAAATGGGGACGGAAGTCGGTGTCGTCGCCCGACAATATTTCCCTGGGGGGGTGTTAGTAGAAGAAACTCATCGGCAGATCCCGGCTGCCTTGACCCGAACCGAGGCGTTGGTACCGGATCCTCAGGTCTCGGCCATTTTTGAGGGGGCGTTTGTCTGGCAGGGGGTCCTGGTCAGGGTTGATGTGTTGGAACGGCTGGGTCCTGACCGTTGGCGATTGATCGAGGTCAAAGCCACTTCTAAAGTGAAGCCGACTCATCTGGATGACCTGGCTATTCAAATGACCGTATTGGAAAGAGCCGGAATTCAGGTGGAAGCCTGTGCGCTGATGCATTTGAATACTCAGTATGCCTTTCAAGGGGATAGATTGAATTTAGAAGAAATGTTTTCTCTGGCCAATATGACAGAGGAAGTCAAACGTCGCCAATCCGTTCTGCTCCCAGAATTGGAAGACATGTGGGCAGTGTTGAAGGCTCTGGATCCACCTGACATTGCGCCCGATGTGCATTGTCATATGCCGTATGAATGTCCGTTCTGGGCTCACTGCACCAAGGATAAGCCTTCACGCTGGATCTTTCACCTTCCCGGGAGTTCAAAACTTCAAAAAACTTTGATGGAAGAGGGGATTGAAACGATTGATGATATTCCGGATCATTTTGAGCTGACAGACATCCAGCGACGCGTCAAAAATGATGTGGAATGGATTTCCCCTTTGCTTCGGGCAAGGTTGGACTCAGTCCGGTATCCCGTCCATCATTTGGATTTTGAAACGTTTATGCCCGCGATTCCCCTGTTTCCTCAAACCAGACCGTATCGTCCCATCCCGTTCCAATGGTCCAATCATATTGAATATCCGGATGGAACCGTCGTGCATCATCAATATTTGTGTACGGATGGTCGAGATCCTCGGGAAGAAGTGGCACTCAGTCTGTTGGAAAGTGTCGGCGAGTCTGGCACGATTTGTGTCTACTCGGAGTACGAACGTTATTTATTATTAGCCCTAGGGGATTGGTTACCACATTTGAAACCTGCTCTGCTGAAAGTCATACGACGTCTGTGGGATTTGCTCTCCGTCATACAACAGCAATACTATCATCCGGATTTCAAAGGGTCGTTTTCCATTAAGACGGTCCTGCCAGCGTTGGTTCCTGAATTGGCCTATGATGATCTGGGGATTCAGAACGGGGCGGTGGCTTCCGTGATGTACCGTCGAATGGTCACGGAGGAATCTGACTTAATGGAGCGAGCCAAAATTGCGCAAGAACTGGAAGCGTATTGTGAGCGGGATACTCGTGCAATGGTGGAGCTACGGCGGGTGCTCAAATCCCGTGCCGAACAGGCCTGGTTGCCAAGAGAAGATGAATAAAATCCGTTGACCCATAAGTTCCTCACTGATACAATCCTGGTTATCCTTTCCTTTTCGGACCTTCCAACCATCAATGTCTGTTTCTCAGCTCGAAAGTTAATTCCCTGATTGATTCTTTCAGGAGAAGTCTTTTGTGAAGATTCTGGTACTACATGGGCCTAATTTGAATTTGCTTGGGACGCGTGAACCGGGTTTGTATGGTCGGGAAACGTTGAATGAAATCAATGGAGCCCTAGCCGAATTGGCCAGGGAGTTGCGGGTGTCGGTGGAATGTCGGCAGTCCAATATGGAAGGGGAGTTGGTTACCTGGATACAGGAGGCCGCCGGACACTATCAGGGGCTGGTGCTGAATCCTGCAGCCTATACGCACAGTAGTGTGGCCTTGCGGGATGCTGTCGTGGCCGTGGGTATCCCGTTGATTGAAGTCCATTTGTCCAATATTCATGCACGGGAAAGTTTTCGGCGGCATTCATACCTGGCTCCCGTGGCTGTGGGACAAATATCGGGTTTTGGAATAAATAGTTACTTGTTGGGTCTCAGGGCGGTCGTAGCGGTTCTTGAGCAGAAGTCAGACCGGTAAGACCCAGGGCGTTCTTTTCACTTTTGAGGGAGTACTGTGGCGTGATTACGACTGCGGATTTTCGAAATGGGGCTCGTCTCGAGCTGGATGGGGAGCCATACTATATTGTGGAATTCCAGCATGTGAAGCCGGGTAAGGGAGGGGCATTTGTCCGGACAAAGCTCAAGGGCTATCGAACGAAAAGTGTTATTGATCGGACCTTTCGTTCGGGGGAAAAATTTGATGAACCCAATCTGGATGAACGGGATATGCAATTTCTCTACAGCGGAGGTGACGACTACACATTCATGGATACGGTAAATTTTGAGCAGTTTGCCTATCCAAAGAGTCAGTTGGGTGATAACACGGACTTATTAAAAGAAAATACGATTGTGAAGATTCTCTTGTATCATGACGAACCCATTTCCGTTGAATTGCCTATTTTTATGGAATTAAAGGTGGTGGAGGCCGATCCAAGCATTCGTGGAGATACGGCTTCCGGAGGGACCAAACCGGTTACCGTGGAAACCGGGGCGGTCATTAAGGTTCCCATGTATATGGAGGTTGGAGAAACCATAAAAATTGACACCAGAACCCGGTCGTATGTGGAGCGGGTGCGATAACAGAATTGGGTAGGGTATTCACTCACCGTGTGAGACTTTTATCACCTTAGGGTAACTATGGCTGATTCTTCCAGAAAAGAAATTGAAGATTTAGTTGAATTATTAAATCGGTATCAACTAACCGAACTCGAACTGGAGAAAAAAGGGGTTCGAATCCGGGTTCGGCGTGATCTGCCCCAAACGGTTTCCGCTGCTTCTATCGAACCATCCATTTTGGTGGACACGCCCCCTCAACCGCCTATGCACAGTTCAGGGACCTCCTCGGATAATGGTCAATTTCTCACGGTGACTTCTCCAATTGTGGGGACCTTTTATCGTGCGGCATCTCCCGACACCGATCCTTATGTTGAAGAAGGCGATATCGTGAAAAAAGGGCAGGTGCTGTGTATCGTAGAGGCTATGAAGCTCATGAATGAAATTGAAGCTGAAGCCGATGGACGAGTGATCAAGATTTTGGTGGAGAGTACCACTCCTGTCGAATTCGGCCAGCCGCTATTTTTGATTGATCCTCAACCCACAGCTTAGCGTGTGATCAAGGAGAAGGACCTGTTGCCTTCCATGGTGAATGCTTCCTTGTCATAGATGTCAATTTTGAACTCTGAAGGGAACGTGTGTTTAAAAAGATTTTAGTGGCCAACCGTGGTGAGATTGCACTTCGTGTGATTCGAGCCTGCCGGGAACTTGGCATTCGGACGGTGGCGATACACTCGGACGTGGATGCCAAGTCTTTGCATGTCCGTTACGCGGATGAACATGTCTGTGTGGGACCTGCGGAAGGCGGGCTCAGCTATCGGAATATTCCCAACGTGTTAAGCGCAGCCGAAATTACCGGAGTGGATGCGATTCATCCAGGGTATGGTTTTTTGGCTGAGAACGCTCATTTTGCTGAGGTGTGCGAGTCTATCGGCATTACGTTCATTGGTCCTTCCTCGGAACATATCGCTCTTCTGAGTGATAAGTCGAAAGCCAGGGCTCATATGAAAAAAAGGGGTATTCCGGTTCTTCCGGGCAGCGAAGGCGAGATTCAGGACATTAAGGAAGGGTTGACCGTCGCAAAACGGTTGGGGTTTCCCGTCATCGTGAAAGCCTCTGCCGGCGGCGGCGGGCGGGGCATGCGGGTAGTATGGGAAGAAGGGGAATTAGTACAAGCCTTGGAATCGTCTCAACTGGAAGCTCAGAATGCGTTTGGAAATGGCGGGGTGTATATCGAGCGGTTTTTCGAAGATCCCCGGCATATTGAATTTCAGGTGTTGGCCGATCATTACGGCCATGTGGTTCATTTTTATGAGCGGGATTGCTCCATTCAACGACGCTACCAAAAAGTGTTGGAGGAGTCCCCGTCTCCGGCTTTGGATGAATCGCTCCGACGTAAAATGGGACAGGTGGCGGTGGACGTGATTAAATCGGTGAAATACCGGAATGCCGGGACTGTGGAGTTTCTCCTGGATCAAAAAGGCCGATTCTATTTCATGGAAGTCAATACCCGGATTCAGGTGGAGCATCCGGTGACGGAAATGGTCACCGGAATCGATTTGATTAAGGAACAAATTCGTATTGCGGCCGGTCAGGAGCTCCCCTACCGTCAAAAAGATATCCACTTAAGGGGGCATGCGATCGAATGCCGCATCAATGCCGAATGTCCGGATAAGTTAACGCCCAGCCCCGGTACCATTACTAAGTTTCATCCTCCTGGCGGGCCTGGTATCCGGGTCGATACTGCGATGGATACCACCGGTATTGTGCATCCGTATTACGACTCCATGATTGCCAAATTGATTGCTTATGGACGTGATCGTCATGAAGCATTAGCCAGAATCCGGCGAGCCTTGGATGAATTTGAGATTGAAGGCATCAAAACCAGTATTCCCCTTCATCGTCGCATTTTGGATAACCCAGACTTCCAGAAAGGTCCGGTTTCGACCAGATTCCTGGACCGCCTACTGGCCCTCCATTCGGCATGAATGTTCCCCAGGGTTTAGGGTCAGAACACCACGAGTTGTTGTGCGGTCTGTATCTTCTTTTGGATGCGGCTTTGGCGGACCAAGCTGTATTGGAAGAGGCCCTGCATGAGGCTGTAGAAGCCGGGGTAAGAATCGTCCAGTATCGCGATAAAACCAACTCAATGAAGGATGCCTATCGTAAGGCGAAGCGGCTGAGAGAGCTGGTCCCTTATGGAAAGATGCTATTTATCGTGAATGATCGATGTGACCTGGCATTAGCGGTAGAAGCCGATGGTGTGCATTTAGGGCAAGAAGACCTGCCGGTGGCTTTAGCACGGACCATTCTGGGAAAGAATCGAGTGATAGGGCTCTCCACCCATCATGCGGAACAGGTTCGTGCGGCCTCGCAAGAAAAACCCGATTACTTGGGTTTTGGACCGATTTTTCCGACCAAATCCAAAACCCAACATGAGCCTGTCGTGGGCGTGGAAGGCTTGGCCAACATCCGACACCTGACGACGTTGCCGGTATTTGCCATTGGCGGGATCTCAGCGTCCGCCATTCCCCGTTTGCGGGAAGCCGGAGCCGATGGCGTGGCAGTGGCTTCCGGGATTTTAGGAGCTCCGGACCGCCGGATCGCCTTTCGTCAGTTTATGGACCCTTACAGGCAAGGGACTTAACCAACCGCTGGATTTCCTGGTGCCTTGCCAGTTGGCGGACACCAGATTCCCAATCCGATTGAATAGTATTTTCATAGCCTATCGGCCCGAATATCGGGGCTGAAACCAATTCACGAATCAGTTCCACCGTGGAGGTCCGTTGTGAGATAGCCGTCAGAGACTTGTCGGCGGGAGAAGATTCATTCAGGACAAGGGCATGCGTAGGAATGCCCGCCTGTCGAAGGGTTCGTAGTGTCAGAAGAGCATGGTTGATGGCACCAAGGTCTGTGCGGCCTACGACCAGACAGGGAACCTGTAATGCCTTGATGAGATCCAGAATACTCTGAGTGGGCGTAAGGGGGGTGAAGAGGCCTCCAGCCCCTTCAATCAGCGTGATCGCATGCTGTCTGGCTAAGTCCTGACAGTGGTGGAGAATACTTGTAAGGTTAATGGGGCTCCCGATCCTCCGGGAACAGGCCAGTGGGGACAATGGCGGTTCGTAGCGATACAGGCATATGGAGGCTGGTGTCGGAGCAGGGGAACATACCTGACGAAGGCGGGCCATGTCGGATTGTTCTTCCTGTTGTGGATGAATGCCGGTCTCAATGGGTTTACAAACGCCCACTTTTTCACCTTGTTGTTGAAATGCCACCAAAAGAGCCCCTGTGATAACGGTTTTCCCTACGCCGGTATCGGTGGCGGTGATAAACAATGAACGAGGGGCAGTCGGCACACTCATGCGTCAACACATCCGATTGGGCATGCAGATCGGGTTACCAAATTCGGCTGTCCAAATTCCAGATTTGTCCGGAAACATCCGGCGCTTCTGCGAGGTGACACACCGTTTTGGCCACATGTTCCAACGATGGCGTGCGGTGAAGGGCGTGTGGAGTCTGCTGAAGAGCGGTTTTAATCTTTGGGGCTGAGAGAGGAGATGGGTGCCACCCTGGAAAGACGGCATTTACCCGAACATTGAATTCTCCCCATTCCTTTGCGGCTGTTTGCATCAGGCCGGTCAAGCCTGCTTTTGATGCGGCATAGGACGCCTGTCCGGCCGCTCCCTGCTCTCCTGACAATGATCCGACAAAAATTATGGCCCCGGTTTGCTGCTGTTCGAAAATTGGCCCGGCAGCTTGCAAGGCATGAAAGGCTCCGGTGAGATTGATGTCAAGAGTGCGAAGCCACTCCTCTGAAGAAGTTCTAATCAGAAGAGCGGATGTAGGCGCACCAACCGCCCAGATCAGAACATGCAGGGAGCCGTATAAGGTATTGAATTCTTGTAAGGCTGAACGGATTTGAGAGGGGTGCCGTACGTCAGCCTGGACCATGTGCACGCTTTGAGTCGTTTGGCGAAGACGTGTGGCTGTCTGTTCGGCAACAGATTTATTAAGATGATATTGCAATCCCACGGCGTATCTCTGTCTGGCAAATTCCAGGGCGATGGCTGTCCCGATGGTTCCGGATCCTCCAAGAATCAGCACGGTTGAAAATTTTTGAGAAGCTATCATCGACATATCTGATCCCGTAAATCGAGTTGAGCTTATTGTGACAAGGACAGACCCTTGCTGAAAAAGTGAGAACACGAACCAGAGCGTAGGTATGAAGTTCCCGGCTACGATAACAAGATTTCCCTCGGGGAGTCTTGTCCGGTGCCTTCTGATATACTATAGGAAATCTTGCCGCATTCGAATAACCTATGGTAGGTTCATCGCGACACACCCACCTATGTACACTATTCTGAGATTCCTCTATGTTACGAGTTTTCTTATCTTATCGGGGATGAGTCCATTTTCAGGACTTGTTTTGGCGGCAGACCAATCGGTCTTTCTCATCAAAGATGTGGCTGAGTATTTCCCTGATCAAAAAGGTAATGAGTGGGTGTATCGGGGTACGATGATCGAAGGAGGAATGGTGCAAATCGCCGACGGGCGTTTTACGAATGTCTCAAGGGTCATGGGGACCGAAACCATTGATGGTGTGGTCGTGACTGTGTTTCATGACACTAATCCGGGAGATCAGGGCCCTTCGGATAGTTATTATCGTCGTGATGTTGCGGGAATCCGCTATTATGGCTCCAAACCGGGGACGACCTTGGAGCGGCAACTGGTGCCGTATCAAATTGTTCGATTTCCTCTTGAGATTCCCAGTTCATTTGAACAATTAAATCGTCGTGGTATCAATTTGGGAATGGATTTGGACCGTGATGGAGAATCGGAACAGGTGGATGTTCTTGCCGTAGTCACGGTCCAGGGGCGTGAGTCGGTTACGGTTCCGGCCGGGACGTATCCAGACGCCATCAGGCTGGAAGCCAGTATGACCATGGAGGTGCATTTGTCCGAAGGCGGGGGTACTATTCAAGGGACCGATGTCATGACTGCCTGGTTTGCCAAGGGAGTGGGACTGCTGAAATATGTGGAACGGCAGACCATCCCTTCCCCACGGAGTCAGGATGAACGCATGGTGGAGGTCATTGAAGAATTGGAGAAATTTACCCCCTCTTCCGAAGTGGCCTCAATGGGCCGGGGCAAACCCTCGCCGTAAGGTGTTTTCACTGACGATCGTCTCAACCATAAATTGTTCGAGATAACCTGCTCCTCCGGCTTTCCGTCCGACTCCTGAAAGCCGGTGTCCGCCAAATGGTTGGCGACCCACCAATGATCCCGTAATCGGACGGTTAATGTAGAGATTTCCGACGTCGAATGTTCGCTGGACCAGTTCAATCGTGGCGGGGCTTCGGGAATAGATGCCTCCTGTTAATGCGCAGGACGAATCATTGGCCATATCCAAGGCCTCCTGAATATTCGAGGCTTTTAATGCGACAACCACAGGCCCAAAAATTTCATCCTGAACCACCGGATGAGAAAGAGGAAGATCCACCAGGATGACTGGGCCTTGAAAATACCCTAGTCCATCACATTGACGATCCAACAGGCACCATCCATCCCGTTTCCCCATCTCCACATAATGGCGGACTCGAGCCAAGGCCCGTTCATCGATGAGGGGGCCCATACGATTACCAGGCAGTTGCGGGGGCCCGATCTGAATGCTCTGGGCAGCCTGTTTAAGCCGTTTCAGGAATCCCTCATAAATCCCCTCATGCACAATCACTCGGGAACATGCGCTGCATTTTTGTCCCTGATACTCGGTGACGCTGGCTAATACACCCAGGACAGCTTCATCCAGGTCTGCGGTTTCATCCACAATGATGGCATTTTTGCCTCCCATTTCGGCAATGACATGAGGAATGTGCCGTTGGCCCTGGGAGACCTGACTGGCGGTGCGCAAGATTTCCAAGCCTACGGATTGCGATCCGGTAAAGGCAATCAGATTGACGGCAGGATGCCCGACTAAGGCTTTACCGATCTCCGGGCCCCCAGGGAGAAAGTGCAGAATTCCTTGTGGAAGTCCGGCCTTGGTCAAGAGTGTGCAGAGATGATGTCCCATCATGGGGGATCGCTCCGATGGTTTGAACAAAACGATATTTCCGGTAACGAGGGCGGCAGACACTAGGCCGGTGGGAATGGCCAGTGAAAAATTCCAAGGGGCGATGATGACCGCCAATCCCCGTGGCTTCCATTGCCGACGGTTCATTTCGCCTGGGGCTAGCATTAACTGATTGGGCTGGCTCAGGCGGATCATCTCCCTGCCATAAAATTCCAGAAAATCGATAGCCTCGGCCACATCGGCATCGGCTTCACGCCAAGGTTTCCCCGTTTCAAATATTTCCCAAGTTGTCAGGTCTGATCGTGAATCTCTCATGTAGTTCGCAGTTTGAAACAGGATATCAGCCCGCTTGTGCGGCGGCATTCCGCGCCAACGTGTCTCTGTCGCCTTGGCAGCCTGGACCACCTCTTCAATATTGGAGGGGTGAATGGTGGAAAAGCGGGCAATGATCTGGTCTGGGTCGCTTGGGTTGATGCTGACCAGTTCAGGACCATCCAGAGACACGGAAGGCGTAACAGGATAGGAATGATGTTGACCCAGTTGAGGAATAATCCGTTGAATGGTTTCGGCCAACAGTTGGTGAGTCGCCGGATCAGAGAAATCTGTGTGAGGTTCATTCCTGAACGCGGTGTCCTCTCCCGTTCCATGGGAGGTTTCGTTTGGTTCCTCCAAAACGGTTTCGGGTGTTAGGGGGTGATCACCGTCACCGTTCATCTGTTCCTGGGGACTGGCCAACAGAAGGTCAAGGGATTCGGCTGTTTCATGCTGCCGACGGATAAAACTTTCATTGGAGGTATTTTCCAGCAGGCGACGGACTAAATAGGACATCCCGGGCAGGAGGTCTCCGATGGGGGTGTACAAGCGAAGCCGGTGCCCCAGATTGATGAGACTCTTCCGGAGAGGCTCGGCCATGCCGAAGAGCATTTGAAACTCATAGGTGTCGGGGGAAAGACCTTCGGATTGAGCCAGTGCCTGGATATAGGCCAGGGTACGGATATTATGCGATCCGAACGCGGGACGAATGAATGATCGGTGTCGAATGATTGTTGCGGCGAGAGCTTCATAATTGGCGTCGGTGTCGCCTTTATTTTGAAATACGGGCACCGGCCAATTCCGTTGCTGATAGCGAATGACTTCCGAGTCCCAATAGGCTCCTTTGACGAGGCGAATGCCGAAAGGGCTGTTTCTGGTCTTACCCCAATTCAACAACGTTTCGAGGCTTTTGGGGGAATGTATGAGATAAGCCTGTAGAGCAATCCCCGCGTAGGGATAGGTCCGGTAAGGCGGTTCGGAAAAAATCCTGGTGAATGCAAAAAGAATGAAGGGTTCAAGCTCGGCCTGCTCCATATCGAAGGTGATGGCGGCTGGAAGACGTTGTGCCAGATCGAGAAGTGAGCGAAGGCGTGGTGCCATGCCATTATAGCTCCCTTCGAGATCAAGTGGATCCAATTGGGAGTATAGAGCGGAGAGTTTAATGGACAATTGAACACGCGGAAGGGGACCCAGGTGATCCCGTTCTAAAATTCCCTGTGATGGCCAACTGTTAGCCAGGGTGTGCAAAAAAGTGAGTGTTTCGAGACAGCGTTGATGATAGTGGTCGGCTTCCAATTCACTTACGGTGGCCTCTCCCAATAAGTCCGCTGAAAAGGCGCAGGGCTCCTGCCAGAGATCTGCCAGTATCGGACCACCCTGTTCCACCGATCCTCCGGCCATAAAGGTGTTGGCCATTCGGAGAAATTGCCTTCGAATAAGCTTGGCGCTGATCTTCCTCCCAAGGGGATTTCCGGTCAGGTGATTCAGGAGCCACCGGAAAGGGATAGGCAGGGAATTCAGATTTCCAAAGTATTCCCTCAGAGTCGTGGAAAATTGCACATCGGTTTTTAATGCAGGAAGAACATCTATAAATCGAAACAGTTGAACTTTAAATGATTCATCCCGTGTCCCCCAGTCCAACAGAAGATTTGTCCACCAACGATGGTCAAAGGTCAATGGCTTGTGCTGTTGGACCTGTTGAGCGAGGGTTCGCCCGAATTGTCGGATCGAAGGTTCCCAAAGAGCTGAAGAAGGCATACCTTCCTCCTTTCCGCAAAAAGATTCTCTTTCTATTTTACACCTTTTCGGATCAGAAGGGAGGGAGATGAAGCGGCGAGCGCGGATGTTGCTATGATGGCTTGCAGGTGGAGAGGCGTTTCCCGGTGATGCTCCCATAAGGGCCAAGGGTATTTTTGAAGGTGCCTTCCATCATGGAGTCACGATTGCTCAGTAGGAGGCTGTCCTCTTGTTTGCCTTGAGGAAATACCCACTCTACGTGGACGGTGTCTCCACGAAGGACAATGGAGTTGGGGATCGGTTGGTTGGGAGGAATAGGTTCACCTGGAGGCAAAAAGTAAACCGTCATTTTATGATCCTGGTGATTCTGATGGTTGTGAAGGGTCCATAGCCAAGAGCCACACAGCCTAGCCAATGTGGTTCGTTTTTGTTCCTGTTCTTGCCATCGGGTGATGACCGGACGTTGTGTAAGAAGGATTTTAAAGACTTGGGCTTGTAATTCCAGTAATTCATATGCAAAGTGAGCTTGAAAATGGGGAATCAATCTGGCCCGAATAAAGTGGTTATGAAAACGGGTGATATCCGCATCTCTTGGCTGTTGCTTATCCGTTGAAGCCCCTAGAGTGGGTTGAAATTCCTCTAGTCTAGTTTGAATTCCTTGAATGCCACGTTCTTTCAGAAGATTGGTCCAGGATGTGGAGTCTTCAGCAGATGTGGGGAAAAGAGTATCAAAGTATTGTTCAAATTGACGGTATTGCTGATCTGAAACCTCCATGGAAGTAGTCGGAGTGGACTGAAGGGATGAAAGGGCATTTTTAAGGACTTTAAGCGTCGTGAGTTTTTCATGAATCGGAATGTCGGCCATCCATTGATATTCGTGGTTTTCCATTAGATGAAACGAATTGGGGCTTTCAGAGTGATGGCCTGAATGGGGTTCAGGGCCGATTGCTCCTGTGTCCTGGGCAGCCTGCAATGCTACCAGTCCGGCCATTATTTGAGTGATGGCTTCTTGGACATCTAAGGGTATCTGGACTTTAACCGGCATGTCTTTCCCCGATGGTCGAGTGCCTAGTTGGGAGATCAGGGAAGGATTGGATTGGAGGAAGACCTGCAGGGCTTCCTCTTTTGAACGAATGTTGAGAATTTCTGATGGATGGGATTTTAAAAATTGTAGAGGATCCGCTAACATTTCCGTCTCTGCCTGGGAACTTATTGGCATCACCAAGCCTACCATGCTTAAGACGAGGGCAAAACGCATTATGAGAAAGTAGGGTCGGAGAAGGTTCCCGACAAATGGATCATCGATGGACATGTTTCAAACGCCAGGGTCGTTCGAGAGTGTGGGAGACTGGATCAAGTGATCCCAAGAGATATTATTTGAGGTCGTGGTTCTCGAATTCAGGGTTTCTTGAGGATGGTATTAATGAATTCTGTGGATGATTGGAGAACCGAATCGGTTTCAGCCTGCCGAAACATTGGAGAAAAAGCATTGCAAAATCCATCGTTTGCCCCTTGATAGTGATGAACCGTGACGGTTTTTCCGGCTTTCTGGCAGTCTTCCTGAAATTGTTGGAGTTGGTCAGGAGGTAGGGATTCCGTTTGCTCGGGAACATGGAGCATCAAGGGGCAAAACAATCCGCTGATGATAGTGGGGTCTTGGGGGATTTCAGGATTCACTGCAATAGCGGCTTGCAGGCGCCGTCGCTTAGCCGCTGTTTGAATAGCCAGTTTGCCGCCCATGCCAAATCCAATCACCGCATGAGCATTCCGGGTAATCAGTTCCAGCGTGGGATCTTCTGCCAAATTGGCATTTAAATACTCAAAGCAGGCATTAATATCCTGAAGAACTTGCTGTTCATTGAGACGTTTGCGCAAGGCATCAGCCACTTCGTCGTTGGCGGTCACCATTCCGCCCTGGCGTCCATAGAGGTTTGGCACGATAACTACATAACCCTCACAGGCGAAGCGTTTAGCCAAGTCTTGAATAGAGGAGGTTAACCCCCACTTATCGTGAAGAACGACCATAGAGGAGAACGGGCCTTTGGCTTGTGGGCTATATTGAATCCCTTCAACCTGGGCTTCCTTGGGGAGGCGGGTTGCTGCATAGGGGTCTACCATGTGGTCTTTATGCGTGGAAAAAATTCCCGAACTGTTGAATCGCACAATTCCATAACCAATTTGTTCTAAGGAGTAGGGAGTGGTATGTTGGGGCATAGATCCTCGGGAAGTTGTTTTAGATAGTGGATAAATGATGGAAAACCATTGAAAAATCAGAGAAAAATCCTTTTCACTATATCGACGTCTTCTTTGGCCTGTCAATGATAGCGTACCTGAGATCCATACCGTTGGTCTAAAATAACAACTCACGAGTTTGGTGCCGCATTTTTTCCTTTCCTGAAAATTTGTTCGCTGGGTTCCTCCCTGGAATCTGTTGGAAGGAAATGATGCCATCAAACCTGAATGGTCACCTTCTTTCTTTCAGTCCAAGCTTTTTCGAATTGAGGAACTCCATACATTTCCAATCTGTTTGTCAGAAGTTCCAGGTGTAGGCCTGGCATGGAAATAACGCCTTTTTCTGGAAAGAGGAAAAAGAGCTTTTTATTTCCGCGGCAGTAAATTGGCAAGGGTTTTTTAATGGATCAGAGGTTCCTGGTGGGATGGGGGCCTAGAGTCCTAGAAGAGTTCACTAGGGAATATTGCCAATAATCACCGGCTCGTGTAAAATGGGGCCAACTGTCCGAACTTTTTATGCAGTGAACATCTCCAGAGAGGTTCTGTGAATGGAACGGCGAGTCACTTCCCACACGGAAGAAGAAGAAATGAATCAGCGTCGCCGGTTATTGACACTGGCCAGAAAAGGCGATCAAAAGGCAGTTGAGCAATTGTTTGAATTGTATCAAGTGAGAGTATTTTCAGGAGACTCATTGAAAAGGAAAAAACTGCCTACCTTTCCTTTGCAGAAGCCGACCAATGTTGTGCCCAAGGGGTCTTATGCCCCAGAAAAAAAAGAAGAAAAACCTACAGCAAAATCGGTTGTTGGTAGGACCCCCTCCCCAAATTCCGCTGTACTGAAGAAGCAAGAACAGAAGAAAGCTACTATCGTGGGCAAAATGGGTTCTCCCAAAAATGAAAAAGGAAAAACTGCTACGGTTTTACGGACGAAATCGGGTGCGAAGCAGCCGTCTGTCCCCTCAGGCGGAAGTATGAAAAAAACAAAAGATAAAAATCTTGGATCTCATAAGGCGGTTACGGCTAAAAAATCCAAGGTCCAAAAGAAACCGGTCAAGAAAAAATAGGAATGTCCGGGAATTAAATGTGCCCATTTAAAAAGGGGAAAGAACGCTACGGATCATGAGGGATCCTGGGGAGCCTGTTTACTTGGGCAGTCGAATTCAAGGATATTTGATTTTATTAATACCGTACTTCAACACGTAAGCCTCCAGCTGACAATTTGTTGCCGATAGTTTCTGCCGATTTGACGTCTCCTTGAAAGACGATGGCGCTTCCTTGATGGTCTATTTGCCAGGCCAGTTCAAATGCATGAGCGGATGTCATTCCAGGAATTATTTGACAGAACAGGGCGATGACCTGTTGGTAGGTGTGGCAATCGCAGTTGAACACAATAACTTCTGCTTCAAAATCATTCCCCGTTCCAATGTCTGAGGTTTCCTTTACGCCTGGGATATCAACCGTTTCAATTGACTGGATCTTCATGTCGTGGGCATTGTAACAATGGGGGAATAGCCTCACAAGGTAATGATGCTTGTAACCCAACCCCTGAGGAATGTCTTGGCGGACTTTAATGTGAAGAGTTTCATGCACATCAAGAATGAAGGTCAAGGTGCAAGCCGTTGGTTCCGAAAGATGCTGGAACTCAGGTGAAAAGTTTCCCACCGGCCTGGAGCAATCCGAAGAGTTTTGGCTTCAATGTATAGTGGACCCCAATATTCGGACAGTGCGTTAAGATGGTGGACGCCCCATTTGTTCCATCATTGAGGAGAGGTCCGGAGGATGTCCAAGAAGCGGAAACGCCACAGTGCGGAATTTAAAGCGAAAG
>JBFWRU010000015.1:0-71134 GCA_050248735.1 Nitrospirales bacterium | reverse complement strand
GGGAGAATGATTCCGTCGAGGTCGTCTTGTCATGGTCTACGCTCCTTTCATCAGTGGCCGTATCATGCCACCTTTTGCAGAGTGTATCCACTTTGCCCTTTGTTCAGATTCTTGGGGCCACCTCTAAGGTCACTCAACCCGGCATAAACTAAGTTTTCCCTTTTTTCGATCAGATTAACATACCGTGGTAAACCCGCATCCGCAAGGAGAGCACCCCCTCCAACCAAGTGTTCAGCTAGTCTGCATCAGTCTGCTCCATTCCTTCATATGCTTTTTGCTGTTCTTGCTCCGATTGCTTCATCTCTTCTCCGAGCATCCTTGCCAAAACACCCCTATGACCATGAACACGGCTGAGCCCACTATAAATAAAAAATAATTGTTTAGGGGAAAACCGCGCGGGATAAATTCCACACAAACTGGAAAAAATGAGGGAGGAAGGGAAGGAAACTAACTTCAAAAACACGGCATCCATCTGAAAGAACTTTTCCCTGAATAAGAAAGGCGCGTAAATCAGGCTTTCCGGCTCAAAGTCAATGCAATAGGCTCACATTAAAGACAGCTCCTTCTTCTGCCCGCATATTCTTTCGTAACTTTCACCCGGCCAGATCCATTCCTGTTGGTCGGACCCGTTAAGCTGGATGCCGGTCACCATGGCATAGGCATTCCCTTGATTAGCCAGGGTTAAACCGACAAGGCGTTCGATGTCTTTAAGAATGATGCTGTAGGCTAATTTGGTGAGGGCCACCAAATCAGAGCCGCCTCCGTATTTCATATTCCGAAACATCTGTTGATTGAGTAGGCCTTGCTCAAGATTGTCCGGGTCCGGCTCCCAAGGAGCCGACCCACTCACCAACTCACGCTGGAATGCAATAAGTCCGCCACACCCAGAACAGGGCATTTCATTTCCCTGCGGAGAAAACATCCCTCTTTCTCCACCTACCGTCCAACCAATATGAGAAAAGGCCATATACAAAAACCGAGTATCATCATTGCCATAAGGTGCATATTTTTGCATTTTCAGGAAACCTGTTTTTCCAACAAAGGGCATCCCAGCCAAACTGCTGAAATCGTACACCGTTTTCCATAACTTTCGAATTTCCCTCACAAGGAAACATGCCGGTTCTTCCCGGCACACACAGACACCCACAATGGTATTTTCACGATTAAATCCCTTAGACGAAAGAATTCCCCAACAGCGCCTTAAAAATTCAACTTGAGGCATTGCACCGGAAAAATAATTTAGGCCATTGTTTTCAGGGTTCATGGTTGATCGTTCTCCCGACATACTGAAGATTGCATCTAAGCATACATTCAAATGGAAGCCTCGTGGAATGATGGCCCATTGGCAATCGAAAAATCCGTCGTATCAGTTCGAAGTTTTTATTCTGATTTCCTCTTCGTCTTCCATTTTCTGAATAGCGGCCTCAAGGTCAACTTCATCCGGGTTATTTTCCCTTTGATTGAGTAATTCGTTAAAGAGTTCTTTTTGCTCCAAAAGATGCCCCTGGCCATTCCTCTGCTTCACGAAGGCAGCCCACGGGACGAACTTGGTTAAGGGAAAGACCTGCCCTTCCCCTGGCGAAATGTCGATATTTAATCCAGAGATCAGAACCACCTGCTTGCCCGAATAGCCGTCAGCTTTCACAAGAGTCCGATAGGTGCGGTCAAATTCGACCTGCGTGTTGACTTGAGCGGCAGTCAACAACGGGAATTGAGAGGTCACGATTTGAGTCATGGGATTGAGAAGGTTTTGTTCAAGATAGCCATGCGTTTCCGGATCATCAGGAATGTCCCGTTTAAATCTGAAGAGTTCCGGCAAAAGCCAATCACCAATCGTTCGCCGACCATTGACGGGCCACCTCGATTCTCCGAGCAGTACACGAAAATCCTTGGAAGCCGGGTAACATTTCGAGGTACTGTAGGATTTCAGAGGATGAAATTCTCCCCTCTCTCCTGGCAGAACGATTTTCTCCATATTTAACAAAATGCCCTCCCGCCTATTCTCCCGAAGCAATTGGTTATCAACGGTAACCATAAAATACTCGTCATGACGTTCAAGGAAAATATTCTCTTTTGCAAATGCATATTCATTCCCATACCATTGCAGAACATTCTCGATTTTCCCGCATGTGGGTCGCGTCTCGGAAAATTCCGTCTGCAAGCGTCGGTAAGGACCAAAGGCGTGCGTGTCAGGATCATACCCCACGTGGCTTGCATGAATGAGCACCAGATCCTTTCCATGCTCGGCATAGGGGCCATGTCGATCGGTCGAAACAATGCCTCCTACGCGACCATGATTAAAGGGGAAGGTTCCAAAATGTTTCGCCATCAGAATGATAGGGTAGCCTTGATTTTCGTCCGAACAGAACGCGCGGGAAGGAAGTATCTTTCCTTTCTCAAAGCCCAACGATCTACAAAAATTGTATAAGCGTCCCATAAAGCTGCTGTAACGAAACATCATCCCTTCGATGACAAAATCTCCGAGGATGGCCTTAATATCGACATTCGAGGAAAACATCGCACTCCTTCGTTATCTAGTTTTTGACTTTTTTACCTTGTTAGCGTTTTCTCAGATCGTTCGAGGCCTTATGGAGTATCGCCGGACGCACGAGGCATCCAGGCACCTGAACATCAAAGAGAATGTGCCGGTCGATCGGACAGATCATCACCGATGTTCCTTTGAAGATCTTACAAACAAAAAAAATGGACCGGCCTACTTCCTGATGTGATTCTAATCATCAAGACAATGAGAATAAAACATGGTTTCTTTCTCACATTATTGGAGTCTGGTGGATTTTGGTTCAGCAATTTCAGGCAGACCATGAGAATGGTCCCTTTCATGAAGCAGATTTATGGCCTCTTGAAAAGCCTCATTGAAGTTGTCAAAACATGCCTGCTGTCCGATTTTTTTGAGGATTCCCAAATCCTCCATCTGCTGTCGAATAGGTCGGATCATTTCCGTGATGAGCACTTTCGTTTTACGATTGAGGGCATATTCGATTAAATCATCTAACGCGAAGGCTCCTGATATATCCATGATCGGCACACGTTTCAATGAAAGGATGACGACTTCATACGGACCAAAAAATTCACTCGTACGAAAAACTTTATCGGCAACACCAAAAAAGAGAGGGCCTTCCGGTTGCACCACTCCGATGCGACTACGGAGGCTTGGCTCCAACGTATGACTACCAGGGTATGGATCCTTGGGATCCTGAAGACTGACTATTTGGGGTTCTCCCAACTCGCTCATTTCTTTGACAAATCGGAAAAAGGCAATGGATAAACCCATTCCGACAGCGACCAGTAAGTCTACGGTCATCGTGACGAGGAATGTTGACCAAAAACAAATTTTGTCGGTTCGGGACACCCGGCGTAATACCGGGAAAAATCTCCAATCCAAAATATCCCATCCAACCTTGAAGAGAATGGCAGCGAGGCTAGCAAGGGGAATTGCGGTGGCCAGGGGTGCCAATCCTAACACCAATGACAGGAGGATGATCCCATGCGTTATGGTCGACAAAATGGTTTTTCCATTGCAGGCAATCACCGTCAAACTGCGAATAGTAGCCGTCGCTGTTGTGAGTCCCCCCATTAATCCTGCTGCCGTGTTGGCCACACCCTGGCCGAAGATTTCCTGATCGCTGTTGTGACGCTCTGAAGTTTTTTGATCAAGAACAATACAGGTGAGCAGGGAGTCGTACACGGCCAGGCCGGCAAGTGCTGCGGCCGGAACGAACATCGCTCCAACCATGTCTAGACTGGGAATATGAAGGCTTGGTAAACCAGTAGGAACTTCGGGAATGTATGGAATGGTAAAGTGAAACACCTGCGCTAGCAGCGTTCCCGCCAGCAGTGCAATGAGCGGAGACGGGAGCCATACGATTCTGACATATCTGGGCCATAAAAGAATGATAGTCAAAGTGACCAAAGATACCCATAAGGCTTCTCCCTGGAAGTTCAACATATCCGAAGGTATGTTGATGAAAGCCTCTCTGATATCAGGAAGGATGGGCAATCCGATAAACGGACGGAATTGTTGAATGAGTAGAATAGCCCCGATGGCGCACATGAATCCTGAAATCACCGAGTAGGGGGTGTAATAAATAAATCGCCCTACCTTCATAAAGGCCAGTGCAACCATAATAAGGCCGCTTAAAAGGACGCACCCAAAAGCAAAGGTGATATCGGGCGTTCCATCGGGGAGCTGATGTTCCTGTAGAATGAGGGCCAATTGGACGGTTTTGGGACCCGTGGGTCCGCTGACTCCGACATTTGATCCTCCAAAGAGTCCCCCCAACAGCCCCCCGGCAATCGCTCCATACATGCCGGCAATTGCCCCAAGCCCTGAGGCGACACCAAAACCGAGTGCCAACGGCAGCGCAATAAACGCTACGGTAATTCCCGATAAAATGTCCGGGACGATATTCGTGTGCATGAGGCGGATACGTGGCAAGGGATTAAAATCCGCCAATTCCACTCGTATTTTATTCCAGCTCACGGACATAAATTTATCTCTTGAAAAAGCCACAAAGAGGATGGTAGGGGCTGGAATGGTTACTCAAAAATGTTTCTTCGGCTAGAGAGATTGCAGAAGACACGAAGAACTCCCTCATGGTAGTCAGCAATCAACAGTTTATGGAATTTGTACACGAAGTGATGGATGAATTTCTTCTTCTCCCAGAAGTTCCAATCCGAATCGTGGATTCTCGGCAATTTCATGGGCACTGCGTCGTCCTTTGGGAGACTCAAATTGCAAATTCACCGAGATGGACTGATCGGGTTTGACCGTCACCAATTGTTCAAGAAATGTGTTCATCCCCGGGTGCCAGGCGGAAAGGGTGTATTCTCCTGGCGGAATATCCCCGATTTCGAACTTTCCATCCTCTTTCGTGATGCCATAGTACGGGTTATCCACGACCAACCCCCAGGAGAACATATAGGGATGAAACCCGCATTGCATGACAAAGACATTGCGGCCTTTTCGGAGATGAATCGATTCCACCATGGGTTCCCCGGCCAAATGTTGGTGACCCAAGATCCCGGCGACTTTATGAAAGGGATTCATGGGTAACGGCCGGTTAAAGAGGACCCTCGCACCCCGAGTGCGAGCAGTTTCATACCCCTGGATATCATGTTCGATGGGATCCATATTGACCACCGTAATTTCAGTTTGATCCCGGACCACATTCACAAATGGGAAAAAATCACAGTCAATGGCTTCAATCCGTGTTGAAATTTCCTTGAAGGGTTTGCCTTTCGAAACCTCCTTGAGCACGACGACGACATCCTTGAGGGCTGCGTCAGGCCCAATGACGAAATCTTCCACCAGACGCCAGCCGGTTCCCGTGGAAATTCTCCCGCAATACACTGGATCAGGAATCGTGACCAAATTAAAGGCCATCGGTCTCGGTTTCCCTCCTTCAATGGTCACCTTTCCGGAAATCGTACCCCCGTTGAGGACCTGGACGGCTTCATAGGCCCACACCGGACTTCCGCTGAGAATCAAGAACATGGCAAGTAAGGGTAATGATAATTTCATGATACGCTCCTCATCGCTAAAGATCACAAAAACCCTGAATGCGGCCACTACCGGCCAGTTTACGAAAATCGTTTTCTGCTAGCAGGCAACAAGCCTTAAGAGTCGGTTGAACATGACTGTGACAATGTCATCATGTTTTCTTCGAGAGTTTTCTAAACCACCTGGTAAACGTCGTGACGCCTTTTCGAAGCTCCGTCAGGGCTTCAAGGATTTCCGCGGGACGGGGCGGACATCCGGGAATACGGACATCAACCGGGATATGTTGGTCGACCGGACCGGTTACCGCATAGCTTCCTTTGAACATGCCACAATTAATTGCACAATCGCCCAGAGCGATCACCAATTTAGGGTCGGGGGTAGACTTGAACACATTCTTCAGGGGCCCTTCCATGTTCATAGTGACCGGACCGGTTACCACCAAGGCATCGGCATGACGAGGCGAGGCGGCAATATGCACGCCAAAGCGCTCGATATCGTAGATCGAGTTGGCTAACGCATTCATTTCCATCTCGCAGGCATTACAGGAACCGGTGTCCACCTCACGAATCGTTAACGATTTTCGAAACAATTGTGCCTTTTGTTGCGCGGTGGGGGTGACCGAGAATTTCTGTCCGGAAAGAGGTTGAGGATATTGGCCGGTCACTATTCCTGTTTTTAGACTTTTTTTGAGAATTTTAAACATGGGGTCTCCTTCTTAAAAAAGAGGGAAAGGAAGAAGTAAGCCGTGGGGTAGAAAAAGACTCCCCATGCCGTCAACCAACTTCTGCTGAGTTCTCGCCACAATTTTTATGATGCATGAGTGAGCCAAAGCCCTATGGCGATAGTCGTGGTTTCATACCAGTGCGCCCTATCCCGCGCTTTGCCATCTTCAATCTGTTCTCTTACCCTTCATGTGGCAACCTTAGGATTCGCTATAAGTCATTCCCAGCATACGAAAGGCTGAAGCTTTTATTAATGAGGGGAAAATCAGGAATAATATTCCCGATCACCGCCAATTGAATTGCCGGCCAATTGACAAACGAGGGGTCCCGGACCTTACAGCGATGAATCGTCCCGTGTTCCCCGGCCATCAGGAAATACAAAATTTCCCCACGCCAACCTTCAACACCAGAAAGCGCCCACGCTCCGGGGTCAGGAACCACCTGGGGGTCACCCCTCAGGCGGCCATCAGGAAGCATCCGTTGAATCTCGCGAATGAGTCGAATGGATTCATGAATTTCGATTATCCGAACCTGAACCCTGGCGCGTACATCCCCTTGTGAAGAACCGGCCACACGCACCGAAAGCTCATCATAGGCTGCAAACGGCCGATCCCTTCGAAGATCCCGATCGATGCCCGAAGCCCGACCTACCACTCCGACGACCCCATGGTCCCAAGCAGTCTGTTTCCTGAGAATCCCCGTATTCTCAAACCGATCGATCAGCGAAGCATTGACGGCGATAATCCGTTCCAATTCGGAAAAATCTTTTTCAATGAGTTCCAATTCACTGACCATGCCGGAAATTTGTTCCGTCGAAAGATCAATGCCTACCCCTCCTACGTAATTCACTCCTCGAAGAAATCTCGAACCTGTCAGTCGGTCGTTCAGTTGCATCACTCGTTCTTTCAATCGACCGCAATGGGCATGGGCCAGCGCATAGGCCGTATCATTGCAAATGCCTCCCACATCCCCTATATGGTTATGGAGACGTTCCAATTCCAGGAACAGACTCCTGAGATATCTGGCCCGGCTTGGCACATGAATATCCAATAACGATTCAACGGCCTGGCAATAAGCCAGGCTATGGCCCAAGGTGGTGTCCCCGGAAATTCGCTCGGCCAATCCCACCCCCTGGGACAGCGTCTGTTGCTCGAACAGCTTTTCCACCCCGCGATGTTTCCAAAAATGTTGGAGATCGAGGTGCATGACGGGTTCTCCCGCCACCGTAAACCGAAAGTGCCCGGGTTCAATGATTCCCGCATGAATAGGACCCACCGGCACTTCGAACACACCTTCCCCCTGAATAAAATGACCATCGGCTGATCCGGGAGCCTGGCGCCGTTGCAACACTGCATTCCAGGGAAAATCTTTTTGTAACGGGTGGATCCCCTTTGGCCAATGACCGTGCCGGACCAGGCGCCGAAGATCAGGATGCCCCTGTGCGATGAGGCCGAACATATCCCGCAATTCACGCTCGTACCAGTTAGCCGCATGAATTTTTGGCGTGATGGACTCAAAAAGCCGTTCATCCCCATAAAGATTCGTCGAGACAATGATCCAGTCTTTGTGTTCACTGAGCGTAAACAAGTACCAAAGTTCGTGACGCACTTCCCGAGGACGGTGATCGACTGCCCACATTAAAGAAAGTGTTCCCCTGAATTTCTCGTGGGCATGAATATATCGGGCCACTGGAAAAATCTGATGGTGGTTTACATGCACGACCGAAACGCCGAGATTGGTGGAGACACGGTCAATCGAAGGACCAAATATGCTTTGTAAATGTTCGACTGGATTGAATCCCTGTGCCATGGCTCCTTACCTTCCCATCACCACGTCAGTAGCGCGGTGCAAAAGCATTTCAACCGGAGTGGGAAGATGAAATCCCATCCACACCAATGCAAATATCGATAAGGCCAGAGGGAGTTGTCCTATTTGCCAGGCCTCCCCTTGCTTGACCCCTGGGGTCGGTGTGCCCCATACCATGCCGGTCAGCCGATAGATAAACCCTCCAAACAAGGCCACCGCCAACAGTAAGATCATCATCACCATGCCCAGACTTCGAATTTCATGGGACACGGTAATCGTCAAAAACCGTCCCAAGTGAAAGGAATCCAGGTGGAAGGTCATCTGGGCCAAGGAAGAGACTACCAACAGTTCACTATTGAACAGTGAGAATGGCGGCATTCCAACAAGAGCCAAGCCACCCACAAGAAACGCCACGGCCGTCATGGGTTGGACTTTGGCCATGCCCTGGACCTCATGTATCTGTCGGGTTCGATAACGCCGAAAGATATTACCGACGGCAAAAAACCCCAGCGACTTGGCCAAGGCATGGTTGAGAAGATGCCAAAGCCCGCCGAAGGTTCCTAGCGGTCCACCAACACCAAACCCGACCATGGCAAGGCCCATATGTTCGATACTGGAGTAGGCAAAGAGCCGTTTGTAGTCACGTTGAATCAAAACAAACAGCGCTGCGGTCGCAAACGAAATCACTCCGATAAAGATCAAGAGGTTCCCCGTAAACCCCGGGGAGACGGCCTGATCCACAATAGATTTGCTTCGCAAGACGGCATACACCGAAACGGTTTCAAGGACTCCGGCCAACATGGCGGTGACCGGGGCCGGGGCTTCGCTATAGGCTTCAGGCAACCAGGCATGCATCGGGACAAGGCCAATCTTCGTGCCGTATCCGACCAGAATAAAGATGAACGCCAGCTTTAAAACGTGTCCATCCATTTGCGCTGCTACAGGCAACAGGCTGGTCAGGTTCAACGCCGCATTTTCTTCTCCAAGGACACGAATAGACGAATAATAGGTCAGGACAGTTCCAAACAGGGCGAGGGCAATCCCGACGGAACAGAGAATGAGATATTTCCATCCCGCTTCAAGGCTTTCAGGACTCTTGAAAAATGTGATGAGGAATACCGTCGCCAGCGTTGTCGCCTCCACCGCAACCCATTGCACGCCTAGACTATTCGCCAGTGTCGCGACGATCATGGCAAACAAGAAGATGTGATACAGAGGGAAAAACGTCCATAGGCGACAAGGCTGTACCAATTGATGTATGACCTCATCGTCAAAATACGACCACAGGTAAATCGAACAGGAGAGACCAATGACGACGACGATCGAGAGAATGAACACCGAAAGGCTATCGACCAAGACCAAATGTCCGAGTGCCGTGAATGACTCCTGACGGCCCAGGATCGCCCAGAGTGCCAGATCGGCCACAACAAGGATCACCATGGTCATCACATTCAATCCGTGAAGTATGCGAATGTTTGTGATAAATAGGCTGAGGGTCGCGGCGAAAACCGGCGCAAACAGAATCATCAAGGAGACATGGTTCCCGTCCGGCATTTAGAAATACTCTCCTTCCGCATGAAAAAATGGCAAAATCAATCCAAGAAGATCCTGAAGGCCGGAGGGGACATGGAGCCCCAAAAAAAACAAGGCACCCAGGTTCATCGCAATCGCCGCAGTTGAAAAGGCCCGGCACCGTCGCCCCACTGTGGCGGATTGCCCTTCCATGGGCACTCCAAGGATCATCCTCAAAACCTGAAACAGCAGGGTGGCGAAGGCCAGGGTCAGTATACTGAGGAAACCATACGCGACCGAAGGGGCAGTGCTAATGGCGTCTGCGGCGATCGAGATTTCGCTCACAAACAATCCGAACGGAGGCATGCCTGCCAGAACAAGTCCTGTGACGATTAAGGCCACCCCGGCCACTGGATGTTGGCGTAACAGCCCTGGGACACGGGCGATGAACTTATGCTCATGGGTTAACAGCACAAGGCCGGCGCCATAAAAAGCGGCGGATTTGGCCAACGCATGATTCAGCAGGTGCCACAATCCGCCAAAGACTCCCAGGCCGCCGAGACCAAAGCCAATCAACGCAATACCGATATGTTCAATACTGGAATACGCTAACAGCCGTTTAAAATCTTCTTGAAGTAACAAGAAAATCGCGGAGAGGACGACGCAAAAAAATCCAAACCCAATGAGCAAGGTTCCCGTGAACTCCGGCCCCACCGCCTGATCGGTCAGGATCTTGAACCGGAGAATGGCATAGATCGCCATGGTCAACATATTTGCGGAAAGCATGGCACTGACCGGAGTGGGGGCTTCTCCATGCGCATCGGGTAACCAGGTATGCATCGGGACCAGACCCGCCTTGGTCCCGTACCCAACCAAAATAAAAATAAAGGCGATTTTCATTGCGGAAGGATCGAGTTGGTCCCCAACCTCGTACAATTTCGCCCAGTGCAGCGCTTCTTCGGTAATCCCAAGCAGTTGCTCCGAGGAGTAATACACGAGGATCGTCCCAAAAAGAGCCAAGGCAATACCGACTGAACTGAGAATCACAAACTTCCATCCCGCCTCAAGAGCTCCCTTGCTCCGCTCAAATCCGATCAGCAAGGCAGCCGACAAGGTTGCCCCTTCAATGGCAATCCACATCATCCCAAGGTTCTCAACATTGATAGCCAACAACATGACCCCCAAATACAGATCGAACAAAATAAAAAAGTGGCGAAACCGTTTGAGGGACACATGTCCACGGTCGTACTGCTCCCCCACGTACCCTACGGCATACAAGGTTCCCGTCCCTGCCACGATCCCGATCACCAAATCAAACCATGCACTCATGGCATCAACACGCAGAAAAACGAGAAAAGAAACCGGTCCGCTTACGGATACCTCATCGACTAATAACAGCGAGGAAATGATCATGATGCCCGCTTGCATGCAATGCAGGACATCGAACGTCTGCCGGTTACGAACGACCAGCCCGCTGACACCAATCAGAAACGGGGTCCCAATGAGAAGAATAATCGGCCACATCATGAGGCTTACTCTTTGAGCGCCTTCATCCGGGCAGTATCCACACTGCCAAAGGCCCCTTGAATTTGATTGGTATAAATACCCACGATCAAGCCAGCGACCAGCACGTCGAAAAAAATTCCCAATTCCACAATGAGCGGCATCCCATAGGCTGCGGCAGTGGCTGCAAGAAACAGCCCGTTTTCCATCACAAGAAATCCAATAACCTGGGTGACGGCTTTCTGCCGGGTAATCATGATAAAAAACCCAATCAGCACGATACCCAGGGCAATAGCCAGGGAATCCTGAGTCAGGAGGAACCCAAGATGGCTGATGGGTTGCGTAATAAAGAACGCGAGAATGATCAATGCTCCACAGATCAATAAACCGGCTGGAATATTGACATAGGAAGTGACCTCCCTTTGGACGTTTAATGTACGCACAATCTTCTTTAAAATCCGTGGCAGGATAATCGCTTTAATCGCGATCGTGAGAACCGCCGCCACGTATATGTGGTGGATATCCGTCAAATACGCGACCAGCGTGGCGGTCACAGCCAAAAACACCGACTGCAACGCGAACAAATCCACGCACGCCATAAGCCTCCGTTGTGCGACAATAGCGAAACAGGTCAGCAACAGGAGGGCCGAGCACAGATTGACCATGTACGATCCGAGATTGACCGGAATAGTTGGCATGTCACACCCGCAGGATATAAAAGAACACCAAGGCTAATAATGACAGAACAAAGGCAGCCCCCAGTAATTCCGTCACACGAAATAACCGCAATTTGGCAAACATACATTCAAATACACCAATCACTACCGCCAATCCCACAACTTTCCCCACATAGACCAACAAGCCCAAGCCCAGAGCTGACGGGGACAAGACAGTGGCGATGCCCCACGGCGCAAAAATATTGGCCAGCAACGTCAGAAAAATCACGAGCTTGATTCCTGCTGCCCATTCAACCAGAGCCAGATATCGCCCTGAGTATTCCAAAATCATGGCTTCATGAATCATGGTCAATTCCAAATGCGTCGCCGGGTTATCCACCGGCACACGGCCGGTTTCGGCCAGCGTGATGATAAACAGCGCCACCAAAGCCATGAAATGAGGCGGAGGATCCAGCACGATGCCCTGCAGGATCGCCGTCTTGTGCACAATGATGCTGATATTAGCCGAGCCGGCCGTGAGGGCCACGGCAAACAAGGACAGAATCAGGGCCGGTTCCGTCAGCGAGGCCACGATAGACTCGCGACTGCTGCCCATTCCACCAAAAGCGGACCCGGCATCCAGGCCCGCCAGCATCAGGAAAAAAGTCCCTAAGGCCAGAAGATAGACCAGCGCAATAATATTTCCGGCGAAATTGAGCGGCATGGGCGCGATAATGGTAGGGACAAGCAGACTGGCCGCCAACGTCGAGGAAAACAGGATGTACGGCGTGGCGGGAAAGATCCACGAGGCTGTCGTAGAGATGACCGGCTCTTTGCGAAACAGTTTGGCAAGATCCGCGTAGGGCTGAAACACATTGGCCCCATGCCGGCATTGCAGATGGGCTTTAACTCGTCTGATGACACCCACGATCAAAGGTGAAAGCCCCAACACGAGAATGATTTGCAAAAAGATGAGCAAGAATTCAACGGCCGTCATCTGAATACGCCCTACCCCATGATCACCAGTAAGAGCACCAACGTGACAAAAATATAAGCCAGGTATAAAGACAAACTTCCCCCTTGAATCACACGAGACCGATCCGCCAAGGTTGAAAAGAAATTCACAATCGGATGATACAAATACTTCAGAAAAATTGGCTCAATGGAAAATTCGAAATGTCTCCGTTTGGCGAAATAGTGGGACTCCTCAAGAAATTCCGTTTCGAGTTTCACCGTCGGTTGATAAATAGTGCTGAACACTCGCTTGATGGGCTGAACGAAACCGGTCGCGGTATATTCCATTCGTGCCGTCCCATTCAAACCACACCCCCACGTTTTATAAAACCGCGTTTTCCCCTTCCCTCCCAGAACATAGGCCAGTCCCCACCCCAATCCCGTGAGACCGACCAAGACAATCGCCAGAACGGGAGTGGAGAGACTTGAAAACTCACCGCTCACCGGGGCAAGTGTCCATCCACCCATTTCAAACATTCGCCCTGCAATCGATATCCCCACAAAGGGTTCGCTCACCCGATCAAGCAGGGGCACCACGACTGTGGGGCTTAAACCCAACACCAGACAGAGGCCGGCCAGAACTCCCATTCCGATGCGCATCGGGACAGGAACCTCTTGCGCTTTTCGAGCGTGAGAGCTTCGAGGAAGAGCCAGAAAGGAAATGCCGAACGCCTTGACAAAACAGGCCAGAGCCAATGCGCCGGTCAGAGCCAGCAGGGCTGCAGCGATGGGAAGCATCAATTTCAAAAACAGTGAAGGGAGCTCCAAACTTAAAAAGAGCCCCTGGAAGACCAGCCATTCGCTGACAAATCCATTCGTCGGTGGGAGAGCGGAAATGGAAACGGCACCAATGAGGAAAAACAAACCCGTCCATGGCATCCGTCGAAGCAGCCCTCCATATTCTTCCATGTTCCGAGTGTGGGTGGCGTACAGAAGGGATCCGGCACCCATAAAAAGCAACGCCTTAAACACCGCGTGATTGATGGTATGGTACAGTCCGGCGATGATGCCCAACGCCGCCAGATGGGGAAGGTTATAAGCATAAAACACCATAGCTGTTCCAAGTCCCATTAAAATGATTCCGATGTTTTCGACGCTATGAAAGGCGAGGAGACGTTTCAAGTCATGTTCCATCAGGGCATACATCACTCCAAGCACCGCAGACACCGTGCCCACCGACAAGATCACAAATCCCCACCACCAGGGGAATGGATCTCCCAGAAAGTCAAAATACACTCGGAGGAGTCCATAAATCGCCGTTTTAATCATGACACCTGACATCAATGCGGAGACATGGGACGGTGCGGCCGGATGGGCATAGGGCAACCACACATGAAGAGGCACTATTCCCGCTTTGGCTCCAAATCCGATTAAGGCGGTCCAAAAGACCAACGTCCGCAACCCTTCCGGCAGAGATTGTTCTCCGCTTCGAAACGTCTCAAACGCAAACGATCCCGTCTCCTGGTAAAACATGAGAAAGGTCACCAAAATAAATGCCGTGCCCACATGGGTCATAATTAAGTAAAATAATCCGGCAAAACGGACATCGGGTTTTTCATGTTCAGCCACCACGAGAAAATACGAAATGAGGGACATCAATTCCCACACGATGAGAAAGAAGAAGGCATTATCGGCCATCACGACCAGGACCATGGACAGCAGAAATCCGTTATAGAGGAGGCCGAGGAGACTGATAGGAATTCGTTCGTAAAATTCACGGACGTAGCCATTCGCAAAGATAGACACCGCCAATCCCACAAGAGAAATCGTGAGGACAAAAAACCCTGCTAGGGCATCGAGCCGGAGAGAAAACGCCAAAAGAGGAATAGAAGAAGGCAGGGACAGGATAAGGGGTTCAGGCGTCAATAGACCTGCCAGACCAAGGGCAATCCCAAGACCGCTCGCCACGACAGCCGATCCGTGCGCAGTGACATTCTGAATATGCGGCCGACTTGTAAAACAGAGCGGGAGCAACATCCCACATGAATAGGCCAGCAGTAAAGCAAATAGCAGAAGGACCGTCATTCCTGGATTACAGCATCACTTTCTTCCACCACATTCCCAGAAGGAATGTGCATAGAAAAATTATCTAGACCGCTCAACAAGAGTATGGAAGGATTATGACGACAATTAAGAGAAGCAGTTGAGTATTTAGACTCACCAACAATCCACCAGACCTTGAAATCGCCAAACGCCAAATCATTCATCCGGCGCTTTCGTCTTCAACGAACATAGGCCCTCGCTTTGGTCATCATGGGATTTCATCATGTTGGTATTCTTTGACGGCTAGCCAAGGCTCATTGTGATGTTATCCAATTCCGTTGCGATGGTGAGGATTGCCGACTCGCTTGGAAGTAAGTGAAATGTTTCGTCAATCAATCGCCCATCACAGATAATCAGTAGTGGCTGCAAAAGCTATACCTTGAACATTTATCCTTCTGTGCCACGATATTTTTGCAATACTCAGGCAAATACACCCCTAAAAATGAAAATGGCCGAATTTCAAATTCAAAGAAACAACCAAGTACGATGAATAACTGCAAATGTTGCATACCGCTGCTGGAGATCGTAGTAGGCTTAACAGTTTCGTAACCTTTCCAACCCTAGGGATCGAAAGCAATATGTTTAGGATTTTATGGTTGTACTAAACTTCATTGGCATCCACACGTTTTTCATGAAACATCAACTCTCTTCAACCGATAAACCGTCATCACCAAAAAGACTATTCGAAAGCGCCATAAAAAAATCCTAACTGTTCAGAGTTTTTTCTCCTTGAGAATACGATTACAAGTGCATGCAAATTTTGCATGCCATATAGAACACTCCAATACCGTCATATTTGTGGTGCAAGAAGAGATTTCCAGTAGTGTTGCCTTACAAATGTTTTGACTGCATGCAAATTTTGCGCATCCAACCCGGACGAAATGCCGTCAGACAGAATTCGAGGTAGCAAAACTTCTCAAAAGTACGTTCTTTCTAAGAAAACTGAACCTTTACTGCCTCGATATCATTTGGCACATCCATTGCTCACAATACTGTTCATAACCGGCAGAAAACTTCCATGAGAATGCCAAAGTCAAAAATAACTTAAGGGAAGGGCATGAGGGAGGTGGTTCCACAAAACAGCATTAACTGTATGCCACCTGGAGACAGTCTCTAGTTCTATGGGATTGTCCTTAAGCATGAGCTCATTGCCACCCCTACCTGAGAATATTTCATTCAAGATACTCTTGCACCAACACTGCACTTTGATACCTCTTGAGTTTGGAAACGTCTTGGTGAGCAGTAGGGTACCGGCCGATTACGATTCAGGTTATGCGGAAAACACAGAGGGTCAATGCTATTGACGGAAAGATTACGTTCTATCTGGAAACAAGACCACATCCTTTGCGAATTTCTTAATGAGGCAATCCTAGACTATACCTTTTTATCCGACGTTTGCCTTGCAAGATTCTGCAGACAGAAGGGTGCGAATGCTGTCAGGGGGTGAATGGTGCTACGGCTCTCGAGAAACTCAAGAAAGGGTATTTCGATTTGGTACTCACGGATTCCCATATGCCATTGATGGACGGAATGGAAATTCTCGAACCGTTGACCGCGTAGCAAAGCTCAGACGGCTTTCCACTGGTCATCATGATGATCAAAAATTGTCTTGACGCCATACAAAAGTAGCAATGATGGCTGCACATGCCTCGGGCTCCCCCAAAACATGTGACCTTCAGCAGTTGGTTGCCCAATCAATGAAAGTTTTCACCCCAAATCTGACTCAGGAAGCATATGTCCCAACAAGCGGAAATGAGCAAGGGACTGAATAGACCATGAAGCCACTTCTTCCATAATAGTCCTGAAATCCAATCAGTTATCTCAGGAAGGGCAAGACCATGCTCTCACATTTTAATTTGAACCACTCGTATGAAGCCTGGATCAATAGCCAGGAGGCTATGCTGAGGCGGTTAATCAACAAAAATTGTACGGTGATCCAATATCGCTATTTTCTCATGTTTCTTCTCTTAGCCAACCGAAGGTACGGAAAAGCCAAGGAAGAATGTAAGCGCATTCTGAACATCTACCCGAATAACCTCATGGCCAAAACCGTGATGATCAAGCTTCAGACGGGGACCTGTGATCATGTCAGAAGAAAACGGCGGCGGCGAAACCAATCACACTTCAGGGTGGGAAAATGCACAAGATGCTTTTGGCATCGCGAATAAACAGGTTCGAGACGAGGGTTACGTATCCCTGTCCACACTGTCCAACATTGCGCCTCTCCTCTTTCTTGGCCTATGTTAATAGTGAAGATATAGATAAGGATTTCAAAGGGGGGTTTTGAAGAAATCGGCAAAAAAAGAGAAAAAGAATGTTCCGTCCACGCCCTAAAACACCGCTTTTCCAGAACGGCCTTGTTCGCCAAATCGTGGCCACCCTTCTCATTGTGGCTGTTGTAATTGGCGTGTTGTTGGCCTTCAGTTTGGAACATCAGGATATGGTTGTGGGCATGACTGAAGGCAAGACCGGCGCGTCGGAATTGAATGCTGCGGTCGGACAATCTCGTCGGGATTTGATCGCGATCACCCTCCTGCTCTTCTTAGTCGGCGGGGTAGGCATCACGGCAGTCGTCACTTATTTGCATTACGCCAATACCAAAGAAAATCTCGAAGAAGTCAAAGGCCTGGCCCGGCACATCCTGGAAAGTATCCCGACCGGTGTATTGACGGTTAGTGAAGAGGGAATTATTACCGCAGCCAATCCAACAGCCGAAACGATCCTCGACCGCCCTACAGCTTCTCTCTTGGGCAAGCATTACGATGTGGTGTTTGGGGAGGGGCATCCCATTCAAGTGATCCTTGCTCAAATCCTTCACCATGGCGGATCCATGCATTCCAAAGAAATCACCTTCGACTCAAACAAGGGAGAGGTCAGGACAATTCGTATCAGCAATGTTGAATTGACCGGAGACGATGGAAAATCCGCAGGGATGATTTTTCAACTGCACGATGTGACGGAATGGCTGGCTCTGGAGAGACAGGTGAATGATGCTCAAAGACTTGCAGCGTTGCATACCTTGTCAGCCGGTGTCGCCCATGAACTTCGTAATCCTCTCAGTGCCCTGGACCTCAACCTTCATTTGTTGGAAGTAGAACTGCGGGAGACTACCGACGTATCCGATCGGGCCAATGAATATTTCCAAGTATTGAACGCCGAATTAAGCCGCCTGTCCGCTATTTTGGATAATATTATGCGATATACACAATCACGGCCCGCTCAGTTTCAGGAAGTAAATATTCTGTCGATCGTGTCACATGTCACACAATTGTTACAACATGAGGCCGAGGACAGAAATCAAGAGCTTCATGTTTCGGTCCCAACGGATCTTCCGGAGGTCCAGGGTGACGAAACACAAATCACACAGGCTCTCATTAATATCGTGATCAATGCATTTCAGGCCATGTCGGCAGGTGGAGTCTGTCGTATTAGCGTCCAAGAACGGGAAAGACAAGCGCGTCATTGGGTTGAAATCACCGTTCAGGATACCGGACAAGGCATCGACTCTCAATCGCTTGTCCATATCTTCGATCCATTTTATACCACGAAAGAAACCGGAACCGGCCTTGGCTTGGCTGTCGCCCATCGAATTTTGCAAAATCACGGAGGCCGGATTGATGTGACAGGTCTTCCCGGTGAGGGAACATCCGTTGTCCTGAGTCTACCGGTGTCCATCCACTCTCCTACCATCCCCATGAAGAGTATATGAGACAGGAAATCCACGTGCTTATTGTCGACGACGAAGTCAATATTCGTAACGCCTTAGTGACGATATTGGAGAAGGCCGGTTACCGCGCCCAGGGAGCCGAGTCGGCGGAATCTGCTTTGGCGTTAATGACAGAATCACCGAGTGATCTCCTGATTACTGACGTAAGAATGCCGGGAATCGGAGGAATCGCCCTGGTTGAGCAAGTGAAATCCCGTTGGCCTGCTACAGAAATTATCGTCATCACCGCCTATGGTTCCATTGAGACCGCAGTGGAAGCCATGCGATTGGGCGCTTACGATTTCCTCACCAAACCCATCGACCGCGATCGATTTTCTATTGTGGTCAAAAAAGCCTTGGACCGTCAGAGGCTGGCAGCGGAAAATCAGGACCTCCGTCACCAACTCGAGGTTCAGAAACGCATCGAGGAAATGATCGGTGAAAGTGAAGCAATGAGTCGAATTCACAAAGTTATTGCCATGGTTGCCAAAAATGACGTCACGATTTTAATCGGCGGGGAAAGTGGAACAGGCAAAGAGTTAGTGGCACGTGGTATTCATCAAAAAAGCCGAAGGGCTCATGGCCCATTTATCCCGATGAATTGTGGGGCCCTCCCGGAATCTCTTTTCGAAAGCGAATTATTCGGGTACGAAAAAGGCGCCTTTTCCGGAGCGGTTGGCACCAAGCCAGGCCGATTTGAATTGGCCGATGAAGGGACGCTCTTTCTGGATGAGATAGGCGAACTCCCATTAAAAGCGCAAGTGGATTTTCTGCGGGTGCTGGAAACCGGGGAATTTCGGCGGCTTGGAGGGAAAAGCCTTATCACCGTCAATGCCAGGATTATTGCCGCCACTAATCGCAATTTGGCTCATTTGGTTGAAAACGGCCAATTCCGTGAAGATCTCTACTATCGCATTAATGTGGTGCCGATCCACCTCCCTCCCTTACGAGAACGTCGTGAGGATATCCCGGTCCTGATCGACTATTTTCTTAAGGAGTTTGCCCGGAGGCACCAGATTCAGCTCAAAACCCTTTCCCTCTCTTCTTTAAGATTTCTGATCCAATACCAATGGCCGGGAAATATTCGTCAGCTCCGGAATGTCATCGAACGTCTGGTCGTGACCGTGAAGGAACATTCGGTTCAGCCCGATCATTTACCGGAAGAAATTCGAACGAGTGTGAAGCCCGGGAACACCATGGCGATTACCCTCGGAACACCTCTCGAAGATATAGAAAGAGAAGTCATCCGCCGGACGCTTGTGGAAGTCACCCATCATCGGGAACAGGCAGCAAAACTGCTAGGAATCAGTGTGAGGTCTCTCCAATATAAGATCAAGGAATATGGAATTGAGATTTAAAAACCATTTTTTGAAGATCGGGGTTTACTGAAACAGGCTACCTCGCCTTCCCCTTAATCTTCATGGACCTCGCCGTGAATTCTGAACTTGTAAACGTGTCACCTCTGAAGCCCGATTATTTATTCAAGATATAAAGACGGTCTTTCACGGTTTTTCCTTCGTCATATGCATCAAAAGTTTCTCCCATGGCACCTCCCAATTCGGCCAATCGCGTATCGGGATGCGGGTGAGTCTTAAATAGCAAATCCACCGTGTTGTCATTGAGGCCGGCATGACCGATTTCCTGTAACACCATCGGCAGGCCGTAGGAGTCATATCCCGCTCGCGTGGCCAGCACCACTCCAATGCGGTCGGCCTGATACTCGGCATCTTTATCCAACCCGCGAGCCATCACTTCCGCGCCACTTCCAATCAGGTTATTCATCGCCTCCTTGACTTGTTCATTTTTCATCTTGCGAAGCTTTTTGGAGAACAGACTGCTTCCCATGTCGATGGCTTGACTTTTTTTAATAATGGTCAGATGGTGTTGTTTAATGACATGCCCGATCTCATGGCCCAACACTCCAGCCAATTCAGCCTCTGTATTCAGTTTTCGATACAAGCCTTTTGTTAGAAAGATAAAGCCGCCAGGCGCCGCAAAGGCATTGATGTCGTCGGAATCCAGCACACCAAAATACCAATCCAGGTCTGATCGTCCACTTTGCAAACTGACCCATTTTCCTACTTTATTAACATAAACTTGAAGTTGATCATCCTGAACGAGGGGAACGGCTCCAAGCAGACGTCCGGCAATTTCTTGCCCAATGGCTATTTCCTCTTCGGTGGACGTCCCTTTCACCAGACCGGCCAGGTCTGCCAGCGAGGGGGGCTTCCTGTCAGTTTTTTTCTCCTGGGTACCTTCTTCGGCTACATTCGTGCTGCCTTCTTCAGGTTTCCCTAACTGTTTCAAGGCATCCCCCAGATCAAAGGCCTGGACACCGCTTGTCATCCCGAAGATGACAAGCGCTACCACGAGGGAACAGATGGAAATCCGTCTCAGGTCATAATGTGCATTTTTCATTTTTCTAATTCCCGTCCGATGGCTGAATAAATGGGACTGTTTGGGTTTTCAACCCTGCCTGATCCGCATATTTTTGAGCATCTTTTTTTGATGTCAGATAGGTTTTTAATTTCTGGAGTTCTTTTTCATTAAACTCGGCTTCCTTCAACTCCTCTTCGTCCAACCCTCGAACCCCTGTGGCCGCCACCACGTTTCCACTTCCGGCCCTCCCGGTAGCCAGGCCTAGCACGCCTGAAGCCTCCTTCACGGCCGACACCTTTTCCCCGGAGCCCCCTCGCCGAACATACAGCATTCTGACCCACCCAGTTTTGCCTTTGGCGGACACCTGCAACCATCCACCTTTCCTTTTTAAAATTTCCAGAGTGTCTCCCTCCTTCAATGAGCCCACCGTTCGAGCATCCCTGAAGGGTTCACTCATGACTTCACACGATCTGACGGCTACACCAGGATCCGAGGCTCTCCCTTCTAGAGGAAAAACGAAAATTACGGTTGTTATCAAAAGGATGCACCATTTCATCTTCAAGTTCCTCCTTCTCCAGTTGAACGAACAAAGAGGGGGTTAAACACCAGCCTTGAACGCGATCTTTCCATGCCTACCATCATCTTCCCACCGTTGACTCCAACGGTTGCTCCTGTAAATTGATCATGGCCTTGGCCACGAATTTCTGCCAGGCATCCAGTCTCAGTTTCTCGTCCCCATACGGAAGGGCTCCTTGGCACCAACCGAGTTTACACCCTATTTTATCTTCCCCACAGATACCTTGGGCAACTTCCCACACAAGGGAGACCGTCTGCTCACCAACCTCCTTCACCTGAAATGATCCGGCTTCCACATGACTGTCCACCCAATAAATAAGAAACATATTCTGGAACGCTTTCTCAATTCCGGCAGGTTTCCGTGAAAAGGGTTCAATCGTAAAACCAACCTTTTTACCGTAGAGACTCCGCTTTAACAAGGTAAGGAATCTCCCTTCGGAAATTTCTTCCAGGCTTTCCGGTTGCACAATCACTACCACGGCATATTGCCACCCCTCTCGGCCTTCCTCCACATTAAGCCAGACATATTTCTCCATAATGGTGGCTTCGGCATAGGCATACACTCGGGCAAGCGAAAAGTAGATCAATCCAGCCGTGATCGGCGCTGTTAAATCCAAATAATAAGTGGTGAGATTCAAGCTGGCGAACGTAAAAGCCATTAACCCTACCTGGGAACCCGCAAACACCATATCAATGGCCTTGCGTTTCACCCCGGTCAAAAAGGCCAGGGCGGTTATCCAAATGAGTCCTAATGCCAACCCCGTAAACACCCAGGGATTTTTTGCCTGGGTGATCCAATCACCGTTTTTCAGATTGTCGATGGCTGTGGCCAAAATTTCTACTCCAGGATGCACTTTTTCCATCGGAGTGGGTTTGGTATCAAATAACGCAGAAGCGGTGGACCCGATAATGACAATCTTTCCAGTGAATTCATCCGATGGTCGTTTTCGATCCTGGCGTAAAAAATCTTCAAAGACATCACTGAACCGAACAGAGCCTATGGCACCAAGCTTGCCGCGCCAGTTGATATAGACATCCGTATCCGAGGACAGACTCCAGCCCAAGGTCTCTCCAACTTTGGAGGGCAGTGAGGGAATCCGCCAGCCATAGTGGTCACGGTAAATGGGGTACTGGCGCACGATACCGTCTCGATCCGGGTACACATTGTTGGTTCCCATGCTCCCGCTTTCAATGATGCTGGTGAAATGCGGTAACACCAGGGCAATGCCTTTTTCTTCCTGCATTTCTCCGGGTATCTTTTCCATGCCGGGTATCTTTTCCATGCCGGGAATCATGCCAGGCGTGACCTGACTGAGTTGATCATTGGACGGAGGCAACCGGAGCATTGGGAAAAAGGTGTTGGACATGCCGGCTATCACTTCATTGAAATAGGCATCCGATTCAGGGTTATAGACATCCGGATCACTAAATAAAATGTCGAACACCACGGCCTGAGGCCCCTGTTCCTGAATCATCCCGAGAAACTCGGCGAATACCTGACGAGGCCAAGGCCACCGTCCGTATTCCTTTGCCATAGCCGAAAGGCTTGCCTCGTCAATGTCCACAATCACGATGTCGGGATCCGCTTTATGAAAAAACACCCGGTTCTTCATTATCGAATCAAAGGTTTTCAATTTCATTCCCTTGATCAATTCAACCGATCCCGCATCCAATAAAACCAGGAGGCTACAAAAAATGGCCAGGTACAGATAAAACCGTCCCTGGGATTGGGTCACATATCGATAACAAACTTGAATGAGTTTTTCGGTGGAAAATGATTTCATCGATCTCTTATTTTTTGAAGCTCTATGCCCCGGCGGTGGCAAACGTTCCGGGGTTGGGAGGAATGAGGATTTTAAATTTACTTTGGGAAAGGTTGTCGGAAATCCGTGTCATGAAGGGAGTTTGCCTGTCTCCCTCCTGCGTCGTCAGACAGAGATTACGCTGGAAGGATTTCATGAAACCCTCACGGAGATGTTGGGACCCGATGTGCCCTTCGTCGCAAGCCTTCAGGGCTTTCTGGGTCTTGGCATACCTTCGCAACAGCCGCACCATGCGCAAATGATTTCATACAGCTGCACGATACCCCACAACACAACAGGCACAACGACAATCAGGAGAACCACCGTCCCGAATAAATGCCACAGAGGGTGTTTTCTGGTATTTCCGCTGGAAGCTTCATCAACCATAAGATATCAAACTACAACAGTCCGCGCTTTTGGAGATAGTCCCGATCAATCACCGGAGCCGGGTTGGCAGGTAAGGCGCCACTGGCCTGTAACAGCCGTTCCACATATTTTCCTATCAAATCCGATTCAAGATTGACGGTCTCTCCTGGTTGTTTCAAACCCAATGTGGTCACCTTGGCGGTATGCGGAATAATTGCAACATCGAAGGAATGCTTCTTTACCATATTGATGGTCAGACTGATGCCATCGACGGTGATCGACCCTTTGGGCACACAGTAGCGCAAAATGTCCTCTGGCGCTTCGATTTGCATGAGAATCGCATTTCCCTGTTGTTCGCGCAGGCGCAAAGTACCGATTCCATCGACATGACCGGTCACCAGATGTCCCCCCATGCGAGCATTGAGCTGCACCGCCCGCTCCAGATTCACGGGTGATCCTGCGGAAATGGTTCCCAATGTGGTGCAGTTGAGCGTTTCAGTTGAGGCATCGATGACAAAACCTGTTTCGGTTTTTTCCACGACGGTCATACAAGTGCCTGACACACTCACGCTGTCCCCGATCTGGAGATCGCCCATAATGTGGGAAGCCAGAAGAAAGATTTTGGCTCCTGCCAGGCTTCGTTCAATGGCCTGAATAGCGCCCATTTCTTCAACAATGCCACTAAACATACTTCTGAGTTCCCCTCCTTACGTCAACTTATTCTCGGCCCTTATCGTCAGAGAAAAACGTTCTTTTCACGACATACACAAACACAACCACTAACACCACCACTCCCATGGCTGCCAAAGCCGCAACAACGACGTCACTGGTTTCCATCGCTTCTTTCATATCGCTCCATCCTTTTGGAAGGCCATTATACCACGACGGAGTTTTTGTTCCCTGTCATGGTTATCCCAAAATACAGCGCGGTAATCAACAGTAGAGTCCCAATACAAAAAAAGCCGGACTGATAGCCAAAGGCTTCAATTAAAAAACCGGCCAGGAGAGGTCCTCCGGCATGCCCGATATCCATAATGGTTCCCCGCAGGCCCATCCCCGCGCCCAATCCCTTGCCTTGAGAAACGTCCGCCACCAACGCAGTGGTTGAGGAAGTTACCACCGCTTCACCAAAGCCAAATGCCCCACCGAGGACCAACAACCCCGGGTACCAGGTAAGATGGGGAATGGCAATGACCATGAAACCACAAAGACCCAATCCACTGACAATAAGCGGTTCGCGAGCGCCTCGATCGGACATGCGCCCCATGATCGGTTTGGATACCAAGGATGTAAGCGCCTGGATACCAAAGAGCACACCGATTTCCGCTGCATTCAATCCGATCATTAAGCCATACAGGGGTAAGAAGGCCATGAGCGTACCGCTGCCGATCATCTTAGCCGCTTCCACCAAACTTGTGATCCTGATGGCTGAAACGGCCCAGACCCGCTTCAATCCTTGCCGCATATTCTGCCAAACGTGAATAGAAGGAGGATGGGCTCTCCTGGCTCCCATCTGATCTCCCGGGATCAGACAATAGAGGAGCATGGCCAGCCCTCCGAAAAATCCTGCCACGAGAAATGTGGGACCATAACCAAACGAAAAGATCACCAGGCCACCCAACATCGGCCCTAACAAACCACCGCCCTGTGCAGCGGATGTGTACCACCCAAATGCCTCTCCCCGGCGTTCGACAAACCATTCCCCGACTATGGCCAAGGCAATGGGGGTATACATGGCTGTTGCCAATCCGTGAAAGAGTCGAAGGATACCCAAAGTCGAAAGGTCGTCTATCAACGGGTACAAAAACGGGGGAAGCCCAAAAGCTAACACCCCTCCCATCATCAGTCGCCTCCGATTCAGCACATCCGACAGTAGGCCCATGGGCAATTTCAAAAACACTCCGGTAACGGTAGACAAGGCAATCAGCAGTCCGACCATACTGGGGCCTGCACCTAAGGAAGCGGCAAATAAGGACAGCGCCGGTCGTCGTACCATGTCATAGCTGACAAACCCACAGAATGCGACCAGGCAGAGCAAAACAAACGATCGGGAATGTAACATGGTAAAACGAGAGTTCAATGAAAATGGACTCGATGAGGCAAGAAAGGCAACCCTATTCATAACCTGTCGAATCAGTTAAGATAATTCTCTATCCAGATCGACTGTGCCGATCATTCAACTTATTCCCCTACCCTCAAACGGATACAAGGCAAGCCAATCCTACCAGACCTCTAATTACTCCACCAACGTATTCAAAAATCTTCCAATAGGTAGCCATTGATGGAATCTGTTCATGTAAGTTTAACCATCGCGATTGCTCTTGCAGCTGGAGTGTTCGCTCAATCAGTGGCCAAACATCTGCGTCTGCCAGGCATTGTCCTGCTTCTGACATTGGGATTTGGCTTAGGTCATGACGGGTTAGGGTGGGTGAACCCCCAAGCTTTGGGGAGTGGCCTATTCGGCCTTGTCGACTTTGCCGTGGCTATTATTTTATTCGAAGGAGGATTGAACCTGGAAATAAGCCGTCTCCGTCGCCAGGAACAATCTATTCGTCGACTCATTACAGTGGGAGCGGTGTTGACCCTGTTCGGTGCCGCTCTGGCCGTCTACCTGCTCCTGGATTGGACCTGGTCTCTCTCTCTCTTCTCTTTGGAAGTCTAGTAGTGGTCACCGGCCCTACCGTTGTCGCGCCTCTTATACGGGACATGCGCTTACGCCACAATTTGAAAACCATTTTGGAAGCCGAAGGAGTACTGATTGATCCTATCGGAGCCATTCTGGCCATTCTGATTTTGAACCTGACAGTCGGCGCGCAATCTGGAATCCTGACCGGTGAAGCCATGGATTTTGCTTTTCGGTTAGCATTTGGGCTTCTTGTGGGTGGAATCGGCGGTTTTCTCCTTGGGAGTATTCTCCGGATTCGGTCTCTGGTCCCTCATGGATTTGAAAATATATTCACACTGGCGGCGGTCTTCTTACTTTTTCAGGCCTCCGATCATGTCATCTCCCAAAGCGGAATTCTGGCTGTGACCATTGCCGGAGCAGTTGTCGGGAATATGCGCACCCCGGTTGACCGGGATTTGCGGGAATTTAAAGATCAGATGACGATCCTTCTCGTCGGCATGCTGTTCATTTTATTGGCAGCAGATGTCAAATTCGAGGAAATGCGAAGCCTGGGATGGGGAGGGCCTGCAGTGCTTTTGGCTTTGATTTTTTTGATCCGCCCGATCAATGTCTGGCTTTCAACCATGAAATCCACCCTGACGTGGCGAGAACGCCTCTTTATTGCCTGGGTCGCCCCACGGGGCATTGTGGCCGCTGCAATCGCCACCTTGACCGCCGGAGTGCTGGATGAACGGGAATTGGCCGGCGGCTCGGAATTGCGCGCCCTGGTGTTCTTGACCATTGCGGGCACCGTAGGCCTGGCTGGATTTACCGCCAAACCATTGGCGTCCCTGCTCAAGTTACGACTCCCCAATCGAGACCGGGTGGCCATATTAGGGGCGGAAGGGTTAGGTTTAGTCCTAGGGGAAGTTCTTCGGGACCATGAACTGACCGTCGTGTTTCTGGACTCCGATCCCAAGCGCTGCCATCAAGCCGAAGAAGCGGGATTCCCGGTGATTTTTGGAGATGCCTTGCAGGAACGAACACTGATCCGAAGTCAAATTGAACTCGTCGGTACCGTAGTTGGCCTGACTTCCAATGAACACTTAAACCATTTATTTGTGGATCAGGCCAGAGAACTATTCGGCGTCCCTTATGGCTATATCGCTCTGGAATCCTTGGAAGAGGATAAAGTGCCTGAACATATTCAACGATTAAACAGTCGTGTTCTTTGGGAAGGTCCACATGATGTGGAACGGTGGGCAGTCCGGCTTCGCCATAAAGAGGTCCTCATCGAACAATTAGCATACGACCCACCTCCTGATACAACTAAAAAACAAGAAGGTCCCGATATTGGCCCAACGGAAAAGCCAAGCTCCTCTCCCAAGAATGGGGAGCGGTTTGTCATCCTGGCCATCCAAAGGAAAAAATCGATTTCTCCCATGTTCACGACATATAAACTTCAAAAAGAGGATTTGGCATTTGTGGCCATCTACCTTCCCGAGCATGAGCAGGCGCTTACCCAGCTTCACACTCTCGGGTGGCAAAAGCCTGCGGGAGAACCTGTTGAAAAATTGGCCATGGGTACTTCTCCACTTAAGGAACACGAAAACGAAACTCAACTGGGTAAAACTGTATCGACCAAGAGTTCTGGACTCAGACGGAAAGCGGAGCAGTAATGCGATCCGCCAAGCCCTAACGTGACTCCCCATTTGTTCAAGATGGGGGATTTGTGAGTGGAATTTTTTGCTGGGAATATCCAGAAACCTTCCGCATCCTTCTGCTCGAGTGTGGATAAAAATGCATGCTTCCCCTTGATCCGCCAGGCCATCTTTTTATTCATCCAGGAAATATTTCCGGTGAACCGACAACTATCCGATGAACGCGTCCTCTTCGTCCACGTCCTCAAATGGCTAATCCTGGCTTCCGTGGTTGGGGCCTTGGTGGGCATGACAAGCACCGCGTTCATTCTCCTCCTATCATCTGTTATTGATGGCGTCGGCTCAATGTCCTGGGGGTTCTGGCTCCTGCCTTTCGGTCTTGTCCTTTCGGCTTGGGTAACCACTCATATGGTTCCGGAAGCTGGAGGTCAAGGTGTTGAACGCGTGATTCGTGCCATTCACCTCAATTCCGGAAAAATCAGTTGGCAGGTCATTCCCGCCAAAATTGGCGCGACCCTCTTGACCATTGGAACCGGGGGTTCCGCGGGGAATGTCGGTCCATGCGTTCAAATTGGTAGCGGGCTGGCCGCCGTTATTGCCGACTTTTTTCGATTCGAATCACAGGATCGAAAGACGTTGGTGATCTGCGGGTTGAGTGCGGGATTTTCTGCAATCTTCGGTACTCCCCTGGCTGGTGCGTTCTTTGGGATGGAAGCCTTATTCGTTGGTTCCTTGGCCTACCATGTCCTGTTTCCCGCAGCCGTAGCCTCCTTAGCGGGATATTTGACCGCCGTATCGCTAGGTATGCCCTCCATGCAGTTTTATGCCCATTTGTTTCCCCACTTTGATCTCACACTCCTCTTCTTCGCCTTAATAGCTGGTGCCGTGTTTGGCCTACTCGCCTTGATTTTTGTGGAATGCTTGAATGGAGTCAATCGATTAACTCATCTCCTTCCCGGATCGACCATTGTCCACGCATTTGTCGCAGGATGGCTCCTTTTGGGCCTTGGAGCACTGATCTCCCCGCAGATCCTTGGATTGGGCAAGGAATCCATTCAACGCGCGCTCCAAGGGCAGGAATTTCTTTGGGCTTTGTTCCTGGGCAAGATCCTTACCACCAGCATCACGTTACGCATAGGGGGGAGCGGCGGGATTGTGCTGCCGATTTGCTTTATCGGCGCCACCAGCGGAGCCGTTCTCGGTGAAATATTTCATCAGGATCCCAGCTTATTCGCCGCCCTGGGGTTAGCGGGACTATTGGCAGGAGCCATCAATACCCCATTTACGGCCATGGTGTTGGGAATGGAATTATTCGGAGTCGCGAGCGGGCCCTATTTGCTTCTCACCTGCACCGTGGCGTTTCTGCTTTCCGGCCATCGCAGTGCCATTCCCACCCAACTTCTTCAACTTCGCAAGGCTCCGGCGCTTGAGGCAAGGATCAACGAGGAAATCGGCGAGGAACGACCCCCAAAAGATTCCTGAAGTTTCAACACGTGGGGATAGAGAAAACCAAGAGGAAAAGCACAGGAAGGCTAATCTTGGTCGGAGGAAACAACCCGATCCCTCATGCACCGTCGTACAAACCACCAAAATCCCATCAATAACACGGTATCGGATTCCTTCCCTACGATGAAGACGATGATAACGCCTCTTGCTCTGATTGACACAGAGGAATGAGTTCATGCAGCTGCAATTGACTAATTAAATCTCCCACAAACCCCGGGGAATACACCCAGGAAATCCGACGATTGAGATCCTTAAACTTGCGGGAGCTTATGACGAGGAACCCTAATCCGGCGCTATCCACAAATAGCAATCCCTGGAGATTCAGGATCAAATGTTCCGTTTCGGTAAAACAACATTGGTTCATCACGGCCTTCACATGCCATCGGGAATGCAAGTCCAAGCGACCATGAAAATCCACGACTGTGGCGCCCGTGGTTCCCCGTATGACGATTTCAATTGACATAACCTGATGAGCTTTATCGGTTTGGATCGATGAGCCTTAATGGGTTTTTGATGGACGTTATTCCTTTCTCCTCCCTTCATTCATTCGATTCCTCTCCCAACAGGAATTCTCTGATCGATCCTCTGTGCCGGTAAGACTCTTTCGAAGAAATTCCTGCTGTTTGTGCTTTTCCCCTCTGATTCCTGTTACAATTTTAGATATCTATGGCTCCTGCAATCCATCCTTTTGAATTGGTCGATGTTCTTCGGCGCCACCGACTGACCCCTGCCATCATCTTCCTGACGTCCCGCCGGGCTTGTGATGATGCGCTAGATGCCTTTACGCACGAACCGCCTGCCCTTTCCAAAGAACGGACCGACACAATCGCCAAATTTTTAGAAGAGTTCTCCAAGGATTTCCCCAGTATTGAGAACCACCCGTTAATTCCCGTGGTCCAGGCATATGGAGTTGCCGCTCACCATGCCGGACATTTGCCTTCCTGGAAAATCGCAATCGAGGAACTCATGCGCCGGGGCTATTTGGATGCGGTCTTCGCAACCACGACTCTGGCAGCCGGAGTGGATTTTCCCGCCCGAACCGTTGTGATTACCCAATCCAGCGTCCGAAAGTCGCAAGATTTCACAGACCTGACCATCAGCGAGATTCAACAGCTTGCCGGTCGCGGGGGACGGCGTGGGAAGGACCTGGTTGGTTTCGTTGTGATCACGCCTTCGCCCTATATCGACCTGCAAGTCCTGGCCAAAGGGCTTACCGGATTTCCGGAACCCATTAACAGTCAATTCGTCGTATCGCACCCCATGGTGCTTAATCTGTTAAAGGCGCATTCTTTGGATCAAATTGAGGGGTTACTCGCCAAAAGTTTTGCACAGTTTCAATTAAATCAACGGGCAGAGATTCATCAGGATAATCTGGATAGTGTCCATGAACAACTCAAACCCTATGGACCTCGCGAATGTGCCGATTGGATCACCCAATGGAAGGTCTTTGATTTGGCCAGGCGACGAAAATCTTACAGACGTCCCACGATCGACACGGACACACCCTTTCTCAAAGCCTGCTTACCGTTTCTTACCCCTGGTCGATTGATCGGCATCTCCAAGGGTACCGCTCTTATACTTCGGCAATACCGGAGTCGGGGGACATTCACGCCCATGTTATCCGTCCTGAAGTCCAAGGGGACTATCGGCGAATGCCACGCAACGGCTGTCACGGACGTCTATGACCACATCATTGAATTTCAACCATTACGGGGGTTTCCCTGGGTGTCTCCTTCTACCCTTGCGGAATTGACTAAAGCTTTGGGACAGCTTCCGGCACGTCTTCCCACCGTTCCCATTTTAATGGAAAACCGGCAGCCGGAGGAATCGCTCTTAGATGAAGTACTGACCGATGAATTTCCCTGCCCGACTTGCCCCTCACAGGCCGCCTGTAAAAAGGACTATTCGACGGCTTCCCGATTGCGGCTCAAAAGCCAACAATTAGAAAAAACCATTCAGGCCCTCAAGGATGGATTGTGGCATCAATTTCAACATAAAGCCGATGTCCTCCATAAGTTCGGGTATCTGACATCCGGCTATCAACTCACGACAGATGGAGAATGGGCACGGTTGATTCGCATTGACCATTCCCTCTTGATTACCGAACTTATCCGGATGGATGCCTTTGCCGGCGGAACCCCGGAACTGTTGGCAGGAGTCATGGCCAGCATTTGTCATGACGACGACCGTCCCGGTTCTTATGTGCGCCTGAGTTCGGGGTTGGCGTCCATGTTAACGCAAGTCCGTACTGTTGCAGACTCGTTACATCCCTATGAATCACCTCCCCTTTTACGATCGGATGTCGCCGGCCTGGCCGAACGGTGGATCGGTGATACCCGATCCACTTGGGCGTCACTGGTTAGATCGACCTCCATGGCCGAAGGAGATGTCTATCGTTTACTGGCGCGTACTTTAGAGTTTTTATCCCAATTAAATAGCTTGAGGCACACACACCCGGGGTTGGCTGATACGGCGCATCAGGCCATGGTGGCGATGAGACGGGAAGTACTGGAAGAACTCCCTTAACAAACGGAAAGACGATCCATGGATATGACCGACGAACAATTCAAACTTGAACTGGAACACCTTCCGGTCAGGCTATTGCATGTTTTGGCCAAAGGCCGGGTCCAGCGGCATTTTCGGTTAGGAAAACGACGTCTCATTGAATTTTTTCTATCTCTCCCTGATGAACAACTGCGCACGGTCAAACAAGAACTGCACCGACTTGTGAAGGCGGACCAGGACAAAAAAGATCTGAGGGAAGGCCTGCAAACCTCCACACCAAGATCAGGTGCCTCTTCACATCTCTCAATGACTTCAGCACCACCTGTACGACGCCAGGGAAATGAAAAAGCACCCTCATCTCTGACCCTGGAGAACATTCTGGAGGGCATTGGCATTCCAGAACCAACGGCTTTCCTCCCGGATCCCTGGCAAACGGAGGCCGTCGAATACCTGGCACATTCGGATGTGATCGTGAGTGCCCCAACCGGCAGCGGGAAAACCTACGTGGCCATTGAAGCCATTAAACAAGCCATGACTGCCAATCAAACGGTGATTTATACCTCTCCTCTGAAAGCTCTTTCCAATACCAAGTTTATGGAATTTTCACAGATTTTTGGCTCCGAGCAGGTGGGGATCCTTACAGGAGATCGACGGGATAATCCTCATGCTCCGTTGTTGATTATGACCACGGAAATCTTGCGAAATTTATTGTACGACGCGGCCAGCGGGGAAATAGACTTTCGACTCCATACACTGGGATTGGTCATTCTTGATGAATCACAGTATCTGGCAGACCCTGAGCGAGGAGTGGTGTGGGAAGAAACAATCATTTTATGCCCTGGCCAGACCAAACTGTTGCTTCTTTCAGCCTCCATTGGAAACCCTCAGGAATTATCACAATGGTTGGCCTCTATTCGTCCTTTACCCTGCCGATTAATCCGACACACGAAACGTTCCGTACCTTTGCGAGGACTATATCTCCATCCAAACGGGCCTTTGGGCCCCTTGTTTCAATGCCAAAACATTGCCCAGGGAAAGGGCTTTGCTTTCCATCCGGAGACCAAACGATTAATGTATGAGTATGAAGCCAGGTATTTGGGGCGCCGCTAACAAAAAAAATTAAAGCAACAATTTAATATCAACAAATCATTCTGTTGCAAAAATACAACTTCATGTGCTGCAAATAAGACGTTTTATACATATTTTTTAAAATTAAATTCTAAAGTTTATTGTTTTTTATGGAAAATATTCAAAAACAGGAAAAATATTCCTTAAGCATAGGACTTGCTAGGTTTATCATCTTGACAGTTTAGTAATCTTGAAGAAAAAGACAGAGAAGTCGACATGAAAATAACAGGAATAAAGGGCACATCCCTGTTTCTTGGAGGAGCGGTTCTATCCCTCTTGGTTGGATGCCAAAGCTTTCAATCCTCAGTGCCTGGTGAGCTGAACCTTCCCGAAGGTGAGTTTGTCAGTTTATGGGATGCGTACAATTTCTGTATGGTAGAGCAGGATGTCTCTCAAATTCAGGCAAACCTTTCCATTTTGAAAAATGCGCCAAAACCCATTTCTCTGAATGAATCGCCCATCCCTATTCCTAAATTTATCCAGGAATTAACCAGCTTACGTAGTTCACGCTTGGCCGTTGATCCGAGAGCCATGGCTGCATCCTGCTCCATTCATTTGGCAGAAGTGGCACAACAGTCACAAAATTGGGATGCAGCTTACAACGTCCTGGAAACCATGGCCACAAACTTTCCCGAACCTCAGTATGCCTACTATGTCACGAAGGCCAATCATACCCTCGAACAGCTCAACTCTTCTATCCGGCCCGTCTCGCTCTCCTCACGTGATGCATATAGCCGGTAAGATCGCTCATACCCTCTTTCCCGCTTAAAGTTTCTCCTTAACAGTCCTGAAACCCATTCAGGATCCTTAGCCATACTCTCTTGTTGGATTGATTCCCTTTCTAAGAAACCTTTCACATACAAGAATTCGAAGCGTATGTTATGACTAAAGGTGACAGGCAAACGGTCCTTTTGGAAGAGATCGCTACCGATTCAACATGCAGATTTCTTCAAACTCACTAACAAAATAGGAACTCCAAAACTGGCGAAGTTAAGATTTACACTAACTGTTTACTTTTGGGTTTATGTGGTTGGCAAACATCGCATTGACACATGGCTCGTAAAGCCGTAAAGGCATAAATTCCCGTATCGTGCCCATCACTCCACTTAAACCGAAACGCATACCGACCGACCGGCTCAATATCCTCAAGCAGAATGAGAAGCGGGACTGAATCGGGCTTGATGCGTCGCTCACCCGTCCATTCATCGACACACCCGGCGCACGGACAATTCTGGCGCAAATGGCGGACCGGATAGACCCCCCGATGACCATCATTCCAAACGATTCCCAATACCCCTTTATCAAGCCATTCCATATCCTGTGGCTCAAGCGGTTTATCCATTTATCTCCCTTCTATTCCTTATGAAGATACCCAGCTTTCAAACTCAGGAAGTGCCTTTCCCACCACAGCTTCAAAGTAGGATTCTATTGCCTCCGTCACCTCAATACGAACTTTCCCTGCCGCTCTTAAACGGGGCAAGCAGGAAAGCGGGAGACGCCTGGCCTGTTCCATGAAAGCGGCACTGCCTTTCGAGAGGGGAATTATCCGTCCGATTCCATTCCGTCCGCATCCCGTACACACAATTCCTCCCAAGCGAGGAGAAAACCACAGCGGATCTTCAATGATAGGCCTCCCACATTCCGTACATTGCTCAATTTGAGGTTTAAATCCCGTATGACCCAGGACATGAATTTGGAAAAGCAAGGCCGTTAGGGGCAGGTCTGCCTTCGGCTCCAACATCTCCAAGCTTTGGACCAGCGCCCAAAACATCTGGTGATTGGGATCTCGATCAGCCGTGATGGACTCCACAATTCTCACCATCCTGGCCGCGGCCGTCATCACTCCTAAATCTTCTCTGATGGCCTTAAAACTTGAAACCAGATCAATTTGACTGATCGACCCCAGCGAATCGGGAGTTTTTTGAAAGAGGGTCAGATCCACAACCCCGAAAGGCTCAAGAACCCCGCTATAACGGGATTTCAGGCGACGGGCTCCTCGCGCCACGCCGCGAATTTTCCCAAACTGCAATGAGAAAAATGTAACAATTCGATCCGCATCCCCCCATCGATCACTTCGTAAAATGACCGCCTGCGTTTTCAGTAAGGGCATGCGTCAGCCATCCCTCGGGATTTCGGGGAACGTCTACGAGCCAAAAGTCGCTCCCTCCGTCCCATACCCCATGTCCATCAGGAGTTGAGGATTGTCCCGCCAGCCTTCCTGCACCTTTACCCAGACGTTCAAGAAGATTTTCATCTGAAACAACCGCTCCATTTCCTCCCGCGCACCCTGGCCAATTTCCTTTAACCGAAGCCCGCCTTTGCCAATGATGATACCTTTCTGACTGGACTTCTCCACCCAAATAACCGCATGAATTTCGGTGAGGGTGGGAGTTTCCAGAAATTGTTCAATGGAGACTCCGACCGCATAGGGTAATTCTGCGCGGGTTCGCTGAAGGACCTGCTCGCGAATAATTTCCCCCGCCATCGACTTCATCGTTTGGTTGGTGAACACATCCTGGTCCACCCCTTGACCGGTTCCCTCAGGCAGACATCCAAAAGTCAACTCGATCATACGGGAAAGCTGTAAACCTGTTTTGGCCGACAGGGGGACAATGGCCGTCCAGGAAAACCAGTCCTGATATTCCTGAATCAGCGGAAGCAACCGAGGCTTTGCCACGGCATCGGCTTTGTTCAATAACAGGAACACCCCGAGAAACGATTTTTCTTTCTGTGCCTTCAACACCTCCTGAACCACGAACCGGTCACCCGGCCCTGGAGGGACCTGACTATCCACTACCACATACACCACATCCGCTTGGCTCAGTGTCCCGATAGCCGCATGTACCATTTGGGCATTCATTCGATGCCGAGGGATGTGCAATCCCGGAGTGTCCAAAATCATCAGCTGGCCATCCGGGAAGTGCGCCACACCCAGAATGGCTGATCGCGTAGTCTGCGGTTTATTGGAAACGATCGCGACTTTTTCTCCGACCATGGCGTTGAGAAGTGTCGACTTCCCCACATTCGGGCGACCCACAATCACAAGTTTTCCGATTTTCATAGACAGGACTCCAATTGGACCATCGTCAGCCCAGAAACCGGTCGCACCGCTGTCCGAGGAAAGGTAGAGGAGAGAAGCCTAAGCCAAGGCCTTAAGGCCGAGCCGTAACCGAGGAAGGAGCAGGTTCGACAAATTGATACACGGTTTCTCCTGACCGAACCATCCCGAGCCGGCTTCTCGCCAACTCTTCCAGTCGATAGTTATCACGTTGAATACGCACAATATCGGCTTGGATTGAGGCATTCAGATTTTCTAACTGGTTGATCTGATCTTTTAATTGTTGACGGGTTTCCCGCATGTGAAAATATAAAGGTAATCCCTTTTCACTAAAAAACATGGTGCCCGCCATAATACTGAGAACAAGAAACAACCCCATGAGGGGGAGCCGATCCAACATTTCTCCCCAAAATCCACGGGAAGCCCGTTTTTTGCGGTTATTGGGTCGTGAAGGCATCAACATGAAATGGGCAATGCCGCTTTTCCACGGTACACCGCTGCAGTGCCCAATGTCTCCTCAATCCTGAGTAATTGGTTATATTTCGCCAGCCGATCAGTTCGTGACAGGGATCCGGTTTTTATTTGCCCGGCATTCAGTCCGACCGCCAGGTCCGCAATCGTAGTGTCTTCCGTCTCGCCAGACCGGTGAGAAACAATGACCCCGTAGCCAGCTTGCTGAGCCATCCGGATGGCCTCAATCGTCTCCGTCAATGTGCCGATTTGATTCACTTTAATCAAAATAGCATTGCCAATTCCTTCCCGAATGCCTCGCCCGAGAAATTCTACGTTGGTCACAAACAAGTCATCCCCCACCAACTGCACACGATCCCCGATCTGTTCCGTTAATCGCTTCCAACCGGCCCAGTCACTCTCGTTCAAGCCATCCTCAATGGAAACGATGGGGTATTGCTTCACCAAGTCGGCATAATAATCCACGAGTTCGTTTGCAGACATCTTTCCACCTCCGGTGTTGCGAAGCCGGTAGGATTTTTGGTCATAAAATTCACTGGCAGCCGCGTCCAAGGCCAAAACGATATCCCGACCCGCCCGATACCCGGCTCGTACCACGGCTTCAAGAATACAATCCAGAGCCTCTTCATTGGATCGAATCTCCGGAGCAAACCCTCCCTCATCCCCAACAGCCGTACTCAGTTTCTTATTTTTCAGAAGGCTCTTGAGATGATGAAAGATTTCGGTCCCCATTCGGAGTGCCTCGTGAAAATTCGGAGCTCCCACGGGCATGATCATGAATTCCTGAAGATCAAGACCGTTATCGGCATGCGCTCCACCGTTAATAATGTTCATCATGGGAACGGGCAACTCCCTGGCTGAGACTCCACCCAAATACCGGAAAAGCGGGAGACCCAACTCCTCTGCCGCCGCTCTGGCGACCGCCAAGGACACGCCCAGAGTGGCATTGGCTCCCAACTTGGTTTTGCCTTTGGTCCCATCCAGCCTGATCAAACGATCATCGACAGCCACTTGATCGAAGGCCTCCAACCCCACTAACGCAGGAAGAATTTTCTTTTGGATACCGGTTACGGCTTTTGACACTCCTTTCCCCATCCATCGTTTTTTATCCCCATCACGCAATTCCAGGGCTTCCCGGGTTCCCGTTGAAGCCCCTGAGGGAACGGCTGCCCGCCCAATGGCTCCACTGGCCAGACGCACATCGACTTCCACCGTCGGATTCCCACGAGAATCCAGAATCATTCGAGACCCGATTTCAATAATTTCACTCATTGCCGATGAAATCCTTTTTCAATCATGATTTTGCTCACATATTCACTGTAATGGTTGTACCGTGGAGTGCCGCTTAGATCAAGCGGAAAGCTTACTTTTCAACAGCCCATTCACTTTTCCGGGATTGGCTTTTCCCCCAGAGGCCTTCATGACCTGTCCGACCAAATATCCCAGGACCGTTTCCTTCCCGCTTCGATACTGTTCAACCTGGGATGGATGTTTGGCCAACACAGTATCAATCATGTCACTCAGTTGACCGTCATCGGAGAGTTGCACTAACCCTTTGGCCTTAACCAATTGTGCGGGATGCTCCTCCGAAGAATAGAGCTCAGGGAAAAGATCCCTGGCCACCTTCAAACTCACAGTCCCCTCTTCAACCAACTGCAAGAGTTCGACCAGCCTTTCTGGACTCATCGGGGATGCATTCGCCCGAAGGCCTTGTTGATTAAGTTCACGGAGGAGTTCACCCATCACCCAATTACTGACCGTTTTGGGTTGGGGGAACGCTTTGACACAAGACTCAAAGTAGTCGGCCAGCTCCTTGGATTCGGTCAGAATTTTGGCGTCATACTCCGGCAATCCATACTCGATAACAAATCGCTGAAGTTTGGCTCCCGGCAACTCAGGAGTGGTTCCAGCCAGATCTTTGATCCAAGCTTCATCCAACTGAACCGGCAACAGATCAGGATCAGGGAAATACCGATAGTCGTGGGCCTCCTCTTTGCTCCGCATCACGGCCGTTTGTCCCTTTTGCACATCCCACAACCGGGTTTCCTGACAGAGAGTCCCTCCTTCTTCCAAAACTTCCTGCTGACGACGAATTTCAAACTCCACCGCCTCCTTGGCGTAGCGGAAGGAATTAATATTTTTGAGTTCGACCTTGGTACCGAGACGGTTTTCTCCGACCGGCCGGATCGACACATTGGGTTCACAACGAAAACTGCCCTGCTCCATATTCCCGTCACACACTCCAAGATATACCAATAATTCCCGGAGGGCTTTTAAATACGCATCCACTTCATCTGAGGAATGCAAATCCGGCTCTGTTACGATTTCCAACAAAGGTGTCCCCGCCCGGTTCAGATCCACTCCGCTTCCATCGCCCTGATCCTCATGAAGATTTTTCCCTGCATCCTCTTCAAGATGGGCCCGACGGATACGAACGCGTTTGGCAGTTCCATTCACGGAAATATCCAGCCACCCCAACCCGCAGATCGGCAAATCATATTGAGAGATTTGATATCCCTTAGGCAGATCAGGATAAAAATAGTTTTTTCTGGAGAACTGATTGGAAGGGGTCAACTCACACTGAAGAGCCAGGCCCGCGCGAATCGCCAGTTCCACTGCCCGTTGATTCAGCACGGGCAGACTTCCTGGCAATCCCAAACATGTGGGACACACCTGGGTATTGGCCGGAAGTCCGAATGAGGTAGGACAAGCGCAGAACAATTTCGTCCGAGTTTGGAGCTGAGCATGCACCTCAACCCCAATGACAGCTTCATAGGTCATTCGATCGTTTCCCGCAGAAGGCTTAATTCGGAATTTGCACCGGCCTAATCCAATGAATTCATTTCCCGCTCACGCCGCATGGCGTCGCGCCCGGCATCAATGGCTTCCCGGACCGCACAGGATATCTCATCCACCAACTCACGGCCCCGTCCCACCACTTCCTCCACTGCATCGGTAGTCCGGTCTTTTAAATCCCGCAAATCCTCCCCTGTCCGCCGTGCATAGCCCAAAACACGATCACGGGACTCTCGTCCAGGCTGAGGGGCCAGCACGATGGCCGTTACCGCCCCTAATAACGCTCCGCTTAAAAATGCCAACGCCACGGACCCGGCCGATGGACCTGAATGATTAGTCGCCATAGTATCGCCCTCCTTCTGGTTCTTTATGATGGGCTCGACGTTTCATAACAGAGGTAGCCGCTTTGACCCCGGCCAGTAAACTGGTCACCCCCGTAAGCAACGTTCCGCCTTTGCCTTTCACCGCATGATGCACATGATTCACTGTTTGCCCGACATCGCCCACCGCATTGAGAAACACCGTGGCCCGGTCAACGCCCAACCTGGCCTGCTCGGTCATCGCCCGAATATTTTCGTTCGTCCCCTTCACTTCTTTAATGAGCCCAGGCAATTCATGGTTCAATCGAATCAACAGACGTTCCGATTGTCCAATCGTCCTTTTGACTTGAAGAATGGTGGGGACTAAATACCCCACGAGGACCACAAACGCGACTGCAACAATGATTGCGGCAAGATCCACCATGATCCCCTATCCTTTCATGACCGGATAACCGGCCGCTTTGTATGCCACGTCGTTGCTTGTTCATAGGCATGGGCTGCACGAAGGACCGTTAATTCTTCAAAAGGGCGACCCATGATTTGCAATCCAATCGGCAGCTTCATTGTACTAAACCCGCAGGGGATGGAGATAGCCGGAATGCCGGCCAGGCTGGACGGAATGGTATACGCATCGGATAAATACATCTGTAAAGGATCTTCCAAACGCTCCCCGAGGGGAAACGCCGGTGTCGGCATGACCGGACTGACCAACAAATCCACTTCCTGAAAAACCTGGGAGAAATCACGCTGAATCAAAGTCCGGACGGCCCGAGCTTTGGCATAATACGCATCATAATACCCGGCGCTCAGAGCATAGGTTCCCAGCATAATCCGCCGTTTGACTTCCGGCCCAAAGCCCTGTGACCGGGTCTGACGATACATTTCAGCCAATTCCTTGGTTTCTTTGGCTCGAAGCCCGAACTTCACACCGTCGTATCGAGCGAGATTGGAACTGGCTTCGGCGGTCGCAATCAGATAGTAAGTCGCAATCGCTTTGTCGGTGAACGGCAGGGAAATTTCTTTGATGGTGCCGCCCAAATCTTTCAGCGTTTGAATCGCATCTTGCACCCTCTCGTTTACTTCTGGATCCAACCCTTCCGCAAAATATTCCTGAGGGACGCCAATCACCAGCTTTTTCACATCTCTCTTTTTGAGTGACTTCGTAAAATCAGGCGTATCCTGTCGGGAGGAAGTGGAATCCAGAGGATCATGCCCTGCGATAAAATTCAGGAGAATGGCTGCATCGGTCACCGTTTTCGTGATCGGACCAATCTGATCCAGGGAGGAGGCAAACGCTACCAGGCCGTACCTCGAAACCCGGCCATACGTAGGCTTCAATCCCACCACACCACAACAGGCCGCCGGTTGTCGAATGGACCCTCCGGTATCGGAACCTAACGCCGCCACACATTCATCGGCGGCCACGGCAGCGGCAGATCCACCGCTGGATCCCCCGGGAATATACTTTTGGTTCCAAGGGTTTCGTGATGGCCCAAAAGCTGAATGCTCCGTTGAAGACCCCATCGCAAATTCATCCAGATTCGTTTTCCCAAGAATCAACGGTTGATGGGTAATTAACCGAGCCATGACCGTGGCGTCATAGGGCGGAACGAAATGTTCTAATATCCGTGAGGAACAGGTGGTACGCAAACCTTTTGTGCAAATATTATCTTTAATGGCCAACGGCATGGCCATCAAAGGCTGGGTTTTCCTCCACCCGACCAAGGACTGATCAATAGCGTTGGCTTGCGTCAGGAGGGATTCCTTATCCCTCAAGGTCACATAGGCCTTGATTTTGGATTCCACAGAATTCAGTCGCAACAGATATGACCGTGCGATTTCCACCGCGCTGATCTCTCCGCGGGTAAATTTTTCCTGAAGTTCTTTGAGCGTGAGTTTAAAAAGGGACATTCAGAAACCGAAAGGTAAACCTATCTCTTGCAAGCCGAGGCGGTTCAACGGGGGCAACCACAAGAATTGCTCACTTAGGATGGGAAGCCGTTTTGATTCGATTTTGTCCGTCGACTTGAATGATTTTGGGAGAATGCCGTTTCGCTTCCTCCTCGTTAAAAAATTCATAGCAAAAAATGATCACTCGATCGCCGACCACACCTTTTCGGGCAGTTGGGCCATTCAGAATAATCTCGCCTTTCCCTCGCATACCGGCCAAGGCATAGGTGGAAAACCGTTCACCGTTATTAATGTTCGACACAATAACCATTTCATACGGTAAAATGCCCGCTCGATCCATTAAATCCTCATCAATCGTGAGGCTTCCTTCATATTCAAGATTGGAATCGGTTACGGTCGCTCGATGAATTTTTGAACGCAAAAGTTGCCGATACATACCTTCTTCCTACTTTCCTAAAATTTTGGGTACCAAAAACAATCCTCGATCGGATTCCGGGGCATTGGCCAACGCCTCCTCCACACTCAACCCCTGAACCACAATATCCTCCCGCCATTCGGACGGGATCTCCGCCACCGAAGAGGTCAGCGGAATACCCTCAGTCTGGACGGCTTGTAATTGATCGACATATTCTAGAATTTGACTTAATTGCTCACCAAATACCGATTTTTCAGACTCCGTCAAATCCAGCCTAGCTAAATCGGCCACTTTTTCCACTTCAGTTTTGGAAATATGCCCCATGCTTGACCTTTGATCATTCGAGGTAGCCAGTGAAAATCTCTGGGAAGGCAAACCCTTTGTTAATCATATATTTCTACTATTTCTACCATGAAAATCCTATGAAAAGCTACTTTGGGGATAATGAATGAGGAAGAAAGCATGTCTCCTGAACACGGAAATGCTGAACCCCGGCAAGGAGGTTTTTTTAAGTCGGCAATTTCATCCAACCTTCATCGGCAAAACTGACATACCGACCGTCACCGATCACAATGTGGTCCAGCACACGAATGCCAAGAATCTCCCCGGCTTCGATCAGGCGGCGGGTCAAGGCATGATCCTCTTCGCTGGGCTGTGGATCACCGCTTGGGTGATTATGGATAAAAATAACCGCCGCCGCCGATTCCCTGACGGCCAAATTGAATACTTCCCGTGGATGAACAATACTCACCGTCAGACTTCCTTCGGAAACCGTGATATCTCGAATCATCCGATGCTTAGCATCCAATAACACGGCTTTAAACAGTTCATGGCGGATATCCCGGAGAATGGGGTAATAATGTTGATAGATTTCCCGACTGCCACGGACCTGGAGCCCGGCCGTTAGCGGTGTCGCCAGAGCACGCTTCCCTAATTCCAGGGCCGCTAAAACCTGGGCCGCTTTTGCCGGCCCGATCCCTGGAACGGCGCACAATTCCTCTCGGCTGCGATTCGCCAATCCTCGCAATCCATTCAGCCGCCTGAGAACATCCATCGCCACCTCAACGGCAGAGGATTTTCGTTTTCCCATACGCAACAAAATGGCCAATAATTGCGCGTCGGAAAGACCCTGTGGGCCTTTCTGGAGAAGAAGTTCCCGTGGCCGTTCCTCTAGGGGCCAGGACTGAATGCCGGATTTTTTAGGGAAAGGATTCATGGCGCGTCGAATCGTCCTACCGGCACTCACTATACGCAGATATTTTTTTCAGCGTCAAAGCCCTCAAGCCTTTAAAATTGTTGCTATTTCAAGCCCTGTGATATGGTATCCCCTGCCATGAAAATCTCGTCGTTACGGATTGTAGGTGGGGAATTAAAAGGACGGATCATCCCCACGTTTCCGGGACAATCGGTCCGTCCGACTTCCCAACGAGCACGGGAGGCCATATTTGGGATCCTGGGTGCGCGGATAAACCGGGCCACGGTTGCCGATTTATTTTCAGGAACCGGAGCCATCGGCATTGAGGCATTGAGCCGTGGCGCGTCCCGCGTGGCCTTTGTGGATCATCAGCAAGAAAACCAACAGGCTCTACATCAGACCCTTTCCAGACTGACATTGCTCCCCCGATCCCTTGTATTAACCTCCGATATTCATCTCGCCATCCAGAATCAAAGTTTGCTAGGATGGCGACCTTTTGATGTGTTGTTTCTTGATCCGCCTTACCAATTCCCTGAAATGGGTCAGGTTCTCACTTCACTTGAACGGGCGCAACTCATAGCCACAAACGGTCTTGTCATTTATGAACATTTCCACAAAACCACTTCTCCAGCTTCCGTAGGAAGCTGGGTTCAAGTTCGGAAGGCCCGATATGGCGATACCGCCTTTACATTGTACGAGTCCTCAACCGGTCCGTAATCCGGGAAGGTCGGCATGCTAACCGGCATCTACCCTGGTACATTTGATCCGATTACCCGTGGACATACGGATGTGATTGCGCGCAGTATCCGGTTGGTAGACCGTATTATTGTGGCCGTAGCCCTCAATCCCGGAAAAGAACCGCTATTTGAGTTGGCTGACCGTGTGGAATTGGCCAAGATTGCGACTGAAGGTCTTCCTGGTGTGGAAGTGGAGCCTTTTGACGGCCTGTTAGTCCAATATGTCAAAAACCGCGGGGCTCAAGCCATCATTCGTGGGCTGCGCGCCGTCTCAGATTTTGAACATGAATTTCAGATGGCGCTGCTCAACAGGAAACTGGACTCTAATCTAGAAACGTTGTTTCTTATGGCCAGCGAAGAATATTCCTATCTCACTTCGAGTATGGTCAAAGAAGTCGCTTCACTGAGGGGGCCGCTTCATGATTTTCTGCATCCCAAAGTGGCCGAACGCCTCACATCCCGCTTGCATGGCCTTCGTACATGAAACTCGCGACCAGAACCACCAGAATTACCCCCTCCCCGACGTTGCAACTGTCGGCCACCGTTAAAGCGCTTGTGGCTCAGGGCCAGCAGATCTTTGATTTTACGGCTGGAGAACCCTCTTTCGATTCTCCGGATGTGGCCAAATCGGCAGCCATCACTGCCATTCGGGAGGGGTTCACCAAATATACTGCTGTGACGGGAATCGACGATCTGAAAAACGCCATCATTGACAAATTCCAAAAGGATCAGGGATTACAGTACACCCGCTCCCAGATACTGGTGTCCTGCGGAGCCAAGCATACCTTATTCAATCTGGCGCTCGCCTTATTTGAAGCGGGAGACGAAGTCATCATCCCCGCACCCTATTGGGTTTCGTATCCGGAACAGGTCCAGGTGGCGGATGCCACGCCGGTGTTTCTTCCCACGGAGGAAAATTCAGGCTACGACATTGATCTCGATAAACTGAAAGCGGCCGTCACCAGCAGGACCAAAGCCTTAATTCTCAATTCTCCCTGCAACCCAACGGGAGGCATTTATCACCGGAACACATTGGAAGGCGTGGCCAAACTCGCGTCGGAACATAATTTTCTGGTGATTTCCGATGAAATTTATGAAAAAATGATTTACGACAATCATAAACATGTCAGTATTGCCTCGATCAGCCCCGAAGTGGCTCAACGCACGATTATTGTGAATGGGGTATCTAAGACCTATTCGATGACCGGCTGGCGAATCGGCTATGCGGCAGGCCCCGAACCCCTCATTAAGGCCATGGGTGACATCCAAAGCCAAAGTACGTCCAACCCGACTTCCATTGCACAAAAAGCAGCCATCGGGGCGCTACGAGGTGGGCAGGATTTTGTCCGAACCATGGTTCAGGAATTAGATATTCGGCGCACCACGATGGTGAAAGGGTTGAATGCCATTGCCGGCATTCAATGTCCTATGCCGACCGGAGCCTTTTATGCGTTTCCAAACATCAAAGACCTTCTCGGCCGTCGCTTTCAGGAGACCACCCTTTCCAGCCCCTTTGCCCTCGCCGACTTCTTGTTAAAGGAGGCGAAAGTCGCCTGTGTACCCGGTGAACCCTTTGGGGCCCCGAACCATTTGCGTTTTTCGTATACCCCGACCTTAGAGGTCATTCAGAAAGGCCTTAAGAGCCTGGCTGAAGCGGTGGCAAGATTGAAGTAATGCCACAGCCTCAAGGGAATCCCCTCGGAATCTCGCCTATAAAGGTCCCAGGACTAGGTTGACTTCCTCTAAGGAAAGATTTATCTGATTCGTGTTGTCTGTGTCTAAAACCGATGATTCCCTGATTCGCGCAATGGAGGTGACGGGTGCCGATTTACGAGTATGAATGTACCAGCTGCGGTAAACGATTTGAGATCAAGCAAAAGATGTCAGACCCGACAATAACGACCTGTGATCAATTTTCCTGTGAAAAAGCCCAACCGGTGACCAAGATCATTTCTCCCCCGGCCATTATGTTCAAAGGATCGGGATGGTACGTCACCGATTATTCGGATAAATTTAAGGATGGCAAAAAGACGAATGACGGAGGGTCAACAGAAACCAAGGCTGACACCAAATCGGAAAACAAATCCGATTCGAAATCCGAGGCCAAAACCGAAACAAAGTCGTCTACCGACAAGTCTTCAACAACAGCCAGTCCTTCCACATCATCTTCCGGAGGTTCGGGCACCGGGAGTTCGAGTACCCCGCCTTCCTCAACGTCCACATAACCCTATCGTCCGGCCGGTCATGGCATCGATACGGGGTGGCCTCAGCTAAAGACCACGTGCACTCCAACTCACGAGCCTTAATGCTTGCCCCAGACAGTCTTCCTGGCATAGCCAATTTGCCACATATGGTTCATGGCTTTTCCACACAAGGTTTAAATACCTGTTTCCAAAGCAGGGACGCCAGGGTACGGTATCCCAAGGTCGTCAAATGGAGTCCGTCATCAGAAAACTCGGGAACCAGTTCCTGGGATTGCGGATCACGCGTCGCCGTGAACAAATCAACCAGAGGAAAATGATTCATGTCGCAATGATTTTTCAGAGCTTCATTGACGGCGACTCTCGCCTGAATGGCCTGAAGATAGGGAGACACCATCCCACGAACTCCAAACCCTCCTAAGGAAGGTATCGTCACGCCCACCGGAAGAATCCCATGGGCATGAGCTTCCTCATACATCCACACGAGATTTTCAATGACCGTTTTGGGAGGCAGTCCCCACCCCAGATCATTCGTTCCTCCCAAAATCACCACATAGCCAGGATGCAGAGGCAGGACATCATAGGGAAAGCGGTCCTTCATCTGTTGAGTGATTTCCCCACACACCCCACGAATCCAGACCATTCCACGCACACCAATCCATTCCTGCAACCATTGGCCATACGGAGTAAAGCCTGTTCCGCCGGATTCTAAGCCGGATTGATATCCCTCCGTTAAGCTGTCTCCAAAACAGACAATGGTCATTTCCACTATACGGTCTCTCCTAAATTGCCTCAACTCTTCCATAGACTAGCAAATTCCTCCTGAAAAGCTGAACAGGAATCATCGCGCTTGACCATTTTGACTCAAGGACAAAACAGGGCTTTGGCTTGACACTTCTTAAAATCCCCAGTTACCCTCAAACCGTTTGCACACAGAACACCATTATCCTCATTGGTCAATTCTGACCAGTATGAGGCCGAGACCATCAACGACTAGAGGAACCAGCATGAAGAACCGTGTCCAGCCAAGCCGTTTCACCCCGGGTTACATTTTCGCATTGAGCACTCTGTGCCTACTCATGTCAATCGTCCCCTTCTCGGCGCTAGCCGCATCCAAGGATTCTTTCCGGGTCGGCGTCCTCGACCCACAGGCCGTCATTGAAAAATCCAAGGCTGGAGGGCGCGCGTTGGCTACCCTGAAAGAACATGCGCAAGCCAGGGAAAATATCCTGAAAAGCGACCAAAAAGAACTCGAGCGGATGCAAGAGGATCTCAAGGCCACCGAAGGAAAAGGATCCGACGCCGAGCAAAAGCAGAAACAGGAACGGTTTGCACAGAAATTTCAAGAGTGGCAAAAGCGGGGGCAGGAATACCAGGTTGAATTAAGCCAGAAGCAAAAGGACCTGGTCATGGAATACATGAAAAAAATCGAAGAAGCCACTCAGGCCGTGGCCACCAGACACGGATTCGACTTGGTCGTGGATAAGGGAAGCGAAAATACCCTGAAAATCGTGTTGTTCAGTCGGGACGGCTTGGACTTGACAAACGAAGTCGTAAAGGAATTCGACCGGCGATTTAAATAGTCTTTCCAAGCGAAAGAGTCGCGACTGTTTCCGATGTCCCCTTTCCGGTCTACCCGGAAAGGGGATTTTTTATCATTCTTTCTTCTTCTGCGATTCACCAGTCACCAACGCATATCCGGCTGCCGTCCAGGCCTTGATTCCCCCATCCAATGACCACACATGGCAATAGCCCATTTTTTGGAGGCTGTCGGCGGACAAGGCGGATCGATACCCTCCCCCACAATACAAAATAATTTCCGTTTCCTTGTCAGGGATTTTCGTTTCAATATCCCGCTCCAAAATCCCTCGGCCGAGATGAATCGAACCGGGAATCCTTCCCGTTTCCACTTCATGATCTTCCCGAACATCAATGACGATTACCCGGCTTGATCGCGCAAGTGTATCCTTCATCGTTTCGATCGAACATTCCCGAATTTTTTCCCTCACCTCCTGCACTAATTGGAGAAAGCGTGGATTGTGTCGCATCCGTTATTCACCTCCTCGACCACGTGGGCAAGCGTAGCCCAATCCAACTCATCGATAAATGAAGGTATCAATAAGTACGCAGCTATCATACCGGTTCAAATGCAACTCGGCCAACTAACCCATCTCCAAATGTAGAATAAAAAAAAGACTCGGTAATCGAGCAGTCAGTGGAGAGACAGATGGGATTGCGAGCGAAGCAGAGCTTCTTCCTCTGTTTGAAAGATCGGCACGACTTCCGGAAGATTGGCATATTCCAGCAGCTCTCGAACCGGAGCTTGAGGGCTCACAATACTGAGACGAACACGACTGGGTCGCATCCGGTGATACCAGAGAAACAATTGTCCTAACCCGACGGAGTCAATCCAGGTGATATTGGAAAAATTCAGAATCACATGTTCACAGCCAATTTCCTGAGCGCCTAAAATGGCGACCTCCAAACCCAATTTGGAATGATAGTCAAATCGCCCGGACAATTCGAGCACTTTGGTATTTCGTTGGTAATGTTCTTTGACTGTTAGCATAACATTGACTGTTATCAACTCTTTTCGGTTAGAGAAATTCAAAATTAACCCCCAACTGGATACAAATATTCATACACTCTGGTTGGAAGGATTTCACTGATCCGTGATCCTCTCCGTGAATTAGGATTTACAATACCGAGTAAGTAAGGGAACCGGAAAAAAGGCATAATAAAAGTGCCTCCTTTTGCGCATGCCCGATCCTCATAGCCAAGGTCCTCGGCTCGCCGATAACAGGAACCCGGATCTCGTTCCCTTGACAAAATTTTGACATTACTATAGAAACGCGATCACGCTGTGTATGTGACCAAAGAACCCTTGTGAAACGCAGCTTTCCACCCCCCCAGGATGAAAAAGGGAATCAACATGGGAAGGCCTCAAAAACAAAGGCGCCCACGGATTTGAACCCTTTTTGGTTTCCATTCGACAGACTGATCGAACACCCGCCTGTCCCACGACTTGAGGCGGGGGCTTAAATACGGAGGTCCGTCCATGTCCCACCACCGTCTCAATCTGAATGCCCTGCGTGCCGACCGGCTTCCCCGACTGGTTCGCTCTGGATCCCGCCTGCCGAATCCGCCTGAACGCTCAGGAGAGAGATCCCTCACCCGTCGGGGACTCTTGGGGATGGCCACCTTGACTGCTATCGGGCTATCGCCCTCGATCAGACTCATGAATAGCCTAGCCCATGCGGCGACGGAATCTCTCACCTGGGAGGTGTCAGAAACTCGTGTCGTGTTCCGGTTGGGAGGACGTGACCGTTGGGTTATTGATTTGGCCTCCTTCAGTGGATCCCCCCGACTCATGGTTCGGAAACAGGAAGGATTTTTCCTGGTCCATTTAGCCGATGCCCGATTTCCTGGCACTTCCTTACCCGCCGATTTCGTGTGCGAACTGCGCCAGGGTGCCTTTTCGTGGAATATGCTCCTGACGTTTGCGCTGGGAGGATTCAAAGCCTACGCCCCGTTTGAACGGTGGTTGCTGGGCCAGGAATCTGCCGGCTCCGCCGTCCGGTTTAACACTCCTGTGTGCGGAATGGGTTTGGACGGGCAATTACACATCCGGGGCGAAGGCACCGCCTCGTTCAGACCTAACTGGAGCTTCGACTTCAAAGGCCACTCTCTTGTTTCCTTCTGCGGCCGGGGAGGAGACCTGGCTTCCGATGTCCTGCATCTGGCCCTGCTGGATGATCAGGCGCCAAGCCTGGCCACAGACCCTGGACGAACACGTACCTTGCTCGCCTTGGAGCGGGGATCACGGCACTGGGAATTTTCGCCGGCCTTTATCTCAAGCTTCACATCGCATGTCGTGTACCGCCGGAACGGATTTGACACCATCCACTTTGAAACGTGGGATGACTCTTCGGAAACATCCGTCTGCGGCATGTTGGCCGAAGGACCGTCACCTGAATCCTCGGTGTGGTTTCATCCTCATTCCCCTAACCTTGAAACGGACGCCATCTCGGAACCGGTTGCGCTTCCCCTTGGCCATATTCAATACGCCAGACTTTTTTCAACCCAAGAGCAGAAACGTGAAGAAACCCTCAGAGGGCGTTTTGTCGCCGACCCGTCTTCGATCAGAGTCCTGGGCTGTTCACTGGAAGTCGGCGGCCGGCCGACCACCCCCCCCTTTGAACTCCTCAATCAGGACGGAAAGGTTCTGGCCTGTTGCGAACCGGAAGTGTATCGAGTCGCGGTTCCTCTGGGGGGAGCTATTGTCGAACCGATCGAACTTCCCCATGGGACCAGATTAGCCTGGGATAGCCAAACCGGCGGTTCGATCATTCAAGTTCAGGCCAGTCCCCAGATTAGGAAGAGTCCCTCAATCGCCTTTCCCAAGGCCACGCTGCCACCACAGGAAAAAGCGATCCAACAGATCCCGGCTCCGGCACTCAAACAGATCATACCCATTGCCCCGATTTCTCCCGGACAGATCAGACCGGAAATCATCGCTCCTGGTCGCATCTTTACCGATTTTCGATCCTTGCTGGAGGTCCATGGACCCTTTACGGTTTCCGTTCTCAGGCCGGAAGATTTACTGGTTTTAAAATTTGAATTCCGGGGGTGGACTCTCCAATCCGCAGCAGGGCAACCGGCTCGGGTCGTCCGAAACCCACAGGCACCTGGATCTCCTGCATCAACCATCCTCGTCCATTTTCCTCCTCAACATATCGCCGAGCAGGCCTTCTTCGAACCAGCCAACCCGAGTCAGGCGGAAAAGCCGGTCTATCCGATCAAAGCACAACTTGCAGGATGGAGCCGGTTGGTCTTTAACGTGCCACAGAACGTGACACAAATTCCCTTTGCTCTGGAGACACTGCTGGACTGGTCCCTGTTTGAGTTGAATGTTGCGGCCTCTGCAGCTCCCCCACCCGCCCCACCCTCTTCGCTGGGGCGGCTCAAAATGCAGATTCTTCCCGGCATGAGATTTAAACAGGGTGTAATCCCACAGGTCATCCCACGCTCCCTTCCCAAAGAACCGGCAAAACCTCAGTCTTATCCGGTTCCCACGGAGAAAAGACCGTTTCTGTGGTACACCTCCACCAACGTGAATTCCGTGCCTCTCTACCAAGCCCATGCCATCCTGATAAGGGCGGAAGCCAGAACCGTCCAACTGCAATTACGAAAGAAGCCGTTGAATCCCCAGGCGGTTCAACCGATCCAAAAATTTCCGACCCAGCCGGTCCCCCAGGCGATCGTTCCCGGTGCCGTAGAAAAACTACCGGGTCAGGTTTTCCAACTCCTACCTGATCCTCCAAAGAAGGAAGATCTCCCTAACATTACCGTCATTGAAGCCCCCTACCGCTTATTCATGTCGCCCAGCAAAATGGGTGGGTGGGCTCATTCCCCAAAACCCGTCACCTTGAACAATCGACTGGAACTCTGGCACACGCGATTAGGTGTGAGGAGACAGGACCGACAGGGTCAGTGGCGGATCGATGAAGAGGATGATTGGTACCGCACGCTTCGGGCGATCTGGTCACCGGATTATAACGAACCTAACAGCAATGGCCCCCCAAGATATCCAAATTCAGCGGACCCATCCAGAGTACCCTTCCGGATGCTGCCCGAGGCCCAACATCGGCACCAACTCGTACAATTAATGGCCAATGGGAAGCTGGCCAATTGGCAAAATCGATATGCCCGTGCCGAACGATTCATGCTGAGTTCTCTCGGCGTCTGGATGAAAACCCAATATGCCTACGACCCGGCCCCTAATCCCTTAACGGTTATTGAATGGACCCAACATACGAATATGGGGCGGGATCAATTTGTGCGGGTCATCGAACAAGGATTTCTGTTTCCTTTCGGTCATCGAGCCGTCCTCATCCAGATCAGCGAACGGAAAATCGAACGACCCATTCCAGGCGGACCGATGGTGGCATTGCTTCGGTACCGGGAATTTATTGTGGTGAAAGAACCCATCAAAACCTATCCCGGCCCGGGGCAGGAGAAGCTATCCTTTTCAAAAGGCCGGAACTTCCCCTTTCAAAACCTCCGGATTACCACACTCATCACGCCGAATCTCGACCCTAAGGAAAACAGTAAGATCGGCTCAGTTCCAGGAAACTCGATCGCATTTTGGCCAAAGGTGAGCGGGCAGGACTTCCAGTTCCATCTCATAGGCGAAGACTGGGCAGGCGACTCTTGCGAGTTCACAATCCCTCTAGTCTTCATGACCAGCGATGTAGGACTGAACACCGGAACCCTCAAGGGTGTACGTAACGCCTATGCCCAGGATTCCCGGAGCACCACCGGTCTTTCCGGACAAAAGGTCTCCTATGCCCCATCCAGTAAAAAAGGGGACACCGCACTGGAGACCGAAAATTTATCGTTCAGTGCTGAGATCCCTTGTGATCCGGTATGGATTCAGGAGGGCCTCATGCCGGGCTGTCCTCCCGCAGTGACCAAACCTCTGGTAGATGCCGTCAATCCGTTTTTCTTTCCTTTTCTGGTCAAGGCCAATATCTCCATTCCCGCCGTGAAAGCGTTGCTGGGACCCAACCCCGCCACTGCGGGAACAGACGTTCGGTACAGTGATATGTACAGGGTGAATGGATTTGGCGGACCGAACCTTGGAGAACTCTTCCTGATCCTCCTCAATCCCATCGGCATGCGGTTCACCGATACCACCAAGTCCGGCGGATTGGCAGCTCCCAACATGGATATCGTGGGTATCTCCCGACTTAAAGGTCCGGTGGGTGGAAAGGCCAGCAGCGTCACCACCAGAGGGAGCGGCGGAGATTCCGGAGCCGCACAAAGTGCGGAGCAATTCGGCAGCGGCAACTTCAACCCGCAGGAATATTTCAAGGACGCCAAAATCCTGGGTGGCATTCCTTTGGCCGGTCTATTCCCATCGGTCAATAACAATCAATTCAAACAGCCCGGCGGACTGGTGCCTTCCCTCAAATCCGAAGAGTACCCGGACAAAATCAAAATCCCGTTCGAGTTCACCATCGATAATGTCCAGAAAGTTAACTTGGCTCCTGTGCTCATTTTCGACCCCCAATTGCCAAGCAAGCCCAACCCCAAAAAATCAAAATTCACTCTGAAAGTTCAAGTAGTCTTTCGGTTCCCCAAACAAGGTGATCCCCACGTCCCGGAGCCGGAATTCAATGCCACCGGAGAACTGACAAATTTTCAGGTCACCATCGCGCAATGCATTCGGGTGAGTTTCAGTAAGCTCCGCCTTGAAAAGAAACATGGAAAAAGCCTGTCACCCGATCCGAAATTGGCGAGTGAATCGGAAGATGGGGTCAAACCGGTCGAGTTCCTCGGAGCGTTAAAATTCCTCAGCAACCTTCAAGAACTCGTCGGCGGAAAAAGTGATAGTGGTGGTGGAGGCGGCGGGGGTGGTGGCGGCACGTCAGGCGGCTCCAGCGGCTGGGGCGTCAAACCCATTATCGAACCTTCCACCACCAGCATCAAAGCCGGCATCGCGGTCACCGTGCCGACCATTGCCATTGGGGTCTTCAGTCTTTCCAACTTGAAACTTTCGGCAGCCGTCTCGATTTTCTGGAATGGCGATCCGGTGCGATTCCGGCTGGCCATTTCCGAACGAAGCGACCCGTTCTGTATTACCGTATGGATATTCGGCGGCGGCGGGTTTTTTGCCGTCGAGATTGAAGCCTCCGAACGAGGCGTGGTGTTGGTGGAAGTTTTGCTGGAGTTCGGCGGAAAATTCGCCTTCGATATCGGAATCGCCAGCGGCGGCGTGTATGTCATGGCCGGCTTCTATTTCAAATATGGCCTCGACGAAAAGACCGGCGAGAAAGGCATTTACCTTGAGGGATATTTACGCATGGGCGGGCAGATCAGCGTATTGGGGCTTATCACCGTTTCGCTCGAATTTAAAATGTTGATCGCCTACGAGGAAAAAGTCCTTTCCACCACGGCCACAACCAAGACCATTTCCAAGAAGTTGTGGGGCGAGGCGTCGCTCGTCGTCAAAATTGAGATTTTGTTCTTTGAAACCTCGGTGACCTTGAGTGTCAGAAAAGAATTCCAGGGGGAAACCGAAACCGTTCAAATCGCGCAAGACGACCGCGATCACATCTGGCTTGTCAGTAACGAGCCAAAGCCGGTGTTTGTTCAAAACAGGATGGGCAACATCGTGAAACCCAGAAAAATTTACGAAATGCTCAGCGAACAGGAATGGGCTCAATACGCCGGCGCATTCTCGGCCTAAGACAAGAAAAGGGAGCTTCTTATGGCAAATCGGATTATTCCCAAGCCTACGGACAAACAGAACGCTGCGGCCATTGGACCATTGATTCAACTCGGGGCGCCTCAGTTCGAACTGATGGCGACGACCCTACCCAATGGGCGATTCGAGAATTCGTTACGCTTCACGGTGCTGATTTCTCCACGTCTGTTGGTGACCGTTCCTCCACAACAAAAAATACCCGAGTTGCAGTTCAAATACTTCCGGCCGGTTTTCGATTGGCCGGCCATCAGACATGCGCTCCAATTTCAGCTCGTTTTTGACGGGTCCGGGCTTCCACCGTTGGCGGTGACCCCGGAATGGGCGGCCACCCCTTCGGCCCCAAACGCCGATCCCTTTGATGCCAATCTCTGGGCGGCGCTCTTTCCCGATACGCTGCTCGTGCGTCCCTATCAATTCGATCAGGGAACTTCCAGATTCACCGGCGATAAATTCCTGATTGTGGCTCCTGCTGAAAAACGGTTTTTCCAATCCGTTAAGGACGATCTGTATGGAAAGCTGGCCGTAGAGTCACCGGATCGTCTCCCGGAAAAGGGCATGATGTTGCAGCGATTACAAGAGATGAACATGGTCAGGCCCGATGTGCGTGTTCCAGGCAAATTCGAACGAGGGTTTGAACATCCGATTCTTCAACTCAATATCCTTCAAGACCAGTTGCTCAAAAACCAGTTGGGGCCGGGACTCCCGGGCGGGCTCCCTGGTGGACCCCAGGGGCCGGGAGGTCAACTTGGAATCACCCCACAAATTCAATCTCGGGGAACGGGAAGTCCCCTCGTAAAAAGGACACTTCCCAGGATGAGCCAACAGCAACTTCAAGCGGCTGGCATTACCCCAAAAGGCGTGGAGTTGCTGAAGTATCAATCGGTCTATGAAGGAACCTTAGTCGCCAAGCCGCGCCCGGAGGTGCCCAAAGTCGACTTTCATCAACTGATCTCCAGCCTCGGAGATTATCCAGAATTGATGAAAAAGTTGGGATTGCGTATCGATTTTCTCGTCAAGGCTGATCCCAAAATGCCTCCAAGCTCCACTGTCTTCGTCAAGGCGATCGCTCCGGCTCCGGTCATTTCCAGAATCCCAACCCCCCGCACCAGATACATTCTCACGGGGAATTCATTTCACGCGTCCACTTCCTCGCCGGAATTGCAAGACGGCCTTTTGACGTTTGGACGGCAATCGGGAGGTGTCCGCATTTATGATGTGGTTCCCGGTGACGTGGAAGGCGCGTTTAAACGGGTAGCCAAGTTTTCCGAGATTCTCCTCAATCCCGAGAAAGCCGAAGAACTGTCGGAGAGAATCAGCCTGCCCTCCCTCCGGTCGGCCGGCCTATCCGTGGCTCATAATGACCGTGACCTCTGGCTGGACCAGCTATTGGATCGCCAGAAAGCCCTGGATGCGACCGCGAAATCCGGGATCGTATTTACAGGAGAGGATCTCATCCGCGGCTATCGAATTGACGTGAGGGAAGTCAATCGCGCACCGGGTGGCGCGGTCACCTTCGGTCCATGGCGGTCACTCTGCTTCCGGCATGGGGAACATCGCCTGAATCCGAATGCCCCTCCAGTCCTCGCGTACGACGATGAAGGATGGATTTCCCTCGGCGCCACGGAAGGCGACGTGGAGCCGCCCCCGAGGCCAAAAGTGGGAGCACTCACCCCAAAACCTTTGCAGGGGGCCATCATTCCTCAAATACAACCCCGCGCCATCACTCCCGCCATTCCACAATCCCGCATCGCCTCCCTCGCCGCTCAAGCGGTTATCGGTGCCATACGGGTTGTTCCCAAACCCATCCTCCACATTTACGAATCCCTGTTTCGTTGGTCCGGATGGAGTTTATGCGTGCCGAGGCCGGGAAAAGACTTGAATCCACAGGACAATCCTGACTACAGCGGACATGCGCCAATTCCGGGGATTCCCATGCAGGTCTATTTCAGACCCATCCCCGGGACCCTGCAGCAATTGCGATTCGGCAAACAGTATCAATTCCGGGCGCGAGTCGTGGACCTGGCAGGCAACAGTTTGCCGGTCACATTTTCGCCTCCCGAAAATCCCCTGTTTGTCACTGATGTGAATGATGGCTTTTACGATCGGTTCGAGCCGGTGAGTTCGCCCGTCATGGTCCTGACACAACCAACCAAGGGACCGAAACCCGCAGAACAACCCCTGCTTCCCGGTGACTTTCCTTCACGATTGGTGATTCGAACCCTCAACCTGGAAACCCCGCAAGATGTCCCGGCAGGACCGGCCACGCCCGCATCCATTCGACATATGGTTCCACCCAGAGTGAGCCAGGAATTGTCTGAGCAACATGGGATGTTCGATGCCATGCCGCCGCAACAAGCCTATCAACTCATGATCGACAAGGATCTGGATTTGGGAGAACAGTGGCAACCGGACTCCACTTCCCCCATTGGACGCAAAGCGGTGAAAGTGGAATTACCGGAATTCGTCGTACCGGCCAATCAACAGATTACCGTTCCGTACCTGCCAGATCCGTTGGCCGCTGGCGTCACGTTCTCACAACTGCCAGGAACCAGTGGTCCAGGCCTGTTCCAACAAGCGTTTGGCGGCAACTGGCCAAACCGGGTTGGATTCAAAATCCGGATTGAAGGAGGCAACAACCCTCCGGTGTTTCAAGGCGATACCTTAAGGATTTTCGTTCCGCCGGGTGAACATATCCGGGCGGAAGCCAGTTGTTTTTTTCCTCCTGGAGCGGAAAATCTCATGGGACTCTGGCGATGGATTCAAGAACGCCTGGGTCGACAGCAGGACGGATCTCCCATGCAAACGCTGGTCAGACAGGGACGGCATTGGCTGCTCACCCCTAACCGGGACCTTGATCTGGTGCATGCCCTTCAACAACCCCTGTTCAATCCCCTGTGGGCCAGCCTGATCAATCCGGTTCAAGCCAGCCAGGAAGTTCCGTTTGATCACGTCCGCAAGGTGGGTGACACCCAGGCCTATTTGTATGGAACCATTGCCGTGCATCGGGGAAGCACCGAAGAATTCGATGTGGAAGCGCGATGGAGCGAACCCGTGGACATCGGTGTGCCCCTGACCGATCCGCCGCAACGGGTGATCGGTCAAGCTCAAGCCTTCCAGGTTCCCGTGGTGGAGCGAGTCGCTCAACGGGTCATCGCCAGAGGTCTTGAAGGACAGGAAAGTGCGGCTCCGTTGGATATGGATTTGACTGAACGGGCAACAGTCAAGTCCGAGGCTTCCGACAAAAGCCAGACTCCTCTAGAAGGAGAACCAGGCGATTCCCCTCCAATGGATCCTGAATCGAAAACGGGAGAAGAAGCCATACCCGACGGGGTACAGGAACGAGGAGTTCCTCTGGCAAGAATGAAGGCCGCCGCTGCCCCCACCGTTATTCAGAAAAATCCGGTCGGTGCTGCAACGATTAACCCGTCGGTCATCGCACGGCCGCAACCTCAAGGGCCTCCCCCCTACGATGAGCGGCCATTCCGCTGTGCCACAGCCCTACCGCCTCTGCCGGAAAACTTTGTACCTCATCAATATCGGTTCGCCGGCAAGCAGACATTCACCGATACCAAATACCGGTGCGTCGACTATGTGGCTATCGGCAAGACGAGGTATCGCGACTACTTTCTGCCGACGCGCGAAGAAGAGGAACATGTATGGGAAAATTATGAGAAAGCTCTTTCGGCGGCGATGGCTAACAAGCAACCGCTCCCCCCGCTGCCGAATCTCCCCAAATGGACCCGGACGTCACAACCGGTCAAGGTGGACATTTTAAGCAGTGCTCCTCCGGCCAAACCCGAAGTTCTGTACATTCTACCGACGTTCCGATGGGAAAATACCCCGCAAGGCCACCACCGGGTCGGTGGAGGGCTACGGGTCTACCTGGACCGTCCATGGTTTTCTTCAGGCGATGGGGAACAATTGGCCGTCATCCTCTACCCTGACCCCAGAGCCGAATTACCGGATCAGGCCAAACCCTATGTTTCCCAATGGGGTTTGGATCCCTTATGGGAAAGCGGTCCCTCCCGAATCCCCATCCCGGCTGAGAAAATTCCGATTATCCCCCAGCTCAATATTCCTCAAATACACCCTCGGTCGATTCCTGAGGATGAGATCAGTTCCCGGGCGACCCCGCCGGGTATTCTCAAAAATTCGCCTCAAGCATTGCAGCTGGATCCAAGAATTTCCGGTCAGCTGTTCTCCCAACTCAAAGTGGGAGCCAGCCACCCGGCTCCGACGAACTTCAAGAATGCCGTGGCTGTCCGTTACGATCTGGGAGTAAGAGAGGCGCCCATCCCGGCTGGAGGGGTTAGTTCCAGAGCCGCTGCCGTCAATCCTCAAATCGCGGTGCCCACCCGTTTGTTTTTATTCCAACCCATGCCGGTGACAATCTGCGTATTTGACGTGAAACCCGATGTGAACCGACAGTTGTGGTACTGCGACATCGACATGGATCCCGGCACGGCCTATTTCCCCTTTGTGCGCCTGGCTCTTGCCCGCTATCAGGTCAATTCGATCCAGGGCGTACATCTTTCCCCGGTCGTCCTGGCAGACTTTGCCCAACTGGTTCCCGACCGGACGGCCAGTGTCGTACCCGATTCAAAAAATGGCAACCAGGTCATTGTCACGGTGGCAGGTGTGCAAGGTTCTGCCGCCCCGGCTCGCACATCCATTGTCGAAATCTCCCTGGAGGAAATGAATCCGGCCGTGCCGGACGACTTGGGATGGCTGCCCGTTGGAGGATCAAAGCCCGTAGTCCTGCCCAGAATCAATGCCACACAGTGGAGTGGGCCGGTACCACTCCCGGAACCGGGTCCCAAGCAGCATCGTGTCGTTATTAAAGAGTTTGAAGTATTCGATACGGAAGGAGAGGCGGATACACCGCGCAAGGAAGAACGCCGGCTGGTGTATGCCGACGCTCTACCGATTAATCGCTGATCTGGCTGGTGCGCCCGACAGGATTCGAACCTGTGACCCTCGGCTTAGAAGGCCGATGCTCTATCCAACTGAGCTACGAGCGCATGCCAGGAAAATCGCATACTTACAGAGTTTGAGTCAACGACCACGGAGGGCATTGGGTGTGTCAATTTCACGATTGACCTGTTACCAGTGGCTCGAAGTCCAAAAACCTTCTTTTGCCTGTCAGTGAAACTGCCGGAAGACCATTCATAAATTCGTACGTCATTCTTTCCTGAGACGCCATAACTTTTTCTGCCGTTCTTCCTGCGAGACATCAGATAACTTTATCTTGTTCTCCTTTTGAAGAAGACTCAGGATTTCACTACACGTATGATCCAACTCTCCGGTGCCCATACTATGCAGGCCGGCCCGCCGGGCAATTTCTTCCTGCAGTATTCCTGTTTCCCCTGACCCGGCATTGGGATGACTACGGAGAACCTCTAAGACATGCTCTTTGAGTTGATGGATCAACTCTGTCCCTCGCTGTTGTAAATTCATGTTGTCACCTCCCGACTATGGCTCAAGATCAGGCATTTCCTTTCTTAAAGATGCTGGCCTTTACTTTTTGGCTACATCCATTTTTGATCTGACTCTTGAGGGCACCTTTTTTGATTATTGGGATTTTGGCCTACACGGAAGAATAGCAGTAGCCCCGTGGAGACTCAACGAAATGGGGGCATCGGCGGCAATATCGGACTTGAGTCGAGATTGGAGCAGATGTTTTGACTATATCGAGGGGTTAATAAAAGACAGCGGGCTCGGTTTTTACCTGGGGAAGGGCCTTACGGCCATTTTGAGAAAGGCATGGTCAAAAGTCTTTAACCGTCCTTAAAAATGAAGGAAGCCTACTACCGCACCACTATTCCGTTTACGATTGAAAAGAGTTCATTGATGATTTCGCCTGAGACCTTACCCACGGCCATAACATACATGGTCGACAACAATATACCGACGAATATGATGAATGAAATTTTAATGACGACCTTCTCCTTTCATTCAAGTAGAGGATCAAGTTTATATTCGCAACAGATCACACAAACAATGCCTCCAAAGAAGGGGTATTCCGGGTTCGCAAAGGCGGGCATACAATCCGGGAAAAATTGAGGCTTTACGAGAAGCAGCGAACCCTTATCCAGACTCCACAAGCTAAAGGCCTAGCCAAAAAGGATTTCGCAGACCGTCCTTTTGGACAACACAAACATGCTCTCATAATTTCAGTATCATTATTTCAGTATCATTTTGACTTCCATCATGAGCGCGTCTCTTGCGGAGGGTTTTTACATGTTTGGCTTGGCGAAGCCATCGATCACCCCGCCTTGGGTGATCATTCGGACATCAAAAAGGAACATCCGCCTTTGAGTTCATTCCAATTAAACAAAATAGCCTCACTCCTTACAGAAAGTGAGGCCATCATGGGAGAACCGATTCCTGGAGAGTCAGGGATGGTCAGCAAATCAGGGGGCCACTAAGCATGTTCTCTTTGCCTGTTCAAATAATTCCTCAAATGTCTTTCGACCCTGTTGGTAGTGATCTTCGGCTTCAATCACTTCCTTGGTTCGCTCTGGGGCTTTCCATGTTGCCTCGTTACACGCTGCCGCTTTATTCACGCTATAGAGTCCCCCACCGGTGCAGACGGTTAACTCTCCATAGGCCTGACGTTCCCTGGCGCTGGCCAGTTCCATGATGCGTTGAAAGGGCACTAAGTCTTGCCCGGCTTTGCTGACTTTCTCGATCGCTGCTCCACAGGAGGGGGAGTAGGGTTCACTCAATCCTGAATTCGGAACCACAAGAACGAAAAGCATAACCATCACAAAGTAGTTTTTTTTCATTGGTTCCTCCCTTGCAATCAGCATGTGGGTCTTTCCCTGGCTTTAGGGACACATCGAAAAAGCCTCATACTAGGCTAGGAGGTGTGTCATGGAGAAATGTCGACAGTACAGTCTAAAGTTTTCGCAGGAGGCAGTCCAGCTATCCAAGCAAGCGAAGCCGCTGCGTTACTCACGTTGCGCGGATTAGGGCATTACTGCGGCCATGCTGGTGCGGTGGTTCTACTTGGCGGTGGTCCTGGATTTGTTTTCTCGCCCAGTAATTGGGTGGTCGATCCAGCCACAGGGCACTCAAGACCTCGTGGTCTATGCCGTGCTGAAGTTGGTGTGGTAGCGTCGGAGGCCAACGATGACTATCCTCCTTTCGGACTGGAACACCCAGGATACCTCACAGGAGTTGTAATCCTTCTTCAGGCGGATGGGATTGGGAGTACCATGAGTGGCGTGGGGAACTATTATGACAAGGCGGTGGCGGAGAGTTTCTTTGGTCTCCTCAAACGGGAGCGGGTTCACCAGTGGCAGTACCGGACTCAGGCCGAAGCCCGGACAAATATCTATGACTACCTCGAACGATTTTATACTCATCATCGGAGTCCCTCGTTTTACCTTGGGGCTGTCCCCAGGAGTTTTGTGGAGCAACACCATCAGAAGTTTTCTTCAACCTGTCGATAAAATCAGCAGAAGACCAGTGTATATGCGGAAAGGTCAAGGAGACTGCCCGGCTCCAATTACTTCAGCAATCCCCTTTCTTTCGATCCGTAGTCTACTAATTGGCCATGTATACTTTGAGTCGTGCAAGCTGCTGGACGGTTGCTTGTCTTCAGGTGTCGCTGAAGTGCGAGGAACCCCTCGATGATCTAAATCGGAGGTGTGGAATGGGCAATATTGCTATCTGGAAGAGGAAGCCATGGCCAAGCCCCTAGACCCTCGGGATCTCTCATGCCTGAAGAACTGACCATTGCCAACCTGTGGCAAATGGATAGGGTGAAATGGAATTCTTGGGAGAAAACTTCGCAATGAAGCCCGAGGCATGTCAGGGAAGAAATGGACCACCATACTAGTTTGAGCTATTGCATTTACTCCCCGGATGAGTTAAATAGACACGCTGGCGGGCCAGTTGAATATGAGCCTTCTACCCACACGGGGAAAGGGTGCACGAAGATATGCTAAATGCCTTCTTCGCCTGAAATACGGTTGAGAAGGTTTTTTTATTTCAGCAAGGAAAGCGGGTCAGTCATGCTGGGAGAAATGAGATGGGACCAGCTATGAGTTTCATTAAATGAATAGGTGGGAACATAGTGTGGGAGTTGCGTATCGCGGAGAAGGGCATCGCGTTCATTATCCAGCACCAAAGTTTCCCCGGAGTGGAAAAATACCAACACCGCATGGGCATTCAGGCCAGAACGATTCCACAGTAGGACGATACGCAACTGGTCATTGGGCACCCCCAGGTGCCTGAGGAGAAAAAATTTGAAAAGGGCATAGTCTTCACAATCGCCTGAGTATTGGAGAAATTCAAGAGGGGACGCCCAGTGATCCTGTACCCCAAAGTTCTCCCAATCCGAGTGGTAGGGAAATCGATTGACGAGTTGGTTGATCACCTTGACCTGCTCGAAACGGGCCAGTAACTGAAGGGCTTTCCATTGATCACTCCAAAAGGTGGATACCTCAGGCGGGCACGATAAGGAATGCTGTTCACACGAAGCAAAAACCGAGTGGGTGTGGTGCACATGAAGTCCCAGATTCACTGGTGGGGGGGGCACGCGACTACGAAATTCGGTGGATTGAAACAGGCCATTCGCGAAGGCATAGGAGGAAGGCACCCCTACTGACACAAGTAACATAAAGATACAACACGAACTCCACAGACTATAGGTTTGTTGACGGTATCCCATTCCCTTCCTCCGAACCCTCTTTCGGCCAAAGGCCATAGGCCCTTGAGTAGGAGGAAGGGAGAGAAAAGGTTCCCGTGATGGATGTGTACATGCGGCAACATGGACAAAACACCATTTCCTCATTGCTTGGGTTGGTCTTCTTGGTCTGGGGGGGAGGAATGATTCCTCTGACCCAAGCCGAAGAAACTGCATTAGCCACTCCAATTAATGTTGAGCAGCAGGTGGCACTCCTAAAGACGGACACGAACACCCCTCTCCAGTTAGAAGACCTCGAAAAAACCCTGGCATCCTCATCGGTTCTGACAAGCCTTCCGGAAGACCATACGCTTACCTTTTATGACGCCACGTTCACCACGTTGACGACATGTGATGTCCTGCTTCAGGCCAATCCTGAAGTCTTAGTCGCGGTCGTCCTGTCGGGGAAAATTCAAGCTAAGGGAGAAACCGCTGAAACCGGGGAAGCCATGGCCTGGCCACTTGGATCGGAAACGATAGAAGTGATGAAATATGACGCTGGGCGATTTTTAGCGACCAGCCCGATTGGGCTCAGCCCTGCCACGCAGGCCAATCTTGAAGCCGTGGCCAAACAGCAAGAACGCTTGCAATGGTGGGGCCTCTTGGAACGCGTGAATTTCAACCTGAAATCCCCATCCACGCCTGGGTACCTGCAATCGGTACGTCGTCGCTATCTAGGAAACCCGACCGTGCTTAGTTTGATGAGGGAACACTCTCAGGTGGAAGCCTTGACCAAGGCCGTGGCCGAGACATTTGTGGAAGCCCTAAGGAAGGGCGATGCGGAAACCGTCGAAGCGTTGATCAATCCGCAATTATTCTTCAAGGGGAACATTCAACCGACCTCGCAAGCCTGGTCCGTGTTCCGACAAAATTTTACGTTCATGTTTTTGTCAGAGCCCTGGATGACCAAGTTGGCTGATGCGAGAATTGAACCCATGGAAGATCTTTCAACCTGGCTGATAGTCGGCCCGTCGCAGCAATACCATCTCACGCTTGAACCCTTCGACCGGATGGTTTTTGTGACGGCTTTGGAACCTGCAAATGAAGGGATGGCAAAATGATCAAAAAAATCACGCGAAACCTCAGATTGACCTTTAGCTCCTCTCAAATTCTCACTCAGGCTCCAGAGCGATTCTCTTTTAGGGATCAGAGAGGGACTCAAAGAGGAGTTCATGGTTTCACGACCATTGTCATCATTGGCTTGGCTGTCTTCACCATGTTGGCCCCTCAACCATCAACGGCCTTAGAAGGCTTCAATCCCAAGATGGTAGATCGTTTCATAGAATTACAAAATAGGGATTTCGATCCAAACTTTGGCTTTCCAAATAATGGGGATCAAGATTTCCAAGGCGTGGTAGAGTCTGCGGCCATATTTCGACTCGTAGCTGCGAACGATATTCAAAAGCTTCCTGAGGTATTTCCCGACGCGTTCCCTGGTACTTTAGAGCCTTTCCTTAATCGAGATCCTCCAGAGAGTTCGCAAATAACATGGCCCTATTTTTTCCGTGGCTCCTTGCCAGTTATTGAAAATTTTTTGGGGCCTATTATCCGCGTCGGGTTTTATAACCCCATGGTGGATGGGTGGGTAGTAACTGAATGGGGCAAAGGTCAAGGGGGGCAGCAGTTGATGGGCTTGAAAATCATACCCGGTGAGGTGATGCGGGGCCAGGCCCTTTCATTAGACAATCTTCAATGGTGGACTCAAAAACTCTCCGGGGGGTTCATCGACGTACTTCAAAAGACTACAGCCAGAAGCCTAAAGGCTTTTCAGGAACGGAATCTCACTACCTCGCCAGGGCTTCTGGATTCCGAACCCCCACCTTTACAGGGGTCTATTGAACAAGTCTTTATAGAAAGTCGCATTGCCACTGTTTTGTTAAGTCTGCTCCCATTACGGAACCCTGACTTAAAAGAATTAGTCTATGGTCTCAGGGTAGCTTTAGCTTCAGGACAACTCGAACAACTACAAAATCTTGCTCCTGCTATGGATTCCACGATTCTTCGCCGCATTGTCGGCTTACCTTCTTCGGTTCGAGCGAATTTTGAACCCACAAGTGTTATGGCATCACGCCAGGGATACCTGCTGACCTTAGGCCTTTCCAATTCAGCACGTTGGCTCATGATAGCGGAAGTTACTCCAAGGGCTGACCAGGAAGAAATAGTTTTCAACCATTTAACTATTGTAGACCTCAAAGAGGATCATAATGAAAAACCTGGAACCCAGGAGAAAGAATCGTGATAGGCGTAAGCATAAATAAAAGATTTCTGCCCATAGGAATTCTGGTTACACTAATTGGAACGTTCCTTTTCCCTGTCCAATCTATTGGCGCAGAGGTTGAGGACGAGAAGCAGCCAATCTCCCAAACAGAAGCGGGGCAAGTACAACAAACTGATCCCAATAATTTGAAAGACCAACTTAACGTTTTTTCTTGGAGCCCTGGTCCCAGTCCCTGGGAAACAATTATTAAGGCAGGTGCTGATACATCGGATAAATACGTTCAGGCAGTGAGTGACCTTATCACCAAACAGATAAAATCCCAGACCATAAAGTTGCCTCCCATCACTCCGGAGGTCAGCAAAAAAATATTCCCTGTTTCAGGATTTCCTGAAATTTACAAGAGTGGGGACAAGTTTTTTCAAATCACATTGTCCCGATTGGAGGAACTCCTGTATGGAGACCTCCGCCTGGCAAGCCATGTGGGAACCACCAATAAAAAAGTTATTAAAAACTGGTTTGAGAATTATCTTATTCCGGCACGGATCAAGGCTGTACAAGACAAAGCCTCCAAACTAAAAGTCATGGATTTCATTAAAAAGGGAAGTACGAATGCCAGTAAAATCGTCAAGGGAGCAGGTAGGGCATTGGGGCCGGCAGCTCTACTCGCGGGTCTCTATTTTGAATTTGAACACGTTCCTTCCGCTTATCAACAGGAAGGCGTTGAAGTCGGTACATACGAGTTCATAAAAGCGGACATTAAAGCTCTATATAATTTGGGAATTTCCCCCATTTACCTCGGTGCTTTTTTCAATGACCTCGCTGATTGTGCCGTCCCCCCCTGCAAAAAATATTCGCGGGTGGAAGAGGTTGCCGACTTCGTCAACCAAACTTTCGATGAAGGAATGGACCCTTCACGCCAGAAATTCATTGATGCCATGAGACTTGGATATTTAACTAGGAAAAAATGGATGGGTGAAGAATTCACCAAAGAGGAAATTGACTGGTTTCAGTCGTTTCAAGAAGTACAAAACCTGAAAAAAGAAAACTGGGAAACACAAGTATTGATGGCCAAGGCTGGGAAAAACTTTTTCATCGATCCCAAGACGGTGAATCTGGAGAGTTTGAGACATCGAGCTAAAGCTATCTACAAGCAGGCCATGGATTTAAATCAGCTGAATTCAGAACGACTACGTCAAGTTTCCAAACTGAAGTATCCCGCAAATATGGCCTTACTGAAGGAAATCCAACAAACATCGAGAGAAATCAACGCCTTACTTCAGGAAGGTATGAAACTTAACAGTCTAATTTCAAGAATTTCTAACCGCTTGTTACTAGACGCGAACGATATGGAACTGGTGAAGTCGTTGATGGCAGACGGGCATCTACGGATTGAATATACAGGAACGCCTAATACAGAAGAGCAGCCTGGAATAGGGGTCGATGCTCTTTCGGGTCAACAAATGGTTCAGCCCTCCGGCTTGGAGAATAGTAGCGCCGTCAGATCATTTCCCAATCCGTTGGTAGGGATTCTGAGCATGTTGGAATCGGACAGTTCTGGGCCACCCCAAAGTTCGCAGCCAAAAGCACTTCCGGTAAACACGGGAGGGTTGGGAACCATGGGACAACGATTTTGCGCATGTGCGGGGCCCGGCCCGTTTACTTTACCAACGGGCGGGGGGCCACCTGGCAATGTTACCAATGGGGCAGGATCGCCTTGGTTTGATAATGGTGGCAACCAGAACCAGGTTAACCAAGTCGCTCAAAATGTGGTGGCCAATGCCTCCACCGCGGGCCAGGTGTTTATGGCAAGCAACGGGTCGTCCTCTGGTGGGGGATCAGTGCCGCCACCTCCGCCGCCGCCCCCGCCGCCGTCTTTGGGAAGCCTTCCTTTTGTGTTCCAGGTCTCGGCCGCAAACCCGTTAGATATCGGCGATGTAGCGGCTTTTTCAGTAGTCCAGCTTTTTGTAAGTCCAGTTCCACCGGTCTTTCTGTCACCGACCCAAGTCACACTGAGTGGAATTCCTCAAGTGTTGAACACGACGGTAGATCCCGGAAGCTATCAAATTCGAACATCCGGGGTAAACTTTGGAGCCAATAACCAAACCAATGCAAAATACACCGTCCAAGTTCCCCCAACGTCTTTAGTCAACCTGATTGGCCAAGTAATCGGCCCGACGGACCCAGGTCGAGAGGGATTCACGGGTGTTACTCCTGCGTTCCCGACCTCTAGCTCATTGGTCTTCACGGTGAAATAATCCTGAAAAAACTTCCCGCAAGAATGTTTGATTCCTTCTTCAGGAAAACGAAGATTTATGGCATGTTTGCCGGTTTGGTGTTGGTTGTTTTTTCTCTTGAGTCTCGTGCACAAGAACTGGGTACGCTAACCATTGACCAACGGGCGCAACAGGTTCAATCGGCGCCAACAGTAACCGTCCCACCCGAGGAATTGATTTTAACCGGCGAAGAAGACCTGGTCTTGCTTCGACGGCCCAAGCTGTTTTCCTTGGAATCCAACTCTTCTTACCAATTCACGGACAATGCCTTTCTCAGCGACAAAATGAAAACACATGATCATGTTTTGAATCAGTCCGTACTGGTGCGTGCGGGTACCCGGATTGCTCAGCGGGTGGATGTGTTTGTGAGTGGCAGCGGGTTCCTGTCTCGCTATCATCGGAACCAGGGTCTCGATTTCAATGGGGTGACGGGGAGTGCTGGAGCGAACCTTCCCCTTGGTCGGTGGAATTTTGGCCTCCGTTATGATGGCAGTGCTATTTATGATCGGAATTTCAACACGCATTTGGTCACGTTGCATAATCTGGGATTCAATATCAATACGACGGTAGGCTTAAGCCCAAGTACCGCTCTGTATCCGTTCTTGTCCGTACTTCGCGTCTGGGCTAACCCTGATGATTTTTCCTATACCTCGGTTGCCGGCGGGGGCACCTTCGTGCATGCCATCACGCAAACGCTGGTGTTATTTGTTCAAGGGCAAGTCGATTACAAATCCTATGACGATTTCTTCGAATCCAGCACAGGGGAAGCACGTCAGGACTATGGAGCCCGCCTGTTAACCGCCCTCAATTGGACTCCCTGGGATTGGGTGACTGTGAATGTGTCCGCTACCATCGCACGGAATGAGTCGACCATTAGTTCGCTTCGCTACACCAATTTTCTGGCCTCACCTTTCGTCCACCTGATATGGCGTTTTTAACTATTAACGACTCCCATAAAACTAGACCAGCGAGAAATGGAAACGTTTGCTAACCTGCAGTCCTCCAACTGAGGAGGGACAATCGATGAAGAAGAGCAAATTTTCAGAGGGGCAGATGGCCTTGGCCGAGATCCGGCGGTTGCGGCTGGTGGAGGAGGAGAATCGAAAACTAGAGCAACTCGTCGCCGAGTTGACGCTCGATAAGGTCATGCTGCAGGAGGTGCAACAAAAAATCCCTTAAGCCCACGCGCAAGCGTACCCTGGTGCGAGCAGTCATCGGACAGTTCCCCCATTGGGGTGCGACGGGCCTGTGGCCTGCTGCAGCTCAATCGCGTCTCGTGGTAGTACCGCCAGTACCGCCAGGATGATACCGTGCTACGGAGACGGTTACGGGAATTGGCCCAGGCGCGTCCTCGATTTGGGTATCTCCGTCGGCATGTCCTGCGGCGGGGGGGCTGGGTCATCAACCGGAAGCGTGTCCATCGTCTTTATCGGAAAGAAGGCCTGATCGTGCGGCTCACGTCACCCCGTCCGAGCCAAGAGAATGAGCGGTGGAGTATGGATTTTGTGGCCGACACTTTACTGGATGGGCGGCATTTTCGCGCGCTCACTGTCGTGGAAAACTGGAGTCGACTCCGTTCATTAATTGAGGTCGATTTCACCCTGACGGGCAGGAGGGTCGTCGCGGCCTTGGATGCCTGGGCCTATGCGCATGAGGTTAAACTCGATTTCATTCGACCCGGGAAACCCGTGGAGAACGCGGAGATTGAGAGTTTCAATGGCAAGTTTCGGAACGAATGCCTCAATGCCAATGTGTTCATCTCCCTACACGATGCCCGATAGAAGATTAAAGCGTGACGTAATGGATTACAATGAACCCCGGCCGCATGGGGCTCTGGGGAACTCACACCGCAGGAGTTTGCCGAACATGCGGCTCAACCTGAGCTGCAGAAGCATCGCATTTCCAGCATAGCACGGTCTAGTTTTATGGGAGGAGGTCATGAGGGTTGAGCAAGCGGTGAAGGAAAATATGCAGTGGTTGGTTCTTGAAAACTTTCTACTGGAGGAAAACTAATGTGGGGAAACAGGTATTTTCTTAAAGCATCGTTAATTTTATCGGTATTTCTAATTTACTTTATTTTTTCAAATTGTTGTGAGAGGCATGACAGTGTTGCAAAGCTGCTTCCGAGATCAGGGGAAAATTTTATTTATGGGAAGGATTCATCGACTAGACCTATTAACTTAAGTACTTTAAGTAAAGGCCAATTTGGTAAATCCCAAAAACCAGATCCCCTTTCCGTTTCTTTTAAAGCTGCGAATTATAGCCAAAAACAGATGGAAGCAGATGAAGGGTGTTGGGTGTCAAAAACCTTTTGCCCGGGTGCAATACGGGCTTTTAACGATCCTTATGAATTTAAAAGACAGTCAAATCTTTGTTTTCAAAATTTTACTTTACGCGATTGCATTCAGACCCTTTGGTCAGCAAATTATTTTTTGGCCCGCATTGATTTTAATATTTGTCAAGAGCTTAGAGCAGCAGCTAACCAACGGAATGAGCAGCAAATCTTATTGGCAGCTCAAGCTTGTGGGAGAGACAAGAACATGAGTGGGTGCATGTATGTAATTGGAACACAAGCTAAATTAATACGAACTTATGTTGGATGTATGGGGAAAACAATTCCTGCATTAGAGCCAGAATCTCAGTTTTCACGGGAGCCAGAATATCAGTTAACACCTTTTGAGGAATCGGTTTTCGGGTTATCGCGCGATATTGATAAACGTCTTAATCAGCCATGGCCAACACCCTCGGCTGGTGAAAAAGGCCATGATGACGGAGTAATGAATCCGCTTGGGGAACCCTACTTGAAAGGTTGGACTAACGACTATTTCCCAAGAATGTTCGAAAAAAGCTTCGACACGAGGAGTAGAAGGAAATAATACTAAGGCCACGAAAAACTTCCCCCACAAAGAGGTGCATGACGGACAACTCAATTGGGAAAAAGCCGTTGTAGCCTTCACCATTGGCATCTTAATATTTTGGCAAGATTTTGGTGGAGCCTGGGCCCAATCTTACTATGGTGATGGGCGTGAAGATTTTAACGAAATAATGGGAATCGTAAGGGAAGCACAAGGCTGTCGTCCTGGTGAATCGACTCAAGCGTGCGAAAGGAGAGTAGACCCTGAGTATGAGCAGAAACTAATGCATGAGCTATATCAAAATAACCTTTACCAGTTGTCACCCTTTGAGGAATCGATTTTGGTAACAATGAAGGATTGAATAAAAATCTTAATCGGTCCCTCTCAACCTCCAAGCCAGGCCATATTGGAGGTATTAATTGTAATATGGGAAATTCCCACTTTGGGGACGCGGTAAATTATTTTGCCCATGGTGTGTTTGAGCCAATCAGAAAATATAAAAGACGTCAGAATGGAACCTATAGCGCTTAAGATAAGGCAATAGATCAACTTTGCGCGAAAAGTGCGCAGGAAATGGCACCTTAGGTTCTAACTCCAAGTGCAACACTCCCGGCCTTGATCGGCTAAGGTGTTGTCATGGAAAAGAAATGCTATACCCACTTGAGTCATGAAGAACGAGAGACAGTGAGCTTGGGGTTGGCCCAAG
>JBFWRU010000014.1:0-95422 GCA_050248735.1 Nitrospirales bacterium | reverse complement strand
TTCGCTTTAAATTCCGCACTGTGGCGTTTCCGCTTCTTGGACATCCTCCGGACCTCTCCTCAATGATGGAACAAATGGGGCGTCCACCATCTTAACGCACTGTCCGAATATTGGGGTCCACTATAGTCCTTCCTCCTGCTTCTCCTTAAGCACCCAAGACAATAACGTTAAGGCCTGCTCTACAATTTGATCGGGTGAAAGTTCTAAACATTTTTGCAGACGTTGAAATTCCGACCATTGCGTTGGAGAGACCGGAAAAATGATTTTCATTACCGATTGACTCCTTTTATCGATCGCTGGGTGGTCTTTATACGGTCGTTCATACGGAGAAATTTCCAGGCTCCCCAGGAAAGATATTCCGTTAACTATCCATACGGCAAAAGCCTGCACCCGCTATGCTACCACGATTCATTTCATTCCCTACTAGCAATAACCCTCGATCGGGGCTCGCGAGTCAGTCGACCTTCCACGTCCTGACCACGGAACCTTCTGTTAATCTTCAAATCAAATTTCGGGAAAAGTCCTCCCTTGAAACATACGACTTCACCGTGAGTTGACTCACCTGATAAGATGAAATAAGAACCAATAGTTCTGGTCCATCATTGAGAGTGGATTGCGAAATTTATTGGAGGTTCTCCCAAACCCGTTTCAAGGAGGAAATCATGACACATTTCTTAAATATTGAGGAATTAGAGAAGGAAATACTGTATCTTCAGGAACAAAATCAAAAACTTATCCAGGAACTTTCTCAAGTGGTGAAAGAAAACCACCGGCTACGGGAAGAACTTTTTCGGCAAAAACACCCATACCCAGAACAGCTGGAAGATACGGAAAGGAAAGATCGAACATTACCCAAAGAGTATATGTCAAAAAGTCAGGAGGACGAGGGGTTTTGTCTAAATTAATGGATTCATCTTTTGCTCTGGTGACAGTTTTCACTCCGACCTCGCCACAACACCAGGCATTTCTTCCCGCTTTCCCCTCACTGACGAAAATCCGTTCGTGCGGCATAGGAAACGGAATCAGTATGCGATTCTTCCGGCTTTCTGTCCTAACAAGACTCATGTTTGCCGGTTATCGGATACCTTAGCGTTCAAATATCCCGTACAGGCGGAATGATGACTCCAGTATTTTCCCTCCGGTGCGGTAATGACATCAGCACATCCCTTGGAACAATACTCCTGAACTTCACGCACATGGCATGAACATGAGCATCGCCACAACCAGGGGTCATCTCCTATCTCCCTGCTAGCGGAATCGGCCGACCATCAAGTGGGATGGCCGATCCAGTTTTTAAAGAGGCAAGGCGAGATTCAGTCATTTCTGCTGGATATTTGGTCCGGTCCTGACCGAGGTGGTAATGCCTTCGGGGGAAACGTCCGCCTCAATGAATTCCCCTTTTGAACATTCGATCGCAGATTTTCCGCTTTTGCCCGTTGCACATGTTCTATTTCGCATCGAATGATCACATTCCTGGAAATTCATAGCTCAAACGTCGCCTTTCACTCTCTCACCACACCCATCTATCACCTGGCTGGTGAGCAGATGATACCTTCATTCACCAGGTCAATTATTAGATAAATTTCTCCTCTTCTATAATGCCGTCATCCATGTATGCTTATCGTGTGTGGGATATCTTGGATATATGGAATAATGCTTTAGAGAATTTGTCGAATGCACCGCATATAGAATACCTCTACCATCGTCAACAGGAGACACGTTGAGCTACTCATGTGATCTGCCCCTTCCATCCGGACATGGGTACAGACAATTTCTCAACCAATCACATTTAACGCAGGAGAATATTATGAAAAACCGCCTGATCCTTGGAACCACAATTATGGGCTTCGTCTGTGTAATCAATCCGGCCTGGGCCTTATTCGGAGAGGACAAAGCCGATTTACTCAACCATGCCAAACTGACTCTGGTGGAGGCCGTGGATAAAGCTCTCACGAGTGTGCAGGGCAAGGCCGTCAGTGCGGAACTTGAGAAAGAACATGAGCAAACTGTATTCGAGGTCAAGATTCTCGACGGGACGGGAAGCATCCGGGAAATTTATGTGGATGCGAATTCAGGAAATATTGTGAAAATTGAAAAGGACTGACAGCCTACTTTTTTGGCAGTAATCCCACTACATGGAGGGCATTCCCATGAATGCCCTCCATCGAAGTACATTTCCGTTCAGACAAATGGCCAAATCACGGTCCAATCTCTTTAACCCGACTCACATAATCGTTCCCCTCCAATCCGTGTTGTCCTGGCATGGAGATGTCTGATTCCATGCACCTTGAACCTAACGATATTAAGGAAGCCCTTTGTGCAGGAGGCCAGGGATATGTTACCAACAAACCGTAGAAAGCGAGTTGCTCTTAGCCATTCACCACGTCCTCGAAAACCAGTTATATATCTCCCCCTCGTCCCGGAGGACATTCGGTACACAATCCTGAACCAGAGAAATCAGATCTCCCAGAATGCATTTGTCCGATACCTGACGGCCCAGTAAACAATTCAACTGACTCCGCCTGGATGAACACCCAGCAATATTGCAATAAATTTGATATTTCTTATAGCCTCTGGATCCACGCATCCTTTATTCGGGATGAATTCAATCCAATACCATTACCGATAGGGGGCAGGAGTTCATCAAATTTTATGAATAGGTGTCGGACGAGGAACCGGTCCGGGATTGGGAAAGGGATCCGGGGTGGGGTTGGGATTCTGGTGTGGGACAGTCTCTCCCCCTTTCGAGAACGGTAAATGAATGCGAGGTAACGGTATACTCTGTTCTGGGAGTCATGCTTCCTCCTTTCCCTGCATACGCGCTACATACAGGAAAATGCGATTGTCTGTTATGGAGCAACAATGCATCCGTCGCTTCGTCACCCTCTTTGCCGTTTACTTACCACGTTCCAATTCACATTGGAGAGAAAACTTTCAATGTAGTCCCCACGTTCGGACGGTTGATAGTCCAACAAATAGGCATGCTCCCACACATCCATAACCAGAATCGGACGGAACCCTGCGACATTGCCGAATTCGTGAAGGCTGACCCAGTGATTGGAGAGTCGGCCGTTCTCGGGGTTTTGATAACAAATGGCCCAGCCGACTCCACGTAATTTACCGACACCGGAAAAATCTGTCTTCCACATTTCGAAACTTCCAAAACTGTCCTTGATGGCATTTTCCAAAGAAGACTGTCCTTGAGGCCCCTTGGAACCCTCCGATGTCATATTTTCAAAATATAATTCATGCAGGACCATTCCGTTATATTCAAATCCCAATCGACGTGAGAGTTCCGAATAGGCGGGCTGTTCTTCCTGATCCACTTTCCCGTCCTCCAGGATACCGGCAATGTGTTCAGTCAGTGAATTGGTCGCTTTGACATAGCCCTCATATAACTTGAAATGCATATCCAGTGTCTTGTCGGATATTCCGTTTAAGCCCCTGAGATTAAAAGTCTTAGCCTGATATGGCGTATGCGTTTTCATTCACAGCCTCCTTTCCCAATTCCAGTAAAGGGCCCATTCCCTTTTCGATTATCTCTGATTTTCAGGATACGAGAGGCAATCGCGTTTTGATAACTGGGAAAAACCCTGAGGTTGAAGTTTCAAATCACAGACGTCCACTTGGGCTTGCAAAGGATGACTGTGACCATCAACGTATTATTCCATATGAATAAACGAATGTGATCTGGGTCCGGACATTCCTACATGTCTCTCCATGGGGCTCCGCCCTCAAAGGTAAATGAGTCCGTTTCCACTCTGAAAAATTTAGAGTCGCGAATGCGGTGGAAAATGCATATGAGGCCTGAGCCAGAAAGGTCCTGAACCGTTTCTGGACCGCCAGAAGAATCATAACCCTCCCGGCACTCCCTGCTCTTCAAGGATCTTTGCCAAAACGAAGTTGACGAACGTTCAGTTACAGATACAGCGGGAATATACGGGGAAACAGGATTGACTGACACCTCCGGTCAAAAAAGGTTTTGCTGTGGCTCTGACTATATATTCGGTCCTTCCGCTGTGCTGAAGATCTTATTGCGGAATCGTCGAATGTTCCTTGATGAACTCAGGATTTCCCAACAGCTCCACTTCGCCCTCACCGGATGGAGAAGCATCCCTGGATTTTAAAGGGTCGGAGGGTACGGGAGCCTTGGAAGGCAGAAGATCCGGTTCATCGATGGGAGATTCTATTCGGACAGGAGGCGTGGGGGATGTCGTACCGGCCGCACCGATATCGGGTGGACGATGTATACCCCCACCGATAAGGAGAGAATCATCCGTTTCGGTTTTCTGCCTCTCAGGCGAAGAAATTTCGGAAAACGTGTCCGTACTATTCTCTCCCCACACCGGTCCCAGACAGAGAAAACATACGCCCATCAGAAGAGCGACACTCCCCATCCCAGAATTCCGGAAGACGTGAGTTGAATGCTGCCTATTTCTCATTGGAATAGCTCACCGTGTCGTTGATTCGGTTGCTTTGCGGCCTACCTATCCAGCATTTCCAAGAAGGACGCTCTCCATCCTTGCCTCTTTTCTTATAATGTCCTGAGATAAGCAGCGAGATCCCTCTTTTCCTCTTTGCTCAAGGGGACCCCTGTCACCAATACAAAAAACTCCACGGCATCTTCGAGTGTCAGCAGGCGACCATCGTGAAGATAGGGAGGAGAATCCTTAATGCCCCTCAGGGGGAACGTTTTAATCGATCCCTCGGCCCGACCATGATAAAAGCGTTCGACCCGCAAATCATGCATCAGGTTATCGGTGAAATATGGGGGAGTATGGCAAGCCACGCATTTGGCCTTCCCGAAAAAGAGGTCTTCACCTCGCAATTCCTGCTCGCTGGCCTTCCGTGAGTCGAGCCGACCAAACAGGTCAAGTTTCGGAGCCGGGGGGAAATCCACCAGCTTCTGAAATTGCGCCATTTTCATAACTTCTGTTCGCGTCAAATCCCGCCGACCTTTTTTTTCAGCCGTGGCGAGATCATGATCAAAATACGCTGACCGATTCTCAAATTCGGTAAAATCCTCGACCGAAGCCAAAGCCCGTTTGGACCCAAACACCTCCTGAATATTGACACCACGTAACGAGGGCGTTTCAATCCTGAACCGGGTGAACTGCGGACGGATATCCGGATTAAGATGAATGGCTCCGTTGGTATGACCATTGACATGACAATCCAGACAGGCGACCCCCTGACTGGGGGCAACCGTTTTCCGATCGTCGGTGGCATTGAACTGTTGCTGGGGAATTTTCTCCACTAACAATCGCAGCCCGTCCAATTGGACGGGCGACAGAATTCCGTCAAACAGTTGATAAAAATTCTCGTTAGTAATTTCCTCGCCCTGAGACACATCCCCCAGATCGGGCCTGCTCGTTAGAAAAAGGGGCGGGGGAAACTCCGGCAAAAAATGATCCGGAAGGTCATGAATCACATCGAAGCGTTCTCGTTCCTTATGAAACTGGGTCATCGTTTGCGGAAAGACCATTCCACCTGTCGAATGCAGAGGATGCGGCAGGGGTAGATAAGGAAACAATTTCCCGGATTTGATCTCTTCCGGTGTCATGTTCGCGAATTGGTCCCAGGTGAGACCCGCAGGCAAACGCGCCGTCGGACCCTGTGGAATAGGCTTTCCCCTGGTCATGGTCTCCCCATCCACAAATCGGGGAGTTAAGTTGTATCGCTGTTGAAGAAGTTGTTGCTGCAGTTCCTGGACGGATGGACGTTGTTGGCTCTCCCGCTCCAGCACTGTATCAAACGGTTCATCAGGACTCAGGTCAAAAGAAAATGAACTGGGGGTTCGTCCCCCGAAGGTATGAATATCCGAAGGATTGACCGTCCCGGGTTTGGCATCAGGAGCTTCTACGGTATCCCCTTTACCCGGAGGTTGATATTGGGGATAATCCCGTTTCCAATTTTTGACCATCGCCGGCGGCCCTATAGGCGGAACCAATTTTTCCGGACCGGAAACAGCCTCCCAATTCTTGTTCTTGGAACCCCTTTGCTCCGCTGCAGAGCCCACCATATATCCGCCGGTGATGAATACTGCACCGGAAAAAAATCCAAAAATCGCTACCCATTTGGTCCTAGAAAACATTTTAAGGTCATCAAGATTCATCAAGGTTGCGTCCTCCTTCTTCGTTCCTCTCTCCGACACATGTGGAGAAACCGTGAGTCATCAATCTAACTAATCAGGATTTTTCCCATACCGGCTTGAAATTCTCCCGATATAAGGTAGTACCCGTTCATTCCTTCCTATCGACCACAAGGGAAACACGGCGGTCACATTGAGCATCTCCCCAAACAAGAATAAGATGAATATTTCTCATTTTTTCAGCCCAGGTGACCTGAGTTTCGGTCTGATCAACAAATAATGGGGCCGTTGACAGTAAGCTTCAGCCTCTTTGACTCTGCCATATCGGTCTTGGGTGGGGAACTGCAAGAAACCCTGGGTTACTGGAATCGGATAGATCGATAGACCTGCAGAATGTGGGGTGATAGCAGATCGCCAACAGTAATATCAGGTCACGTCTCTTTCACAAAGGGAGGCACTCAGGTCAATTTCCTCACCAAAAAAATGCCGATTACGAGAAAGATAAGACACACTCCTAAAAAGAGATAAAATAAGAACTCGGCGACATTACCTGCCCCAGCCGCAATTCCCGAAAATCCCAAGCCACCCGCAATGAGTGCGATCACAAAGAAAATGGCCGCCCATTTTAAAAAGACCATGGTTTCCTCCTCCGTTTTTGAGAAAAATTTCAGGGCCACATCTTCAGCAACGCCACCCGCAGGCCATACCCGCCTCAGCGAACTTGGTGAAACCCACCCATTTTTCCTTTCCCCGTACATTGGGGAAGTGGGCCATAGTCTCAGAGAGATCCCGCCTTGGAGCCCTGCTCTAAAGATTTCCGTGCACCAACTCCATTCCCTATTCCCTCAGCGTTTGCGGAAGAGTCAGGTCGAATCACTGTCGAATGCGATGGAACTCCCGATCACATCTTCCTGACCCACGATTCCGACGGGCTGCCCTTCGGTGTTGAGGACAACCAGGCAGCTCTGATTCATCTGCCGCAAAATTTGCGTCATTTCCTCAATCGAATGGTTTTCGGAACATGTGATTTCTCCTCTCGTCATAATCTGCCGTACCAGAATCTTCGACGGATCCACCCCTGTGGCCGTGGTTTCTGAAACAATGGCATGATCCGTAAGGATCCCGACCACTTGATTATGATCCACCACTGGCATACTTTTCTTGCCGAGCCGCTTCATAGCTTGGGCAGCATGGTCTAAAAATTCACTTCCCCTGAGGACCTCAGTGACGGGGGTCATAATCTCCCTGACAGTCATTGCCTTGTTGAAATTCATCTGTTTTCATGTCTGATAGAATGGATGAAATACAGGGAACCCATTTTGTCATACCATTTTTCCACCTTCAGCATTGCGGTGGAAATCATGGCACTCTGATATTATCTCTACCTTACAGCTTGAACACCACTGATCAAAACCCTTGTCTGGGAGTGTCACCTGGGTTCGACCAATCTGGACCTAACATGCCGTGGGGGCCAAGAAATTGCCACCAATGCCGTGCATTCACCAGGCCGGCCCTTGGCACAACAAGATGTCTTATTCACCTGCACACTCATGACTGGTGGGTTCATGGACTCTTTTCAGTGCCGTGGATAAACGGCAAAATATCAAACAGCAATGTACCACCATAGGTCGGACCTCGGTCTTTGGAATTGATCACATCGTTCCACATTTCCAGTCGGCCATAAGGAAACCGGAGGGTAATCGTTCCGAATTTTTCTTCAATGGCATTCTTGTTGGGCCGGATAAATAATCCTGAATCAATTGAGAAGCCAACCTCCAATTCCCATCCAGGCACGGCCTTCTCTCGATAGTCTCCCAGACTTAATGAGACCTGCCCCAGAAAGGATTCATCTGCGATGGAGGAGAAGACTGAACTATTATAGAGCCGGCCATAACGGCCCATGGCCGACAACCGGAGCAGGGAAGGAATCGGAAACGGAAGCCGACGGAAGCCGATTCTGGCATAGGGTTCGTGATAGAGTGTTCCTGAAGTAAACCCAATCCCCACAAACATATTTTCTCTTTCTCCCCCCAGACTCACCCAGCGGGTGATTGAACCTCCCAGCATAAAATCGACGGATTCTCGGGTTCGTCCGACTGGGACGTTGGGACCATCAAACACGATATCGTGCACAAAATCGTTTTGGAGAAACTCTGTCGGTTGATTATGAGTTGGTCCTACGCCCCCCGTAAGATTGAGCCCCCAGGAACCCACACGTTCAGTCCAGGAGCCTGACAAAAAATTCAATCCGATTGTTTCATTAATTGTGGAGGGATATCGTTCACGATCGCTATTGAATTCGGTAAACCGGTTTAAGGTTATTCCAGTCAAAAGCGTGGATGTTTGATCAGGATAAGCCAACCCACCCCAATGCACGCTCGGGGCAGGGGTTTCTGCACCTGTTGATTTCATACTGAGAATGACCAAGAGTCCGGCCAATATGTGAATTCCAATAAAAACATAGAACCTGCTGACGGATTTCATTATTACAAAGCTTCCCTTGCAAATTTTCCTTCTAAAGATTTCCAGGGCTCGCTTGACCTGCCACACAATGTCCTCTGCGACCTGCTCTGTGTTGACCCACTAAACATCCTGAGGTTCTTCAAGATCGCTGAATTGACTCGACAAGAGATCCGAATCCATAACATGTCCCGTTCTTCCCTGGAAGCGTTGACGTATGACGGGAGAGTTGTCCCGCAAATACACCAAGGCGACTTCTCCGTTACCCGTAAAAAACCAGTCCCGGCACGATTGCTTTAAAGTTGAACAGGTAATAATGGCTCGCGGCGATTGAAGGAAAAGCATTTGCAGCAATGATCTCAATGAGTGCAGCCAGGGAAGCCGGCTCTCATCACTCAATGGAATCCCCCTGTTTCATTTTGTCAATGTTTGTTTGTGGATGAAAACCGTCCCCTTCGTAGAAATCCCAGCCGAGATCTTTGGCGAGTAGTTTACCGATTGTCGTCTTCCCTACCCGAGACACCCATGAGCATGATCACGTTGGACTTTATGATGGCCGGCGGGAGTTTTTCTTTCATTTGCACATTTATGTACCGATTCCTTCCAATAGTGAAACCAGATCTTCCGCATGTTCTTCTTCTACAGCTAAGATATCCTCCAACAATCGACGTGTGGTCGAGTCATGGGATCCCAAATAATTAATTACCTCCCGATAACTATCGATGGCGATCCGTTCCGCCACTAAATCTTCCTTAATCATTTCGACCAAGGATGTGCCTTCCACATATTCGGCATGACTGCGCATCAGCATGCCTTCCGGAGAAAGATTGGGCTCGCCCCCCAGTTGGACAATCCGCTCTGCCAGCTGATCGGCATGACCCTGTTCCTCAGTGGCATGTTGAAGGAATTCTTCGGCGACACTCTGCGCATTGATGCCTGAGGCCATAAAGTAATGTCGTTTATACCGAAGCACGCAGACAATTTCGGTTGCCAGAGCTTCGTTCAACAAGTTGATGACGATTTCCCTGTCCGCTCCATATCCGGGAGTCACCGCGCCCTTCTCAATATGCTCCCTGGCCCGTTTGCGTAACGTCGTAATGTCGGTCAGAAAGGGTTTCTCTTTCATAAACAGCCTCCTTTGAGTTTATCTTGATACTCAAGTGCGCGCGTTTGCTGCAACTCGAACAGAACGCTCCTTTCCTACTGGAACAGTAAAAAAGTAGTTGCCTCTATCTGGCATTTTTAACGTATTGCATTTTTCTCAGGAGTCACAATGACTAAATGTATCTTTGCTTTTCATGTTTTTATCTAATGCACTAGGCATGCCCGTTCGTTAGGAAGTTGAACCCAGGAGGCTATCCAGAAGCCTTATGAGGTATTTCACATTCTCTGAAGACTACACAGAAAACAACCCGATTCCTTCTTAATTCCCCACCTGTGACCATTTTCTTATAACGACATTAACTCCTTCGCTCGAATAGGGTGCTTGACACCAAGGGTTTTGCCTAGTTTTCCGGAAGGACTGGTCCTGCTACATATAATTATGCTCGTGACACCTTGGGTGGTATACAGAAAAACATTCCGAGATGTTCATATAAGTTGGAAGAGTATTTCTGTTGAAATGTGAATTCTCTCAGGAGGTTTCCTCATCCTGGATAGAAAAAGGTCGAATGGTGTGAATGTCTGGGTTAGCAAAAAACCGCAAGAAGGACCTTTCATCACCCATCTGGAATGCTGGGGATCCATGTGATGGGTTTTGTTTCTTTCCTACTCACCTGCACCGGATCACGACCACTTCAAGGGGCGTAGCATTTTATATGGTTCGTCGTCATCCACTCCCCCCATAGTAGGCTAAGCAAACAAAGGTCCGGAAGATATCCTGGGCAACGAAACGCCCACTGAGATAGAAGAATGTCTTTTGAGGAGCTGAACATTTTTCCTTCTCCATAGGCGAATATGACTTCTCTCATGTCAATCAGACCTGCCTTGATTTCCATGCCGGACAGCAAGCTCTAAACCTCCAGATGCAATACTCCATTAAGTTCCTCATATTGATCACGAGAAAACCGGCACTATAGCCCCTTTATCAACCAGGGTTTTCCATAGCTTTCTTTCCTATACAGAGATTTATAATTCCTGATAACTCTCATGAATTAACTTCTATGAAAATTTACAAAAGGAGCATTCAAATGCTGGACTCAATTAAGAACCGCCGCACATTCGATTTTTCCATACTGCCGAAATCCCTTAAGATCATGACGATATGGGGGGTATGTACCTTTTGTCCAATATCGGAATAGGTCACCCCGGTGTGGGCGAACAGTCGAACAAATCCCATGAAGCACTGCACCTCATTCTGGGCGAACGGGTGATAATGGCAATCGTAGAAGAAGTCAGGGGAGAGCAAGCAAAAGTGAATACCGGTAAAGTACAGCCCAGGTATGTCCCCATGAATATCCGGAAAGAAAAATGGCTCCCGGAATAAAAAAAGGAGATCGAGTAGAAATAACGGTCAATGATCAGGATCTTATTGTCGATCTCCGCTTGGAGGGAGAAACCCCTCACCATAAGCGCGTTCACAGGGTTCTCGCACAGCCCCTCGTGACCGGACATGACAAAGCGGTTATTCAGTCACAGGGTCGCCAGGAAGAGTCCTTTTTGATCAGCCCCCTGGCTCGGAGCAAGGTGGCGTCGGTGCCGGTCGGAGCAGAAGCGATTTTCCTCATTGATGAAATGAACCAGATCGTGGATGTCACATATGGCAGCCAAGAGAAAGTGGAGGAAGCCCAAGTACTGGCGGAAAAGAAATCCCCTCCGAAAGCCAGTTTCAAAAAGGTCACCGGCGTACTTATCCAATCATTGCATGAAAACACAATTTCTATTCAAGAAAATGGGAAAGAGCAGCAACATGAAGTCCGTTCACTCATTCATGGAAGGCTCAAAAGCTTTTCTTCCGGACAATCCATCGTCTTATTTATCAATGACGAAAATAAAGTCACCGATGTATCCTTTGAAAAGGAAAGATCGTAGCGACCGATGACAGTCGGCAACTCCATAAACCGCCATAATGATCCGTGCTAAGAGCTAACGGATAGAAAATTCATGAATTTGATCAGTCATGGAGCAAACCCGTCACACATCATGAATTGACACCCCCCGATCGAGAATCAGAAATGACGCAAAGGATAAGGAAGGAGGTCTACCTCAAAAGGTGACATCATAGAAAACTCTCGACTCCGGAGAACCTCAGGGATAGGAACCGTTTCAAACCTCTGCTTCAAAGCATTACCTTTCAAGACCTCACACCAGAGCCGATACCGTCATAGGCAGGCCTGATTCCCAATTCCCCACCACTGCCCTAACCAAGGACCTTTCCGCTTAGGTTTGGAGCGAGCTCATTCGATTATCGGATGCCTCCAGGACGAAAATGAAGTAAGATAGGGCACAGACTTTCTCATTCTCCACTTATGAATCTTCGTCGACCACAAGAAACCTTAGCTGATTGCTGTTGGCTCGCCCGTATGGCTGACAAAGTGCAGGCCTCCCAACAAGGGAACTTTCCGCTCCTCTATCGCTTGTCTTTGGGCAGCCCATTCGGAATCGACGGGTTTTTCCTCCGACACTTTAAAATTTCCTTTCGGCAGTTTCGAGAAGCCGTACTTCAAACAGAGAATGACGCCGGGCTGACCCAGTGGTTTCTCTCCCAGCCACACGTGACTGCCTCAACCATTGGGAAATGGAATGAGTACGGACCCAAACTTGGTACGCCAGGTTATCCGGGATCCCTGTTACGGCGTATCATTCCCTGGTTTGTATATCCCAAAGCCCTCAAGGAACCCGTGAATAGTCTTTTTGAAATGATCGAACAGGATGAAGCCCATTGAGGCCGTTCCAACCCTGGTGTGTAGTCACCTTCAGTGGCACAATTGCTTTCCTCTCCGTAAAAGTCGAAGACCTACATGAACCATCAAGCTATTCTGGATGAAATCCATCAGGAAGTGCTCCACCTGTTACCATGCGGGACGGAGGGCACTTACATTCCCCAACTGGCCTCTGTTTCACCTCGGAAGTTTGGAATGATGGTCCAGACCGTGGACGGAGAAGTCTTCCACATGGGACAGGCCTTAGAGCTCTTTTCGATTCAAAGTATTTCAAAGGTGTATTCGCTCACCCTCGGATTCACCTTTGAAGGCGAAAAAATTTTGGCACGAGTTGGGCTGGAACCATCCGGATCCACTTTCAACTCCCTCGTCTAATTCGAATATGAGCAGAGCATACCCAGGAATCCGTTTATAGACTCAGGCGCCCTGGTCATCTCCGATATCCTTCTGTCTCGTCTCAAAGAGGCGAAATCGTCTTTTCTCGATTATGTCAGGCAACAGGCAAATACTGCCTCCATTCAGGATGATCCCTCAGGTGACCCGTTCCAAACGACAGGCAAGCTTTCTGAATGCAGCCATGGCCAATTTCCTCAAGAGTTTCTCCAATCTCACAAACGAGGTTGAAGAGATGAGCTGCGTGGACCTGGCGAAAGGATTTCTTTTTTTAACCAAAAAAGGTTATTGCCCTTGGACGAATCAACAGATCCTTCCCCAGACACAGCCAGGCAAAGAGGGTGAACGCCCTCATGCTCACTTGCGGAACCTATGATGCGGCGATGACTTTGCCTTCAATGTCGGCATACCGGGGAAAAGTGGGGTGGGAGGTGGCATTGTCGGGGTGATCCCCAACCGCTTATCGTTGCGTATGCTCCCCCGGCTTAAACGAGAAAGGCAATTCATTTGCCGCGCAATACACACTCGAATTATTTACCACCAAAACCGGAGTTTCTATTTTCTGAATCATGGGTTGGAAAGCCACCGAATACTTTCGGAGTTTCCCTAACCGAGTCAGTGAATGGGATCCGACAAAAAAGCCTGAATGGATTTCGAGATGCCATTGCTATGAGCGCAGGCAATATCAGACCACCGCATGCCAAACAAGGCATAAATCATCTCTCCTTGCATGATAGAAATTACGGCGAAAAACAAATTTCACACAAAATTCACATACTATTTCTTATCTAAAAAGGACTCTACTATCAGATCGCGAATGCCGTCGACAAGTTCGGCGGCAATGCCATTTTTGGTCAAACACATAGCCGCTCCAGCCTCCAACATTATTTTTTTGACCTGATCATCTTCTTGAACCGTCAATCCTATAATCTGTACCGAGGGACATTCCAATACGATCCTACGTGTCGCTTCAATGCCGTTAAGCTTAGGCATGTTCACATCCATCACAATAACATCGGGTTGTAGCCCTTGAGCATGTTCAAGGGCTTCCAACCCATCTTGTGCCTCTCCCACAACATCAAAATCAGGTTGATTCTCTAATATACTTCGGATTCCCTCCCTCACGAGAGCATGGTCATCGACCAGGAGTATGCGCACTTCTGAATGTCCTCTTGTTTGGGGGCCCAAAGTAGCTAAGGGCGTTAAAGACGGCGAACTGCTTTTGGAAGCCGCCTCTGATAATTCCGGAGCAATATAGGGAACGAGAAGCGTAATGCATGTCCCCTGTCCCGGCCTCGAGTCAATGTGCATACTTCCACCCAAGGCCTCTAAACGGTCACGGATACTGAATAATCCGAATTTTCCGGGAATGGCATAATCATGGGATTTATCCGATATCTGAAATCCTTTTCCTGTATCCGTGACCTTCACTTGAAGTTCATGCGCCGCCGTCTTCTTAAGGGAAACCGTGGCGTAATTGATGTCCGCGTGTTTCTTGACATTAAAGAGAAGTTCCCGAACAGCCTGATACACAAATACCGCCTGATCTTCTGGGAGCGGAATATTCATTTCCGCTTCTTGAATACGCACATTCAACTCATGTCGTTCAAATTGCTTGCCCAGCCAAATCAGGGCCGGCACGATTCCCAATTCATAGAGAATACTAGGACTCAGTTCTGCGACTAATGTCCTGGTGTACTCGAGAGAATCCGTCAGGATTTTATCGATTTCATCAACCTCTGCTTTCAAGGCCGCCCCCCCCTCTTCCTGCCTCAGTTGGGCAATCTTCATCCGACAGACCACCAACAATTGGGCCAGATAATCGTGAAGTTCATTGGCCAGTCGCCGCCGCTCCCGCTGTTCAGTCACGACTAATTCCAAGGTCATATCCCGTAAATGCTTCTGATATTTCAACAAGTCCCGCGTACGATTTGCAATCCGTTGTTCGAGGGAGTCATTTAAACTCTGCAAATCCTGTTCGGCCCGCTTCCTATCAGTGATATCCACCATCGTGATAATGGCCCCGATCGTGTTCTCTTCGTCGTCCTGCAAAGGTCTTCCACTCAGGATCAGAGGCACGTTCATGTTCCCGACCCGCAACCCCACTTCAAGTCCGTGGAGAGTTTTGCCGCCAAGCACCTCTGCGATCACATTCCTCCCTTCATCCCATTGCTCGGCATTCCCAAAGGGATCCCCAGTCATGGGGGAAGTGAACCGAAACGTTTCCTGAAAGAAGCTATGGAGCGTGGGTTGGCAAAGGAGTCTATCGGTCATACGGCTGTGGCGTATGATTCGACCTGAGGGATCACACACCACCACCGCTTCCCCTGTTTGTTCCAGGATCATTCTGGAAAATTTTTCTTCCGCTAAGGCCCGGTTGTACCTCTCCTGTTCCGTCAAGTCGGTCAGAATCGCGCAATGCAAAAACTGACCATCAATATTGAGAGAAATCAAGCCGACCAGGACCGGAAGATCCTGGCGATTTTGGGAGAGAAAATGAATCCTCGCCGTTCCCCCGGATACGCTGGAATGGGAAGAAGCCAGGTTCTTAAAATAACTCCGATCTCCTTCAGCAATAAAGTCGTCGATAGAAAACCCAAACAGCTCCTCGTGAGAGTGATTGACCATTCTGGCAAAGGTGGCATTCGCATAAAAAATAATCCCGGCATCATCAAAGATCACGGCCCCTTGGATCATATTATCGATGATGAGTCGATACGGATAGTCGGCGCTCTTGAGGGTAAAAACCTGATCCCCCTCCCCCGTTTCGACGATGAGGGCATCCACCCCTCCTTCCCGGATTGCCTGGAGCGTGTCTTCCGCTTCCTTCAACCGTTGCTGTAACATTTCCTCCTGACTTTGAGGAACGTATTTGACGAGAGACGGTTTACGTTTGGAAGCCATGGATATTTCCCGGCTATCCCGGCGAGGTCAGAGGAGGAGACGGTGACAATCCCAGAGAACGTAGCACACGGTCCTTTTTTGAAAGATCCCCGATAATTCTGCAACTGGGAAGAGGGAACTCTTTGATGAGGGTCGGAGCGGCAAAGATTTGGTGGCCCCGGGCGGAAGAAGGATTACGATACAAGTCGATAATTTGTAGGTCAGGATTCAGGTCTTCAAGATAGTCCCGGCAAATGGATTTGATATTGGCCATGGCACGGAGCGAGAGGCTGGTTGCGCCGGTGACATACAGCCGAAGACGAATTCCGGCATCTTCCCCGGCAGGAACTCCCTTCCCGGTGATTGATGGCCTGCGAGGCTTCATGATGGTGGCTCCATTGCGCTTGACATAATCACTTCACCTGACTCGTCAGACAGATCGAGCCCCACCAACACTTTTTCCGTGTTCGATAAATCTCCAATGATTTTTTTAAGGGAGGCGGCAATTTTTTGACCAATGTCGGAATGGCCAAAATCTGGTCAAGTCTGGCCCTCTTGGGCTCCCGGAGAAGATCCACAATTTCCACCGTATACTTCGAGGACAGATGGGTGTCGCACAATTGTTGTAAATTACTCATGGCAAGACGCGATTTGGGAGAATGTCCCGCAACATAGAGGGTTAAGTGGTAAGGAGAATTCTTTGCACCATGACCCTGGGGTTTCGTTGTGCCTTGATTCGTATTCCTCATAGTGGGGAGACCCTTCTCGATTCAGCTATTCATCAGGTTGGCACACCACAATTTCTTCAAAATATTCTTCCCGCTGTCTCTTGTTGCCGTGCAAACGGATTTTCCCCAACCTCATGATTCCATGGGCATGGTGAACCGACCAGGTTCATGATCCTACCGGTTATCTCCAGACACCTTTTTTAGATGCCAGCCACGATGACTCATCGTATATCCCCGAACCTGATGAGAATGCGACATACCCCGGGATTTCAAAATATACAGTTGCCGCTGGTGTTCACCATCAAATTCCCGGGTTGACAGGAGAATCCAGGTGTCGGCGAGTGAGGAAACCCCGATCTCCGTCTCCTGAGCAGATTCCGAAGGCGCGCTGAGGCCTGTACAAACCAAGGTGATTTGTTGGGATTTCAGAAAATCCACCATCCGTAAAAATAACGCCTTGATCTCGCGGGTTGAACCAATGGACAAAAAATCATTAATCGGATCCATGATCACCAATTTCGGGTGATGAGTGTGCACCGCATTGTAAAAATTCACAAGATGGGATTCCAATCCGAATAGGGTTGGACGGGACGCTTCAATGTGCAACAAGCCCTTGTTCACCCATTTCTCCAGTGAGAGTCCGATCGATTTCATGTTCCGGATGATCTGAGGACTGGATTCTTCAAAGGCAAAATACAAGGATTTTTCTCCCTTACGACAGGCGGCATCAGCAAAATGCGAGGCCAGGCTCGTTTTCCCCGTCCCGACTCCTCCTGTCACCAGAACCGTCGAACCCCGATACACACCTTCTCCTCCGAACATCTCATCCAATTGCGGAACGCCGGTCGAAATTTTATCTTTTGAAACTTTGTGTTCAAGGACTAAGGAAGTGATGGGCAAGACGGACAGCCCATGTTGTCCGATGAGAAAGGGAAATTCATTGGTGCCATGCATACTTCCCCGGTATTTGACCACCCGCAACCGGCGGGTGGACATCTGGTCGTTCACTCGATGATCCAGCAGAATGACGCAGTCGGATACATATTCCTCGAGCCCCTGACGGGTTAAGGCTCCCTCTCCCCGTTCGCCGGTGACAATGGAGGTCATATTTCTCTCTTTCAGCCATTGAAACAGACGACGCAGCTCCGAGCGGATAATCCCCTGATTGGACAACCCACCAAAGAGGACTTCGATCGTGTCCAACACAATCCGTTTGGCACCGATGGCGTCGATGGACTCACCCAGTCGCACAAACAATCCTTCGAGATCGTATTCTCCGTTCTCTTCAAATTCTGTGGCCTCAATGGGAATCGTATCCAAAATTAATTTGTTATCCTTAATTAAGCCATCCAGATCAAACCCCAGGGACCGGACGTTTTGAGTCAATTCTTCCGCCGTTTCCTCGAATGCCAACATCACACCGGGTTCGCCCATTTGGACGGCACCGCGAACAAGAAATTCCATGCCCAGAAGTGTTTTTCCACAGCCAGGGCTTCCGCAGACCAACGTAGTTCGTCCCCTGGGAAGCCCGCCGCCCGTTATTTCATCTAGGCCCTTAATGCCGGTTGGCGCTTTTGGAAATTCTGAATGAACCGGTTTACTTGATGATTTTTTCCTGGGCATGGTTTAAAATTTCTCGAAATGAGTATAATCAGGTAAAAATCTAACATAATTTCTATAGAAATAATACAACTTGTCGATTCTCTCAGAAATTCCACCGGCCACTTTTGGTGGATGATCTACCAAGAATTCATGCAATTTCTTACCGCATCTCCTCACCCATTTCAGCGTCCGGCACTTCCCCTTGATGGGAGCACGTAAAATATTTGAGAGAAACCTGTTCATACATGATGGCCTTAGCAGAATGGACAGAATAGACCAAGGTCGGGGGGATTTGTCGAATAGCTAGAAATTCTCATGCGCGATTTTCAGCCTCATTGCCAGAAGTTATTTTTTCCTTAACATTTTATACATAGAAATATGCATACACTCTTAAGCCCTCGGACAACACAGGAGGCTCAGAAATTCCTCTTGCGTCAACTACTCCTCCTCTTTTCGCTGGCAGTATGGTTCGTGAGTTTTCCAGCATCACTTCGTCCGGAAACCCTACCAGTTGCCCCTCAGGCTCACCCAACATCAGTGAACTGCACTCCCGGAACGCCAGTCACGGAGGATTGCGTGGAATACGGCCTAAAAACAAAGCGTGCATTACTCCGGGCAGACGCAGCATTCCAAACGGATCATTCACCCAATCATCTAAAGTTGGCTGAAATACTCAATCAGCAGGGCGACCCAAACGGCGCCATTGAGGAATATCGGGCCGCGATTCAACTCGATCCCGATCTCGCCGGTGCGTTTCAGGGTTTGGGAGCCGTCTATCTTGATCAACACGAATGGAAACAGGCCGAAGTAGCGCTTGATAAAGCCGCACAATTAGGGAGCGGAAATAGTCAGACTGAATACTGGCTGGGACGGTCACGATTGGCACAACAAAAATTTCACGAGGCTCAGCAGGCATTCAGCACAGCTACAAGACTGAATCCCTACGATGCGGAGGCCTTCTCCGATTTAGGTCTGACCTACATGGCACAAGGTCAACCCTCGAATGCCATCAAGGCTCTTCGCCAAGCCATTGGCTTGCGACCGGATTATTCAGAGGCCCATTCCCGCCTGGAGCTGGTGGATGCCTTTAAACACAACCAGGATCAACTCGTCCTTGAGACCGCAAAAATTTTACACCTTCTCTTCAGAAGGGAATAGGGGTCTCTTTCATCCCTGAGCTCAACCCTCATGTCAGGTGAATGAACGACGCCCTTTGCCTTTTTTTCCAATAAGGCTAAAATCTCCACGAGATTCCCGCCCCCGTCAAGAAATCATCGCTTCCATGAGTCAGGCCGCCTCCGACGCGTGCATCCAGTTGAAGATGGTATGTCAGATGATAGAGCACTCCCGTTTGAAGAAAATTTGCGCTCCCACTCGCCACATCTCTGGGATATAATCCGAAATACTCCACAAAGCCGGTTAATCGATCCCGAATGGCTGCGTTAAGTCCCAGGGACGAAGAGACCTGCACAAACCGCGTTCCCTGAGAAGGAGGACTGCCGATATTCACCGTCCCGAATAATCCCACCCTTTCATTCAACGCATACGTCAAAATCGTCCGGAATAGCGGGTCGACCCGATCCGAGGAGAAATCCTTATCACCCGTGGGAATCGACAGTCGGCCGACGAAACTCAACCGTGGTCTAAACCCCTGTTGCTGAAGGACCTGAACTTTCAATCCCAGGGCAAGATCATTGAACCCATTCATATCCTGGCCATTGTCAATGTAAGTCAGGGTTGGCCATTCCACGCGCAATTCAGTCGTCTCGGTCAATCCAATACGGACAAGGGTCTCAGGGAAGTTATGGGTTTTGACATCGGGAGATGCCTTTTCAAAAGAAAAGGTATATCCCGTTTCGATTTGAATCCGTCCCTTGGTGATGGTGGCAGGACTCAGGCTGAAAGTCGGCCGATCCGTGGCAATTGGTTCCGAAAAAGAACCGGCCTGCCCCATGATCCACGGACGGGAGGGAGTCGGCTCACCTCCATTTTCCTGCCCATAACACCAGGACGGTCCAAGCAGGATCACACACAGTGACCATCCTAAAACTCCAGGGAACGAACGTCCAATTCTTTTAATGTCGGAAAACAGGATACGCGCATAGAATTTCGAATCCATTTAAAAGGCTCAAAAGCGTACCGTGATTGACTTGAATGTTGTCGTTCAGAAAATGATGAAATGGGGCCTTCTTTTATACCAGGTCGTACCGGAGGCTCATCTATGATGATCCCGATAGTATGAGAGAACATTATCCAAGGATCAATTCGAATTTTACTGTCAGGCTTTGCCTTCATGAAGCCGTCTATGATGATTCTCGGAAGGCACTATACGAAAAGGCTTAGGAAATTTGATTCACGACCTGTCGGATGGCCTCGACCAATTGGCTGGCGACACTCCCTTTGGTCACATACATGGCGGCCCCGGCTTCGAGCAGTATTTTTTCGATCTGCTTGTCCTCATGAACCGACAATCCGATGACCCTGATTGAAGGGTGTTCTTGAGTAAGCCGCTTCGTCGCCTCGATGCCATTGATCTTCGGCATGTTGACATCCATCACCACAACATCGGGAAGGACCAGTTTGGCCACCTCCAGAGCTTCTTCTCCATCGTTGGCTTCTCCCACAATGACAAAATCTTCATGGTGTTCCAACAGCGTCCGGATTCCTTGACGAATCATGGCATGATCATCAACCAGAAGAATGCGAACGACTTTCATCCTGACATGGCCTTTCGCTGATAGATGGAAAGGCTTTGGATTTTTTGAGGAACCTGGGTTCGATAAAACCGTTAATGGAAGCGACTGAAGCGGAACCAAGAGGGTAGCCCGCGTTCCCTTCCCTGGTGCGGATTCGATATGAAAATGACCGCCAAGCGCCTCCGCTCGCTCTCTAATACTAAACAGCCCAAATTTTCCAGGTTGGGTGTCGTCTGCTAAATTCACCGAGGACTGAAAACCCATCCCGGCATCCTGAACCAAGACCTGAAGTTCTTGGTCGGCGCAACCATCGAGAGAAACGGTCGCTTCGCTCACACCGGAATGTTTGATGATATTAAAGAGCAATTCGCGAACGGCCTGAAAAACAAATATACCCTGGTCCTCTGAAAGCTGTAGGGTCTGGTCATCATGTTGGACCCGGACACGCAGACCATGGCGCTCCATCTGCTGAGCTAACCATTTTAGCGCGGGCACGAGCCCTAGTTCATAGAGGATGGAGGGACTCAGTTCGGCGATCAGGGTGCGCGTATAGGAAAGAGAGTCGGAAAGGATTTTATCGATTTCCTCTAAATTGGCTTTCAACAAGGGAACCTTCTCGTCATTTGTGGCCTGCGCCAATTTCATCCGACACACGACAAGCAATTGCGCCAGATAATCATGCAGTTCGGTAGACAATCGTCGCCGTTCCCGCTGTTCAGTCACCATCAACTCTGAAGTCATGGCCCGTAGATTTTCCTGGTACACCAACAGATCACGAGTCCGATCCGCCACCCGTTGTTCCAGGGAATCGTTTAATTCTTGCAGGGACTGTTCCGCCCGTTTTCTCTCGGTAATATCGGTCCCAATCCCACATACAGCATAGGGAGCTCCCCGGACATCGTATAAGGGGAATTTTACCGATAAATAGGTATGGACCCCGTCCGGAAGTCGCAGCTGCTCTTCAAATTCTTGAGAGGTGCGGGATTCGAGAATCGCCTGGTCATTGGCACGTAGGCATCTGGCATCAACGGGGTTCATTAATTCAAAATCCGTCTTTCCAAGAATGGCGTCACGGGGTAATTGGAAAATGGTTTCAAACCGTTTATTAATCAGCTGATACTTTCCGTCTAAATCTTTCACAAATTTCACAGTTGGAGAATTTTCCCATATGGCCTGGAGCCGACTTTCACTTGCCTGTAGGGCTTTTCGAATTCGTTCTTGTTCGGAAATATCTCGTTCAATCAAGGAGTAGCCAATCAAAACTCCATTCTCGTCTGCAATTGAAGAAGTCGAAAAGGAGACTGGAAAAACCAACCCATTCTTTTTCATCCGGAGCGATTCCTGAATAGTATCTCCGTTTGTTTTCAAAAGATGGGTTAACTGTAAAGCGGGGTCCGCTCGTGATTCCAGAGGAAGAAGACTGGAGAACGACCGATTATTCATTTCGGAAGCGGTATACCCATATATCCTTTCCGCTCCATTGTTCCAACTGTTGATCAGACCGTCCATATTGAGGCTATAAATGGCATCCTGCGAAGATTCGACAATGGAGGCCAAACGTCTCAGATTCTTTGAGGCGTGTTTTCGCTGTTCAATTTCCGCTTGAGCGGATTGGTACAAGCGGGCATTATCAATCGCAATCGCAGCCTGAGAGGCGATGCCCGTCACCATGGTTTCGACCTTGAGGGAAAACACATTAGCCTGTGCATGGCCGAAAAATAATCCTCCAAGAACTTCACCGGAACGGGAGACCACCGGAACGGCCAGATAGCTCCTGACGGGAGGATGGCCGGGCGGCATGCCGTGATAGGGAGGCATCTGTCCATACCGTGGATCGGCCGTCACGTCGGCGATTCGAACGACAGCCTCACCTGAAAATGTCGAAGCGAAAATAGGGGTGTTTCTTGGCATGGGAAAGTGTTCAAACGCTTCGCGCGGGGCCCCGGAAACCGTATATAAGAGTAAGGATTCTCCCTCCTCATTCACCACCTTATAAAAAAACGCCCCGAATTCCGCCCCGGATAATTCGCAACAGGCATCCGTCACGAATTGAACCAGTTTTTCTAAATTCAATTCCGCTGCCAACGTACTGCCGATTCGATTCACCATCTCCAATGCATGCGCCTGCTGCTGGAGCCGTTCCTGAGCCTGCACTTTATCAATAGCAATGGAGGCGGAATGCGCAAGAAATTCCACAAACCCTCTTTCTTCATCCGTCGGTCCTCGGGGAACGGTATAATACAGACCAAAGGTGCCCAGCACCCGACCGTCTCTTGCCAAAATCGGCATGGACCAGCATGCCCGTAACCCGTGTCTCTCGGCCAAATCCTTATAATTCGCCCAATTCGGATGCGTGGAAATATCCGGAACAATAACAGGCTGTCTCAGATAGGCCGCCGCACCACAGGAACCTACCTCAGGGCCTATGGTCATGCCATCAATCGCTTGCTTGTAGTTTTCGGAAAGGGACGGGCCTGCACCATGTCGAAGCCGACGGCCTTCCTCAGTCAACAGAAGAATAGAGGCCAACACACCGGAACCGAAATAATGCTCAATTTCCAGACAGAGCTTTTCCAGAATAACCGGAAGAGAATTACCATTGATAATTTGTTCGAGCACCTCATTGTGGCGTTGCAGAATATGGTCGGCACCTTTCTGCAAATCGATATCCTTCAATGTCACAATTCCACCCAGAATCTTCCGGCCTTCGTCTAATATCGGGTGAGCACTGAACAGAATCTGTGCAATTGTTCCATCTTGTTTTTTGAGATACACCGTTTCCCCGGATAATGTCTCTCCCTTGAGAACCTGTGTGATCAAGTTTCGACTTAGGATGGAGGAAGCGGTGGTTCGGGACAGCTGTTTCCCGTTGGAGTAGGACAGATGAAAGATTTCATCAAATGGCCGATGTAACCCCTGATGGTGAGAGTCAATTTTTACGGCCCGGCTGACACCAATGATAATTCCTGCCGCATCACAAACAACTAAGGGGTCTTCGTTTAGTTCTATGATTCTATGGAGAAATCGGGTTTCAAGTCCGCCTTTCTCTTTTCCCTGGTTCTCAAATTCATTAGGAACCGTGCCCGTTTCGCCAGGCTTAGCCTCCTGCGTCATATCAGGCTCTTGAATGGGCATGGGGTGCTGTGCAATCTTGGTGAATTTCAAGGAAAAGGCGTAGGCTCCGTCATCTCGTCAAACGTCGTGAATGCATACAAGTTTTTACCAAAGTCGTCAAAATATTCCAACTTTGTTTACCGTTCGGCGAGAACACATAGACACGCCTCTTCATCGAACACTTCAATTTCAGAGTCACAATTATTAACAAACAAACGGAGGATACTACTATCTTGACTATCCTCGGAATGTCAAACTGTCAAAAACCCTTGCTCGAAGCCTAAAAATGCGCGTACGGAGCAGAGGGACCGCAAGGAATACCCTGTCAAGACCATTTCTCCGACTCGTGCATCACGTTTTTTTCTCCATATCTCGGGAAGGCCCTTCAGGGGACCATCCGCCACCTAACGCTTTGTATAACTGCACCACCGACACCAAATGAAGACGATGTGTATCCGTGAGAGCCAGCTCGGCATCAAATAAATTTCGTTTCGCAATCAGCACATCGATATAACTCGTGATGCCGCCTTTGTAGCGAAGACTGGCCAGATGCAGGGCCGACCGGAGGGCGGTCACTTGATCTTCCTGGGCTTTGCGTTGGGTACCAACCGTGCGAACCGCCACCAAGGCATCCTCCACTTCTTGAAATGCCACAAGAATGGTCTGCTCGTATTGAGCCAATACTTGCTTGGCCTGTGCTTCGACCGCCTGCTGTTCAAAGCCCAGCGTCTCGGCATTCAAAATGGGACCGGCCAACCCCAAGCCCGCTTTTCCGAATTCATTTCCTCCATCCAACAAATTGGAAAGCTGAGGACTGGCCACACCAAGCAGACCCGTAATCGAAAGCCTGGGAAACCGCGCCGCTTTGGTAGCTCCGATTCTTGCCGTGGCAGCCACAAGGGCTTGTTCCGCCTGAAGGATATCCGGGCGACGTTGGAGCAGTTCGGAGGGCAGCCCGGCCGGAACCTCAGGTGGGAACACCTGTTCCGTGAGGGAACGTCCCCGGGGTATCGGAATCGGATTATTTCCCAATAGCACACTCAACTCGTTTTCTTTTTGAACCATTTGTCTTTCCAGTTCTGCGACTCGAGCGGCGGCGTTGGCCCGTTCCGCCTCGAACTGGTCCGCATCCAGCTTGGAACTCACCCCTTGCCGTAGTCGGGCACGGGCAATATTGACCGATTCTTCCCAGGACAGGAGGGTCCGTCTGGCGATGTCTAACTGCATGTCGAATTGCAACAGGTCAAAATACGACTGTGCCACTCCACTGACCAGTTGCAGGACCACCGCCCGCCGGTTTTCCTCTCGCACCATCATTTCGGCCCGAGCCGCTTCCGTGGATCGTCGGATACGTCCCCAGATATCCAGTTCCCAATTTAGATTGCCTTGTCCGAAATAACTAAAGGGTGAGGCAAACCCCGGTGCCGAAAATCCATTCAATCGACCAAAGACCGGAGCATTCGTGTTCATATCGGCCTGGGGAATGAAATCGGTACGGGCCGTATACAGCCTGGCCTGAAATTCCTCCACACTGGCCACAGCCACTTTAAGATCGTTGTTTTCAATCAATGCCCGTTCAATGAGACGTTGCAATTCCTCATCCTGCAACAGTTCCCACCAGGGTAAATTGGCAATCGACTCCCCTTCCGTATCCGACATCCGGAATGTGTCGGACGTTTCGATATCCGGCCTGGTGTAATCCGGCCCCATGGCACAGGATACGCTCAGCACGGCAAAGAGCAGGATACCGGCAACGGATCGCATCTTACGGCTCCCCTTTCAAAACGGGTTCTGCCGGATCGTCAGCGGGAACATCAGCCGCATTCCCTTTCATCCGTTGCCCGAGCCGTCTGATGAGCACAAAAAACAGGGGTACAAAAAAGATCGCCAGAAAGGTAGCTGCCACCATCCCCCCGAACACGCCGGTTCCGATGGATTGTCGACTGGCCGCGCCCGCTCCAGTAGCCATCACCAGAGGCACCACGCCTAAAATAAACGCCATGGAAGTCATGATAATGGGACGGAATCGCAGACGGACGGCCTCTAACGCGGCCTCTACAAGCGGCATACCACTTTCATAGCGATGATTGGCGAACTCCACGATGAGAATCGCATTCCGTGCCGCCAGTCCAATCAAGGTCACTAATCCGATCTGAAAATAAATGTCGTTGCTCAGCCCCCGAAGCCAAACCGCGGACAACGCCCCGAAGATGCCGAACGGAACCGCCAGAATCACCGCAAAGGGAACCGACCAACTTTCATAGAGCGCCGCAAGAACCAGGAAGACCATCAGCAGGCCGAAGGCAAAAGCAAAGATGGACTCCGTTCCGGTCTTGCGTTCCTGAAAGGAAATGCCGCTCCAATCGATATCGTACCCCTGTGGAATCAATATCTCCTGAGCCAGTCGTTCCAGCGCATCAAGTGCCTCTCCTGAACTATACCCTGGGGCAGCCGCACCCAATACGGTAGCAGTATTGAATCCATTGAAATGCGTCACCGTATCGGGCCCACTGGTAAACTCGGTGCTGACGACCGTATTGAGCGGAATCATCGTCGAGCCCTTGGCATTCTGAGCCCGCACATAGATGTTCGTAATGTCATTCGGATTCGACCGGAATTCAGGCAAGGCTTCGGTTTGCACTCGATAGACCCGTCCAAATTTAATGAAATCATTAATGTACAAATTCCCGAAATAGGCTTGAAGGGTATCGAACACTTCGGAAATGGGTACTCCTAAAGCTTTGGCTCGCTCACGATCCACCCGGGCATACAGACGGGGAGCCGTCACCCGAAAACTGGTTCCCACAGCTCCAATGGCCGGGTCCTCTTGCGCTTTCTTGACGAAGTCTTGCGTCACAGAGGCAAATTTTTTGAAATCTCCGCCGCTGGGATCCTGCAATTGAAGCGAGAACCCTCCGGTGGCGCCTAACCCTCGGATCGAGGGCGCGTTAAAAGCCAGGATCAAGGCTTCGGGAATCTCCGCAAACTTTTGAAAGGCGTTTCCGATGAGCGTTTTGACATGTTGATCGGGTCGAATGCGGTCATCCCAATGATGCAGCGGCACAAACATGGTCGCTTGATTGGCGCCTCGCGTGTTAAAGACAAAATTTTGCCCGGCAAGTGCATCCGTCGAATGTACCTCAGGAACCGAGAGAAAATACTTTTCCACTTTATTCAACACCTCAATCGTTCGCTGTTTCGAGGCACCATCTGGCAATTGAATAATCGAGATAAAATAACCTTGATCCTCTTCGGGCAAAAAACTGGACGGAAGGGCTTGAAACAGTCCACCGCTGACAAACAGCAACACTCCAAAAATAGCAAGCGACAACACTGAATGTTTGAGAATCGTTCCGACCGTCCCTACATAACGGTTCTGCGTCCAGTCAAATCCCCGATTAAAAATTTGCCAGAAACGTGATTGTCCTTCCTGATCCGGCTTAAGAATCAACGCACAGAGCGCAGGGCTGAGCGTCAGAGCCACAATTCCGGAAAGAACCACGGAGAGTGTAATGGTGATTGCAAACTGCTGATAAAGTTCACCGGTAATGCCCCCCAGAAAGGCTACGGGCAGAAAGACCGCAGCCAGGACCACGACCAGCGCAATGACCGGTCCGGTGACTTCCGTCATAGCCAATTTGGCGGCTTCTCTCGGCCGTTGCCCCTCCTGGATGTGACGGGCCACGTTTTCCACTACCACGATGGCATCATCCACCACAATCCCGATGGCCAACACCATGCCGAAGAGGGTCAGCGTATTTATGGAAAACCCAAGGGCCACCATACCGGCGAACGTGCCGATCAATGACACGGGAACGGCCACCGCCGGAATGACCGTGGCACGCCAACTCTGAAGAAAAAGGTAAACAACCAGAATAACCAAAATCAAAGCTTCGCCCAGCGTTTTCACCACCTGCTGGATCGAGACCTCGATAAACCGGGTCGTATCGTAGGGAATATCGTATGAGACTCCAGCCGGAAAAATATTGGTCAGGCTCTGCATCTCCTCCCGAATCCGTTTCACGGTTTCCAGGGCATTGGCTCCCGGCGACAGAAACGTCAGAAGAAACACATTGGGTTTGCCATTCCACCGTCCCTCCAGGTCATACGACTGGGCTCCGAGTTCGACCGTGGCCACTTCGCCCAATCGCACCATGGAGCCATCGGGAAAGGCCCGGACAATCATCTCCTCGAATTCCTTAGCTTCGCTAAATCGTCCTTGAGTAATCACAGGAATGGTCATCTCCGTCCCTGGAGGGGCCGGTTCACGTCCAATCCGTCCGGCAGGAAAATCCCGATTTTGTTCGCGCACAACATTCGCAATATCAGTAGGCGTTACATCAAGTTGAGCCATCCTGATCGGATCCAGAATCAACCGCATCGAATAGTTTTGGCCTCCAAAGATCGTGGCATCCCCTACCCCGGGAAGCCGCTTGATATTATCCACGATCCGAAGGATCGCAAAATTTGAGAGAAAGACCGTATCCTGACGGGGATCATTGGAACTGAGCGCAATCACGGCCAGCAGATCCGGAGACACTTTTTTGACGGTGATGCCCTGTCGGACGACCTCCGGGGGAAGCTGTGGTTCGGCCAGTCGTTGACGATTCTGGGTTTGAACCTGGGCGATATCCACATCCGTTCCGATTTCAAAGGTCAATCGGATCGTCATATGTCCGTCATTGGTACTGGAGGAATCGTAATAAAGGAGATTGTCGATGCCCGGAAGCTGAACTTCGATGGGACGCGCCACGGCCTCAGCGACCACTTCGGCGCTGGCTCCGGGATAGTCGGCTTCAATTTGAACCACAGGCGGCGTGATTTCCGGAAATTGCGCAATCGGAAGAATCTGAAGCGACACCAGTCCGACCACTACGATTACGATAGAGATCACGGAGGCGAAGATCGGTCGATCAATAAAGAAGTGGGAACTCACGGTTTCTCCTGTGCGGGTTCAGAATCTGTGGAATGCTCATGATTTGAACTTTCCGATCCGGATTTCCCATTTTGAAACGGAATCGGGTTGACCTGTACACCCGGTTGAATGCGATGAAATCCCTCCACAACCACTCGTTCTCCGGCTTGAAGACCCTCTTCAATCAGCCAGTCACTTCCCTTCCAGGTTGTGGCCTGCACCTCACGCACTTCGATTTTGTCTTCCGGACCGACCACATTGACAAAGGTGCCTCTCGGGCCTTGTTGGACGGCACGTTGTGGAATTAATATCGCCCCCGTTCTGATATAGCCCGTCAGACGAATCTTCACGAACTGGCCGGGATAAAAATAGGATTGCCCCGGAGAAAATCCTCCCTCGGGATTGGGAAATACAAAGCGTCCCTGCAGGGTGCCTGTTTCGGAGCGCAGCCCGACGTCTGCAAAATCCAAATTTCCTTCGTGGGGATAGACACTGCCATCCGCAAACGTCATGACCCCGCGTAATTGAAAGAGATCCGGTCGTTGCACTTTATTTTCTGCCAATTCTCGACGCCGCCGTAACAGATAACTTTCCGGAACAGACACATTCACATACATGGGATCTAACTGATCTATTGTGGTCAGCAGATCCGTCTGGGCAGACACCAACCGCCCTTCATAAAACCGGCTGCGTCCGATCCGGCCATTGACCGGAGCGGTGATGAGCGTGTTCCCCAGATCAAATCTCGATTTCACCAAATCACCCTGTGCGGCCTCCAAGGCGGCTTTTGCGGCTAACCGTTCGGCCACCGCATCATCCACATCTTTTTGGCTGACCGCTTGTTCTTCCAGAAGAGGTTTCACCCTGGCTAAATCCTGATTCGCTTGAACCAGCCTTGCCTGGGCTTGAGTGACCTTGGCTTTTGCGCTGAGGTAGTCCCCTTTAAACGGCACCGGATCAATCAAATACAGCCGGTCTCCTTTTTTCACGTTTCGGCCTTCGGTGAAAAAGACTTGTTTAATAATGCCCGTGACCTGAGATCGAATTTCCACGGGCCGGAACGCTTCCGTTTGCCCGATAAACTCCGGTTCATCCGTAACGGTCTGAGTCGTCACCGTCACCACTTCCACCGTGGGTGGGGGGGGTGCCGACGCCGGTCCGTTTTCTTGTTGACAGGCGGAGAGACCCAGGCCCAGAACGATCAATCCGGGGAACAGCATGAAAGACATCCGCGTTCTTAGGTCATGCATCGGTTTCGTCCTACGTATCATAAAAAATCCTGCGACTTCGACCATACTTGCATCCTCGGGTAAATTCCTTGTGAGGAACGGTTCTTCCTCACATACTTGAATCGTTCAACCATGATAAAAGTCTTCTCTCACAACCTTTCCATTTTTCCAGGTTTGCACGGCCACCTGTTGCATGTTGACCCGGTTACCGCCTTTAAAGGTGAGGTCAAACGTCCACTCCACGGCGGCATGATCCCCATCCACGATTACACGTCCGACTTGGGCGCCATGAAATTCCTGGACATTATCAAGAAACTGGATTTCGTATTTTCGGTTGGCCGCCTTCCCGACCCGTTCATCTTTTCGATTTTCACTCATCACCACGTCATCCGCATAATAGGCATCAAATGTTTCTAAAATTTTTCCTGCTTTGATCCCGTCGATGACCGCTTGCACTTGGGCTTTGATACTCATGGCTTAATCTCCTTGTTATTCAGTAAAGTGAAACTGTGCGGATATCAATTGCCTTCCGTACACCTCGTTCAGCCCAGGTGTCCCATTTTCCCCCCACGATAGTCGTTCACCGCTTGGACTAGCTCTGCCTCGGTATTCATGACAAAGGGTCCCATGCGGGCAACCGGTTCGGGAATGGGTTCACCACTCAACACCAGCAATGTGGTTTCCTCACTTCCTTCAAGATGAACCTGAGTCCCTTGAGGACTGCAAAGCGCCATTTCGGCCTCTCCAACTTTCTCCGAACCATTCACCACCACTGCCCCGCTTAAAACGAACAACCCGGCATTGAATCCATCAGGTAGATGTAACGAAGCCTCATGGCCCGCCCGTAGCCTCAAATCATACAGGTGGACGGGGGTGAACGTCTTGGCCGGCCCTTTCCGGCCCTGATACTCTCCGGCAATCACCCGGATCAGACCTCCCGCTCCACCAAAATTGAATTGTGGGATATCTTCATCCAGCAGGGTCTGGTACCGAGGGGCGCCCATCTTCACCGCCTGGGGAAGATTCACCCAGAGTTGAATCATTTGAAGTGTGCCGCCCTTTTGGGCCCAAGCTTGTTCATGAAGTTCTTCATGCACCACCCCGGAAGCCGCCGTCATCCATTGCACATCGCCCGGACCAATGATGCCGGAGTTGCCCGCTGAATCCCGGTGAGTGACTTTTCCCTGATACACGATCGTGACTGTCTCAAATCCCCGGTGAGGATGCTCCCCAACACCACGCGGTCGATCGGTCGGAGGAAAAGATGTCGGTCCGGCATAGTCCAACAAAAGGAAGGGGCTGATTTCTTCCGTCAGATTGTGGCTAGGGAAGACATTTCGGACCGGGAACCCATCCCCCACCATATGCGTGGAACCAGGTTGATAAACCCCCAAAACTGATTTCACATTCGTCATCGTCTATTCCTCCCTTCATCATTCTATTCTCGAACGGAACCAATTACCTCCTCAACATATGCGCGTGTCAGACAGCCTGAGGAAAGAAAACTGGCTCCTTGCCGGAAGGCCTGTTTCAACAGGGCGATTCCCTCCTGATCAATAAACGTCACGGCTCGCAGATCTACTCGAAGCGGCCGATCAGGATGTTCCACACGTGCAGCCTCCCAACACCGTTCGGCTTCTGGAATGGCTGGCCCCGCAAGCCGACCTTCCATCTGAAGGGTCACGGCCATGTCATCGGTGTGGACGGTCATTCTCAGCATCGCCTGGCTCCTGATCAGCAATGAATACGTGCATCTTTTAGGCTGTCATTGTCGAACGGGTCCCGACATCGTATGACGGTTTCTGGTTCGCAAGCCATCTGCCAATGACCTGATCCACCGAACACTTCCCTGCACCGGTCATCATGAGTGAAAGGCCCATGCCAATGACCAGGAGATGAAACTCAAACCCTTCCCCGGCCTGTGCACCAAACCAATTCATGAAAAACCCGTTGGGCCAATGCACCGTGGCGATGGCGCCCAACATGATGATTCCCAAACTGGCGGCCGTGAACCGCGTCAGGAATCCGGCGGCCAGGGCCAAGGCACCAATCGATTCTCCCATGATCACCAGAAAGGCAATGACCCAGGGCAAACCCATTTGCTGGGTAAAGAACCCCATGGTCCCTTCAAATCCATTTCCTCCGAACCAACCGAGCAACTTTTGCGCACCATGCGGAAAAATCACCAGGGCCAACATGATTCGTAAAATAAAAGGCGCCCAACGATCTTCTGTTTGGAAAAGGCTGTTCATTACTTGATCTCCTTATATAAATTTTTGTGATTACAAACCATTTACCCCATTACTGTTTGTAATCAGCAAAGGCCGTTCCAGATTACTCTCGAAAAAATAAACCCGATTTTTCCATTAAAACCAACCAGTTATGCATCTACCGTCAATTCTTGGCTACAATGGTGCCGAAAGGTCCATGCCGAAATTTCGGCAGTAGCCGAAGGGGCGGCATTTCATAAAATTATTCTTTTTTGGATATGAGTCGTTTGAACAAAGAAAATGTATCAGCTGCGGAATGGCATTATTGGAAAAAACACCGAGTCGGACAATCGTTGTGGGTTTTGAATCCGGATGTATTTGGGAAAAGGATAGTGGGAAAAACCGGAGTTGCAAAGAATATAAGAAAAGGGGACAGTGCCTTCACACTGTCCCCCTTTTCGCTGTCAAACCTGATTAGCCTTCCGTGATCTGGATTTTCCGAGGTTGTGCCGGCCCGACCTTTGGCAGGGTCACGCGCAATACTCCCTGACTCAAGGTGGCTTTGATATTCGCTTGGTCAATCACCTCAGACAGGGTGAATTGCCGAAAATACTTCCCGGTGTCGAATTCCCGCAAGATGCTCTCCTCTCTTTCAGGAACCGCCACCGAAGGAATTCCTGTTAGCGTGAGGATATCATTTTGAAGATCGATACTGACATTATCCGAAGGGACCCCGGGCATGTCCGCAATAATCGTCAACGCCTGGTCATCTTCAAAAATATCGACGACCGGAGAAAAAACCGGACCCGGTGTCGTTTGTTCGGTAGCGGATTTGACCTCTTGTTTATCTTTGGCTTGAATTTCCTGTGTTTGCGTAGTCATAGATATCTTCCTTCCTTGTCAAATAGTATGAACTCTCCTGCTGCCTGCTCTTCTGCCTTGCCTTTTTCTCTTCTTCGCGCGCCACACAGCCCGACATACAAAGCATTACACACTAATGGTGATCTTTTTTGGCTTCGCACTCTCAGCCTTCGGAAGGACAATCATTAACATGCCATGCCGGTATTTTGCCTGGACCTTTTCACCTTCGACATCCGTGGGGAGGTTCAATTGGCGACGAAACCTTCCAGCTTCCCGTTCCCGGCGATGAAACCTCACCTTTTGATCCTCCATAGGAATTTTCCGTTCCCCGGAGATCGAGACATTCCGGCCCGTGACCGAAACATCTAGTTCCTCCAGACTCATCCCGGGAATTTCCGACCGTATGTAAAAATTATCATGATCCTGCGTCACATTAAGAAGCGGAAATACCCCGGCTGGCATTCCTGAGCCCTCATAGTTCTTGGATCCGTTCAGGAATCGGCCTAAATCTCGTCGAAACCAATCCAGCTCTGAAAGCCCGTTTAACTGATTTTCAAATGGCCTGCCTTCAAACCGTCGGATGAGCATAGTTATCCCCTCCTCTTGCACTATGGTTTCTTTTCCCGCCCCAGATCTCCTACCTGAACGGAATGCCCTCGAGGGTCATATAGTCAGGTTGTTCAGTTTTACAAATAATTTAAAAAAAAAATTGTCAAGAGCTCCTTGCTTAAAAAAAGAGGGGACTTAAACGTCCCCTCTGGAAAAATTCCTCCTGTTCCGGCTTTGCAGTTTATACGTTCACTGAGTACCTTGCATCATCCCAATATATATTCCTTAATTGCTTGTCTTATCCTCGGAGGAATCACCGGCAGACCCATTAAAGTCGTGTACAACATTGGGGCGATTCTCCTTCATGGGATTCATGGCATGTGCATCATGAAACTGAGCAGCCTGTTTCAAGGCCTCTTTAGGACTGGGAGCCTGTTCTCCAGGATCATTGGCAGTCGGCACACCCAAAACCGGATCCTTGGAATCGGCCATGGGATAACCCGGATGCCGCGGAAGAAGGCTTGGATTACCTAATGCCAATGAACAAATCAAGAACAGGCTAGTAAATACCATTGTCACAACCGACAGTCTTTTCATGAGAATTCCTCCTTTCCTTCTTAGTGAAAGCAAGAACAGGAGAAAGTTTTTCACAACGGTCTTTGTAATGTGTGCATACACACGGGTTAGGCAGTCATCCGTCCCCCACTTGGGCGAATGGTACGGGGATAATGATAAGACGTATCGCCTTTCCCCGCATTGCCCCCTTCTCCCGACAGGAGAGTTGTGAGGGCAACCATAAGCGCCGTGATTAACCCCATAAGAGCTATCGCACCTTCAACAATTTCACCCATAACATTCACCTCCCTTCAGGGTTTAAGAATTTTTCAATGAGCCCAGCTTACTGATATTTTTTTAATAATCTGAGTTAAAAAAAAGTCAAGAGGGGTCTCGTGGAAGGCGGAAAACCGGTCCCAGCGTTTCAGGTGAATATCTGCAAGAAGCACGTCAAACCCAAACCCTTGACATTTTCAATATTTGATTTACCTCATCTTTTAAGAACACATATTGTGTCTTATAGAAAAGAAAGAAAAATGAAGGTAACCGGAGCAACCGATCAACGAATGCCGTTCACTCGTAAACTCTACGTGATTGAAAATATGGAGAAAGGAGGATCTGAATCATGGAATTGAAAAATCTTCTCACTCCGTGGAATTGGTTTAAAAAAGAAGAGGAACATTCTCCGTCCGGACGGCGCCAGAATGGGCTTCCATCCACGGATCATCCGCTTGGACGGTTACATCGTGAAATCGACAACCTGTTTAATCAGGCGTTTCAAGGACTGCCCTGGACTGGGCTTGGGAAGGAAGAAGGCAGCCTCTGGAGAGGTATGCTTTCTCCCCATCTGGACATAGAAGAAAACTCAACACACTATACCGTGACCGTAGAGGTCCCGGGAGTTGAGGAAAAAGATATGCATCTCACACTCGCGGACGGGACGCTGACCATCCGCGGTGAAAAACGTTATGAACAGGAAGATACGAACCGCCACTACCACCGAGTGGAACGTTCCTACGGTTCATTTCAACGTGTGCTGTCCCTTCCGACGGATGTGAACCAACAGACCGTGGAAGCCAAATTTAAAAATGGCATTCTCAGGATCACAATGGAAAAAGATCCTCATGCCCAATCACCTGTGAGGAACATTCCCATAACCCAATCCGGGAAGAATTTCTGAATGAGATTGCTCCTCCTGGTGAGAGAGGATCGATCAACTCGGCTCCTCAGTACCCGTTTGTCGTATACAGGCCCATCAATTTCGGCCATGAGCACTGAGGCTCCTTGCCCGCATTAATGACATTGCGGAGGTCTCATGATGAATAACAGTCAACCCACTGCCGGACAGTATCGACGCCGGAGGGTCGCCTTGATCCTGAGCGGCATTGGACTATTGTTGGCCGGAATGTTTTTAGGATTGAGTCTGGCCGGCACTCCATTTTTGTCTCAACACATTCCCCAACCAACAGACTTCAAGAATTCAGATGCTCCAAAATTTACGGCTACCCCTGTCCTCACCCGCAATACGCTGACGGATCAAGGGGATCTTATCCTTCAAAATTCCACACTCATTCAGGCGGCCAAACACGCCCAACCGGCCGTGGTCAATATATCGACCACGGTCTTCACGAAAGATGGACCGTCATGGCAGTCTCCATTTTTTGACGACCCGTTTTTTCGAAGATTCTTTGGAGATGAATTCGAAAAAAGATTTCACCCCAAGGATTCCCCGCGTCAACAAGGAACCGGATCTGGCGTGATCGTGAGCCAGGACGGCTATATTATTACGAACAATCATGTCGTGGAAAACGGTGAGGACATTCAAGTTACGCTATCGGACAAACGCAATTTTACGGCCAAGGTGATTGGAACAGATCCGAAAACCGATCTGGCCCTGCTCAAAATCGAGGCGGAGGGACTGCCGGCTTTATCCTGGGGCGATTCGCGAGATCTGCAGGTCGGTGAAATGGTCATGGCCATCGGCAACCCGTTCGGGCTGACCCAAACGGTCACCATGGGCATTGTCAGTGCCGTGGGTCGCGCCAATGTCGGTATTGTGGATTATGAAGACTTCATTCAAACGGATGCAGCCATTAATCCCGGGAATTCGGGTGGGGCCTTAATAAATCTCAAAGGTGAACTGGTGGGCATCAACACGGCAATCTTCAGCCGGTCCGGGGGATATATGGGAATAGGATTTGCCATCCCCAGCAACATGGCCAAGGCCATACAGTCCAGCCTTATTGAACATGGAAAAGTTGTCCGGGGATGGCTTGGAGTCTCGATTCAAGATCTCACACCCGACCTGCAGACACAATTTCAAGCTCCCGATACGCGGGGGGCCTTAATCAGTGAGGTGGTGAAGGAGAGCCCGGCGGAAGAAGGCGGTCTCAAACGAGGAGATATTATTCGCGAATATAATTCCCACGAAGTCACCGACACTCGTCATCTTCGATCGCTGGTAGCGGAAAGTTTACCCAATGCCCCGGTGAAAATAAGAATTCTTCGAGACGGAGATGGGCATGAACTCCAGGTGACCATTGCCGAAATGCCAAAGGATATCAGCGCCTTTTCCTCCACAGGAGAAGCGGGAGAAAAGCATGCGTTAACCGGTATCATCGTCGAATCGGCACCACTTGGAGAAAAGGGAGTACATGTCACGAAGGTGACTCCTCAGAGTCCCGCGCATCGGGCCGGGATCCGGGAAGGTGACATTCTCCTTGAGATCAATCGTAAACCTGTAACCTCAGTGGAGGACTTTCAACGGCTCACCAGAGCCCTAAAGGCTGACGAGAAAATTTTGATATTGCTCCGACGGAACCAAAGTACGATCTTTCTCTCAATTACCCCCTGAGTTTTCTAATCGGAGGGAGCCTCAGGGATTCATAAATCAAGTTGGCACTCGGAACGACCATCTCTTCTTAAGAGGGACACCACAGGCAGACCTCATGAAAGGCGTGGGTGTGTGAGGATTTTGCTTGGCTATGAGAAGAACAGAACCTGATAACTTCTCCTATCCGATATTTTCTCTTCCATGTGGTGTCGTGAAATCCTGAACCGGCCCCAAGGGCACGATCCCCGTCGGATTAATATCATCATGGGTGATATAATAGTGACGTTTGATATGATCGAAATTAACGGTTGTTGACACGCCGTCATGCTGATACAGATCTTTCACATACCCGTATACGTTAGGATAATCCACAATGCGGCGGAGATTACATTTAAAGTGTCCATGATAGACGGCATCAAAGCGAATCAAGGTCACAAACAACCGCCAATCGGTTGCTACGATCCGGTCACCAAACAGGAAGCGTTGACGGGATAAACGATCGTCCAACTCATCGAGTGCTTCAAACAGACGACGCACCGCTGATTCATAGGATTTCTGGGACGTGGCAAAGCCTGCTCGGTACACCCCGTTATTCACTCGCTCATAGATATCGTCGTTCAGCCGATCAATCTCATCCCGAAGGTCTTGCGGATAGAAGTCTTTCCGGCTGTCGGTGAACCGGTTGAAGGCGCTATTGAACATTCTCATGATGTCATCGTCGGAATTACTGACTAGGCGGCCGGTCCGGCAATCCCATAATACCGGGACGGTCACACGCCCTCGGTAACCAGGATCCATTTCGGCATAGGCTTCACTCAGGAATGTGAATCCGTTAACGGGATCAGGAGAATGACCGGGACCTGGCCGAAAGGCCCACCCCTTCTCATCTCTAATCGGGTCCACCACGGTCATGCCAATAACGGATTCCAACCGCTTCAGCTTTCGAAGAATAATCGTACGATGGGCCCAGGGGCAGGCCAACGAGACATACAAATGATAGCGGCCCGCCTCAGCTGGATACCCGGAACTTCCATCTTCCGTCACCCAATCTCGGAAGATATCGTCCTGACGCTGATAGGACCCGTCTCCCGATTGTTCGTCGGGAAATTGCGCGCGTACAACCATGGCTTTCTCCTGGTTACATGTTATGAAGACACCGTGGATGGTGAGGAAAATGTGATCCCCATGTCCTGAACCTCCCGGTAAGGCAGGAGCCAGACCAGCGATTCATCCTGAAGGTCCCCGACTTGAATCCGGTTGCCCCAGGGATCCCGAAAATCACACCGGAAGTCAGGATGCACGTCCAGTCCATATTTTTTCGTGATCTTTTTCCTGACTTCGGCAATCTGGGCTTCATCCCGAACCATGATGCCAAAATGTTTCGTGCGATCCGGATGAAGGGTTTCCACTTCAAAAATCGCGAGAAATTGGTGTTCTCCCAGCTTGCACCAGGCTGCTCCCTCCCCCCCTCGCAACATCTCCAGGTTGAAGACATCAGTGTAGAACTCGACGGCCTTCTGGGCATTATCCACCTCAATAGCCACATGATTGACTCCATAGACTTGAACGGACATGACGATTCCTCCTTTCTATTCTATTGCTTCTTGGTAATAATGACTCGCTCATTTGAGGCAGGGATATCCTGCATGAGGCTGTCCCCGAACCCGGCCTGCCGGAACATGCGGTCATATTCACTCAATATGTAGGCATCGCCGGCAGGCGTGGTCGCTAACATAATCAGACAGAATTCCGCCATCGGCGCCGGAGAAATCCGGTCTTCATTGGGAATAAATTCAAGGGTCATCACATATCCACCAGGGTTGAGGGCACTATGCACCTTTTTCAAAAACGTTTCGCAGGTGGACACATCAAAATGATGCAGAAAATTTGTCAGCAGAATCAGATCATAATCCTCCCCCAATTCCACGTCGAAAGCACTTCCCGGTAATTCATGAAATCGATCGGCGATTCCAGCCGCCCGGGCATTGTTCCTGGCCACAGTCAGCACATTGGGCCAATCCTGAGCGGTAATCTGGGCTTGGGGAAGTTTTTTGCCGATTTCAATTCCGAATATTCCGTGACCCGCCGCCACATCCAATACCTTTCGGGTATGCGACGCCTCCCGTTGGACCCAGTCGGCCATCCACAATGCCGGTCCCTTCATGAGCGGAACCATTGAACGAGCAAAGGTGACCCAATCCGGATGTTCCGGTGCCAACGTGCCTTTCTCGCCGACCACGGTTCCTCCTTTCCGAACGGCGCCGGTGAGCTGCTTGAATCCCTCCACAAGGGGAAAGGACAACATAAAGTCCAGCGTTGGCCCTAAATAGGTAGCCGAGGTCTTGGTCAAAAATATTTGGGAATCTGAAGTCAACTGATACTCATCCCCGGATTTAGTCAGAAAACCCCCAACAGTCAGATAATCCCCCAACATTCGCATCCCCCGCTCGGCCCCACCGCATCGTCGGGCCAAAGCTTTGGGGGTGCAATGCCCTTCAGCAAGAGCGGTAAACAATTCCAGTTCAATGGCGGTTTTCAGTGCGGCCGTCCGCATATGCCCATTGACCGTTTGAAAAAACAATGCCGGTGAAGGGCCTTCGGTTGGTTGGGTCGTTGCCATATCAATCTCCTTGTATTCAAACTTTCCATGGACGCTCATGATTGAGATTTTCAGGATTCTCAATCACCCATAATTTTTTCGAAATATTCCCTCTCAATCACCACCCAATAATATTCTGATTACAAAATTAACGGTTTGATCGGAGCCAAGACCGCTTGGGGATCGCGCTTCCAATCAACTGCCGGATCATCCACGTACAATTCCACTTCATTCCCGTCAGGGTCATGGAGATAGAGACTCTGACTGACGGTATGGTCACTCATGCCCGAAACGGCAATGCCGGCCAGTTCAAGGTCTTGCTTAGCCGCGCGAAGTTCACCAAGACTATCTCCGACTTTAATACCGATGTGATAAAGACCACGCCGCCTTCCTGAAGACGGTCCTGGAACATCGCCAACTTCAATTAATAGAAGTTCGTGATGAGTCCGGCCGGAAGTGAGAGCCGCGGCTTTTCCGCTAAAAATCCGTCCGACTTCCTGAAATCCCACCACATCGCGGTAGAAAGCCAAAGACTGAGAAAGGTTTTTGACATAAAACACCACATGTCCTAGATATTGTGCCTTCATAACTATACCCCTTCCAGAATAGTGACGACTGTCTTCTCGAAACTCATTGAATCAGGAATCTCCAAAGTTTCTCTAACATGTGAGTTTTCGCAATAATCATTCCTTTTAGCCGCATACTTCAATTTTTTCCCAACCCTCCGTTATTTCGACGAAATGGGAATGTTTCTTCCATCCAAGGAGAGCTTGTCTGTGAAATGGATTGGAAACTTTGCCGAAATATCGGCAGATGCCGAATAGTCATCACGGAGATTTCATATTCCCTCATTCCTATCTCCTACCATCAAATTTTCCTCTCCCCGCTTTGATCCCTCATGAAAAAAGAGATGCTGCGAAACCCATGGCCCAGACTCCAATCATTTGAATTCTGGAGATGCATTTTACTCATAACGAGATGAGGATACGTGTATGAATATTTTAATGTGGATAAATGAAGAAAAGGAGCTTGGCACACGCGAATAAGACATTAGTCACGATCGCTGAGACCTTTTGTATATTTTAAAGTTTCTTCATGGTCATCTACAGTGAACATTACCTGAAAAATTAAAAACATTTGTCCAGGAAGTCACTCCGATGACCTCCTTACACATACACAATCCCAGAGGCTAACAACCGAATGGTGGCCTCATCTTCGGTGAACAGAAGTCAACAATTGTTCTTCCACCTTCGCCAACCGCCTCGGTGATTTTCAGTCATCATTTATTAGGCTGACCACATCCATTTACATGTCACCCCAAATTCTTTCAGTCACGTTTTTGATTCTCTGTTGCCTATTGTTGTACCAATTGGCCCTGATCTTTGCGCCATTTTTTACTCCGATTTTATGGGCTCTGATTTTGGTACGGCTCTTCTATCCTGGGTATGAGCGCCTGACACAAACCCTTCGTGGGCGGACCACAATCTCTGCAGCACTCAGCACCTTGGGCGTGATGTTGGTGGTCGTATTACCCTTTGCCTATCTGCTGTTTCTGGTTTTTACGGAAACGATGCATGCTTACCAGGATGCCGCCGCGTGGGTGGAGTCTGACGGCCTCCACCGTCTGCCTGAACAGGTTGGCCGTTTACCGTTCATCGGCCATCTTTCCCAACCGCTGCTGGGACGATTCATTCTGGCCTATGGCGATCTCCAGGACTCCCTTATTGAAGGCAGTAAAGCCGTGAGCGGGGTTGTGTTGAGCAGCTTTGGAGGCTTAGCCAAAAACACCATTTCTCTGGTGACGGACTTTTTTCTCATCCTCTTTACCCTGTTTTTTTTCTTTCGGGATGGACATCGGCTCTATCGCGCATTCTACGAGGCTCTTCCTATCGAAGAGAGTTACAAAGCCCTGATTTTTGCGCGACTTGACCATGTCGTGGTGGCCGTCGTTCGAGGCACGCTGTTCACCGCTCTGGCCCAGGGATTTGTGGCAGGTCTTGCCTATGGGGCGCTGGGCGTTCCATTCCCCGTCTTTCTCGGTGCCATAAGCGCATTATTTTCTCTCCTGCCGATCGGCGGGACGGCCCTGGTCTGGGGGCCGGTGGCGGTGTATCTCTTTTTGACCGCTCCGCTTTGGAAAGGGGTGGTCATGATCGTTGTGGGAGTCGGATTAGTCGGGCTGATGGATAATTTCCTTCAACCTCTGCTGGTCGGAACGGAAGCCGATTTACCGGTTCTGTTTCTCTTTTTCGCTACCTTGGGGGGGCTCGCCTATTTCGGATTTATCGGGTTGTTTCTTGGGCCGATCCTGCTCGGGATCGCCGTGGCGGTATTTCAGATCTATCGTGACAACTATCAGGCGGGAAGCGGCCTGTTAGTCAAACCCGCGACGGGAACACCAGGGGAGCCGGGCATCACATAGGAGTGGTCGGAATGACTGTTGTTGCGTGGATTGTTTTTGGGTTAATCGTAGGAATAGTGGGGAAGCTGATCATGCCGGGGAAAGACCCCGGCGGATTTTGGGCAACCGTCGCCATTGGGATGATTGGATCGCTCTTCGGCGGCATGTTGGGCCGGATGTTAGGCCTGGATCGCCAGGACGATCCTGTTGGATTTGTGATGGCCGTCATCGGGGCTATCCTGTTTCTCTGGATCTATCGAATCATCACCCGTCGTTGACCGGTCGCTTTACTCTTATCCTTCCTCACATACGAAATCAAAGGATGCCGGGAATCCGGAGCCGAGCAGATCGATGCAATCGACATGGACAGCCACGGCTCCAGCCTCACGGAATTCCTGGCGGCTAAAGGCCCCTCCCGTCAACACCGCAATCGTTTGAAGTCCACAACTCTGGGCCGCTTGAATGTCCCAAATGGTATCACCCACGACAATGCTGTCCTCCGGAGCAATGCCGGATCGACGCAGAGTTTCCTGAAACACATCGGGTGCGGGCTTCGCTTCATTGACATCTTCAGATGACACAATCCCGGCAAATTTATCTTTCGCGTCCAGGGCCTGGATATGGTGATCCAACTCCTCAGATTTTGCACTCGTGGCGAGCCAGACGGCGATGCAGTTTGAATGAATTCTCCGGATTAATTCTTTTGCTCCGGGTAATGGATACCCATGGTGCTGGGTCTGCGCATAAAACTCACTATGCAGATCATTGGCCTGAGCAGACACATCCTTATCGATCCCCAGGTCCTCAAGCATGAGATCCCCACCTTTGCCAATCTGTCGATGAATGGTCGACCGGGGGATCCGGTAATTCACGGCCTGTAAGGCACGAGCCCAGGCCTCAACATGGAGATAATTCGTGTCCATTAACGTTCCATCGATGTCTAATATCACCATACGGAGCATATATCCGGTCTCCTGTGTTTGTCGGGAATTTCCAGCCTAGACCACTTCCTGCCACGGACACCATTTTCTATACTTCCCTCACCTCTTCGCTGAAGATAATCTGCACGAACATGTCGACACTGGATCGATCAAAGATAACCCGAATGCACCCCCTTATCTTAAAGATGCCGCCTGGCATGGAGAAGTGGACAATTCTTCCCCCACCGATGGGCATTTCGTCTGACTGTGGTCAAGGCTTACACCAGGAAAACGCAAAATAGATCGGAACACACAAATGCGAGGATCAACAATCTCAAGAAAGGGAGGTTGTCAATGAGAATGAAAAAGGTGGAAGAATGTTATGAGGGGATTTTTACCATTTAATGGAACCCTGGCAAAAAGAAGCCGAAGGAAGATACCAGCCTCGGACATTCATCATCCACGCCACGCATACCCGCAGAATTTCCCTTGGGGAAAAATCTGCGGGTAAGTACGGGCTATTTGTCCACCTCAATCTTTTTGAGGAACTTTTTGCGAGGCTCCAATACTCTCCAGGCCGGCTTGGGCGCAAGCCGCATCCAAATGGCCACCTGGAGCCCCGCCAACACCGATTCCTCCCACCACTTCACCACCTATTTCAATGGGAAGTCCGCCCCCCAGGATGAGAATGTTCTCATTCATATCCCGTAACCCTTGTACCACCGGCATCTTGGTCGCCAATTCAGCCAACTCTCCCGTAGGCCTTTTCAAACTTGCCGCGGTATAGGCCTTTTTCCGACTACTATCCACCGTATGTGGACCAGCGCCATCTTCTCGAATCAAAGCCCGTAAAACACCCGCCCGATCCACCACGGCCACACTGACTCGATACCCATCGACGGTACACTTTTCTATCCCCGCTTGCGCAGCTTTCACGGCAAGACCCACGGGGAGTACCGCTTCACGAGGCAATTCGGCTGCCATCACATTCCCATAAGAAAAACCTAAAAGGCTGACGGCGAATAGGATCAATCTCAGTCTTTTGGATTTCCGGCTTGAAAGCATTCCTTTGTTCTCCTGCATGATTACCTCCTTGATTAACAAATAGTAATTTTTCTCTGTGTCATCCATCCGTCTTTGTCCTCTTTTGCCTTAAACCGTGTGCACTTGAAAAACAGTCGGGATTTACCGAGCCCCGGCCGCCTCAAGCAGGGCCACAATTTCTTTGAATCCTTTTTTCCTTGCATGCTGAAGAGGGGTCACCCCGTCTCCATCGGCCAGATTGACGTTGGCTCCCGCCGCAATCAGTGCTTTGACGATCTCCTGGTGGTTAACTCCCCCCTGACCGAGAATAATGGCCTCTAACAAAGCCGTCCATCCTAGCCGGTTCACATGATTCACATCCACATCTGTGCCGAGAAGTACCTTGACGACCTCCACATGACCTCGTTCCGCTGCCGGAATTAACGCCGTTCCTCCAAACCGGTTGTACAGGCTAAAATCGGGATTGGCCTTCAACGTCGACGTTAAGAGTTCCAGGTTTCCTCGGGCTCCTGCCAGGAGGAAGGGACTATCCTGTTGATGATCCTGCACATTCACATTTGCCCCAGCTTCAATCAGTAATCTTCCTGCTTCAACATAGTTCTTGTCGACGGCCATCAGTAATGGCGTACGCCCCAGGGAATCCTGGGAATCCACGGCGACACCCTTTTTCAATAAACGTTGGATAGCCGGCACATCATTTCGATGAACGGCGTCAAGTAATGAATGATCATTTTGAGCACTTGAATGACCCGATTCGGCAAAGTCCACAAGACTACCGATCATCACAAATATGACAAGGCTGAAGAGTCCTGTTTTGATCATCGCCCCTTCCTTTCAGATGGCGTGTTCTTCTGAATCCTTCCAAAGCACGACCTTTTTCACTTGTATCTGCCAAAGCAAGACAGATACCCAATCAAAAACTGCGGGCGCAGGCTGACTAACCTCATCATAGAAAGGAGTTTTTTGTCGGGGGAAGTACGGGAAGAACACACACTGCCGACAGCGGCTGCCGACGTCTCGGCAGGGGCCGGTTTTTCGGCACTACTCGGGGCGGAGAATCCTGAGTTTTTTCATCTTAGATTGCAGGGTCGTCCGTTTCATCCCAAGCCTGGCCGCCGCCCCCTGAGCTCCACTAATCACCCAGTTGGTCTCTCCAAGAATCTTGAGGATATGCTCACGCTCATTGGCCTCAAGGGTCTTACCGGGGATACCCCCCTGTTTCACTCTCATTTGGAGTTCGGCCAGCGGTACGGTCAATTGGGTTCCCTGAGAAAGAATGACGGACCGTTCAACCAGATTTTCAAGTTCCCGGACATTACCAGGCCAGGGATATTGGCACAAAACATCCATCGTATTCTTGGGAATGGTTTCGATCGTTTTATTCATTTTCCTGGCATATTGTTGGGCAAAGTATCGCACAAGCAGGGGAATATCTTCCGCCCGTTCCCGCAACGGAGGGACCGTAATGGGAAACACATTCAATCGGTAATACAAATCGCCGCGAAATTGATTGGCTTCCACCATCTTAAGCAAATCCCGGTTGGTGGCCGCCACCAGACGAACATCCACCCGGATGGTACGGGTACTTCCAAGACGTTCAAACTCCTTCTCCTGCAGAACCCTCAACAATTTTGATTGAAGCTCCAGCGGGATTTCACCGATTTCATCCAGAAAAATGGTCCCGTGATTGGCCAACTCAAATCTGCCCACTTTTTGGGCAATAGCTCCAGTGAATGCTCCTCGTTCATGACCGAATAACTCACTTTCCAGTAGACCTGTAGGAATTGCGGCGCAATTCAATTTCACAAAGGTATGACCCTTCCGGCCACTGAGATCGTGGAGTGCCCGGGCCATCAACTCCTTCCCTGTGCCCGTCTCACCCTGGATAAGCACGGTTGAGTCGGTTGGAGCCACAATTTTCAACTGACCCAATACCTCATTGAGGGCCGGACTTTCCCCCAGAATATCTTTCACATGTTGGTCTGTTCGAATTTCCTCTTCCAAATACAGTTTTTCTTCGGTAAGACGATCTTTTAAGTCGGTTATCTTCTTGAAGGACAGGGCATTATCAACGGCCAACGCGATTTGATTGGCCACTTGGGAAATCAGAGCCACTTCATCATTCGGAAATCCCTGTTCCTGCCGGCTGCCCACATTTAAAGTTCCCAATAACCGTTGAGGAGAAGACAGCGGGACCGCACACACGGAATGAATACCTTCCTGACGCAACAGGCGAATAAAATCCGATTGATACTCCTGTAATTGGGTCAGATTAGCCACAACGGGTTTGCCGGCGCGATAGGCCTTGCCCGCCGGGGTATCATCCATTTCGGTTTCAAGGCCTTCCTGGATAAACCCCTTCCCGCCGGGAAAATCCAGAATATGTGTACGCATCCGCTCGGATTTCGGGTCGTACAAAACGAGGCTGGTATAGTCGTGCTTCAAACTCTTTCTAAGACACTCGCTGATTTTTTCAATCAGCGTTCGAAGATCCAGGGTCGAAACCACCGTATTATTCACGTCCAGAAGAAGCTTCAAGCGGTCCCGCTCATGGGTCAGCTCGCATTGATGGATCACATTGTCCACCCCCACCGCAATGAGCCTGGCAGCCTGTTGGAAAAATTCCAAACCCAGGTTGTCATACATGCCCACCTTTTGACTGGCGAAGACCAGGGCTCCCAACCGGCGCAACGCCGTCGTCAGGGGTACCACACACAGGGATTGAATGCCGTCCTCCTTCATCAGCGCACTCGATTCGGGAAAGCGTGACTCCTGCTTGAGGTCCGGAATAATCAAAGGTTGTTGAGTTTGCCAAACCATTCCCGCCGGATGGGCATCCACCGAAAACGTTTTCCCCCCCTGGATATCGGAAGGAACATTGCTCTGGATCACATGATCCTGCATGAGATGCCGTTCCGGAATGTATAAAACCAAGCCGACAATGTTAAACGGCACAATGCGAGGAAGTTGTTGAGCCAGGTCACGAAGAAGGTCGGTCAGATCGCGATGGGTGACAATCGACTCGGAGACTTCAAGCAGGGCTTTATATTGATTGAGGCCGGTTAACCCATCCATGTCAACATCTCGGTATTCCATACGTCTCCGGGGTAGACCAGACGATATCAGAAGACGGTCGAGGCCGTCAGCTCATTCCCAACCAGATCAGGTAGGCCAGAATGAATGCCTCCTTCGACCATTCCCCCCTAAAACAAAGAGCCGACTGCGGATGACTCCGCAATCGGCTCTTTGAGCAGCCGTTTCATACACTGGAAACCGGCTATTTCTTCATCTCTTTTTTCTTAGCCTTTCCCTTTTTTTCTTTTCCTTGGGCATCGATTTTATCCGGCATGTCTTTACCTTTGGAGGACATTTCTTCTCCTTTATCCTTCATGTCCCCCATGGCTTCATCCGCCTTTTTCATGCCTTCTTCCTTCATTGTTTCGGCCTCCCCCTTCATCGCTTCTCCCATACCGGCCGCAAACGCCCCTGAACTGATCCCGAATAGAAACATGACCGCAACGCACGAAAGCATTACGCGTTTCATGGAACGACCTCCTTTTAAAAACTACTGATGAAATTGTGAAGAACACACACCGGGAGAGATGCCAATACACTGCTCCGAATTTCCAGCATTGTCAAACCCCTATTGGAAGATGTAGACATTTTCCCGCGAGACAATGAGCAACCCCTTGAATAGCCTGAAGAACGCATCTATTTCACGAGAAGATCGACAATCTCGTTCCAGCTTTTTATCGTGCCAATGATTGTCGGCTCTCCAAGCTGAACGTTAAAGGTATCCTCCCGCACCATCCGCAAGGCAATGACCAAATCATTGAACGCCACCAAATTGTTGGTTTCAAAAATGGTCAGGAAATCCACATCGGAAAGTCCGGTTGAATGATACAATTTCCGCTTTATGGTTTTTAGATAATCCAAAGTTGGCAGCGTGTGTTCTTTCAGCATCGCCACACGGTCTTCCTTTGACAGGTTCCACCATTGGGCATTTTTCCGAATGGGAATCATAATGGCGTACTGCGGAGGGTCTCCTTCATATTTCCCGGCTTTCAACTTTTCCAGCAAATCCGGAAAGCCCGGTGCATAATTCAGGCCTTTGGTCACACCACTGATGGTATATTCCAAGTCCAAATGCCGGCCAAGGCCGGTACCCCGAAGCTGCGTCAGTAATTGCTGATTAGCCGAAAGATCGGTTGAATGCAGACGAAGCATAAAATGGGATTTCGTCGTCAAACCATAGGTCCAATAGGCGTCCACAGTTACCTGATTTTTAAATGATTCCAACAGGGCTTTGGCTTCCTGCCCGCTTTTTTCCCTGTCTTCACCCGACAATTTCCCCCAGCCTTTATTCACTTCAAAAAGAGCAAAAGTGCCAAAAACGGGGGCATCGGCGGCCCACGTCACCCCAGACACACCAAGCTGCATGACCACGAACAACAACAGGGAGGCAAATACGCGCATACCTTTTCTCCTTGTATGATTTAAAAAGAGCACAGTTTCTGTTTGGAGAGAGGAGTCGGCACAAAGATTTCCCTCGTCCCTTATGGATTTTTAGGCCCGCACAGGGTCCGGATATGAGCCCATTTGGGAACGAGGCCGAGGGAAATAAGAAAAGGTGAGAAAGATGTTTGAATGGTGAGGGAAGATCCAAGGGGATGGAGAAAGAAAAAGAAATATTTCGAAAGATTGGTGATGGTTCAATCTTTCCTGAAGATCTGCCCCATCCTGGCAGGAAATAAGTTCCTGCCTTACGACTCTCAAGCGGCGGAAAGACAGAACTATGGCAAAAGTTTTCCTGGTTACCGAATGGGATATATGCAACCTACTCAAAAGCAAGTTCTCTCCTAAAGATCTACCGGCTATCTGATCTCTATTGCCAACAGATTTCAAAAGTGCGTGGCAACCTGGAAACTCTGTAAACGCATCCGATAGGGTGAAGTCCCCCTCCTTAGGATTTTGTTACAGATGGAATGAAATCTTTCGTTACATATTTTCGTTACATCCCGGTTGTGACAGCATCCACATCTCTCGTTCTGTAGATTACTCTTCTTATGAAGACCATCACCCTAACTAAACCGTGGGAAATACGACTTACCATTCGCCAAAGTGATGAATAGCCAAAAGGACCCGGGAGAATAAAAAACGGCCTGCCGGAAGAGGACCTCTCCTGACAGGCCGTGTTCCGGCTGGATAGGGCTCAATACCTGTTAGCTGGCAAATACCTGGAAAAAAGATTTAGGAATAGATCTTATTTACCAACATTGTCTATCATTTCGTTGGTCTTTTCCTTGGCCCCTTCCTTGACCTGATCCACCATGCTGCCACCTTCTTCCTTTGTGGCCTCTTGAGCTTCGATCGATTTGCCTGCCTCGGCCTCTTTATTCTCCATCGTTTCGTGTGCATGGTCTTTGGCTTCTTCGGCTTTGCCTTTGAGACTATCCATCATCCCTGCCGTCGAGATTCCAGCCAAGCCACATACAAACAGCACTGCCAGCAATCCTGCTACGGACCGTTTCATAACAAACCTCCTTGAAAAAAGATAAAAAACCCAGAGGGGGAATTTGATGGGGGAGATAGTGCTACTCTGCAACGTATTGACGCGTCATGTCAATTTTGGGGCAATACCCAATACACTAACGGCGTCCACGACGCATGCCCGAATGCCGTCGGCCATACCAATAGGACGATCGCGGAAAAGACCAATACGGACTCCAATAGGGACCAGGCCCCCAATACGAACCCCAGAATGGACCGGGTCGCCAAGGATACCGCGCATAGGAATAATACCCGGCTGGTACGACCGGCCAGACGTGCAACGCTTTGATAGCCAAAACCGGATAAGTCTGGTCCTCTTCATCGACGCGAACAGTTGTCTGTCCGGTGATTTCGCCAATAATGGTCAGACGTGTCCCGGAAGGGACCGTCGCCGGATCAAGAAATGCCTCCTGAGTCGCGACAAACCGTCCCAAGGACCTCGTGCGTTCCGAAACCGGCACGGAATCCTCATTCAAGGGAATCTGAAGCATCATGATCTCTGTCCGGTCAGATAACCGTTTGGCGGAAAGGACTTCACCGCCAACTTTCAACGTTTTCCCAATAAAAGTCTGAGGATCCTGAGCCACCTGGGTAAAAAGTATTTGCGAGGCAATCTGCGCTTCCAGAGTGTTGCCAAACGGGGATGAAGAAACTTGTGCGCACCCGATCATGATTCCCATAAATATGAGTAAAAGAAAAATGTTCTGCCGAAAGCTTCCCATTGTTCCATTTCCCGTATTCTCATTATACTCATTCCATTCCTAATAGTGGAAAATTCAGGCACCTCGACTCATGACGATCATGCTCAACCTGTGGTTTCTCCTCACCACTCTTCTTGTTCTTGATGAGGGCACGCCTTCAAATCCGTCACCTGACCAACCCGCCTCCAACCGGCCGTGATCTCTTTTTTATTGTTGCCCTTAACAGATATCCAGAGTATTCTTTAATACGATTTGTTTATTAACCAGTTGCAAGGAGAACCCCATGGCAGCAAAAAAAACCGTCAAAAAAGTCGCTCGAAAAGCCTCACAGGCCAAAGCGACCGTTAAGAAAAAATCCGCCACTGCGGCCAAGCGAACCAAAAAGGCCGCCAAAACCGGAGTCAAGAAAGCCAAGCGTGCCACCACACGCGCCAAAGGTGCCGCCTCTCGAACCAAGAAAAAGGTGGCCAAAAAAGCATCCACGGTTTCTTCGCGGGTGAAGAAAACCGCAAGCCAATTAAAAAAGAAAGGGACGAAAAAGACTGCTTCGGCCAAGAAAACGGTCAAACAGAAAACCCGGAAAGCGACAAGTAACGTTCGCCGTGTGGCTAAGAAGGCCGGAAAAACTGTTGGAAAGAAAGTTGGAAAGGCCTTAAAAGCGGTCGATCAAGTCGTCCAACAAACCATGGATTTCGGAAAAAGTCTCATGGGGTAAGCACAGGTCGGGGGGAAGGCGGACCCTTCAGATTAATCGGCAGGAAGACGGTCTTTAAAGGTCAGTTCGGCAATGCCGGATTTATCGAGGTCACCTTTCCCCAACTTCACCAACAGCTGATATTGCTCCCAGGTCGCCTTGGCCAGAGGCAGGGTCAGATGTTCGGCCTCGGCCAGCGCCAGAGCAATACCTGAATCCTTCGCGGCATGTTCCACGGAAAAATAACACTCGTGCTCACGATGTTGCATATCGGCTCCGTCGGTTTCCAACACTCTTGACGCGGCTCCGGTTTGGCTAAAGACTTCCCGCAACATCGTCAGATCCAGCCCAAGAGCATCTCCAAGACCTAACCCCTCCGCCAAACCGGCGGTATTGATATTCATCACCATATTGACCAAGGCCTTGACCTTGGCGGCCTGCCCGGCTGGGCCAATGAGACGTAACTGAGCGCTCAAGGTGGTTAGAATAGGCTTGGCTCGTTCGAAAACTCCAGGCTTGCCTCCACACATAAGGTATAACGTGCCTTCACGTGCCTGAGGAATGCTGCTGGCCATACATGCCTCCAGAGAATGCCCCCCTCGTGCTTCCACATGCTGTTCGATTTCCATGTGGATATGAGGGGACAGCGTCGCACAATTCACAAATAGTCGGCCCTCGGCATTCTTCAAGAGACTCTTCGGATTACTCTCCGAAAAAATTTCCTGCATAGCCCCGTCATCGGTCACCACGGTAAAAATCGTATTCGATAAGGCGGCCACCTCACCCGGAGTGGATACGGCCTCACAGTCTAATTCTTTGGCCAGACTGTTAGCCCTTTCGCCTTCCACATCGAAAATCGCGGTCACCCGATATCCCACATCCTGAAGCCGGCGAGCCATATTGGCCCCCATTCGCCCCACCCCCACAAATCCGATTGTTTCAGTTGGTGTACTCACTCCCTCCTCCATCATTTCCTAGAGATTACACAACGAGATTTTTCTGCGGATGACTCAGCATCAGCGTTTCCTTCCTACCTCAGGCTATTCCCAAGTATCCCAGGGAAATCGCAGTAGAGGCTTACTGTACCGAAGACCCTGAAATGTCACAACCAACCATTCCACGCCATCCACCTTAGCTGTAAAGAGCAAGCCTTCTCAGACAACTCAGCAGGGCGCGGGGAGAACGCCTCACAGACCTACCAGGGAGCAAAAGCAAAAAGAATCCCCCGACGCCAAGCCTTCATTCATTGCCTCCGGTTCCCTCCTCAAGTCGGTCCATGGTTCATGTCGAACCGGCTTGCGGCTGTAACGAATATTCCCCTTGAATGGACTGAGGGAAAGAAAATTCACGGTCTGAAAAACTTACCATGCCGAGGTTGATTTCTAAGGAGTGCTCATCATGAAAAAAGAATTCAACGGATTCCGGATAAGGGGCGTGTTGACTGCTTTACTGGTGTTCACGTCGGCCTCCTGCACGACCCATGAAAAATTGACGCACTCGGCCAACCCCATGGCCGTTCAGCCGTTCCAGGAAATCACGGTAGACTTCGTACATCACTGGGATGACAACAGACATCCGTTTTCAGGGGCCGCCGTCATCGACGTGGACCAGGATGGCACGATGGAGATCTTTGTGGGAGGGGGCGAAGGACAGGAGGACGCTCTGTTCACCTACCGGGACGGCAAGCTCGTGAACGTCATCCACGGATCGGGGTTGTCCAGTACCACCGCCACCTATGGGGCCACCTCGATCGATATGGACCACGACGGGGATACGGACCTGCTCATCGCCCGGGAGGACGGGATCTCTCTGTATCTCAACGATCACGGAACATTCACACAGCGAAAGATTCCGCTGCATCTCGAACCCGACGCCGTCCCGCTCACGATCGCCGTCTCCGACATCAATCATGACGGCCACGGAGACCTCTACGTCAGCGTGTTCGTCAACAAGAAAACTTTTCGAAGCGCCACATTCAATGACCCGTCTCATGCCAAGCACAACGTCATGCTGCTCAATAACGGGGACCTCACGTTTACGGATATCACCAAGGCCTCCGGCACGGCCTCCAAGCAGAATACCTTTCTCTCGGCCTTCGTCGATCTGAACGGGGATGGGTGGCAGGATCTGGTGGTAGCCCAGAATACCGGGGAAGTCGAAATCTTCAAAAACGAGCGAAACTCTACATTCACACCAATCGCCACCAACACCGGCTACGGATTCTGGATGGGACTTGCGGTGGGGGACGTGGATAAGGATGGCGACCAGGATTTGTTCTTCACGAATGTCGGCACCTCCATTCCGCAATACCTGCTCAAGGGAGACCTCAAGGACGGTCAGCGGCTGGAGTCTCAATGGGTACTGTTACGCAACGACGGCAACTTTGCCTTCACCGATGTCACGGAGGCCTATGGATTGCGGGACTATGGATTTGCCTGGGGAACCGTCTTCGAAGACATCAACCTTGACGGACAACTCGATATCCTGGCTGCCCAAAACTACATCAAATGGCCGGTGCACAAAGTCTGGAAACTGCCGGGGAAGACGTTCATTCAAGTTTCATCCTCGCCGGCCAACACCTTTGTCCATGTCGACGAGCTGGGACTCACCAACGCACATTTCGGACAAGCCCCGATTATCGCCGATTTGAACGGGGACACCAAACCCGACGTCATCTGGCTCAATATGAACGGGCCGTTGCGGGCCTTTCTGAACCGATCCACCGCGAACGGCATCGGGGTAGCCCTTCCCGATAACGTGCAATCGCTGGGGACCCAGGTCACCCTGGAAACCACAAGGGGGAAGTCCTATACAAAACAAATCGTCACCAGCGTCGGATTGCTGTCGGATCAATCCCCGACCCTCTTCTTCGGCCTGGGGGAAGAACGGGAAGTCGCGAGAGTCCACATACAGCATCCCGATGGGACCGTCTCGGTCATCGAACACCCATCCATTAATCAATCACTCATCGTCCAGGAAAACGAAGGAAACCGGAATGCCCCAAGGGCAGCACAGGAAGGTCAAGTCAGCAGGACCTATCCACATACACCCACAATACTAAACAGCAGAGGAGGGAATAAATCATGAACGTCACACATCCATTCACCCAATCGACACTCGCTATAATGACAGCGCTGGCACTCGCAATGGCGGCACCGGCCTACGCGAATGAATTGCCAAGCACCGTCATGGGAAAAGCTTCAGAGGCCTTGATCACGCTCGCAACCACCGGCAACCCGGATCCGTTGCAGGCTGAGCTGGGAGGAACAGTCATCTCGTCGGAGGACTTACAGAGGAAGGTCGGCAACCTGCTGAACCTGGAAAAGGAGGAGCATCTGGCACCCAAGGCCCTCGTCACCCCTACCGGAGAAACCTATGCAATGGTGGCCCCCACCATCACCAAGGACAATTTCATCCTGGTCGATAGCCAGGGACAGGCCAGACGGATGGATGTCGGAGACTCGGAAGGACACCGAATGCCGTTTGTTGTCCAAGCGATCATGGAAGACGGCGGCACCCCCTGGTACGTCGAATTCTGGCATTGGATTACCGGATAATACATCTCTCAACCAATTAAAGAGTACCAGCCGCCAGGGACTTTCTTCCTGGCGGCTGTTTTCATTATTTGCCTCCAAAAATACATGACCAGTTATAGAGCCTTTTCCAAAATGAAAAAATCGTATTGCACTACTTGTCCCGGAATCTGACCCCGAATCGTGATTTGAACGAAACCCCTTCTCCTAATCGCTGTGAGGTGTTTTCAGAGGGAGAATATTTTCTTGTGTTTTAGGGTACTTCTTTAATTCTTCTTTCGTGGCCCCCTGCACGAGATCGGTTGGTGAGGATAAACGCAAGTAACTGCCCATGCCGAAGTGGGTGTTCTTGTCAAAGGTCAGGCCGGCCATCACCGAATCGCCTTTGATTCTGCCTAACGTGGTTCGGGCCTCATCGTGGGATCCTGTATGCACCTCGAAGATGTTGGTTTTGGCCCGTTCAGGTGTCATGAGATGTTCAAAAATCTGTCGTCGTGGATTCCCGACGGCCACGGGCCACACAACGGGAATTAACACATGGAGTTTGTCCCATTCCTGCGGACCTAACTCTTTTTTCCATTGGCTCATGGCGCTCAACCCCGCTTGTACCTGCAGTTCCACGGCGGATTTCATGGCCTCTGCAACGAAAGGGATTATTTGATGAGCAAACGCACGATAAGACTTCTCATCACCGGAACCATTTTCAATACAGTCACCTAAATACTCATTCACCATATCCAGCATCTTCATGACTCTGATCGATGTGGCTTGACCAATATCACTTTTTCCTAAAAGTCCTTTAATGGTTTCCACATGTTTTTTGTATTCAATCAGCGGTTCTTTCCATCCCTCGGGTCGATTGGCCACATTGTCAAAGTAGGGGGAGATTAATATAAAGACTCCCATCGGGATGTGGGCAAGAATTTTTTCCATCTCATACCTGACGGAAGTCGGCGTGACCGATTCGACGGGACGGTCTCTTCGGTACAGGTAATAGGTACTGCCGACCCCCTCTTTTCCCGGTTCATAGTCACTCGCAATGATCACCGGGTAAATACTCTGACCCACATTCCGGATGAAATTTTGATAATTGTTTTTCCTGAACCAATCCATGTTGCGCATGGCTTCGTATGTTTGCTTTTTGAATCGGACGGCATCCGTCCCGGCATCGGCAGGCGCGGTTCCTTCTTCATCGACAACGGGCCTCACACCTTTAAAATCCATATACTCCACTTTCTTATCCCCCGCGTACGAAACACTATCCATCAGAAACTTTTTATACTCCTCATCTTTTTCGAGTTCCAGGAGGGCTTTAAAATATTCCTGGTCACCCTCCGGGTACACCTCTTCCGATTGAGAAAAGGCCGTCACAGGTAACAATAAAGAATGCAAAACCAGGCCGGCTCCCAAGAGCAAAGTCAAAAACCAACCCTTGAGTGTCATTACAGATCGTTGAAGAAAACATGCATGTAATGAATGTTTAACGATAAGTGGTTGGCGTCTCTTTTGAAATTTTAGCAACATAGTGAGTTCCTTAATCAAAAAGAATGGAAAGGAATTTCAACGCAATTTCCCCGTCTATTGTTGGGAAAGCACCTCCAGATAGTCAATGAACCGCTTTCGAAACTTCCCTTTTCATACTGGTTTAAAATGAGAGGTTCAGTTGGGAACAAATAATTAAGCACCCCCAAGCCATTGCAGGCCAAACTGGGCAGCACCGTGATGTCTTTGGAAGAATTACAAAAGAAGGTTGGCAACCTGCTGAATCTGGAAAAAGAGGAGCATCTGGCTCCCAAGGCCCTCGTCACGCCGACCGGAGAAACCTATGCAATGGTGGCCCCCCACCATCAACAAGGATAATTTCATTCTGGTCGATAACCAGGCAAGACGAATGGATGTGGGTGATTCAGAAGGCCATCGGATGCCGTTTGTGGTCCAGACCATCATGGAAGACGGCGGCACCCCCTGGTATACCTAATTCTGGCATTGGATTACGGGGTAAATCAGCATCTTCCCCAATTGAAGAATAACAGCCGCCAGAGTTTTACCCCCTGGCGGCTGGTCTCAATATTCCAGCACCAGAGTATCTGAAAGGGTAAATGTGTCATTGGAAGGCCTGACCACAATTATTTCCTATCAGGGCCTGGTTTCAAACAACGCCTGCCATCAGCCGCGGGAGGTACGAGTGTATGATGCATGGCTTTGTTACCTTTTCTTCTGAATGACTTCTTCGTTGGTGATCCTTAGCGCTTTTTGCTCAGCATGATACGCTTGGGTGAGCTTAGCGTTGGCTTCAAGTGCCAGTCGGTTGATTTCGGCCTGTACACTGGGATCTTTCAATAGAGGAACAGAAACTTGAGCTACATGGTAATCGTCGATATGGGGCACAGCAGACCCAAAGGTGAATCTTTTGATGAGTTCACGTCCATAGTCCGAGGAAAGAAACACATAAAGGTAACCTGCGATGTCCACACAGCTTGGCTCCACACGAATCACATCCTCGCTGGCGATCATGTTTTCCCAGTGGCTTGGTGTGAAAGCCACCTTTCCGATTGTCCCGCTCCGCGAGATAAGTGTCATGTACTTGAAGAGTTTCAACTCGCCTCTGACTCGCTCTCCATGTCTGGAAAGTGACAAATACTTTTTCTTTGCTGGATCGAGTTCCAGCAATTGCTTCCCTCCAAATAAGGGAATACCTTGCCCCTCTTCCACATAAACGCGGGCAAACCGTCCCGGCAGAATAACACGCTTGGTGATCCGTGGGTCGCCGACCGTGGTGGTTTCGGCCGCTTCCTTCTTGAGGTAGCGCATGATTGCGTCGATGATCGGGGCATGATAGCCCGCGTCGAGCCGTCCGGCTACTTGGGAGAGATTCACCGTATAGTTGGGCAATCCGGCGTCTTTGTCGAAAGTGCGCGGGCGGAGTTCCCTTAGCGGCGGCAGTTTGAGTGCGCCGCATAGAAGCCGCTCTGCTTCTTGAAGCAGGTCGTTTGATTCGTCCCGCAAAGAATAGGAATGGATAATAAGATCGTGGATTTGCTTCTTGAGGAGCAGCGGGGGGGAGGGAACCGGAACCGTTTCAAGATGCGCTGGTTCGATGTGCGGGATCATCGCCCCGTATTCGTTCGATTTGACAAGTGCGCGTCCCGTCTTGGTGCTCAGGAAGGCGTAGAGGTAGCCCCCCGTATCGGGTTCCAAACATTCAATGCGGATAAGGTCATGGCTGAATATTCTGCCCTGCAAAGTTCCGGATACATATGTCGTCCGTCCAATGCTGCCGGAACGCCCTGAGCAAGTCATAAGAATCTGCCCTTTTGACACCCGGAGATCATCAATATTGGTTTGCGTGATAAGTGATAGGTAGCCCGATGGTTTAGGATTGATCTCGTTGATCTGGCCTGGTTGATAGATGGGATATTCGGAGTGTTCGACCCAAACCCTTTTGAATCGTGGGAAATGGAAAGCCCTCGACAAACCCTCGTCGCCGGCCACACTTGTCACCGGCCACTTACACGCTGCAAGAACTTCCCTCGCGTGGCGGCCTTCGATGTCGAAAACGGCCGCCTTCAGGCGTGATTCCCTTTGAATGACTTCCTGAAGGCTGACGCTGCACCAACGCAATTCCTCTTCGGGAAGTTCAATCGGCTCGGGTGTAAGCACTAGCGCTTCGACAGATGAATTTACCATGCGATACCCTCCGCCTTGCGCCACTTTGCAAAAACTTCCGGCACAAGCGACGTCTGATCGTCCAATACCTTTTTCTTCGACTCCATCTTTGCTGTGCGGGTGCCGGCTGCCGTCTCGCCAAGCTCGATGACTTCCAAATCGGGGACAAGGATTTCGTTGCCCTGTTTGTCACGCTTGAAGAGTGGATTGCCACGCTTGTCGTGGCCGACACGGTCCACCATCGCCATGAAGATGGGGTAGTCGGCCATCTCACGTGTCCGCTCCTGCCTGGCGATTTCCTCCTCGGTCCTATTGCGAAGGAACAAGACAGACGTAAAGGTGCCGTTACGCGGCTGAAACGTATCCTCGTGCAGATCAATGCTGCCGAGGATTTGCGTTTTCTCGATCAGCCATTGCCGGATGTAACCAAGCCCCGGTGAACTGAGGATGGAATCGGGCAAGACGATGCCCATACGTCCGCCGGGCTTGAGGAATTGCAGACACCGTTCGATGAATAGCTGTTCCGGGGGAACGGAGCCTTGCAGGCGCTTGGTCAGTGTCCAGCGGTCACGGTCCGTCTTGTCGCGCTCCCAGATGTGGCCAAGGTCGAACTGTTCAAGGATATGAGAATCCTTGATCGGGATTTTACTGCCAAAAGGCGGGTTGGTGACGATGACATCGAAAAAGCCGATGGCGTCAGAGCCGCGAAGAGCGGATTCCTTCACGTCGAGGGCTTTTGCCAAATTCTTGCGGAAATCGGCGTCCCACCCGTGCGGCGGCAGAAGCGAATCAGCCTGGAAGATGTTGCCGCTGCCGTCGTTGTTCATGACCATGTTCATCTTAGTGGCTTTGACCAGGTCTGGGTTGAGGTCGAACCCGAAGAAGTTTGACTGAGCGATTTCGGCAATGCGTTGCTGGAAGAGACGCTTTTCGTCGTCCGTCCATTTGGACTTTGGCCGTTCCCATTCCTTGACCAGGCTCTCCTCTAGGGCATGAATGACCTTGTTCATGGCGATAACAAGGAAGCCGCCGGTACCACACGAAGGGTCGAGAACTTTTTCATCGGCGGTCGGCACTAACATCTCAACGGCCATGTGCATAACATTGCGGGGTGTAAAGAACTCGCCCCGGTCGCCGCGCAGGTTCGCGCCAACGAGTTCTTCATACGCCTTGCCTTTGATGTCGATATGCGTGTTGAGGAGCGAATATTTCTGGAGTTCGCTGACTATGTAGGCCAGACTACGAGGCTTCAGTTTGATTTCGTCGTTCCGGTCGAAGATGCGCGAGTGCTTTTTCTTGACTTGCTCGAAAATGGCGGCGATACGTTTCTTGACGGTCAGCTGGCCATCGGGATTGGAGCGTTCACCGGAGGACGAATAGAATTCCAGCGGCTTACCGATGTTCCGTTCGTCCTCGATCTTACAGAAAATAACCTTGAGCAGTTCGAAGAAGGCGGGCTGCTTCTGCAATCCATCCGTGACGTAGATATGATTGTGGCAGGTCTTGAAGACGAAGAGCAGGTTGTCTTCGACGGCATTCTTAAGGGTGTGGCGTTTCGGGCGATCGATGTCCTCCAAATGGCCGTCGGCCGAAGGGATGTCGTTAAAGTCGATGAACTCGATTTTACCCTTTTCATTGACGGTCTTACGAAATACCTCTTTGTACTTGCCATTGGTCCACATGCCCCATTCGCAGTTGGGGCAGGCCGACATGTAGGATTGAAGTTGACCGACACCGTCTTTCTTTGCGGTGGGCAGAACGCTTTCTTTTTTGCATTCAATGATGACGTTAATGTGTGCCTGGGTGCGTTCGGGCGCGTCAGCGGTGAAGATGACTATATCGGCGCGGGGTTTTGAAGAGCCTAAATTCACGGTGAACTCGATTGCGACCCGCTCTTTCGGATACTTATGCTCATTGACAAGCCGCTTCTCGATGTTCTGGCGGACGTATTCCTCCGGTGTGTCATTCCGGAATTTGCCGTCGATGTAATCGCAAATCTTTCCCGCAGGGATTACGATAAGGTTTTGCATTTTGTTACTCATTTTAAAATCTAACAATGTTCAAATTGATCGGAATAAGAAACGAATTTTTAAATTTTTACCCGCATTTCCCGCACTCAATGTATTGCCACCATAAGTTATATTCGTCTGCATTTCAATTGGTTATGATTATGGCGGTATTTTTCACGGTAACTTCCGCGGATCAGTGTAATCCCATTTTACCTTCAATCACTTCATTGAAGTAATTTATTATTTCGCGGAATCCCTGGGCTCCTGGAAAGGGAAACAAGCTGATGCCAGCAACGAGGATAGTGGCTTGATACAAAGAAGTTCTCCAGCTCCTCCTAGGCCGCAATTTTCCCATCAGAATAACGGCCCAATTGTTACGGACCGTGCGCAGAAACATCAAGCTTTTTTGTCGTGAAAAATAAATCGTGATAGCCTTCCGTCATCTCTGATGGTATAAACTTTTGGAAGTTCCCTACAATTGAAACCATGAACATACACACCCACAAATCCAATACGATGATCACTTTGGTTCTTAACACGCTCTGCCTGTTATTGCTGCTGTTACCCGCGACAGCAGCCAAGGGACAGAATGTTGACTGGAAGACGACTGTCAGCGAGGCCGTGGAAACTCTGCAGCGGTATCTTCGCTTTAACACGACCAATCCGCCGGGTGATGTCACCGAGGCTGCCGACTTCCTTCAGAAAACTCTTGAGAAAGAGGGGCTCACGGTTTCGCGATACGAAGCCGCACCGGGAAAGATCAATCTTGCCGCCCGGATCAAAGGCACGGGCAAGGCCAAACCTATTCTGCTGCTTCACCATATGGATGTGGTGCCCGCAGACGCGAGTCGCTGGAATGGCATGGATCCCTTTGGCGGCCAACTCAAAGATGGCCACATCTGGGGCCGTGGCGCGATCGACATGAAAGGCACTGGTGTGCTGCAACTCTACGCCTTTCTGACGCTGGCCCGGCAAAAGGTCTCTCTCGATCGCGATATCATTTTCATGGCGGTGAACGACGAAGAGATCGGTGGGACGATGGGGACCCGCTACCTGCTCGACCACCATTACGAGGAACTCGATCCCGAGTATGTTCTGGATGAGGGGGGATTCGGCAGTCGCAAGATTTTTGTGAACGGGAAACTCGTCTTCGGCATTTCCGTGGCCGAGAAGCGGGCGCTCTGGCTCCGTGTGACGGCCCACGGCATCGCCGGGCACGGCTCACAACCGCATGATCAGAATCCGAATGACAAGTTGATGCGTGCGCTTACCCGGCTTTTCAGTACGCCGTTTACGACGGTTCCCAATCCTGTCCTTGACGCACTCGAGACCCGGCTCGGCCCAATTACACCAAACCAGTTCACGAACGCCATCCGGCAGACCACGATCTCGCTCACCTCGCTGCGGTCGGGTGTGGGCGATCCGCCCAAGGCAAATGTGATTCCCTCGCTGGCCGTCGCGACTCTCGACGCCCGTTTGCTGCCCGGCATGAATACCGAGGCCTTTCTGGCGGACGTGAAGTCCAGGCTGGGCGATGAGATCGAAGTTGAGGTCATTCACCCTGCGAGTCAGTCCGTCGTCACGCCTCATGACACCGGGATGTTTCGAGCGCTGTCCAACGCCATCACACGGCACCATCCCGACGCGATTGTTGTGCCGATGATCATTCCGTACGGAACCGATTCAAGGATGTTTCGTCTGCGCGGGGCCAAATGCTATGGCATCCTCCCCTTGGTGCTCGCCACTGCACTCGCCACCTCCATCCATGGTGACGCTGAGCGAATCCCTGTCGACCAATTCGAAACGGGAATCCGAATTTATTACGAAACCCTGGTTGAAGTCGCAGTACGCTAGTTGTTGGTTTCATTTTCCAAATCTTCTGTCCTTAAGATTCCTTGAATCGCGAAGAAACTCCGTAAGGCAATGTAAAGAGAATGGACCTTTGTCTTCTCTGGAACCCGTATCGATACAATGCGAGAATCTTCACAATGAAGACCTCGATACCCCTCCCTAATTCTTCTTACAGCGAAGGTCTGACTTTTGAATAGCTGCGATCTTTTCATCATCGAACGGGATGGGCGCACATCCATGTCCCTTTTCACAGACAAAGTCATATCTCGCCGCAGGCTGATGACAACTTAAACACGTGACTCCTTGGGATTGATTCACCACATTCTCTCCCCGATCGACGATCTTCGTCCCTTCCTTGGAGATATCCAGAAAGAAAAATTCCCAGCCGTTCGTATTGGGGAATTTTTCACGCGGATGCTTCACCATGGCTTCAAACGGAACCAGTTGGAGAATGGTGCCGACCGGGTACTCCAGGTCCGGCACACTGTCTCGGAAGATCCGCATCGCCTCCTTCAATTTCTCCGGATCAGCATGCTTGAAACGGGTATTCCTGACCTTTGGCCAGTCGAGGATACACCCAAAGGATTGTTCCGAGATCGTGAGATCTTGAGCCGATGCGCTGTACGGCATGGATAACCCAAGCCCGGCTGCCAGTAGGGTACACGTACCCAGCCACACGGTCATAGAAAACCACACTTTGATGAACCCATGCATAGTATGTCCTCCTTTTTTTCACCCGAAACCCGTGGCGTCGGTTCCCCGCCAACCGGGTTTGGACGGATTGAGTATCAATTTAATTCTTTGTGAGCACCGCCCGGAACGGCGCCTTGCCGATCAAAAACAGGTGATGGTACGGAGAGATCGACACCCTCCATGACGACCGGCAATCCTCTATCGTGCCGAAACAATCGGGCAAGAGATTTCGAATCCCGGCATCGACGACGAGGACTCGCTCAATTTGGTGATTGGTAAACTTCCCGTATGATAGGGAGTGCTCACAGTGACGACTGTAACCACTTAATTCTTGATGGGGAGAGGAGAAGGGAACCATGCCTCCACCGCCTTTCGCATATGACGGCGGTTTGACCTTCGATAAGGCCGTCGGCATATGTATTTTGAGGGTTGAATTCTAGATTTTTGATACATGGGCGTCAAGAATGGTCTGTGACGGATTCGGGATGGAACTAAGTCACATTGTCTTAGCTACGGAATCGGTGCGGTCCTACCCTCTTTCGATTCATCTAAGTGACTCGGAGTGTCTATTCAGCCTCTCGGAGTTTTATTCAAAATCAAAGATTGAGGATACACCCTATTCTCCGGTCGTCGTCCCGGAAAGTTTAAGGATCGGAAAGTTTCCCCAGGGATTCCCCTCAAGAGGGCCTCGAACGTCCCATACATCCATAGAAGAAATCCGGGCAGGGGTCCGACGCGTTGGGATTTACAAAAGGCGTCTCACTGACCAATATCCATGACCACTTCCCTGAAACGAGCCAAAGTGTGGCAAGAAATTGGATGCTGCTGTCCGCCCGGCATTCTCCAAACCGGGAAACCACATTCCCGGTCACGGAATATTCCTCTGTTACGCACAGGGTTTGAGCGACCAGGGTTTGGGGGCATGGGGTATTGGTTGTATTTCGTCCATGTAAGGAGCCAAGGCCTGACGAACTTTGGTCCTGGCTCGATGTAACAGCACCCGCTGATTGGGGTCGGAGACCCCCAACATCCTGCAGACTTCTTCCGATTCAACCCCCTCCACATCCCTTAGCCATATCACTTGACGCTGCATAACCGGAAGGGTGTGAATGGCTGCATAAATCCCCTCGATCAGTTCCTTATTCAACAGCTTCCGTTCAGGTGAGGCTTCCGTTTGGGAAGAAATGATTCCGGCATAATTTCCAGGGCAACCCTCTCCTCCAAGCGCAGCCGGCAGTTCATCTACCCTGTCGATTCCTCCATGATCGGCATCCGATGCTTTTCCGGGAAATTCCACATACCGGCTTTCCCGCACCCCTTGCGTTTTGGCCCGATTCATCAGAATGCGGAAGATCCACGTTTTTAACGACGAGCGCCCCTCAAAGCGGTGAATGCCTTCCAGCACCGCCATCCAGGTATCTTGCACGACCTCTTCAGCCACAGCCCTGCCATGCACGAAGGTCAAGGCGACTCGAAGCAATGACGAATGATAGCGTTCGACCAATTCCATAAATGCCGTCTCGTCGCCGCGTCGAACGCGTTCCACCAAGTCCGCTTCTGCACGATGGTATTCCGCGCAACCTTCGTCACGGTCGTGGCCTTCGATCACCCGGAGAACCGGGGTCGCGGCTTTCCTCACCCGACCTGATACTTGTGCACTGAACAGACCACCAATCGATTCTGCTGTGATTGTACTCATGGAACGCTCCTCCCTCGAACCCATTTAGGTAAATAAAATCTGATGAATGAACGGCGGACAATTCACGACGCGACAGCCTTTGGTGATGAGCCGCCGTATCATGCGAACCCCCTCCGTTTCCACAAAGTTGACCGCTGTAAAATCAAGCACCACCTCGTTGCCTTGCGCCAATAATCCCTGACATTCGGTTTCGACCACGTTGATCCATTCCGACACGATTCGCCCTTCGATTTCCACGGTCGTCGTTCCGTCCTGTGTGGCTTTGACCGTGAGTCGAACCATCAGTCAGGGTCTCCTGTTGTTGGATGTGAACTGTCTCATGAGAAGGGTATTGAGCAACCATCGGGCCAAAAGAAAACCGGCCACTCAGACAGGATCTAAGTGGCCGGTTTCAATGAGGTTTTTTATTTTTTTATTTATGCGTTTCTGAGCGGTATTCCCAATGTTTTTTCCCAATATTTCGGGACATTCACGAAATATTGGGAATCCAGGCTATTTCTTCCTTGCAATCCCCAGCTTCTTCATCCGGGCTTCCAATGTGGTGGGTTTCAACCCAAGCAGCTCCGCCGCCCCATCCTTTCCACTGACACGCCAACCCGTTTGTTCCAAGATATCCATGATATGCAAGCGCTCACGCTCTTCCAATGTCAGAACGGATGGCCCCGACTGACCTCCCCGCGTCCCCGTCGAAAATTCGATGGGTTCCAGGGAAGAACCTTCCGTGAGAATGACGGCCCGTTCGATGACATGTTCCAACTCACGGATATTCCCAGGCCAGGCATATTGCCGCAGCGCGGCCATCATCGATTCCGGAATCCGGTCGATTCTTTTTCCTAAATTCGTGGCGCATTTCCGCGCAAAATATTGGGCCAGGAGGGGAATGTCTTCTTTCCGTTCCCGAAGGGAAGGGAGATGAATCGGAAACACGTTCAAACGATAGTACAGATCGGATCGATAGTGACCAGTGTGCGACAGGTGCTCGAGATCCCGGTTGGTGGCGGCGATGACCCGAACGTTGACCTTAAAGGTTTGCATGCCTCCTACCCGTTCAAACTCTCCCTCTTGGAGAACCCGTAGAAGCTTCGCCTGCAAATCCAGAGGCAGTTCGCCGATTTCGTCCAGAAAAATCGTCCCTTTGTCGGCCAATTCAAACCGTCCGATTTTTTTTGTCAACGCTCCGGTGAATGCACCCTTCTCATGCCCGAACAGTTCGCTTTCGATCAAGCCGGCAGGAATGGCGGCACAATTCACTTTGACCAGCGGCTTGGACTTGCGAGGACTCAGGTTATGAATGGCCCTGGCGATCAACTCTTTCCCGGTTCCGGTCTCCCCCGTCACCAGCACGGTCGAATCGGTGGGAGCCACCCGTTCGACGTTGCGCAAAACTTTTTTGAGAGTCGCTGACGATCCAATCACCTCCTCAAAATTGTGCACACTCTGGATTTCTTCCCGCAGATAGATATTCTGCGCTTCCAGCCTCGCCTTTTCCTGTTCCATGAGCACTTTGTCGGTGATATCCACAAACATGGTTCGGGTATAGGTCCCGCCGGGATCAGGCTTGGACCACAATTGAATCCATAAGGGCCGGTCATTATCTTTCCGACGTAATTCGAGGATGCCTCCGCTGGTTTCGGTACCGTGCCCCACGGATGCAAATGCTTCACGCAAGCGACGTTGGGCATCGGGTGTATCGGGAATGAAAGATTTCCCGTAGGTTTGAGCGACTTCTTCCGGTTTGATTCCCAATATTCTCATAGCCGCCCGATTGGCCCGGATAAAACGGGTATCAATCCCTTCATGCACGTACGCAATCGGGGCTTCATCGAACAAATCACGGAAGCGCTCTTCACTTTCCGCAAGCCTGGCATGGATTTTCTGACGTTCTAATTCCGCTCCCGCCCTGGCACCGAAAATTCGAAAGAGCGGAAGCAGCCTGGCGTCCATGGGCATGGGTTGCACATCCAGCGCTGCCAAGTGCCCCAGCACTTCACCGGATTGGTTGAGCAACGGAATGGCCAAGTAACTTTCCGCCCCCAGATCGACAAGCCCTTTTTCGTGTGGAAACAGGTGTTGAACCCGTTCAGGGAAATGGCAGATTTCCCCGGCAAGCACTTGTTGGCAGGGGCTATGTTCCAGATCATATTCAAAGTTTTCCCTGAAGGCCTCACCGTTCCAGAAGGCCAGAGTTTTCACTCGGCCCGCTTCTGCCATGAGTTGCCCCACAAAGGCGTACCGGACACCCAGCGCCTTTGCCAGGTTTCGAGCCAGTGCCTGGAAAAATTCCCCTCCGGAGGTCGAAGCGGTGCCTTCATCGACGAGCCGCAGGATGAAATCACTTTTCCTGATGGCTTGGTCCAACTGAACCCGCTCAATTTCGGCCAACGCCCTAGCGACGAAAATACGCATAATGGAAGCCGTATAGTCCCCGTTGGGCATCGGGTTATCGTCCAACACCGCCAAATGCCCGGCCACTTTTCCGGAAGAATCAATGAGTGGGAGACCGCAATAGCTGTTCGCTCCCCAGTCTTTAATGACTTGGATGCCGGGATAACGATCGGCCAAACCGTCGGCATGATGAACCACTTGATGAGTTAACACCACATCACAGGGACCACCAACCGGCACTGGGAAACGAGGGACCAATCCATTCGGCGACCATCCGGCTTTTGAATAAAAACATCCCTCCGCTCGATTGAATTCCGACAAGTAGGCATATTTCACTCCCAGCGCCTTGGCCAGCTCCTCGACCAAGGTGTCAAAAAATCTCTCCCCCGTCTGCGTCTCCACCCCTTTGACCACTCGCTGGAGCACTTCGTCCTGCAGTACAGGAACGGGACTGAAGGAAGAATTCGGAGCGGAAACTGCTGAAGGGACGGGCTCTCCCTCAGAGTGACATGGAGACGTTGTACGTCCCTCAGCCATTGCACCCTCCTCTGAAATTTCCATGTGTGAGCAAAACCGGGCCGCCTTGGGTTAGGAACTCAACGTCGGTATTATCTCTGAGGAGCCGGATGAAAGGGAATAGATTATTTTTCGCAGTATCCGGATTGGTCCACGTTCAAACTCCTGACTCACCTCACTTGAGGAATCTGTATCCTCCTCCCGGGAAAGGCCTGGATACATGGCATCAACCGACTCCGACAGGATTCCTGAAAATCGCCAAGACCCCTTTCGTGGCCCAGGATAACTAGCCCAGTTTAGGATTTTTTCGTGATACACTAAATTGAAAAATCGTGGGAAAAGGTTGAACGATAATCGGACAATGAATGATCTTACCTGAGGAGCCCCCACCATGCCCCCACCCCACCCTTCCCTGACTCAAGAAGAACGCCGGCTCGAAGAATCCAAAAAGCGAACGGTGCACTGGAAACGGTGGGGCCCCTATCTGAGCGAACGCCAATGGGGCACGGTCCGTGAGGATTACAGTCCCCATGGCAACGCCTGGGAATATTTCTCGCATGATCAGTCCCGGTCGCGAGCTTACCGGTGGGGCGAAGACGGCCTCGGCGGGATCTGCGACCGGCATCAGCTCATCTGCTTTGCCTTGGCGCTCTGGAACGGAAAAGATCCGATTCTGAAGGAACGTTTGTTCGGATTGACCGGCAACGAAGGCAACCATGGGGAGGACGTCAAAGAATACTATTTTTATCTGGATTCCACTCCCACGCATTCCTACATGAAGTTTCTCTATAAATATCCCCAACAACCATTTCCCTATGCGCAGTTGATTGAAGAAAACCGGAAGCGCGGCAAGGATGAATGGGAATATGAGTTGATGGACACGGGGGTCTTTCATGACAACCGGTACTTCGACGTATTTATCGAATATGCCAAAGCCACACACGAAGACATCCTGATCCGAATCACCGCCCACAACCGTGGACCGGATTTCGCCGAACTCCATGTGTTGCCGACCATCTGGTTCCGCAATACCTGGTCCTGGACACCCCATGCCCCCCGCCCCACCCTGAATCGTGATGAGGACCTGGGCGATGCCCAGGTGATTCATCTCGATCATGAACAATACGGATCCCGCTGGCTGTTATGCGAAGGCACGCCGGAACTGCTCTTTACGGAAAATGACACCAACACGCAACGACTGTGGGGACTGCCCAATGCCGGCCCCTACGTGAAAGACGGAATCAATGACTATATCGTCAACGGCACAAAGGAGGCGGTGAATGCTCAACAAGTCGGCACCAAAGCCGCCATCCATTATCATCCTCTCATTGCCCCAGGAAACAGTGTCACGTTCCGGTTGCGACTGACCAACCTGCCTCCGACCGAAGGGCAGCTGGGTGAGGAGTTTGAAACCCTTTTCCCGGCACGCCAAGCCGAAGCGGATGCATTCTTTGCCAAACGACTGGGAACGGCGCATTCCGCCGACGCGCAAAACGTTCAGCGTCAGGCATTCGCGGGGATGCTGTGGAGCAAACAGTTTTATCATTTTGACGTGCGGACTTGGCTGGCCGGAGACCCCACCGGCCCACCGCCGCCGGCTGGGCGTGACCATGGCCGGAACGCAGATTGGAAGCATCTCTTTAATGAAGATCTCATTTCCATGCCGGATAAATGGGAATATCCGTGGTTTGCCGCCTGGGATCTGGCTTTTCATTGCGTCCCGTTGGCTCTGGTCGATCCGGATTTCGCCAAGGATCAACTTCGGCTATTGGTCAGAGAATGGTACATGCATCCCAACGGACAAATTCCGGCCTATGAGTGGGCGTTTGGGGATGTGAATCCCCCGGTGCATGCCTGGGCGGCCTGGCGGGTCTATAAAATCGAAAAACGCGTACGGGGTAAAGCCGACCGGATATGGTTGGCCAAAATTTTCCATAAACTCCTGCTGAACTTTACGTGGTGGGTGAACCGCAAAGACGCAGAGGGGAGAAATATTTTTCAGGGGGGGTTTCTCGGCCTGGACAACATCGGGGTCTTCGACCGGTCCGCCCCGCTACCCACCGGAGGTCACATCGATCAATCGGACGGCACCAGCTGGATGGGCATGTATTGCCTGAATATGCTGGCCATCGCCCTGGAACTGGCCAGACACGACCCCTCATACGGCGATGTGGCCAGCAAGTTCTTTGAACACTTTGTCTATATTTCGCACGCCATTAATCACATGGGTGAAGGCAACCACGAAACCTCCCTGTGGGATGAAGCGGATGGATTCTATTATGACGTCCTGCATCTCCCCGATGGCCGCCACCAACAAATGAAGGTCCGGTCCATGGTCGGGCTGATCCCCCTCTTTGCCGTGGAAACCCTGGAACCGGAGGTGGTGGATGCCCTGCCGGGATTTAAACGGCGCCTGTTGTGGTTTATCGAAAACCGCCCGGAATTCCGGCGCCACGTCTGCTCCACCAGTCTTCCCGATGGCGGCGTTCGCCGCATGCTCTCTATCGTGGATCAGGAACAACTCCCACGGGTCCTAAAGTACATGCTGGATGAGGAGGAATTTCTCTCAACCTATGGGATTCGGGCCTTATCCAAATATCATCAGGATCATCCCTATGTGCTGAAGTTCAATGACAATGAACACCGGGTGGATTATGAACCGGCCGAATCCCGAAGCGGCCTGTTCGGCGGCAACTCCAATTGGCGTGGGCCCATTTGGTTTCCCGTCAATTTTCTCCTGATCGAATCGCTCCAAAAATTTCACCATTTTCTGGGAGATCACTTTACGGTACCCTGCCCGACCGGAAGCGGACAGGACAAAACCCTGTGGCAGGTGGCCGGAGAAATTTCCCGGAGATTGAATCGTCTCTTCCTTCGAGATTCCAACGGCCAACGACCCGTCTACGGGGGCTTACACATGTTTCAGGACGATCCCCACTGGCGGGATTATCTGCTATTCCATGAATATTTTCATGGTGACAACGGAGCGGGCCTAGGCGCCAGCCATCAAACGGGATGGACCGGCCTTGTGACCAAGCTCCTGGAACAATCCGGAGAATAAAACCATGGCTCCCGCAACGAAACGCCCGCGCACCCCTGTGACACCATCCAAAAGTACGACAAACTGGCCTCAGGCGGTGGATTTCGGAAGAGAAATTTGTGGAGATCTGCGGATGGCCGAGCAACGGGAATGGCTCGTCACCAACGGCATCGGGGGATTCGCTTCCGGCACCGTGGCGGGGTCGTTCACCCGCCGATATCATGGCCTCCTCGTGGCCGCGCTCAAGCCACCGCTCGGACGAACTCTGTTAGTCAGCAAACTGGAAGAAACCGTGGAGTATCAGGGGCAGATCGTGCAACTCTCTACCAATCATTGGCATGGCGGAGCCGTGGCACCCACAGGTTTTCACTTCCTGGAACGCTTTCACCTGGAAGGTACGACTCCGGTCTGGACGTTTGCCATCGCGGACGCGCAACTGGATAAACGCATCTGGATGGAACCGGGCGAAAACACCATTTATGTCCGGTATGCGTTCAAAAGGGGATCGCTCCCGATTCGTCTTCATTTGCGAGCGTTTATCAATCACCGGGATTATCATTGGACCACATTGGGCAACCTGCCGGAATTTTCCTCTATGCCGTTGCCCCACGGACTGCAGATCCTCCCGACAGGAGGACCCCGGTTCATCTTGTCCGCTTCAAAGGGTGCGGTCGAAGCCGTCAATACCTGGTACCGGAATTACGATTTGCCATTGGAACGGGAACGGGGGCTTCCGGACCGGGAACATCATCTGCACATGGGAACATGGGTCATCGATGTGAAACCAGGGGAGGAGGTCACCTGGATAGCCAGTACCCGGCTTGAGGGTCGCCTGCCCGAAGCTTCGTGCACTGAAACACGTCTGAATCATGAGCAGGCATTACTGACCACGCTTGCCCCGACCAAATCATCCGCTTCCCAAAGACCAGCCTGGATTCGACAACTCACGCTGGCCGCCGATCAGTTCATCGCGTTACGCCCGTTATCATCGGGGGAGCCTGGCCATACGATCATTGCGGGCTATCACTGGTTCGGGGATTGGGGTCGGGACACCATGATCAGCCTGCCCGGCCTGACCTTGAGCACCAAGCGGTACGACATTGCCCGCAGCATCCTGTCCACCTTCGCCCAATATGCCAACCAAGGCATGCTGCCGAATCGTTTCCCCGACGCAGGCGAAGAACCGGAATATAACACCGTGGATGCCACGCTCTGGTATGTGGAAGCCGTCCGCCAATATCTGGAGGCCACCCGCGACCGCACCTTTCTCAAAACTATCTTCCCGATTCTGCTGGATATGTTGTCCTGGTATCGCAAAGGCACCCGCTTTGGCATTCGCATGGATCCTTCCGACCGTCTGCTGCAGGCCGGGGAACCGGGCTATCAACTCACCTGGATGGATGCGAAGGTTGGCGATTGGGTGGTTACCCCGCGCATAGGGAAACCGATCGAGATCAATGCACTCTGGTATCAAGCCTGGCTGACCGTAGGAACATTCGCGAAATCACTGAAAGTCCCGCATCAGGAATTTCTTGACCTGGCCAAAGACATCAAAACTTCATTTCAACGGTACTGGCACGAACCCCTCAACCGATGCTACGACGTCCTGGACGGACCGCATGGGCACGATCCCTCCCCACGGCCCAATCAATTGTTTGCGGTGTCGTTACCCAACAGTCCGCTCACCACCACACAACAACAGGCTGTCGTGGACTATTGCGCTCAACACCTGTACACCTCCTACGGGTTACGCAGCTTGGGGCCGGAAGATCCTCAATATGTAGGGCAGTATGGCGGCGATATACGGCAACGGGATGGAGCCTATCATCAAGGTACTGTCTGGGGCTGGCTGCTTGGTCCTTTCGTGCTCGCCCACCATCGAGTCTATCGAAATCCCGAAGCGGCTTTGTCTTTTCTTGGACCGATGGCCCATCATCTCAACGATTACGGACTAGGAACGTTGGGAGAAATTTTTGACGGACAACCTCCCTTCGCTCCGCGTGGTTGCATTGCCCAAGCCTGGACCGTCGCCGAAGTCCTCCGCGCCTGGCATCTCATTCAAACTTCCTCCAACAATAAGCCAGGCCAAAAGCGGACTTCCAAGGAATAAAATACTCCCCATCAGAATGGTCATTCTGAGGCCACGCCGAAGAATCTGAGCCCAGCCTGCCGATGAGCTAAATCCGATGAAAGGTCAGCCTCTCATCCCATTACGTCAGAGTTGCATGTGATCGAGAAATCTGGACACGGCACTGACCGCTTCCCGAAGGTCCTGCATGTTCTCGGACGGATCATGATAGACCCAGATTTTCGCTTGAAGTAAGTGCAGAAGTCGGAGAACCCGGTCTGACCGACTTTGGCTCAGGGACCAAACCACCGCCGTAAGCACCGGAAACTCAATATCATCAGGTGAAGAGATCGTGTCCACGGCTTCGGCAAGATACTCCAGCATCGGTTCAAACGCAGCCCAATTTCCCGTGGTGCCATAAATCCGGCCAATCCCCCTGGCGGCGGATGCCTGAATCGAAGGCAACTGTTTCCGGTCCTGAAACAAGGTCACCAGATGAGGCAACCCTTCTTCTCCCGCGGATGCCAGCGCCTCAACCGCTTCCACCGGAAAGTGCGGCCGTTGAATAAGGGTCAGCAGGACTGGAAGAAATGCGGAGGTAGAAAAACCTGCCAACTGCTGGACGATAACCTGTTGTTGAGCCGGTTGGGTTTGGGGATCTAATAGGAGCGAAGCTAACCGTGACGTATGTCCCCAGTCAGCCATCACCAGCAGTGGAAACTCCGATCGTGCCACCTCCTGAAGCAGCGCGGCAAACACGGCACTCTGTTCAAACAATTCCCTGGACTCACGAATCTCGGACTTCTCATCGGAAGAAGGAGCCCGTACCTCCGTAAGCCACCCCAGATCCGCACCATTCAAATGATATCGGAACCGACAGGCCGGACCCTGCCATAGGCGATCCGGAGCCTCCTCTAATTCCGCATCCCCACCGGCAGGCGTGGTTCCCATATTTCGTTTGCGCTCCTCACAAAAAACGCGGAATTCCACATCATGCGAAACCGTGGAATCGCTCACGACCGAAAAGCCCAGTTCTTGAAACCGTTTCGCAATCAGAGTATTCAATGCCTCTGACTGGATTGGCCCCCTCTCCGTCATGACGCTGGAAGTGAGAAGAATGATACGGATGTGCGCTAACTGCGAGGCCTGTTCGGAAGAGAGATGCACCCGCCGGGCCATTCCGTCGGAAGGTCCGGTGACAAGGACTAGCACAGACAGACAAACGATCACTCGAAACATAGACGCTCTCCTGGAGAAAGGTTGGCTGTGCTAGAACCGCAGGCTTACAACGTCTTCGTCACCAGAAGAACCGTCTTGTCCGGGACACACAACGCGACTTCCCCTGACCGTAAGCAATCCGGTGACCAGATATCCTGACAGACCGGACCGATTTGCTTGGAAGGAAAATTGAAAACGCCACGCTAAGCTTTCCCTCCAGCTCATCTGGTTGGTCCAGGTGCGTGATCTGCGCACTCGACTTCCTCATGCTGATCCCCGCGCCAAAATCAACTTGCAAGAGGTAGGCCGACTTTCCAGCCGCAGGAAATGGCAGCGCACTGACAAGATGCCAAACCTGCAGTTCCACTTTGGTGCAATCATTCCAGGAGAAAATCTGCACCTCGCCCTCCATACTAAACGTCAATTCCCTGGCCTCATTTCTGAATATCCAGGTCTCTCTTCTCTCGTCCTGGATCAGCATTCCTCAAACCATTTTCTCCACCATCAAATCTGGAGGGAAGCCATATCGATGACAAACCTGAACCACACACCTCCCTCAAAAATACGCTGCCAGACCTCATTCACCTCTTGAATTTTCAAGGTTTCAATGTCGCAGGTGATCCCATGATCGGCACAAAAATTCAACATCTCCTGCGTTTCCCGAATGCCTCCGGTGAGCGACCTCACCCGACGACGATGGCGCAAAACCAGCCAGAATCCCAGAATCGACAAAGGCTCACGGGTATCCCCCACCATCTGTACGTTCCATACAAGGTCGGATAAAAAAACTCCACCCGGCCGAAATACCGAATTCAAAAGGAGTCTCTAAGTCTAGATTCATCTTTTAAGTGGAAGATCCACCAGAGGGAGGGAGGGAGGGAGGGAGGGAGGGAGGGAGGGAGGGAGGAATGACTGCTCAGGCCTTGGGAGACGCAATATTTACGGAAGCGGACAATATGCCTGAACTGCACACCAAGGTTCGTGAAGCCGTCAAGGATCACTTTGACGAAGGCAAAGCCCAAAAATTAATTTGCTTGCACCATGTGAGAGAAGAAGTCATCGCGGCATGAAATTGCCACGGGACCTGTCGGAAGAAGATCTCGTTCAAAACCATCCCCGACCAAACACTTCAGCAAGATCCTCCCCGTCACTGGAACAGTCCTTCACTCAACTTGCCATACTGAGGCCATGCCGATGAATTTGCGCTAGCTCGAAGAGACCGTGGCTTAACGAGATCTTTCCGTTTCGTCAGATGGCCGTCATCTCACAGGACTCCTTCTTTTGGTTGATTGCTAAATGAATAACAACACCGATCACACACTTCTCATTGGTCACAAAGCCATTCTTGCGCATGCAAGTTTTCCTATGCAAATATATTGACATTTGACAGCTTTATTGAACGTTCCGTCTCGCCCCCCACAGTATGTAACCGGGTCTCTCAGGAGAGACAACTCATGAAAGCCAAACCAAAGAAGCCGACGTTTAGCTCCGAAGCGTTCCTCTCGCAAGTCGGCAACAGCAAAACCAAGCTGACGTCTCCTAAAAAGGAAATCATTTTTTGGCAGGGAGATGTGGCGGATGCCGTATTTTATATCCAGTCGGGCAAAGTCAAACTTTCGGTGGTCTCGAAGCAGGGCAAAGAAGCCGTCTTGGCGATTGCGGAACAGGGAGGATTTTTTGGGGAGGGGTGTCTCGCGGGGCAACAAGTATACATGACCATGGCGACAACCATGGAAGATTCTATTCTCGTTCGAATTGACAAACAGGCCATGATCCGGGTGCTTCACGACGAACCCAGCTTCTCGGCCTTGTTCATGGAGCATCTTCTGGCTCGCAACATTCGCATACAAGAGGACCTGGTGGATCAGCTTTTCAACTCGGCCGAAAAACGGCTGGCGCGACTGTTGCTACTCATGGCCCATTTTGGGAAAGAAGGCAAGCCGGAACCGGTCGTTGCTAAAATCAGTCAGGAAACGCTTGCCGAGATGATTGGGACCACACGCTCCCGGGTCAGTTACTTCATGAATAGGTTCCGGAAATTAGGCTTCATTGATTACAACGGCGGGCTGCACGTCCATAGCTCTCTCCTGAATATCGTCCTCCACGACTAGGACTCCTATCCCTTTCCACTGTTGACATTTGAAATAATTAAGCCAAACAGGGTCTTTCCTCTTTCACCTTGATTTTTCCAATGGTAAAAAATCCGACTACCTTCGCTTGCAGGAGATATTTTTCATGCAGCGGGCATGCTTGAGAAAAATTTAAAGAAAAATGATTACCTTCTCAGCATGTCCAACACGGGTTTCTGCATGTTTAGATGACCCCGTTGAAATTCACGCATCACTGCATGAGCACTTAATACAATGCTATGATATATTTTAATCGACCATTTTTACCACATTCTGAGAGGAACCCATGGCTATGAAAATTTCACGTATTATGATCGGAGTAATGTTGAGTCTCATGGTATTCATTGGGAACAGCCTTGGAGCGGAACCGGTTGAGGTGGAGACGTTCGTCAAGGCACGGATCGATATCGGCGAAATGATGACAAATTACTTCTCCGGTGGAAAGCAGTATGGGGGTGATGGACAGCGACCGTCCCCTGAGGCGATGCGTGAGATGGGCGCGGATATCAATACGAAGCTGAGTGCATTATTGGCAAAATATGACCTGACGGTTGAGGAATATCGCCAACGCAGCCCTGAAGTATTTGCCGACGATGCAGCCGTGAAAGGCTTTTTGAGCGAGCACCCGGATCTGAAAGAGCGGTATGAAGCCCTCCCCCTGGACCGGATGGGACGCGGCAGCACTGGGCGCGGGTACTGAGAGAGAATGCGGGCAGCTGTAAAATCCCCCTAGCCCCCTTTTTTCAGGGGAACTTCAAATGTTGCCCAGGGTAAGCTATGGGAATGAACAGAAAAAATGATGGGGAATAGGTTTTAGTGAGCGACCATTTAGGATAAAATCATTTCATGCAAGCAAAATCCTCCACTCCCAACCTCAAAAATTCCCGGCGTCCTAGCAAGCTTGGGGATGAACTTGCGAAACACAAGATTGACCAAGCTAAACAACTTACTCTTGAGCAGCGGCTGCTCCTTGCCCTTGAACTGTCCAATGCGGCTGCCGCGCTCTCCAACGCGCGTGTTCCCACAAGCCTTAACGACCGTTCTTGCCCGCCTTGAAACAGATCGGCTCCAGGGACTGGTGGAGGCTTTTACCTTAATCGGAGGCTTTGCCGTGTCGGCCTGGGGAGTTCCACGAGCGACCCAGGACATCGATTTTGCCATTGCTATCGGTTCGGCAAATCCACATGCCCTTGCAGCCTTCTTGGAAGGTCGTTTTGAACCAGGTGAACCAGACGATCCCTTAAATGGAGTCTTACATGCCTCAATTCAGGTAGGATCTGCGTCCGTCTCACTTCAAGCGATACTGTTTCCCTCCTTCCTCACGGAAATCACATTCCGGCACGTTGACACGTTATCCATTATGGACCAACTCGTGCCGGTGGTGACTTGGCAGATGTTGATTCTGCTCAAGCTCTATGTCGGGGGTCCTCAAGATAGGCTTGACGCTCAGCAGATTTTACAGGTGAGGAACCCAAAGCCGGATGATCTACAGGAGATTGGGAGTATGGCGAAGTCCCTTGGAGTTTTGGAGGACTGGACTGCGCTTTTGGATCTTCCCCAAAAGTAAGATTCATTCAGAAGAATGATATACCCAAGGCTGAAAATTCCGAACGATGTCGGCAAAGAACCGCAGATATGACACAGTCCTGGACGGAATACTCCCAAGACTATAACCCTTTGAATGCTCATTTCCTCCACCCAGACCGCACTACGACATTCTGGGGGAGTGATCTTTTTCCTTTTTCCACTTGTACCAGATGGTTTCATTGCTGCCATGGGGATAGACCAATCGCTTGAGGACAATGTAGGGCTGCCACAGAAACCGCCGGTATTGTTTACTTAAATCCGATCGTTGCGCGGACTGGGTTTCTTTCTCCGTCATCAATTGCGGTTGAAATGTTTTTTTGTGTTTATACACATGGTAGAAATCTTCCATGGCCAATCGCTGAAAGATCCTCTCGGTGAGTCGTCCCATCCATCCTTGGCGGACAGGAAGGTGCAGACAAATTTGGAAATCGATGAGATAGGGCCTGCCATCCGTGGAACAGATGATATTCCCTCGCTTATTCAAATCGGCATAAAAAATCCGACGCTGATGCACTGCCGTCACAATCCTGAGCAATTGATCGAAAAAATCAACAGCCAGTGAAGTTGCATGGTTGGCCAGGGCCGGATCTCCTGCCACGACATGGAATTGGTCGATGAGATTCCGTTCTATTTCATGGAGAGTTTGTCCTTCAATATACCTGTGGAAATATCCTCGGTTCCCATACCGGGGACCCAGGGCGGGAATGCCGGGAATGTCGTTGACCATGCGATAGATCCGGTATTCCCGTCTGGAAATCCACCCTGCCAAGGGGCGAAACACCCACCCCAGTACAAACCGGAAGTCGCTCAGCTTCAGGACATATCGTTCTCCCTCTTGATTTCGATATAAGACGTTGACGGAGAAAAAGTCGTCTTTGAGGATACGCTCAAAGACATAGTCTTGTCCGTCAAGCGTCACCATGGACGGATAATGTCTGGCCCCACCGGTCATGTCTTTCTGGACTCCGGATTTACTGAAATATTGACTCCATCGGGGAAAAGAGTTCCCCTCTGAGCGCCCTTGCTGTTTCCTGCCTGGCACTATTGCACTGATTGTAATTTCCAAGCCATGGTACACCATTTGAATAAGAATATCGCCCTGTTCTTCCAATTGCGTGAAACAATTCCGGCTCCAATCGGACGATGGGGCATGTCCCTACGATTCAATGCTTGGAGTTCCCGTTCACTTTTCTTCCATCTCCATGGAGTCACCCGATGAAAGTCGTTGCCGTGTTCCCCGGAAAGCTCAATTTCCCTCATTGAGGTTTTCCAGAATCGATTTTTGAGACCCTCTGTATACTTTCCTCAGACATAAACGGTATCTTCTGATAAGGTAAAGAAGGGATGTTCAATGGCTCCTCCTTTCACGTTAATGAACGGTCTCGTTGTCGAAGATGCCCTATCAGCCCATTGAAAACTACGGCCTGATCGGAAACATGCAAACGACCGCACTGGTCGGCATGAACGGGTCCATCGATTGGTTCTGCTTTCCTCATTTCGATTCTCCCAGTGTCTTCGGCGCTATCCTGGATGATACGAAGGGCGGGCGTTTCAAGATCTCCCCCGTCCCAGACGGCGTCAAATCCAAGCAATATTACTGGCCGGACACGAATGTCCTCGTCACCCGCTTTCATACTCCCGGCGGAGTGGGACGGGTGATTGATTTCATGCCGGTCGGGTTTCGTTCGGCGGACTGCACGTTCCATGCGTTGATCAGGCGTGTTCAGGCTATTCGTGGATCCATGACTTTTCGAATAGAGTGCCAACCTGCCTTTAACTATGGTCGTACACCTCACATTCTGACTCTCACCCAAAACGGCGCCACCTTTCACACCCCGTCTCTGGCCCTCCGCCTTGGAGCTTCCATTCCGTTACACCAGGCGAATCAGGCTATTGTCACAGAATTCACGCTTCAAGAAGGGGACGAAATCGATTTTTGTCTGGAGGAAATGACGAACGATGGGCAGGAACACCACACTTCGAAAATTCCATGTCCCGAAACGAAAGCCGAGGAATTGTTTAAACAGACCGTTGATTATTGGCGGCGTTGGCTCTCCAAATGCACCTATACCGGCCGATGGCGGGAAATGGTCTACCGATCCGCCCTGGTCCTCAAACTCCTGACGTTCCAACCCACCGGCGCCATTGTGGCCGCACCGACGTGCAGCCTGCCTGAAGGGGTGGGCGGTGTCCGCAATTGGGATTACCGATATACCTGGATACGGGATGCCGCCTTTACAGTCTATGGTTTGTTGCGAATCGGGTTTACTGAGGAAGCATCGGCCTTTATGCATTGGCTGGAAGCCCGTTGTCATGAATTGAATCCTGACGGTTCGCTTCAAATTATGTATGGCATTGATGGCCGCCATCAACTCACCGAAGAAACCTTGGATCATCTTGAGGGTTATCGCGGATCGCGACCTGTCCGGGTGGGCAATGGCGCGTTCAACCAACTCCAACTGGATATTTATGGTGAGTTACTAGATTCCGTCTACCTCTACAATAAATACGGCACGCCCATTTCATACGATTTGTGGAAACATCTTCGTCGCATGATTAACTGGGTCTGCGACAATTGGCAGCGCACCGATGAAGGGGTTTGGGAGATTCGAGCTGGCCAACAACATTTTGTCTATTCCAAATTAATGTGTTGGGTGGCTGTGGATCGTGGGATTCGCTTGGCCGATAAACGGTCGCTTCCGGCAGATCGAGACCGTTGGTTGAAGACCCGGGATACCATCTATGAAGAAATCATGGCCAAGGGATGGGATCCGCAGCGACAGGCCTTCGTCCAGCGTTATGGTAGTACCTCCTTGGATGCCGCGAATTTGATGATGCCTTTGGTATTTTTTGTCTCCCCTACCGACCCCAGAATGCTCAAAACCCTGGATGCGATCAACCGGAAGCCGGAAGAGGGAGGCCTGGTCTCCAATGCCCTGGTCTACCGGTATAATATATCGGAATCGCATGATGGTCTGGATGGAGAAGAAGGCACCTTCAACATCTGCACGTTCTGGCTTGTAGAAGCCATGACTCGCGCAGGACATGGGGATCGCCCGCGCTTAGACGAAGCCAGACTTATATTTGAGCAAATGCTCGGGTACGCCAATCATCTGGGACTCTTTGCCGAAGAAACCGGACATCACGGTGAAGCGCTTGGAAATTTCCCACAGGCCTTCACGCACCTGGCCTTAATCAGTGCGGCCTTTAACCTTGATCGGGCATTAGGATAGTATCATTCTCCTTGGTCCATGAGGCTTACCTGTACATTTTTGCTGAACCACTTCAGTGATTCTATGAACAAACTGGTCCGTTTCGGAGTCTCCCTCGATCAACAACTGCTCAAAGCGTTTGATAAACACATTGAGCGAAAAAAATATCCCAACCGATCGGAAGCCATCCGGGATCTCATTCGTGACCAACTCGTCGGACAAGAATGGAGCGACAACCGAGAAACCGTTGGAACCATCACGTTGATCTATAATCATCACAAACCTGATCTGGTTCGCCAGCTAACCGATGCCCAACATCAATTCGGGTCATTGATCATTTCCAATACTCATGTGCATTTGGATCATCATCATTGCCTGGAAGTCATCATCGTTCGCGGAAAGAGTGCAAATGTTCAGACTCTAGCCAACACCTTGATCAGCACCAAAGGCGTCATGCATGGAAAATTGACCATGACCACCACCGGAGGAACCCTGCACTAACACCCCGTTCTCTCCCTCGGTCCTCTCCGTTTCTGCCTGTCCTTTCTTGATCATACAGCCGACGCATCCACACATTTCAATTGACACTACCTTCATGGAGTGCTACGAATTATATTTTCGTGTTACTCAATTTCGCATCGAAAGGCCTTTCTCGATGAAGCGCATGGGCGATCACTTCTTTTTTCTCACCCACTGTCTCCGTGTTACGACTCTCTCCATTTTCTGCATTGCCTTCCTGACGACTCCCTGTCTGGGACATTCGCCAGACGACGTCGTCACTCTGCCGGAGATGACTGTTGAGGGGAAACGTCCTATCGCCGCTTCTTCACAACGTATCATTCTAAATGCAGAAATCCTGCTTCAACCTCAAGGCCGACCAGCCGATTTGCTTCGCCTGGCTCCCGGCCTGATTACCTTGGAACATTCCGGCGGGGCGGGGAAGGCCGATCAGTTTCTTTTGCGCGGCTTTGACGCCGATCATGGCACCGACCTGGCCCTACATGTGGATGAGATGCCTATCAATATGCGCAGTCATGCTCACGGGCAAGGCTACGGAGACATCAATTTCATTATTCCGGAAACCGTCGAGGAAATTACCGTCAAAAAAGGACCCTACCATGTGGAGTACGGTGATTTTGCCACCGCTGGCGCCGCCAATTACGTCACCCGCAAATCGGTTCCCGAAACCGTCATCCAGGCCGGGGGAGGGAGTTTTAATACTCAACGATATCTTTTCATGACTTCTCCCTTTCAAGAGCGATTCCGCACTCTTGTTGCCGGAGAATTTTATTACACTGACGGTCCCTACGACTTTGTCAATCGCAATACCAGATACAACGGACTGGCGAAACTCACGGTAGAGCCCTCGGCAAGATCCGAACTCAGCCTGACCTTCACCCAGCATTACGGACGATGGAATGGTTCCGGTCAGATCCCCCTTCGTGAGGTTGAGGCCAACCGCTTGGATCGATTCGGCTCCCTTGATCCTTCCGAAGGCGGCAAATCGGTACGCAGTACCGGTCGCCTGGATTACCATTACGATTTTTCCGGCGGTGGGACCACATTTGCCAGACTATGGGCTCAGTATTACTATCTCTCACTGTTCACCAACTTTACGTTTTTTCTTAACGATCCGGTCAATGGTGACGGCATTGAACAGACCGACCGGCGATGGTTGACAGGGGGCGATGTTGGTTATCGTCAAACGTTCCGATTCCTCAATCATGAAGGCCTGGTAACCGCGGGACTTCAGACACGATTTGATAAGGCCCGCGTTCGCCTCGGTACCCAGCATAAACGGGACTCCCTGGCGATTACTCAGGAATCAGATATCTTTGAAGCCTCTTATTCTCCGTACCTCAAATTGGACCTACAATTTCTGTCCTGGCTGCGATTTGTAGGAGGGGGCCGGGTCGATGTCTTCACCTATAATGTTTATGACCATTGTGGGACAACCTGCTCCATCAGGCCGGACGGGACAGCCTCCGACGCCATCGCCAGCGGCAAGGCCAATCTGATTTTCGGACCATGGGCGCAAACCGAGTTTTTCATGAATGTCGGCACAGGCTTTCATAGTAATGATGCCAGGGATGTCGTGATGAATCCCTCTGCAACGACTCTTCCCAGGGCGATCGGCTATGAACTGGGTATCCGCAGCCAACCCTGGGCCTGGGCAAAATTCCTGGCCACATTCTGGTTATTGGATCTTCAGTCCGAACTGGTGTTCGTGGGAGATGAGGGGACGACCGAACCACGAGGAAAAACCCGTCGTCTGGGCACGGAACTGAGTGCGAGAATTTCACCAGTAGAGTGGCTCTCTATTCGTGGAGACATTACCTATAGCAACGCCGAGTTTCGTAAAACAGGCGATTCCGTCCCCCTGGCGCCGGAGCTTACCGCCTTTTCGTCCATCACCACGCATTTTCCGTTTGGACTGTCCGGCACCCTTCAAATGCTGACGGTAGGAAGCCGGGCCGCTACGGAAGATCGAAGCGTACTACTGGAACCGTTCACAATCTTTGATCTGATTCTTCGCTACAAGATATCGGTTTCCCCTTCCCATGGACGCCTGGAAGCCTTTTTGAGCATCCGCAATTTAACGGACACCGATTGGCGACAGGCACAATTTCTTTATGAATCCCGTCTCACCGGAGAAGCTGCAGGAGGTGTCTCGGATATTCACTTCGTCCCTGGGACTCCCAGAATGTTCATGGGTGGACTAACCTGGGCATTGGACCTCTAAATTGTTTGGCAAAAGACTTTTTCCCGTATCACGCCAGACACACATTCAAAATTAGCGATTGATGCAACATTCTTGAAACTTTTCCGATGGAAATAAGTTACGGGAATGAAAATTTTCTGAACTCAAACGCTCCGAGGATTACCCACGACAAAATGAAAGGAAATCAATCTGAGTAGGGAACCAATAGACCGCCAATCACAGTGAGTCCGGCGGTCATAGGTTTATTTTGGCGGATTCTGAGCATTAACAAAGCTGTACCGATTAAGATTTTCAAATCCAACCACAGCGATTGATTGGCTTGGTAAAAAAGATTGTGTTCAATTTTTTTAGGCATAAGGACATTAATATAAAATGATTCGGGGTCGTCCTTTTGATTTTCAAGGAGAGCAGCGTCATGAAAATGGCCATAGAGCACCGTAATATCCGTACACCCTGGTCGCAGAACGAGAATTTTCCTCTGTTGCTGATTATACATACTCACGTATCTTTCAACCTCGGGTCTAGGCCCGACTAAGCTCATCTCCCCTTTCAGGACGTTTATTAACTGAGGAATCTCATCCAACTTCAGCATACGTAAATAGTATCCTAGGGGCGTGATCCTCGGATCTTGTGTTCCATAGGTAATATGCCCACTCTCGCTTGGCTGATGCACCTTCATGGTGCGGAATTTCCATAGGCGAAATTTTTTTCCTTCTCGCCCGATACGTTCTTGTCGATAAAATACCGGTCCAGGATCGGTCAAATAAATAGCCCCCGCAATAAGCAACCCTATGGGGAAAAAAGCCAGCAATACCAGGGCGCTGATCGATAAATCCAATAATCGCTTCACAAAGGATTTACTTTCCAATAAGATTTCGCAAGAGCACAAAGGGTTCAGCATATTCAAAACCAATGCTGCTTCCCCAATATTTGGCGTGCGTACGAATAGCCTCTAAAGACCTTGGATGTGGGTAGGGGGGAACTTCTGAAGAATAATGAGAAATGGCTTTCAGCTTTATCTCTATTGTTTCGGATATATCCACAAACCAATTTGGCAAAAATGATCTACTTGAGGTAAATGGAGCCCAATCGGTGGACGAGGGAACCATATAACTGAGAACACGCAAAACCGCTCCACCAGGTTTTGGACGAGTCGCGACCAGGGTAGCTTCATTCAAAAGCTGATGGTCCCGATTAATGTCCCCCAAATGATGGGTATAGACAATTTCAGGCTGATACTTTTTGATTCGTTCTTCAATGGCCTGAGTCAGATCAATCTGAGAAAACGTATCTAATTTTTGATCAGGAAATCCTAAGAAATCCGGAGCATGAAGTCCCAACTCGGCACATGATTTCTCACATGCCAATTGAAGCTTTTCCCGCTGCTCTTCAATATACCGAACTTGAGAAGCATTAGCGCATATAAGCGGGTACACCGTATCCCCGTTTTTTACGTGCCGGGCAAGGGTTCCACCCAACCCTAGCACCTCGTCATCCGGGTGGGCACCGATCACGAGAATATTCATGCCCTGGGTTCCTTGAAGAGCGTCAGACCAATTGCCCGTTTATAGATGATGTATCGCCCATTGACCTGCATGTCCTTTTGAACCCGCTTGACGAATTCTTGGGCATATTGTTCTCGCTCACTTTGATGCCCGCTCTCTTCCTGAAACAGTAATGTCGCTCGATAATACTCCTCTACGGCTTTAAGGCCAGCGGGTCCATCAAAAAAGACTCGATTTACAAAAGGGGAGACCTCAACTCGATCAAAAATTTCATAAGCGGCCGGTATTACTTCATTGTTGATACGCCAAAGCCGTGCCGCAAAGTTTTCCGGAAGACCTTGGTGAGTGATTTCATGATTGAGATCATAAAATTCCTTTGAATTATCCCAAGAAGGCCCCACGATAAAACATCGTCCGCCATTTTTGAGCAATCTGTAACATTCCCGAAGCGTCGCTTGAACATTCTCCACATAATAAAAGGAATAGCAACTGGTGATCACATCAAAAGATTGATCCGCCTGCGGGAATGGTCGACTCGCACTATGATCCATCAACTCAATATTCTTTTTCCCGGCCAGCTTTTCCCGTGCATTTTCTAACAACCCCGGTACCTGGCCAAATATATCTACCCCAACCACCTTTCCATTATTTCCAACTAAATCTGAAAATACCGATACCTGTTTTCCATTTCCACAACCGATTTCTAATATCGTATCACCGAGACCAATGTTAACTCGTGATTGGATCCATTCCTCCAAGTCATAATCAGCATTTTTGTTAATTTCCGACCGGACAATATTCCCAATATGCGCAGAGACTTCTTCCTGTGATGTATTCAAGCCTTTTGTCATAACGTCAAACTCCCATTTTAGTCAGTAACGCTTAATTACTTGAACCTATACCACCATCCATTACATTTACATTCAACTATGAGATATTCAGGAACACAGAGGGCAAAGCCATACTCTTCTACCTCAGATTCGCCTTGGCATCCAGGCACTTCTCCTGAGATTCAAATACTTTCGTCAATAGCTTGGCTGATTTTCCAAGAATCTGTTGGGCTAAAAGACGAATGTCCATAACCCGTCTAACCCAAAATGGATGTCGCTAATCTTGAAGTTAGAAACCCTCACTGAGAATTAAGGGCTCTTTCAATTATGGGCAAGAGTTCTCTGGGATGACATGGCTTTTGATACACCGCACAAGCCCCAACCCTCAGTGCTTTTTCTTTATTAGACCAATCCACATGTCCGCTGAGCACAATCACCGGAGGGAGAATACCTTCCGCCTTATCCCTCCATTGTTGAAGAAATTCAAAACCTCCCAACACCGGCATTTGATTATCGGTAATGACCAAATCTGCGTGCCCATTTTCTAACCACTCAAGGGCTGCGGCTCCATGTTCGGCTTCCACACAAACATACCCCTCGCTCTCTAGAGTGGCTCGAACCGCACCACGGGCATCGCTGTCATCATCGACCAGGAGAATTAATTTAGCTTTATGAGTGGCACTGGATATGAAATTTGCATTTTCCGCAAGATCAACTTTTGCAATATTTTCGGGTTGATGAAAAGTGGGAACAAGTTTCTGCAGGTATTTAACAACCGACAGAGGATGGCTTAAAACGCGCACCTCTTCCAAGTTTTTGGGTATCTTAGCAAGAAAATTCTTGTCCTGCTTATCCTCTGATTGAATGCAGAGGATTTTTTCAACTGCTGAAGGCTTGGCAAGCTCCCCATCACCCACCAACTCTTCTTCAAGCTTCTCACCTGGCCGAAGACCGATAAACTGTATAGCGATATCCTTGTCAGGCACTTTCCCTGAAAGCCTGATGAGATTACGAGCAAGATCTAAAAGTTTAATCTGCCCCCCCATTTCAAGAACATAAATATTACTTCGATCGCCTATTGCCGCTGCATGCAGCACCAAAAGTACCGCCTCAGGAATTAGCATAAAATAACGACGGACTTCTGGGTGGGTGATAGTGACTGGTCCACCAGCTTTGATTTGTCCTTGAAAACGGGGAACCACACTTCCATTGCTGCCCAGGACATTGCCAAAGCGAACAATAAGAAACCGTGTCTGGCTATCTGCTGGCATATCCTGGACCACCATTTCCGCCACTCGTTTCGTCGCTCCCATTACGCTAGATGGATTAACAGCCTTATCAGTCGAAATCAAAACGAACCGCTCTATACCGAACTGGGAGGCAGCTTCCGCCACCATTCTTGTCCCAAGCACATTGTTTTTAAAAGCTTCACCTGGATTAATCTCCATGAGGGGCACATGCTTGTGCGCCGCTGCATGAAAAATAATGTCCGGGCGATATTCATTTAAGGTATCGTGCAAGCGAGAAGCATCCGTAATATCTCCCAGTACACCATGAGTAAAAGACGCATACCCTTTATCGGTTAATTCGCTCAAAATTGTATATAAACTATTTTCATGCCGTTCATATAAAATAAGGGCATCTGGACAACCTGCTGCAATTTGTCGACACAACTCTGATCCAATTGACCCACCTGCCCCAGTGACCAAAACTCGTTTTCCTTCAATTAATTTCCGCACTGGTTGAGGATCGAGACCTACGGGCGGACGTTGCAATAAGTCTTCAATGGCCACATCTCGGATTTGACTGATTGAAACTTTTCCATCCAAGATATCCCGAAGGTTTGGAAGGGTTTTGATCGGAACATTAAAGGGCTCTAAAGCAGTGATGATGGCTCGAAAATTTGCAGGGTTTGTGCCCGGAAGGGCAACCAAAACTTCTTCGGGGTAATAAGAGGCAATAATCTGCGATAAATCCTGGCGCGACCCCAAAACCTTAACCCCATGAATTCGCTGACCTACCTTAGAAAGGTCATCATCGATAAAACCGATAGGACGATAGGAAACAGTAGAATTTGTTTGCATTTCGCGAACAATTTTTTCCCCAGCGTCTCCTGCTCCAATAATCAACACACGTTTTGTTTTCTTTAAAATCTTTCGCTTTTCAAAAATCCGCACAGCAAGCCTAATCCCAACAAGAAATCCAACCAAAAGAATACTATCAACAATGAAGATGGATCGAGGATAGAATGAAAGTTGCAAGCCCCATATAACCAAACCATAAAACGCGATTGTGCCGGATAAAACTCCTCCAAAAATATTCTTTAAATCCCAAATACTGATATATCGCCAGAGTCCTTCGTTGAGCCGAAAGACCATAAAGGCAACCCCGCGTATAAGAAGGAGCCAGGGCAGCGTTTCTATAAAAATGGAAATGGCATTCGGAGGGATTTCACCGTCAAATCTCAGCCAAAATGCAAAATAATTGGCTAAAATGACCAAAACTAAGTCGAGAACAATGATTAATGGTCTCCGGTATTTCCATAGGAAATGGAGGACCGGAGAGTCCTCAAGAAAAGCCACCTCATCCTGATTATCATTATCTCGGTCAGACACTTTCAAAATGACTGACCGTAGCCCCAACAACTGGAGAATGGTCTGAACAATAACAGCCAAATCAAAAAAGAGAGAGGCATGCTCCAGATACAATTGGGAAAGACGGATTTTTTCAGGTCGGAGATGTCTTGTATATTCTTCCTCTTGTCTCCATGCCTTTTTGAGAATGGCCTGCTCATCAATGTACTTTAAAGACGCCAGATCAGTCAGACCAGGACGAACTTTTAAAACTTCCTTATAGTCCTCTTTGAATTTCTCCACATAATAAGGAACTTCCGGACATGGACCAACCAGGCTCATGTCCCCCTTTAAAACGTTGATGAGTTGAGGAAGCTCATTTAACCTATACTTCCTTAACAACCCTCCAATGCGGGTAAGATGTTGATTGTCTCCATGAATCTGTCCAACCCTCGGACCTGAAAATTCTTTCACCATGGTCCGAAACTTATACATCGTAAACTGACGAAACCCTTTTCCGATTCGTACCTGCCTGAAAAATACTGGCCCTTTGGATTCCAGTTTTATGAGGAGCCCTATTGTGAAAAACAGAGGGGCAAATACTATCAGCCCAAATAGAGCGGCAGTGATATCTATAAGGCGTTTGATCATCGACGATACTCCCGGATCAGAGCTACGACCACATCGATCACTCGCTGAACATCAACTTCTGTCATTTTAGGATAAATAGGGAGAGAAATAATCCGATCAAATACCCGACTCGCTGTGGGAAAATCATCTGGAGTAAACCCAAATGTATTTTTGTAATAAGGATGAAGATGGAGAGGGATAAAATGTACGCTTGTTCCAATGCCATGCTTCTTAAGAAGATCAATCATTTCATTCCGACCAATCCGCAATTGGTCAAGTTCCAATTGAATAACGTATAAGTGCCAGGCATGTTCAATATTCTCTTCAACATGCGGAACCTTGATTTCTGGGATATTTTTAAACGCTTCATTATACAAGGTGGCATACCGATGGCGAATTTTCCCAAAGCGGTCGCATTTTTCTAATTGAGGAATTCCCACCGCTGCAGCCAAATCGGTAAGGTTATATTTATACCCAGGATAACAAATTTCATAATACCATTTTCCCTCAGGAGAATATCGATTGACGGCATCTCGTGTAATTCCATGTAAACTCAGAATTCGCATCCGATCTGCCCATTCCGCATTCTCTGTTGTCGCCATTCCCCCTTCACCAGTCGTAATCGTTTTCGTAGCGTAAAAAGAAAAACAGGTAATATCGCCGATGGTCCCGATCATTCGCCCGCGGAAACGAGTCGGAAGGGCATGTGCTGCATCTTCGATAACCTTGAGATTGTGATGTCTGGCTAATTCCATGATGCGGTCCATTTCACATGGTTGGCCGGCATAATGGACGGGAATGATGGCTTTGGTCTTAGATGAAATTGCCTTTTCCAGCAAATCCACATCGATATTCAGAGTGTCACTTCGACAATCCACAAGAACCGGTCTGGCCCTGCAATAATTCACCACCTCAGCGGTGGCGGCAAAAGTCATAGTAGGAACAATCACTTCGTCGCCTGCGGAAATTCCGATGGCCTCTAAAGCTAAATGCAAGGCAGCCGTACATGAATTGACAGCTACCGCATGGGTTGCTCCGATTCGTTTGGCAAATTCGTCTTCAAATTGCTTAGTTTTCGTGCCGGTGGTCAGCCATCCCGAACGAAGAACTTCAACCACAGATTGAAGTTCTTCCTCTCCTAAATCAGGAAGATGAAAAGGCAAGAATGATTCCACGAAGGAACTCCAATGATAAAAACTGGATTAAGTTTATATATTAGTATTTTTCCTAATAGGATGCAATGTAAATTTCTTTTTCATTCTATAAGGATTACATAAAAAATAAGCCCTTCAAATGGCTTAAATAAATAAAAAAGCCATTTTTTCTTCTCCTACTCTTTTCTAACTTACGGCTCCCAAAGGCTACCCTCTCGGCATTAGTCTATCCCATGAGAAAACAACAAATGCCTTTTCAACCAATGTTTACCCATATAAGCCTACGGACAAATTCGGCAAAAAATACCTCTCTCTTGACAAAGGCACTCAAGATATATCATGAAAATTGAAAGATCCAGCTTCAAGCAATTCGCTCCCAACTTCAACAATCTGCACCTCCAAGATGAAACGAGCAACAAGCTAGCTCTCTTCTATGAAACTTCGGTGAAGGATTCGTTAAGATTTTAGACCAGCTTCGTTTCCATAGACACTCAGCCTAGTTTTGTCTTCTGCTGTTCATACGCTGTTGGGCTGACATTGTCTAGGTGTTGATAGTGTCTTGCCCGATTATAAAGCACCTTAATATAATGAAATATTTCTGTTCGCGTTGTGAAAATGTGACGACGGGTTTTTTCCTTCTTCTAGGCTCCAGAAGAAAAACTCGACCATCGCGTTATCATAACAATTCCCTCTGCAACTTATGCTTGGTACCCAGCCATGCATCTGGCAGCATCGAGTCCATTTCATGAGAGCTTCCGGGGTCAAAATACCAGTCCACATTTTGGAGAAGTTTACAGCACTGCATCAACCATTAGAGGAGGAATGGGGGAGGAAAAAGAAAGGAGGAAGAGCAGGTGTTTTTGGAGATAGAAAGGACTAATCCCTCAATTACTTTGGCCACCGTGAAAAATATCCCATTTTGTATCATTTCACCGATATCCCTAGCAACCTATCAATCATCTGGGTCCATTCGGTAGATTTCCCATGGGGGAAGAGCCGGCCCTGAACAAAACCTGCTCATTGGCAATCCATTGGTTATCCTGCTTGTACCAAAACCGGACATAGAGGGGCATCCCGTTCGTCGGCAGCTGATGCACCACCACGCTATCCTGAGAGGCAGGCACGGTGGCATTGAAAATATTCTTAGTGAGCGGCTCATTCGGTTGTCCCAAGCCGGTACCGATTTGCAGGAAGTATTCCTGGGCGGCGGGGACAGTGCTCCAACTAAAGGTCTCCGTGGAACCCGAAAGGATACTTCCCGCAGGGGGAGAAACCAAGGTCGGCTTATCTGCAGGAACACTAACTTGCGGAAGGATGGAGCCACGCTGTCCAATATCAGCTAATGCTTTAGGGTTCTGCTTCTGAGCCGTTTCTATACTGTGATATGCAAATGCCCCAATATCTGGCGGTTCCCCGGTTTGCTTTGTGATTGCCTTATTATCCAAGGTGATTCCATCGATAAAAATCCCTCCACCAATCGCCGGGCTCCCAGGTTGAAGACGAAAATCATGGGCCTGAGCATTTACGAAGCGAGGGTCTATCATTAAGTTATGCGACACACTGGCTTCGTTCTTCCCTTTTTCTTGTTCAAAAATATTATGAGCGCCATTCAGATAGACAATATTATTTTTGACCTGGGCCTTCCGCGCGCCATCGCCTATAAAGATGCCCTGAGTGCCATTTTTATAAATGGTGTTATTGTATACTCCCGTCTGAGAATTTGTTTTATCGCCGACATAGATCCCGGAAATACGGTTTTCATAGGCAATATTGTTGTAAAATTGGGCATTCGTCGACCGGTATTGACTACACAATCCGATAAAATTTTCATACACAATGTTATTATGGGCAATGTTGCCTTCTCCCGAACTGAGGAGAATGCCACATGACCAGCCGGCCAGGCCATTATTATGAACAATATTATGCCGGATCACATTATTATTCGCCGTATTTTCTTTGGACTGGTAAATGTGTATCCCATACCCTTGATGTAAAAAAACCTCATTTTTTTCAAAAAGATTGCTACTCGTAGTCACATAGAAGCCATGATCTAAGCGTGATTGTCCATTGTGATGCACTTTCATGTTAATAAATTCATGGTAGGTATCCTGAACACGTCCAGGCCCTGGGGTCACCAAGATACCGGATGCTGTCGAATTTTTCACTTCGGTATTCTGGATTCGGACATACCGCGTATTCTCATGAAACTTAAACCCATGCAATGCCTGATTTTCCCCATCAATAATAAAGCCGTCAATAATGAGATATTTAGCCTGTCCATCATTAATCCAAAAAAACGCATGGCCCTTTCGTGGCGTGATCGTGACAACATCCCCAGGGTAGACAGCTACCGTGATCGGCTTGTCCCAACCCTTTCCATTCGGAATCTTGGTTTTCCAGCTGAGGATGGATTCCCCATACGTACCCGAATGCACATAGAGGGTATCTCCAGGAGAAAGACACCTTAGGCTGCCCCCAATACTTTGCCTGGGTGTTTGTGGATTTGTGCCTTTTTGACAAGACGTTAAATCCTGGCCGTTCACCGCTACATGGTATAGGGAGGCTTGCGTCGGAAACGCCCACATTGAGCAAGCACACAGGGTAAACAATGCTCCCAATAACGCGATTCGAAGATAATCGCTTTTCTCAATATTCATATCATCCCTTCATCAATTACAGATACTGATGAAGTTTATACCTTCACAATTTTTGATCAGAATCTTTCCCCCCTATTTGCATCTTCTCTTCATAAAGATTATTTCTCTAAAAAGTTCACAAAATTATAGGCAGATAAACAAGTAATTTCTACTCCTGAGAGTTCATCATCAATATTGGCATGGTTTTCAGTGAACCTTCTTGATATTTTTCATCTTTACCAAGTGAGTCGAGCTACCTGACCTTGGGGTTCAATTCATTTCCAGGTTACATGATGCATTCGTTGAAGATTGCAAAATCAGAAATTTTCACCTTAAGCCTTTGAAAAATCGGCGTGGATTAAATTCTTATCCTCTCCAACCTGATAACAAATAAACGATGAAAAAGAACGTCATTGGGTTTTCAGCATTTCCCATAGGTTTGCCAGGCCATAAAGTCAAGTCCCCCACTTCAGGCCCATAGGTCCAATTGCCCAGCAACCATAATCGTAATTCTGTGCAATAATCCACCCTGACATCAGCCCCTCAGGGACAAAGCAAATACTACGGGTTTTTAGAGGTTTTCTTAAAAAATTTTTGGTATGCATTGAAAATAGCATAAATGACTCATACTACCCTTTTTTCAAAAGAAGTGGCCCCGGTTCTTTGAACAACTGAATGGGCGTCGATACGCGATTATCCCATTTACATACGTAATCCATTTCGCTATACTCTCCTCATATCACAAAGGAGAGACCGATGGCCTACACTGTTCAAGAGTTCTTCAAGCACTTTCCCACCGATGAATCCTGCTTGGTGCACCTGATGAAAGTACGTTTTGGTCAATCGTTGAATTGCCCGAAGTGCCAGAAGCATGGGAGGTTTTCCAAACTCAAAGATATGCCCGCCTTTGCCTGTGCGTGGTGTGGTCATCATATCCACCCGATGGCCGGAACGCCCTTTCAGGCGTCCCATACCCCACTGCAAAAATGGTTTTACGCCATGTATCTCTTCACCACATCTCGGCATGGGGTACCTGCCAAAGAATTGCAACGGCAATTGGGCGTGACTTATAAAACCGCCTGGCGGATGGGGCATGAAATACGGAAATACATGGGCAAGATTGATGGCAATGCTCATTTGAATGGCACAGTTGAAGCCGATGAGACGTATATCGGTGGTAAGCGACCTGGGAAGCGTGGACGCGGAGCCAGCGGAAAAACCGTGGTGTTCGGGATGTTGGAACGGGAAGGGAATGTGATGACGCATGTGGTTCCTGATGTGAAGCGAAAGACCCTTCATCCTCACCTTGACCTTGAAGCCCATATCGCAAAAGGCTCAACCATCCACACCGATGAATTGCCCTCGTATGACACGATTAAGGACAAAGGATATACCCATGAGACCGTGAATCATGGAGCAGGCCAGTATGTTCAGAATGGCGTCCACGTTAACGGCTTGGAAGGGTTTTGGAGCCAAATTAAGCGATCTATTAAAGGCACCCACATTCATATCTCCAAACAACACACCGCTAAATATCTTGGGGAATTTGAATTCCGGTACAATCTGCGAAAAATGCCTAGCCTGAGGTGGCCCCGCTTGTTGGCCTCTTTTTAGATTTTGGGCTTTTGGGTGGTTCACCTTTAGCCATCCCCTGAAGCAATTGGTCAAATTGCTTCTTGCTGCCTTTTGACTCGTGCTCTTTGGCGAACTGGTCAAGCCGGTCCTTGCCCTGCTTGTCTTTTTTTCTAGCCTCTTCGAGACTCAAATATTTTCCACGCGACATCAGAAACCCCATGAATCATGGTTATACATAAAAGACCACTCTTGGCCTACCGTTTTCCATTTTCACTATACCTTCGATAACCCTCACAAACCGTCCCTCAGAAAAGACGGCCAACCACAGTCTGTATATATTTTCAGGAAAAGCTGGAAAATTACGGTTTTGCCAGCTTCCATCAAGCATTTGATAGGGTTCGGTTTCCAACCTGAAAGAATCCGTTTCAGCATCACTAAACGACACCACATTTATGCGTTCCGTTGAATTGGCTCGAATATTTATGACGAATTCTCCACCATCTTTATTGATCAATCTTTGGTTTGATGGCAAGGGAATTATCTGCTCTTTTTGACCTTGAAGTTGTGAGAGTAGATCCATTCTAATAATCATCACTTCGACCCCAAGGAAATCCCCACCTGAGGCCTGAATATCAATCCAATATGTCGTTCTTAATCCACGAACATATCCTTGGTTGTCCTTTTCTGAGATAGCTTCAGAATAATTATTTTCAAATCGAACAACTAATTGTTTATTCAGCAAATTAGTAGGAGGATCTTCATGTTTTGAAGATCTAGAATTTCTTGCGTCTCTCCAGGAAATAAATAGAAGAATTCCAATAAATATAAGAAACAACCAAACGCTTAAACCGCCAATATCTTGCCTGCCAGCCCAAGCTAAGAATATGTGCACCTGTTCCCAAATGTCCCCAGAGCGGTTCCCAATCATCTCGTTTACTTCGCCCAATATCTTGTCTTTGAGTAATTCCCATATAAAAAACCCGATTCCCACGTACCACTTTTCCCGAACCTGGGCAATAAAGCGTTTTGCCCATATTTTAATGAAATCCCACATAACAATAGAATGGAGATAGCTAGAACGTAGACTAGGGGGCACAAAAAATAATGTTGGATCTTAGCACAGCCAACTATACGTATCTCAAGGGGATAATAGCGAAACTTTATGATGGCCTTGGAAGCAGAGAGTCTGCGGACGTCTCATGGGGGGCTTAGGCCTTTGCTTCACTGGTTGCCTCCACCTTAGGCCACCTGTCTCTTCGGTGGTGCGGAGAGGAGCAGAAAT
>JBFWRU010000013.1:0-105253 GCA_050248735.1 Nitrospirales bacterium | reverse complement strand
AACAGCCACGTCGACTTGTCCGCCATCGAGCAGGTTTGACACGCCAAACACCGGTTAATGTTGAACACAAAGGCAAATTGCCATTTCGGATGCCGCTCCTCATACGGATACAGCATCTTCCGTCCTAATTGCCAATTATACACTTCTGGCATGGTCTTCCTCCGTTTCTATTTTTTGTTTACCAAATGAATACTACGGTTTCATCCCCATGGGCCATCCCACTTGATGGTTTCATTCCGTATTACACCTTAATCTTAATATGATCACCCTTGAGCCATTTGATCATGAACTCATTCTCTTGGCCCGGCGTGAAGCCCGTGCGCACCGGTTCCCACGGCCCGCGACCGCCGATCCCACCGTCCTCGGCCTTGGTGATCCGGATCAGACATTCCTTCGGCACCGTGTTGACCGCGTGGTTATCCACTTGGTACCCAAATTTAAACTTCCAGCCCACCGCATGTTTGCCCGGCAAGCTGTCCAACTGCTGCATCGGCATCAACCAATCCCGCGTAAAGGACTGTTGCGCCCCATACCGGAAGTTCGATTGATACCCGGTGTCCATGGCAATCGCCCGCCCGTCCGGCCGGGTTTCATGCCCTTTCACCGATTTGGCCGTCGAGACATACGGCGCATGCTTGGCCATCGTCACATGGTACGGAAACGCCGGGTTGTACTTCGCCCGGATCATCAACCGGGCCACTTTGTAATACGGGTCACTGGGCTTCCAGCCCCGATACGGCCGGTCCACCGGATTCCCGTCGACGTAGCAATAGTCCCCGTCGTTGATGCCCCGGTCTTTCGCCGCCGCCGGATTGATATGGATTTGATGTTCACCCACCCCCGGAGTCCGCTTATCCATCCGATAGGCATCGCCGAAGTTGGATTCATACATCTGCACCCAGTCGTTCACCGACCATTGGCTATGCACCCGATGCCGGGTCTTGGGCGTCACACAGTAGAACTGATAGCCCTTCTCCCACAACGGATTGGAGTACCGCTTGATCTCCTGCCACGGCAATTTGATGTTTCTCACCGTCTTATCGTCATGATGCTGCGCCGTGATGGGAATCCCGTAGTCATCCGGCCGCACATACGGGTTGGTCGTCATGATCGCATTCGGCAGGTACGGCGTGGCTTCCGTTCCTTCCCGATGCGAGATGAAGTTCTCCCCATACTCAATGGCTTCCGGCTCGACCCGGTAGTTCTCATACCGACCCGTCCGCGTCCACTGGGGTTTCGACTCGTTCGTCTCTTCCCAGAACGGCACCCGCGGATACGTCCGGCACATCACCATCCAGCCCTTCTCCGACTTCAACATCACATCTGCACTGTAACCATAGGCGGTCGTGCTAGCATCCAAAATTCTCTGGAGATACACGTCCACGCGGTTGTCGTACACAAACTTGAAGTAATCCCGGAAGCGCCCGTCACCGGTCATTTCCGAAAGCTTCGCCGCGACCCCGGCCACCGTATCCAGATCGTTCCGCGTGTCATACAACGGCCGGATGCCGCCCTTCCACACTTGGAACCACGGGTTCGACACCGTCGCCGTATGCTCCGGATAGGTAAACTCCATCCAGGTATTCACGGCAAATGAAATATCGTTATGGTTGACGTCCGAGGTCATTTCCACATCCTGATTGACCAACGTTTCAATGTGCGGATCCACGTTCTTCACCATGTCATAATGGTGCTTGGCGTTGTTCAACACGTTCACGTTGGCCACCCACCGCAGCTTACTGGGGGTTGGCATATGCGTCTTCCCCGTAAACACCCGCCGGCCATACTTGGGCGTATTCACAATCAACGCCGTATCGCCGTGGTTCCAGTAGGCCACTTCTTCCCCGTAGTAATACCCTTTCACATGGATTTCCTTGCCATGGGCATTGGGGTCCGTCGTGATTTTAAACGGGTTTTCCCCCGTATGGGTCCCCAGTCCGCCACCGCCCCATGGCGTGGCATTCCAGATCCCGGCCTTATAGTTGCCGGCCCAGGTATGTTGGCCCGTCCCGAACTTCCCGACGTTGCCCGTCACAATCAGCACCATCGCCGCGCCCCGCGCGATAATGGTTTGATGGAAGTAATGGTTCGTCCCTTCCCCGTTATGAATGGCCGCCGGTTTGATGGTCCCCGAATCCCGGGCCCACCGCACAATCAAGTCCTTGGGGCACCGATTGATCTGATGGACCGTATCCAAATCATAGTCCTGCAAATGGGCCTGATACATCTGGAACACCGGCATGACATCCACTTCCCGGCTGTTCAACAGCTTCACCCGGAACGTCCCCGTCAAAGCCGAATCAATCCCGCTCTTGCGGTAATGCCAGCCCACGAGTTCCCGGTGCAAGGGCACCGCTTGGTTCTTGTTCAAGTCCCACACCATGAACCCGCCTAACCGGGCAATCACATCCGGTTTCAAGGTTTGCACCTTGCCCGAATAGCTCTTGCCAAAATCCGGGAATTGGTAATCCGCAATCACTTCCCGCGGATCCAAATATTGCAACGTATCCGTCCGTACCAAAAGGGGCATGTCGGTATACGCTTGGCAGAAGTCATGATCGTACATATTCTCATCAAAGATGATCTTTAAGGCGCCCAAGAACAACGCCCCGTCCGTCTCCGGCCGCACCGGAATCCAGTAGTCCGCCCGATACGCGGTCGGATTGTATTCCGGCGTGATCACCACCACGCGTGCCCCCCGCTCAATGCTCTCCAACTTCCAGTGAGCTTCCGGCATCTTGTTTTCCACGAAGTTCTTGCCCCAGCTCGTGTTGAGCTTGGAGAACCGCATGTCGTTCATGTCCACATCTGAGGCCTGCGCCCCACACCAGAACGGATGCGCCGGGTTTTGGTCCCCGTGCCAGGTGTAATTCGACCAGTACCGGCCGCCCTGCGCCTGCTCCGGCTTCACTTTCCGGATATACGTATCCAACAGGGCGCCACAGCCCCCATTCATCCGGGTGATCCCCATCTTCCCAATCAACCCCAGAATGGGCATGCCAGCCCGGAACTTAAAGCACCGGATGGCCGACCCCTTGGTCATTTCAATCATTTCCGGGGGATAGCCCTGCTCCCGCAACCGCCGGGCGCCTGATTCCCCGCTGTACCGATCGGCAATGATGATCATGGCTTTGGCCAGGTACGTAAACGCCGTATCCCAGCTCACCCGTAGCATGTCATCCAGATACCGCGCGTTAAACTTGTACTTGGTCATTACGTCAGGGGTGAACTCCGGACTCCCGTCGTCCATCCAGGCTTTCCAACCCCGCCGCATCAACGGCCCCTTCAACCGATACGGCCCATACACCCGCCGATGCATGGTGTAGCCCTTCAAGCACATCCGCGGATTGTGCGCGAACGTGCCCCGGTTGCCGTAGAGGTCTTCATACGTTTGATGATCGTAGTTCTGCTCCACCCGCATCACCACGCCGTTGCGCACAAAGGCGCGAATCCGGCAGGCATGCGTATCGTTGGGCGAACAACACCACGTAAACGAACTGTCATACCGATATTGATCGTGATACACCCGCTCCCATGAGCGATCAGGGTATTCCCCCAAGGGATTGCCCACTTCAATCACAGGCTGCAAGGCCGTTAACGCCAGCGCTTTATCCGCTAACGCCACCGCCGCTACGGTCCCCGCCGAGACCTTCAAGAATTGCCGTCTAGAAAGAAACATTGCTTACACCTCCTAAGTAAGTGCAGGACGAAATGTCCTTAGATTCATTCCTAAATCAACTAAAAAATTAAAGTATCACCCCCCCTTCCTTATAAATTATTGAATGCACTAGTTTGTCCTTAGCTTAGGATTTAAAAATTAATCTGTTGTTGAATAGAGCAATTCCTAGTCCTCTAACTCAAACGTCTTTTAATTTCATAACATACTGAAAAATAACGATTAAAATTATTTAACCCACGTTTATTTTTTAAAAAAATGTTACCTATTGGTATCGATTTTCAATTTGTGAATAAAAAAACTTCCATACACTAATACACTGAATAAGATTCACTTCATGGCATGACACCCATGCCATTCATCTAATTCTGCTTATTCAATTTGCCGATTCTGACTCGTTTATGGCTCAAAAGCTAATCACTGGATCTAACCATTGGATATACAAATGAATGAATTTCATACAATTTTTCGTGCATAAAATATTTTTAAAACAAAAAACATTCACCAATGCTACCTATTGGTATCAAATGCCATAAATGTAACGCCAATTTCGATGACAAAATACCTGTGGTTTTTACAGAAAGTACTCATGACAATGAAATAGCATTGCAATTGATAAACAAAAATACTTATTAAATTGAACGTATAAAAAAGAAAATGCTATTTGCTTAATGCAAATTTCCCACAAGAACATGACTGCATTGCCAAACGAATGACTAACAGATCATGTTTAGTTGGGCTTAAGAAGAACTCCAATCTCAAAGCCCCATGTTAGTGCTACCTGGACTGGTTGACACCAACTTTCAGACAATGTCGATCAATTAGGCAGGTGGAACAACGAGGGGAGGTGGGCAAACATTGATTTTGGCCAAAGGTGACTAGCCATTTATTAAAAGGTATCCAGTATTTGTTAGGGAGTTTTTTTCGAAGAGCAGTCTCAGAATCATTGGGAGTTTTGGTTTTAATATAACCAAGGCGGTTACAAATTCGATGAACGTGTGTATCTACACATATTCCTAGCTTTCCATGCCCTAAGGTCAGAACCAAATTCGCTGTCTTTCGCCCTACACCCTTTAAAGTTAAAAGCTCCTCAATTGATTCAGGAATCTTCCCTTGGTGATTCTGACAAATTTGCTGGCAAATCATGGTAATTTGCCCGGCTTTTATTCTGAAAAATCCAACAGGATAGATAGCACGCTCTATCTCAGGACCACTCAGTTCACCCATAGAAATCGGATTGTCGGCAATGGCAAATAACCGATCACAAGCTTCTTCGGTAACCTTATCCTTTGTTCGCAAGCTTAAAATGCATCCAATCAACACCAGAAATGGGTCATGGCGCCTTCTAAATAACCTATCCAAGAAAGGAGATGCCCAGGGCTTAATGGTTTGCCTTATTAATTTCAGAACGATATGAATATCCTCGTCCCTCATAAGGCTATGAAGTTTTTTAAGAGATGTGGAAAACTGGCGGGAAAAACAAGGAATTAACTAAAACATTCTATGCTTTGAAAGCCACTTTTGACGGCGACGGGCAGCTTCACGTTCCTTGGCTTTCTTTTTCACGCTCGGTTTCTCATAAAACCGGCGTCGCTTAAGCTCTCGGAACAATCCGTCTGCAGCCAATTTCTTTTTTGCAACTTTTAATGCTTTTTCGACATTATTGTTAATGACTCTGACTTCCACAATTCCCTCAATTCTAAGTTTCAATGGTTATTTTAAAATACAATCATCCTCAAACCCAAGAAACGTACTTTAGCATGTAGTTAGTTGATTGGCAAGAATTTTAGTTTATTTAACATTAAAAAAAATCAATACAATCAATGCTTTGTGTTTCTTGATAATTATATTCGAAAATTTTAAAAGTCTATGATTCCTTCAGAGCTGCAACAATATCTAAGACCATTTTCTTTCCGTCACCAAATAGCATCAAGGAATTATCTAGGGCAAACAAAGGGTTGGGAATCCCCGCAAAACCAGGGCTAAGGCTACGCTTAATAACAACCACGGTTTTGGCTTTATCCACGTCGATAATTGGCATTCCGGCAATCGGGCTGCTGGGATCAGTCCGGGCCAATGGATTCACCACGTCATTCGCACCAATAACTAAAGCCACATCGACTTGATCAAATGTCTGGTTAATTTCATCCATATCCTTGAGGGATTCGTAAGGCACATCCGCTTCCGCCATCAAGACATTCATATGACCAGGCATTCTTCCAGCCACCGGATGAATGGCATATTCTACGGTCGTCCCCCTGCTCTCTAAAAGAGACGCCAAACTTGCCACAGGATGTTGAGCTTGCGAAACGGCCATGCCATACCCTGGAACAATGACCACCCGTCGAGCAGCATCAAACAGCAAGGCGACCTCTTCCGGTGAAGCCGACTTGACTTTTCCTCCGTAAACCTCATCGGCAGTGGGGCCGCCATCACCACCGGCTGCCATGACTCCAAACAGGACATTGGTTAGGGAACGGTTCATGGCTTTGCACATAATGTGCGTCAGGATAATTCCGGAAGCGCCCACCAAAGATCCGGTAATGATCAACACATTATTAGAAAGAACGAACCCGGTTGCCGCAGCGGCCAAACCGGAATAGGAATTCAGTAAGGCTACAACTACCGGCATATCTGCCCCGCCAATGGGAATAACCAACAACACACCCAGGACGGATGCCACACCAACGAGAATCCAATACAAAGAAAAGCTTTCAGGATTGAGCACGACTCCGACGCTTAAACCTAATACTAGGAGAGCAAGCACGGCATTAATAACCTGCTGACCGGTAAAGATCACGGCATTTTCGGAGATGATCCCTTGTAATTTCCCAAAGGCGACCAGACTACCCCAGAAGGTCACCGCCCCAATTAACCCTGAAGCCGCCGTGGCAATGGTTAGCTGTAATAAAGGAGCATTGGTAATGGAACCGGCTTCAATAAGCGCAGCTCCGGCTACAAAAATAGAGGCTGCACCGCCAAACCCATTCAGAAGCGCCACCAACTCGGGCATCGAGGTCATTTCGATCTTGATCGCTAAGGCTGCTCCGATCGCACCACCGATAATGATCCCCAAAATAATAAATTCATAACTGACAATATGCCGGTCCGTCAGGGTGACGACCACAGCCAGAAACATCCCACAGGCACCCAAAAAGTTTCCTCTGACTGCGGTACGGGGATGAGTCAGTCCTTTCAAACCAAAAATAAAAAGGACCGATGCAACGAGGTAAGCGCAATTAATGATGATGTCGTACATAGCCGTTAGGATTTCTTTCGAAACATTGCCAGCATTCGATTCGTGACCATAAACCCGCCCACCACATTAATAGAGGCCAACACAACAGAAAGAAACCCCAGGACAGTCGTAATCCACAATTCAGTACCAGTGGAGACAATAGCCCCGACCAGAGTAATCCCAGAAATAGCGTTGGAACCGGACATTAATGGGGTATGAAGGGTTGGGGGAATCTTTGTAATGATTTCAAATCCAACAAATATGGCCAACACGAAAACCGTAAATGACATAATAAACATTTCCATAGGAAATTCCTTTAGGATCCGGCGCCTTCGCCGGTTATGGCTGGAAGACCAAGGGCTTCCCGCAAGCGGGGCAGGACAACCTCCCCCCCACGGGTCATCATCGTCTCCTTGGTAATCTCGTCGTTCACATCCAACTTCACTTCACCTTTTTTCACAAGATGAAGTAAAAATGTGGCGATATTTTTTGCATACATCTGACTCGCATGAAACGGCACCGTGGCGGATAAATTCTCCGGACCATGAATCGTGACCCCGTGCGAAACAATGGTCTGACCAGGCTTTGTCAACTCGCAATTGCCGCCACGCTCTGCTGCTAAATCAACAATGACCGACCCAGGAGCCATGCCAGACACCATATCTTCCGTAATCAAAGTCGGAGCTTTTTTACCGGGAACGGCCGCAGTGGAAATCACCACATCACTGTTCGAGATGACCTGCTTCAACAGTTCACGCTGTTTTTTATAAAAAGCTTCGTCCTGAGCCTTGGCATACCCTCCTTTATCTTCAGCTTCTCCCGTTTCTAAAGGCAATTCCACGAATTTTGCGCCCAAGCTCAAAATTTGTTCCTTCACAGCGGGACGGATATCATACGCCTCGACAGCCGCTCCCAAACGACGAGCCACTGAAATGGCTTGCAACCCGGCCACCCCGGCCCCAATGATCAGGACTTTGGCCGGCGTCACGGTTCCAGCGGCCGTCATCAGCATGGGAAACATCTTCGGTAAGGAATTGGCCGCCAACAATACGGCCTTATACCCGGCCACCGTACCCATGGAAGATAAAATATCCATACTTTGGGCCCTGGTGATACGAGGCATCAGTTCCATCGCAAAAGCCGTCACCCCACAGGCCGCCAACTCCTGGACAGAGGTTAGATCGGTCAGGGCTTCTGCAGTTCCAATGACCATCTGTCCCTTTCGAAATGCCTTGAGATCCGCCTTTCCTTCTTGAGGATTGGCTCCTAATAAGCGCACTTGCACGATGCAATCCGCTTCTTGGAACACCTGGTTCCGGGAGGAAGCAATCTGAGCGCCTTTACTGGAATATTCCGAATCGGGATACCCCGATTCCACCCCGGCCCCGGTTTCCACAAGAACGGTCATTCCTCCCTTTGTCAGGGAGGCTAAAACGGAAGGGACCATGGCCACACGATGTTCGCCAGGGTATGTTTCTCGAAGAACGCCGACTTTCATGACAATGTACTTTGTAAAGTGAAAGTAAAAAAATTAGAACTGTTCAATGCTTACCTTGCTCACCTTCGTCATCCCCATAAGCAAGCTTGGCAGTGATATCATACTGTTTTCAGATTAATCAATAAATCTTTGGCTCTACCAATGTGGTTCCATCGGCCCAGAGAAGATGAATGCGATTGGTCCTTGAGGTAAGCTTTTGACAAGCGAACGGAATTGCTGATTACAAACTAAGCATGGTTCAACCCCAGCTATCACACGGAGGCGCCGTACAACGCGTCCACAATTTCCCGAGCTGTAAAACACATGGCTCGACTGTCCGTATAACAACCATGGCCGAACAGATGCTCTCGAGGTCCGCTATCGGGTTGAACCGGATAATCAATCAACACACACGTTCCGTCATTCTGGCAACGGGTATTTCGACGTGCACATTCCAGCCATCGCTCAAATCCATCATAAGGCTCAAAAATATCCCGAAAATCTTCAATGGCCTGCTGGGCTGCAGGAACAGCCGGCCATTCATCCGTGCCAGCAACGGCTAATTGTTGAACATAATCCCCGCCGCTCAGATAGGGCATTTCCCAGGCAATTTGGGGTAAATCCATTTTTGACAACCATCGCTTGCCGTCGGGCCGTATGGGCCTATGATTTACCATATGAAGCAACTTGCCGATTCCACTGATATCCCACCCATGCCGCACTGGCGTGCCCATCGTCACGATGTCCAAAATTGCGCCATTCAAGAGACGGCCCTCAGACACCAATCGAAACAGAGCTTCCAGGCGATCCACCAAATGGCTTTTCTCAGGACAGGCTTGCCAATATCGACCTAAAATTTCAAAAACCCCAGGACGGGCCTCTGCTTCCCCAGCGCTCAGAAAATTGGATAATAAGGCCAGAACCTGTCCTGCGTGACCGTGTCCAACAAGAAGCACTCGGGTACCCTCACCGAAATTACCGTCCTTGAGCCACTTTTCCAGAAAATCCATGAGGTCCATGGCAGCCTCGACTCGCCCCAGATGGTGATTCACGGAGGACCAGACGTATCGCTCACAAACGATGGCATTCTGCCCGTTTTGCCATATGGCCTTGGCAAACCCCTGGACATAGGCGGTGGTAAAATTCCCGACTTCCTTGCCTACCTTATCTAATTTGGCAAAAGAAACGGAGTCATTCTTGAGTGGTGGATGAATGGAATCGGCAGAATGATAAATCCCGTTGGTGCTCGGACGTAATAATGCCAGAAGTGATTCCAACCCCGAGACTCCTCGAGAATACCCACGCTTGAGCCCTCCCACTTCATCCAAACGGGCCGATCCGAACAGGTCCGTGTATGGGTGTCCATTGAGGAACAGAATCCCCTTCACCCCGGCTTGGGCCAACTGGCTTCCCACCTGTCCCATCACCTGGGTCCAACCAGGCGAATCAATGGCCGGCCCAGGTTGAAACGTGCGGTAGCTCACCCGATCACCAGGATCCGACCTGGTATACGTGGCATGCTGAAAATTATTATTGTGAGGCATACAAAACTTTTTACTCCATTCAAAAAACACAGTCTTAGTCGATAGGAGGCACTCAGAGCAAGAGGGAAAGGGAAAATCTCTCAAAAGGGTTAGAGGGTATCATGGCAACATCTTTCTAGGTGGAGGACTCTGGTTGACCGTCTGAAAATCTGCATGATAAGTTCAGTCCGAGGGTTCATTTATAATTAAAGTGAGCAATAGGCTTGATGTCACTTATGGCCTCCAGCTTGTTTTCATTTCTTGATTTATACATGGAGATGTTAGTTCATGGACACAATACGAATCTGGTGGCCCGGAAAAAGCTTCTGTCTTTGCAACATTCCCAGGGTACGGTTGAATCTCACGTTGGGTATTCTGCTGTTGGCCACCCTGTTAGGAAACCCCACAGGGGCATGGGCAGTTCAAGCTAATCACATCATCCTCATTGTCCTTGAAGGCATCAAACCTTCGACTATTCAAAGCGGGGCAACTCCCACGCTGGCGCGATTAGCCAAAGAAGGGGCCGCTTCTTGGACTGCCCAATCGATCAGTCCACCCCTCACCGTATCATCAATGGCCTCCCTTCTGACCGGGTTGACCGTGGAGAGACATCGGGTCAATGCCGACTGGGAAAATTATGACTTTGGCCGGTCTTTCATGCGTTCCCCCACCGTTTTTGATTACATGGACTTAGCCGGAGGAATGGACAGTGCGGTGTTTCTGATGGACGAACGACTGTACCAATTATCCCGACCGGAAATTTATGTGGATTCACAGGTCTGCGGGTACACCAAGCCCCAATGCAATCCTGAAACGTTGACCATCTACATAAAAGACTATTTGTCGAAGGTCACCAGCGGCAGCGGATATGGGTTTCGGATTTTTGCCGTCCCCAATTTATTATTGGTGCATTTACCCACTGCGGCCAGAATTGGGCAGAAAAGCGGGTGGGATTCACCAAAATTTCAAGCGGCCGTGCAAGCCATCGATACTGCGGTGGATAACATTATCTCCACCTACAAGGAGTTGGGTGTGTTGGATCAGACCATGGTCATCGTGACGGGGTTAAATAGCGGTCCCGTTCAGGGCTCTTCAGCCAATGGCCAAAAGGTGGCCACCGGCAATCCCATTTGGGATTCGACCATTCCATGGATTGCCTGGGGGGCGAATATCAAAACCGGTCAATCGCTGACCAACCCCGTTTCGTTGCTGGATACGGGCGCCACAATTATGTATGGCCTCGGACTGGAAACTCATACCGAATGGGATAGTCATCCCTTAAAAGAAATTTTCCAAACGGTTCCAGAACGACGCACCACTGAAAACGAACTTGAAAAAATTTATTAAGACCATGAAACACAACTCTTTCTCCCGACATTTTCAAATCACTGGATTATTTATTTCCGGAGTTCTGGCTCTCACCTGCGGATTGATAAGTCCCACGGAAGCTGCCGAACCGGTAAATCCGCTCTTGAAGGAATTCACCATTAAGATAGACCCCTCTGCGTTAAAACCCCCAACTCATTGGCATGTGCCGGGCATGACGCCACTCATTTGGACCATGGACCCCGTGAATATGGAGGCGTATAAAACGACAGATGTGAAAGAGTTACAACTGAAGCCTGGAAATTACCGCTTTGGAACTTTTACCTTTGATTTTCTATTCAAGGTCACCCTTTCAGGTGTCTTAGAATTCGCCGAGACACTTGACCAATGTGTGGAAGGTCGAGGGACGCAAGTCTTGACGATAAGGTGCAGTCACACCCAGCCCTATCCTCAAGATCCCGACTACTATAAATGAGGCAATACAGAAAGTAGGCAGATTATGGCCAATACCCTTGAAGAATTGCTGGAAGCTCTGGAAGACGTGGACGATGCCACTCGCGAAGAGGCTGCCAAAGCTCTCGCCAATCTAGGCGATCCCCTGGCACTCGATCCTCTCCTGATGGCCTTGGAAGATGATTTCTGGTCGGTACGGGTACATGTGGGTTGGGCTTTGGCCAAAATCGGCGGGCCCAGAGCTACCGAAGGCCTCATCACTCTTTTCAATGACAATATGCTGGAAGTTCAAGCGGAAGCCGTACAAGCCATGGCCACCTTAGGAGCAGCCGTGGTCCCCCAATTGGTAGTTGCCTTAAAGGACACCAGGTGGCGAGTGCGCGAACAGGCAGCCAAAACCCTGGGCGAAATTAAGGATCCCCAGGCCGTGCAAGGGTTAATCATTGCCTGCCGAGACCGTGACGGAGCCGTCAAAAGCGCCGCGGCTGAAGCCTTGGGAAAAATTGGAGACCCGAAAGCCGTCCCTGCTCTGATCAAGTTGTTCAAGGATACGTCAAAAATCGTTCGAGAAACGGCCGGAACCGCACTCATGTATATTGGCGAACCATCGGTCGGCCCCCTTCTGGCGACTCTGAAGGACCCGCATTTTGTGGTTCGCTGCCATGGGGTGCGCGCACTGGGAGGCATGACCACTGACTATCAAATGGGAAAAGCCTGGGTTCGCGATTCCCCGGTTGTCGATGCCTTGATTGAGATGCTGAAAGATCCCGACCGCGCGGTCAGGGAGGATGCTACCATCGCCTTGGGCAATATCGGAGATGCCAAAGCCGTTGACGCTCTGATGGATGCGATGAAAGACGGAACAGTCAGGCGCCATGCCATTGCCTCATTGGGCATGATCGGCGACCCGAGGGCCTTCCCGGCGGTCCTGGACGCCCTCAGAGGGAAGGGATTTCAACAAGTCGGGAAACCCACACCCGGCTGCATCATTAGCGAGGATCAGCTGATTAAAGAGGCCGCCGCGACAGCCTTGGGCCATTTCCGTCATCCCAAAGTCATTCCCGACCTGATTTTGTTATTAAAGGACCTCGTGCTGAAGGAATACGCCGCTAATTCATTGGTGCTTATAGGAGACGCGGTCATCGAGCCCTTGCTGACGTTTTACCACGATCCAGATCTCTCCAAGGTGGACCGGGAAAGCGAACGGGTGTTGGCCTTTGCCACCACACGATTGACCGCATCCGGTGCGTTGAAAAAGATTATCCTTGAAACCTTGGACAAACTAGGCTGGCAACCGCCCGAAACGGAATCGGCCGAATCTCGTGAAATTGAATATACCGATACGTCAAATGTATTGGGGAGTGAAGGCCGCTTTGGAAAAAGCGGAGACTTCGCCCAACCTGCTAAAGCCCTGAAAATCGAACGATGAGGGTGGGGTCAGCCACCTTCATCCTGCTGGCTTTATTGTTCTAGCCTTTCCGAAACTGCAAAATTCCCCAGCTTAAGTGTCCGGCCTTTCCAGCATCGACCCAATGCTGGAGGCCGATTTTCATATTTGCCAGATATTCTTCTGTACACACTCGAATGAGTGCATGGCGTTGAGCCACCAATTCCTGAAGGACCCGCCCATAATGAGCCGTAAGATTCGAGGTCAAATCCTCAACGCGAATTTCTTTGAATCCTACCTGGGCAGCCAGCTTCCGATAGTAGTCAATGGATCCGAGCGAATCCAAATGAATACGATCCAAAATAGGCTGCAGCACATCCGCAGGACAGTCTTCCCTCTTCATCGGATCAGTAAAAATAAATTGCCCGCCTTTGGCCAAAACTCGGTAGACCTCCTGAAAGACTTTTTCCCGATTGCCGCTGTGTAAAATGGCATCCTGCGACCACACCAGATCCACGCTGTGATCAGGCATGGGGATGTCTTCAAAACTACCATCGACCACATTGATGGAAAGGCTGATCCCTTCCTTCTGATTCACGGTCCGGTTGCGTTGATTTTGCACTTCGCTCAAATTCAGGCAACCTACCTGACATCCATACTGCTTCACCAGAAAGCGGGCTGACCCTCCATAGCCGGACCCAATATCCAGTACACGACTTTCGGCATTTAAATTCTCCACATAGCCGGCCATTTTCTTGACCGTCCGCCGGCTGGCCTCAAAGATCGAATCATTGTCGGATTCATAGAGCCCGATGTGAATATCCTCTCCGCCCCAGATAGTGGCGTAAAATCGATCGGCATCGGAACTGTTGTAATACACACGGGCCGTATCCACCGTGGGGGAATAATGGACATTGCCCAATTTGCCCATGATGGTGGCCGGACGTTCCTCGTTCTTATACAGCTTCTCAGCCACATGGACATAAAAGTCCGGATCTTCCACCTTGTGCGTTTCCTGAAAATCGGCATAAGTCTTAATTTGTTGAAACCCTACTTCGTGCATCAGTCGCCTGGTGTATTCCTTACGGAGCGGGTACATGTTCAAATGAAATTTTGATCCGTCGGGAAAGGTATACCGGAAGCGAGCCAATCCCTCATCCACATGTTCGGGTTCGGCACTCACATTTTCCCCGCAGTAGTAATACACATGCTTGGAGGTGAACCCTTCATCCAGAATCCCATCGTAATTGCGCTGGTCCAAAATCAACACGCCATCGTGATTGAGGGCGGCATAAAATTCCGCCAACGCCTTTCGACGATCCTGTTCCGAAAAGAGATGCGTCAGCGAATTCCCCAAACAAATCACCGCATCGTATTTATTGTGTATATCCCGGCTCAGCCAACGCCAATCGGCATGAATGGTTCGCATGATAAACCCGGCACGCCGGCCGTTCTCGAAGGCCTGCGCCAACATTTCCGGGCTCCCATCGGCACTGATCACATCAAATCCGGCGCGCAAAAGCCGAATGGAATGAAACCCGGTTCCGGTGGCCACATCCAACACCCGCCGTACCCCGCGTTCCTTTAAAATCCGTATAAAAAAATCCCCTTCACTTGAAGCCCTGGCATCCCAATTGATCAGGGCATCCCACTTCCGGACGAAACTATGGACGTATTCCCGTTTGTAGAGATCGGTTTTCCGCTGTGCAATAGGATTATCCCCATACATTTGCTCGGATTCTTTCAAACCGGATTCATCTGACATCATGCGGGCACCTCAATGGTTCTTGCTGGTAAGGGAAGAAAGCCGGAAAACTGGCACAGGGCAACAGCCATCCACCTTCCCTTAATCAGGAAATAAAAAAGGCCTCCGAACTTCTCTTGCGAGCGTAAGGAAGGCCCGGTCTTTCAACGATAGTTTGAATGTACCCCTTTACTCTCACAAGAGCAACCTTTTTTGACCGGTCATCCGAAATTTTACTTAGAGCGATCTCGTAGCTCATCAAAAGCCCCTACAGACTTTTGACTAATCAGGTCACCAAACAGATATTCGCCAGAGAAAATCATGAGCATTCCGATCCCAGTCCGCCTCCCAAGCAACCGGGTTTTCCTTGTTCGCGCCTGCCAATTATGGTAAGGCCTAATCTTCCCATTCAATGCCAGTGCTTCATGCATTCACCGAAACCCTCCACCCTTGTCTTTAACATCTCCTGCGGACTTGCGTTTCTGTTCCTTCTGTGGGGAGCCACGGCCCCCAACCATCTGGCAAAAATCACCGAAGCCTGGCAAGCTTCCCTTCTTGATTCATTCGGCTGGCTCTATGTTCTGGCAGCCACCGGCTTTCTGATTTGTGCCTTCTGCCTGATCTTTTCCCGATGGGGAGATATCCCGCTGGGTCCTGATGGAGCCAAGCCTGAATTTCCTCTTCTTACCTGGTTCGCCATGCTGTTTTGTGCAGGCATGGGCATCGGGCTGGTGTTTTGGGGAGTGGCCGAACCCACATCACATTTCCATGATCCGCCTATCGGAGAAGGAGAAACGCCGCAGGCTGCCCGCCTGGCCCTCCAATATGCCTTTTTCCATTGGGGCCTGCACCCTTGGGGCATCTATACAATGGTGGGCATGGCTCTGGCCTATTTTCAATTCCGGAAAGGCATGCCCGGGCTCTTCAGCCTCGGCTGCCAACCGGTTTTAGGCAGATTTGCAATCGGGCCATTGGGAACCGCCGTGGACGTCATCGCGGTCTTCGCCACGGTTTTTGGTGTCGCGACATCATTGGGTTTCGGAGCGGTGCAGATCAGCGGAGGATTATCCTATGTATTTGGCATTTCCAATTCACTGACCACCCAACTGGCCTTGATTGTCATTGTGACCGTGCTCTTCATGGTATCAGCCCAAACCGGACTACAACGCGGCATCAGATACCTCAGCAATCTCAATATGGTCCTAGCGCTCTCACTCTTGTTCTTTCTGCTGTTACTGGGCCCGACCCATTTCATCCTGACCGTATTTCCGTCCACCTTCGGCCATTACATCCAGAACCTGCCCACCATGAGCCTCAATCTTGCACCATTCCGGGACTCCACCTGGATTCATAACTGGACCTTGTTCTATTGGGCCTGGTGGATCGCTTGGGCCCCGTTTGTGGGAACGTTTATCGCGAGGATTTCAAAAGGCCGGACCGTGCGGCAATTCGTGCTCGGAGTGCTGCTCGTGCCGTCGCTCTTCTGTGCCTTCTGGTTCACCGTCTTCGGCGGAACCGGGATCGCCCTAGACCTTTTTCAAGACGTGCCATTGAAAGCTGTTATGGAAAAACAGGGCATTGAGGTGCTGTTGTTTACGGTCTTACAGCAATACCCGGCTGGAACGATTATGTCGCTTATCGCGATCTTTCTCATTGCCACGTTTTTCATCACGTCTGCGGACTCTGCAACCTTTGTGCTGGGGACCCTGACCACCAACGGCAGCCTCAACCCGCCCAACCGCGTCAAATTCACATGGGGGGTTATCCAATCCCTGTCAGCCGCGATCCTTCTGTGGTCCGGGGGACTCAAAGGCCTGCAAACCGGTGCCATCCTGGCCGCCTTTCCCTTCGTCTTCGTCATCATCATCCTCATCATCTCTCTGCTCAAATCCTTTCAGGATGAAACCAAAAAGTACACTTCGTAGGAAAACCAGCCGACACACACAATTGTCTATTTTGTCTATTTCGCATAAAACGGACAATGGAGGAATTTTATTATGCAATATGTGTCCGCAAGTGAGGCGAAGCAACGACTGGCAGTCATCCTGGATACCGCTCAACGGGAACCAGTCATGATTAGGCGGCAAAAACGAGATGTGGCGGTGGTGCTCTCCGTCCAGGAATATGAACGGGTGTGTGCGTTGAACCGCGAAGAATTTCAACGATTTTGTGACCGTGTAGGGAAGAGCGCAGCCGATCGCGGGCTAACGGAAAAGAAATTGCCTGATATTCTGGCTGATGAACGTTAGAACACGAATCGTCCTGGACACCAACGCCTTGGCCAGTCGTCTTCTTGTTCCCGATTCTATCCCGGGACAGGCCGTGAGGAAGGCGGTAAATGAAGGTGAGATTCTGGTGTCCGAGTCCACCCTGTACGAATTGGCCGATGTCCTAGGTAGGGAAAAGTTTGATACCTACATCAGCATTCAAGACCGGGAAGAATTTCTGCGAATTCTGGGACGAATTGCCCAGAGGGTCCCAATCCTTCAGGCCGTTCATGATTGCCGCGATGCGCAGGATAACCACAGTTTGGAAGTGGCGATAAACGGACAAGCCCAGCTCATCGTAACCGGCGATGAGGATTTACTCGTATTGAATCCCTTTCGAGGCACCCCCATCATGAAACCGGCCGATTATCTGACCTGGAAGAATCTTTCCCCTTCAACTTCCTCACTCATAAGGGACGATCAATAATTTCGAAAATATGGGAACGTAAATGGGGATCCTCTAAGTTGGGGTACACCCTATTTGAGAGCGTGTCACCAATTCCAAAAACCCGCTGAAAATGGGCTTTTTGAAAGTCGATTTTCGAGGGGACCCTATTTGAGAGTATTGAAAGGGTAAAAATGACTTACAACGTGAACCCAAAAATCAGAGAACAAGCCAAACGGCTCAATCAACTCCTTCCGCTGATGCACAATTTCGATATGCCAACCAAAATTACAGCGGACAGTCTGCACGAAGCCTTAAAACATTATGAAATCGGTGTAAGGGAAGTCATGGGGGATTTGGTCTGGTTTCAAAAGATGGATACACAGACGTTTACTGCGGTATTTGAACAATGGCGGGTAGAGGTTGTGCAGAGCCTCCGTGAGGCCCTGCAACGGGCAGTGTGAAAGGGAAAATGATGCCGACGAAGGCGCACAAAAAACAAGTCGTAGAAACCCTTGATAAATACTTTAGTCTTGATATCCCCATTCCTTTGGACCCGGAGCACCTTCAACGATTTCGGATGTTGTGCTTGGAAGAAGCCAAGCGGTTGATGGGGTTTTTAGCCCAGCCATTACCAAAAAAGGCCAGAAGGCATATTGAAGAGCGGCTGTTGTGGTTTGCGGCGTTGGCGTCTCAATCCTCGGTGACGTTAGAACAAGCCCGTTGCCTTGCGGCGGTGTTTAGAAACACGCTCACGCAGTACAAGAACTTGCAATAACTATTTCATCCATTTGGGTTTGTGGATTTTTAAGCGGCGTTTGCTTTTGAGGCGGGGGGAAAACTTCGGGCTGGTAAATATCCCTCCGTATCGTCGTGCTGGCACGGTCGCCGCTTGATAAAATGACGCAGTGATATTCATAGGGAAAGTATGAAACGAAAAGATGGGAAGGCCAAGGCATGGCGTGGTTTTTTCCACAAGGGGCCCATGTATTGTTGGTGGATCGCCTTGATCCTGCTGGCCCTGCCGCTGACAGGCCATGCCGAAAAACCGAACAATAACGCTTTGAAAATCGGCATTCAGGGATACCATGATTTTTCCCAAGTACCTTGAAAGGGTGGGACTTTCCAGCCATTTCGCTGTTTACGCTGGAAGCGCAGCAACCGCTAAATAATGTCACCGTTCACCTGACCTTTTTTGTCGAAGATACCCCGGACTTCTCTGTTGACCAACTGCAAGCGGCCCGATGTGGGGTTATAAGGCCGGAATCCGCCCATGGTGCACTTCGAACATTTCCTCCATTAGATATGGCTAAGGCGTTGGGGAAGGCGTGGGAATTATGGGTACCTGCTCTGAAGGAGCGCACCGTAATGGGGGTAATCATTGGATGGCACAACCCGAACCTTGCGATTCAGGCTGTGACCATGACCGTCAAGAGCGACGAAACGACCCAGCACCAACACTGGGAAAAGGGAGAGCTGGAATTGACGGAAAAGACGGTCAAACCCTATCCATGGATAGCTTCTAACCCAGCCCTGCGAGCGATTTCGTTAGATCGGGTCTGCGAACAGTTTACCCCTTTTCAGATGCCACGGACCTATCTCATGGCCGGAGAAATGGTGCTTAAACAGGTAGCGGCTCCATTTCCGGAAAGCGTTTCACCTTAATCGTTTTGGCAGTTTTCTCAATATTGGCCAGATCAAAGGCCATTTGCATCCGCATCCAATGCTCGACGGTTGAGCCAAAGGCTTTGGACACTCGGACGGCCATTTCAGGCGAGAGTGATGTTTTTTCATTCGTCACACGGGATAAGGTTTGCCGGGTCACGCCAAGCCGTTCCGCAGCTTCGGTCACACTGAGGCCCGAAGCCTCAATGGAATGTTTAATGATCTTGCCCGGATGGACAGGGCTTTTCATCGCCATAATACTTTCTCCTCAGTGATAGTCTACTAAATCCACATCAAAGGCATATCCATCTTCAAACCGGAAAACAATCCGGTGATTCCGTGATACGGTCACACTGTAAAACCCCTTTAGGTTCCCTGTGAGCCGATGAAAGCCAAAGCCCGTAATATCGAGTTCTTGTACAGTCTGAGCGGTATCTAAAATGGAGAGATACAACTCAGCTTTGTCGGCAATATCCGTGCGGAGACCGCTCCGATCGCCTTTTTCGTAAAGCTTTTTTAAGCCCCGATGTCTAAAGTTCTCAATCATTGGCTATTGTAACACGTAACATGACATGTTACAAAAATTTCTTTTTCTGATGGGAGTACGGTATTGAACTGGCTGGCAAAAGATGGAATGATTTTCCGTAATCTAAATTATCACCCATTTCTACGGGACCCAGTATTCGTATTCTTCCTCTTGGATATAGCAGGGACCGTCGAGTTCAATCTCATGCTCTTTTGCCCACTCTTCCGCATCGCCAAAGGTTATAAAACTCATTGCTTCATCCTTCATTTTCGTCACCTTCCCGTCTTTATCAAAGTATGAGTTCGGCCCATCACCATGTCGTTCGGGTTTGGCGTAAATGACATAATGCTTTCCCTTTTTCTTTTTTGGCATGATAATGGCCTCCCGTAGGCTAGAGTGAAATAAGCTATACCTCGCGGCATTTTACCATTTTTTACAATGACGATTATCACTCAATTGGTGGGGAGACCGGAACAGACCATACAAAAATTGGCATGGCTTTATAAAATGTTAAAACCCAAAAAGTTCCATTTGGGTGATCATCAGCAATTGCATATCCATAGGAAAAGGCCTCATTTCCAATGGTCTTTTTATTTTCCGGCTTGATGAAACTAATTAGTTCCAAAACACTATCCATGGCATCTCTGCCTTCACCCATATGTCTGGATGAGTAAACGGACATAGAATTTTCATTAGGGTGTGGCCTTTGAAATTCATTATAAAAAAGGCCTTTTACAACTCGCTCAATAACCTTCCTTTCACGAATGAAATCAGTTTTTAAAGCCGTCCCTTCGCCGTGAATAATCCCTGCGGGAGAAATTAGAGGAAAGCGTGTTCTATTACGAAGCGTGGAAATTCTAAGACCACGGGCTTGGGGTCTTTGAAGGGAACGGGTATAGGTTGCAACAATTTCCTCGGCTTCTGGGTGTCTATCGATGCGGTCATCATTTACAAGGACAGCTCTGAAGAATTCATCATCCTTCGATGATTTGTTATTACAATTAAAACAGGCTGGAACTTTAATTAGTCCTAAAGTATTTTTGGGGGAAATGTTTTGAGGTGGAACATGATCTTCTGTAGTGGCAAGATTACCACAATAAACACAAACACCGATTTCTGCTGGTGAATTGTTCGCATTCATGACGACAATTATACCTAATTTTGTATTTTCCTGAATAACGGTTATCCGACAAAATCATATTCTTCTGCCCATTGTATATGGCTGGCGTGCTCTTGGAACCGATACCAGTCTGTTTCAACAAAGCCCCCTACCCTGTTAAACCGCCGATACAGACCGCCGCCTTTGATGATTGAGGACGCAAAGGCAAAGAGAAAAATATCCTCTTCGACATAGGCCGAGCGGAAGGCCATTCCCGGCTTGGTGTCTTTGCGGGACATGCCCCATACGCTCTCCCTGCTCTATTGGTCTGGGGTGTGGTCATCTTTCGGGAATAACACCACGTCACCGGAGACGGCGATATTGGCGGGTAATCTCAAAGAGATAGTGCCTTTGTCATTTTGAAATGCGGTGCCGACCGTGGTCCATGCGGTTTGTTTCTTCCCGTCTTTGTCGTGATATTTTTCAGGAACCGCAATTTTATATTGAACGTTCCCAGCCATGGTGGGTACTCCTACTCAGTGGTGAATTGATGGAGTCCACCTCGCCAGATTCGGCGCGGGGCGTCCAGCAAAAAACCGATTATGGAGAAAAATCGGTCCATATCCCCTGCCCCACATGCCTTTGGAAGATAACAAAGCGCCTGACATGCCTTCGGAGCCGACACGTTCACAAGAGCGCCACCCTGAACGGACAGTCAAGGGTAGGAGTGTGAGCGTCCTTTGACGCCGTGAGGATGAGGCTAGGCTCTATCCGGCAAAGAAGGAAGAAACAAGAAAGCGGTTTCAATCATGTCCCAATCTTCCCTCCCCGCTCCCTCTGAAGGCAAAACGATGTTTTATAAAAAGCACGGTGGTCCGAATCTTGAGGTTTTTTACCCTTAACCGCGGATTTCTTCTTCTCTTTTTTTGTTTTTTTCACAACTCTTTTTTTTACCCAAGATTTCCCCTGGATTTTATCTCCCGATCAGGTTACCCTGCCTATCGAGAATTCGTCTTTTCTATTCACTCCGATTAATGAACAGGATGTACAGGCCTGTTCTTGAAGAGGAGGTTTATGCATGCTGCACGTTCAAACACGCGTGTATCCTCAGGCCGTGGTACTGCACCTTGAGGGTCGCTTTGATTTCCATACCATGGATACCTTTCTGCCCGCCTTATTGCAAGCTGAAAAACCCCCTCATCCCCCTCATATCGTCCTTGACCTGCACCAATTGATCTTTATTGACAGCATGGCCATTGGACGTTTGGTTGGCACATGGCACCGGCTTCAACGGGATGGCATACGATTTACCCTGACCGGACAAGTCGGGTATGTTGATAGTGCACTGAAACAAATGAAGGTGGAAGCCATGATCCCCACGGTTGAATCCGTGGAAGATGCCTTGGCGATGCCCCTTTTGACCACTTCCCCGGAAAGGAATCCCGATGCCTGAACCCAACGCCAACTTGCCTCACATTACCACCACGGAAACGGTGCTCCGGTTTTATGTCTTTTTGGGGCAGTATATCGACCGGTGCTTGGATGAAGAGCACAGACGGTCGCTCCCCGAGAAAGAGTTTCAACAACATTTAGCCACTTCTCATGACCAGGTTGTGGAATTATTGGCCACCAACAGGGTTGTGAAGGACAAAGCCGAAGCTGAATTTCAACGCGTCAGCCAACTGTGCCGGGATTATCTGGCCAATCCCGGCAAGCCGGAGCACTTACAGGCACTTCATCAGGAGCGGGAAGTCCTGAAGGTCAAAATGTTGGCTTTGAGCGACCTCTTAGCCGTTTTCCGGTCGATCTAACAGGCACAGCCCGGTCAATTCCTCCCACATTCTCCTTCCCAATTGACCCTCAAAATTTTTGTGTGGTACGGTCGATCTTGGGGTTTTTCCTAAGGGGCTGCCTGGGTATGGCCTTGAGAATATCCCTTATTTTTCAAATTCATCTCACGACTTGATGCAAGCATGAGTGACTCCGTTACCGAGCAGATTGCCGCCTTATTGGATGACGATTGGGGTATCCGGGAGGATGCCGCGACCGCCTTAGGGCAACTGAACGATTCTCGTGGCGTGCCTCCCTTGATTCGTGCCCTCCGGGATTCAGATCGGGCCGTCCGCCAGGCCGCGGCGACCTCCCTCACCGCGTTGGGAGAACCGGCTGTTGTGCCGTTAGGGTTTTGCCTCCAGGATTCAAATTTGGAGGTCCAGGAAATGGCTTCTTCTATCCTTTCCACCATTGCGGACGACCGCGTCCTTGGAGCCCTTTCTACCGCCCTGCTCAGCCCCAATTGGATCGTACGCATGCACAGCGCCAAGGCCTTGGGGCGGATTCAAGCCACGGAGACCCTGGAAACCCTCATTCTGCTGCTTCAGGACAAGGTCCCGGGTGTCCGGGATGAGGCCGCCAGAGCCATTCAGGCCATGGGAGAAGCCAGCCTGCCTTCTCTCCTTGCTCAACTGGAGGACGCCAATTGGCGCGTGCGCCTTCGAGCGGTCGAAACCCTGGCCCTCCTGAAATCCCCCGCTGCCGTCGAACCCCTGATGGCCGTGGTGGTCAATGACGCCGATACGGCCGTTCGTCAGGATGCAGTACGGACATTGGGGAAAATAGGGGACTCCAGAGCCATTCCCCTCTTCATGGAATCGCTGAGACAAGCATCATTGAAACTGCCGGCCATTGAAGCCCTTGGGCAGATTCGGTCGAAAGAGGCCGTCCAGGCTTTGATAGCGGTGATCGATATCCTCCCTATTGCCGACTTTGTGGATCGTATGGAAGGATGTACCGATCCGCGCTATAAAGTGGAGTTGCCCCCATTGGAGGCCGCAGTGAAATCCCTGGCCCAGATTGGCGATCCACAGGCGATTCCGGTGCTGGTCAAAGCCTTACAGAGTACGCTCCTTCGACAGGAAGCCGCGGAGGCACTCACACATTTTGGAAATGCGGGAAAGGATGCCCTCTTTGCCTTGCTCAAGAAGGACCCTGACGAAAATCTACGCCATCATATCTTGGAGTCCTTATCGCAATTAGGGTGGCGGCCGGGACAAATTCGCCTCTAATCGAAAGACCATGCATGCCAAAAGAAACGTTTGAAACTATTATTTCCGAGCTGGACCATGAAGAAGATTGGCGCAGGATGCGGGCGACCTCTACTTGCATGAAAGGGGGCCCAAAGGCCGTGGAAGCCATCATTCATGCCATGTCGACCGGCTCCTCGAAATATAAGGTTGAAGCCATCAAAATGTTGGCCAGGCTGCGGGACCCGCGTGCGGGCTTGGCCTTAGCCACCAGCATGAGGGATGAAGATGAGGAGGTTCGCCAGGCGGCCGTGGCGGCCTTGGAATATATGGCAGGAATTCTGGATGAACGGACCGCCGCCGCCTTGTTGGAAGGGTTGAAGGACGAATCGGTACAAGAACGGATCAGAGCTCTGCTTGGTGTCATCCCCACCTCGGTCGGTCCGTTGACCCAGCAGCTTCGGGACCCGGATGAAGCTACCAGGGTACGAGCAGCGGAAATTCTGTCACATTTGCTTGACCCCCGTTCGGCGGATGCCTTTGTCGACGCCATGGCCGATCCCCAATTACAGGATGTGGCCACTGACACCCTTCGGAAGTTGGGAGCCATTCGCGACCGAATCGACCAGATCATGGATGATCTGCGGAGCGTGGACGAATCGGAGCTGAAGGAGGGAGTCCGGCAGGAATCGGTCATTCAATTGCACCGCATTGGCCGACCGGCTGTGGAAATTTTATTGGAATATCTGGAGGATGATGATTGGGTGGTGCGGGAAGCCGCAGCGGATACATTGGGGAAAATCGGGGATATGCGAGCCGTGGAACCGTTAATGGCCAGGTTGCAGTCCGATCCGGACACCGGCGTGAAAGAGCATGCCTTAAAATCCCTGGGTCTGTTGGGCGATCCTCGGCCGGTAGAACTCTTTATTGAGTCTATTCCCATCCGTCCGCTTCGGGTGTTGGCAGTTGAAGCGCTGGAAAAGGTAAAGGATGTTGAGGTGTTGCGTCCTCACGCCGAATTGTTTAAACGCCTCAAAACCGACCGGGACGGCCTGATTTCATATAATTCAGGGGTCATCCTTGACAAACTGGAGGCTGCCGCTGCACAAATGGACGAGGAATCCTGGGCAGGAAAGGAGTCATAGCGACCATGAGTGAACCCCAACGGGTGGACCAGTTACTGGCCGCCCTACGAGACGAGAATGAAGCCTTACGAAACCATGCCGCTTCCCGGCTTGGGGAAATCGGCACGGACGCCATCCCTAAATTGATTGAACTTTTTTTGGAAGACGACTGTGTGATCCGAGAAGCGGCCACCAGTTCTCTCGTCCAGATCGGCGAGCCGGCAATCGACCCGTTAATCGAGGCTCTTCAAGAGGATGAGGAATGGGCGGTTCGTGAACAAGCTGCATCTGCCCTGGGGAAACTTCGGGCAAGTAAGGCCGTTGAGCCGTTGAACAAGGCTTTACGCCATGACCGAGACGGTGCCGTGCGGACCGCAGCGATCTGGGCCTTGGAACGGATCGGGGACCCGGAAGCGGTTCCGGCATTGGTGGACGCCTTGATGGATGCCACTCTCCGCGAGGATGCTGCCCGAGTGTTAAAAAAGCTGGGAGATTCCCGCGCGACTGATGCTTTGGTCGAGGGTCTGCAAGCCTCCAACTGGATCGTCCGACGACACGCCGCCGAAGCCCTGGGAAAGATCGGCGATAGTCGCAGTTTGGACCCGCTCATTCAGGCCCTGTCGGATGAAGACTGGTTGGTTCGGCGCAACGCGGCTGAATCCCTGGCCCGGCTGAAAGATTCAAGAGCGATCGATTCATTGGTAACGCTGTTGGAAGATGAGAATGAAATGGTGAGAGACACTGTCGAAGGTGCTCTGGCGAGTTTGGGATGGACCCCTAAGGCGTCCAAATAAAGTCATCGTTGGTATATTTTCATATAAGGACACCAGAGAATTATGGCAAATGAAGCTCCAGCAAAATTGATTTCAATCGGCCCCAAATCAGGGACCAAAAAAGACGGATTTAACCTTGTCACGGAAAAAGTCACCGCCATCAACATTGAGGCCAGGCAAATTGAGGTTGAACTTCTGGCCTATGACGGAAAAACCGTATTGCTCGATGTGGGCGAGGAGGTTCTGGGAGACCTCCAGACCATTAAAGTCGGCGATGGCGCCACCCTCCGCATTGTGGAAGAGGACGGAAAGCGGATCGTTAAAAATTTCCGTATCCGTGCTAAAGATCCCAATGTCCAAAGAGCGGAAGCGGCCTTATTGGACCTTACCGATACACATTGGCTTAACCGGAAACATGCCGTGGAAGTTTTGGGGGAACTTCGGATCGAATCCGCCGTGGCTCCCTTAGTCGAGGCGCTCAATGACGATGTAGGTGATGTCCGGCAGCGGGCCTATGAAGCCCTCATTAAAATTGGGGCCCCAAGCGTTCCTCAAATCATTCCATTTCTGGTCTCAGAGGATGAAGACCTCCGCCAATCGGCAACGGAAATTTTACGAAAAATCGGCAAACCGGCCGTCGAACACCTGGCGACCGCGCTGACGGAAGCGGACGAAAAGCTGCAAAAACGCATTATGAAGGTGTTGGACCGGATGGGGTATAAAAGAAAATAGAATTTTCCGGTGCAGATTTGCCCAAGCCTCTAGAGATACCGATTCCAGCGCTTCTCATACCTTGGTGTTATGAGGGGCGCGTTCCCACCGGTTTTCTCCCAACTGAAACATAATAGAAGCCCTGCTGTTGCATGCGGGGCGCATCATATACATTTCGCAAATCAATAAAAATCGGCGTTTTCACCTTCGCCTTGATTTGCTCAAAATCCAGATTGCGGAATTGGTTCCATTCGGTTACCAGCACCACCGCATCGGCTCCTTCTACCGTATGATAGGCATCCCGGCAGGGCACGAGTTTTGGCAATACTTTCATCGATTCTGCCAGGGCCTCCGGATCATAGGCTCGCACGGTACAGCCGGCTTTCATGAGTTGTTCCGCAATGCCTAACGCCGGAGAATCGCGAATGTCATCGGTGTTGGGTTTAAATGACAAACCCAGCATGCCAATGGTTTTCCCCTTGAGTTCTCCCACGGCCTCACGAATTTTGTCCACCATTCGATTCCGTTGTTGATCATTCACCTGTTTGGTGGCTTGAGCAATCGTCATGGAGTACCCAGCTTTGTCGCCAATATTGATCAGGGCTGCCGTATCCTTACCAAAACAAGAACCGCCAAAGCCTGGCCCGGCGTGGAGAAACTTATTTCCAATACGCTTATCCAACCCCATACCCTTGGACACCATTTGGACGTCGGCTCCTACTTTTTCGCACAAATTGGCCATTTCATTGATAAAGGAAATTTTTGTCGCCAGGAACACATTGGAAGCGTATTTGATGACTTCGGCCGTGGGAACATCGGTAATTACAATCGGGGTTTCAAGCAGGTAGAGCGGGCGGTACAAATCTTTCATAATAGCCACCGCTTCAGGACTATCGGCACCGATCACCACTCGATTCGGTCTCATGAAATCTTCAATTGCCGAGCCCTCCCGAAGAAACTCCGGGTTGGAGACGACTCCAAAACTACATTCCTGGGTTTGATTCGTCTTGATGAGTTCACGGATTCTTTTGGCAGTTCCCACGGGAACGGTCGATTTGGTGACGACCACTTTATATCCGGTCATGCGGGTACCAACATTTCGAGCCACTTCATCAACAAAGGACAGGTCGGCGGATCCATCAGCCTGGGGAGGGGTCCCGACCGCGATAAAAATCACTAACGCCTCATCAACAGCCTTATGTAAATCGGTAGTGAATTTCAAGCGCCCGGCCTGAAAATTTTTGGTCACCAGTTCAGCCAAACCGGGTTCGTAAAAAGGCACCTTGCCTTTCTCCAGAGTCGCGATTCGATTTTCATCCCGATCCATACAGGTCACATCCACCCCGAATTCCGCGAAACACGCTCCGGTGACCAATCCCACATACCCTGTTCCAATCACACTAATGTGCATAGTTTCCTCCTAATTTTCTTTAGCTTTTTCGGATGAATACGATAATATCTGAAGTTTTGATGATCATTCGTTCAGACCAGGTTTTGTTGCTTGACACCTCCTGGGGTGCCTACTAGAATCACTCCATTCGTGCCCTCAGAGAGCGGGAATAGCTCAGTGGTAGAGCATCGCCTTGCCAAGGCGAGGGTCGGGGGTTCAAATCCCCTTTCCCGCTCCAATTCTTGTCTGTCCGGCAATAGCACCTCCAAATAAAATTTCCTATACCAACATTACTCCTCCTATATTTCCTGTAATCGGGAATTCTACCATGTATTCCCTGCGAGACAACTTGAAATTCATTTTTGTGGTTCATCCACCTGCTCTCACCATTATCCATCTTTTTAAAAGCGGTGAGCCGATCTCGCGGTAGTTGTATTGTCTGGCATTCAAGAGACGGTCGCATGGCCATTCCCAGGGTCATCAGAAAAATTCCGTGAACCATCAAGAAACCCATGCGAGGAGCCGAAAACCATCCAGACTTCCTTGCCCTCCCAAGGAATTATCATACAGTAATCTACATCAACCTCTAATATTAGAGAACTACTTGCCAAGAGGGAACACAACGTATGGCTGACACGGATGCCCAAACCCAATCAATCAATTGGAACGCCCTCGGTGAAGATACCCCTTCCACTCCTGAAGCCTCGGCTCTACTCTCCCACGATGACAAACCTGAACATGAGAATGCCGCTCATGGCAAGAGATCTGGTGAGCCGGGTCAGGTCATTGGATTTGCCGGGGTCAAAGGGGGACTGGGAACGACAACTGTAGCACTCAACCTGGCCATGACCCTTGTTCAGGCAGGGCACCAGGTCATTTATCTGGAACTGAGTTCTCACCCTGGTACCATAACGTCCTATTTAAACCTGACACCCAACTCATCAGTTCAGCTCAGCGAAATTGAATCCGGTCCTATCGATGAAAACCTTCTATCCAAGTTATTAGTTGGACATTGCACCGGACTCGAAACATTGTATTGTTCACTATGGAGTAAAACACACGGGGGTTATGTTTCTCCGGATTTTCTGGAAACCCTATTCGGGCAACTGACTCTCTGTGCAAAGTATGTCGTCGTAGACTTCCCCCTTGAATCCTCTCCTGCGACCCGGTGCATTCTAGACAAGTGTCAGCTGATGAATGTCATTTTGGATACGGATCGCGTGTGCCTGGAGACGGCTCAACAGCAAATATCCCTTTTGACGAAAGACACGCAGATCCCCATATTTCTCACGGTCGTCAATCGAACTGGCATGCCCCCATCCGACGGGCTTAAAGGTATCCAAGATCAACTGGGATGCCAAGCCTTGGCACTGATTCCTTCGGCCACTGAGCTCTGCTTCACAGCGGTCACAAAAAATTTGCCAATTGTCTGCAATAATCCCAACAGCGTGCCGGCCCTTCAATTTTTCCAAATGCGAGACCACATTCTCACGTATCTGAACGGGGAAGAGGCGACGCTTCAACGTGACCGGCGGGCTAAAGATCGGCGGAAACAAAACCGGCGCATGAGTCGAGACGGTTGGTAAATCAAACTTCTTCTTCGCTTGGAACAGAATTCAGGAATATTTTCTGTTAGCTAGCCTTCCGGGCTTTCCTGCCCGAAATCATACACTTGGATCATGCGATGTGATGATCCCAAACCATGATGATCCACCAGGGTTCCGATTCCTCGTTCATCGCGTGAAATTGTCTAGCGGTAAAACTACTGGGCACTCCCGGCCATACCGCTCCACGTCGAATCTCGAGAAAACTCAGACCTCCTTGTCCCATCGATTTAGAGTTAGATCTCTCACCCTGAGAGAAGTCGGTCCGCAGTTTGACCATCGTCGAAAGATCCAGCCTTTCCCCGGGTTTCAAACTGTGTAAGCGGTCGTAAAGAGCTCCAAACACGTCCCGCCGGACATTCGATTCCAGGATCTGATTCGGTGGACGATACCGGTCATCTTCTAACAGTTGACTCAAGATTTCCCAAAAAACTTCATCATCAACGGCCGATAATACACCCACAGCAGCTCTCCGACTGATGAACTCCAAGAGTCGGAGCGGCCCAAGGATCTCAAACTTCCAATGGGGAAAGGTAAGCACCCGTCCCCTGTGAGACACCGCTAAGACAGGCTCCCCATCTAACCTCCCACGACTATACTCGCCCCTGGTCGATCGTAAATGGCCCTTGATGACCTCAACACTCAATCGACTGGGTTCGTACGCGAATGTGGGATTGGCCGGAGCATGACACGTCACAATCGTGTAATGTGAGAGCCGTTGTTTTTCCCGCGCAAAGGCTCCCATATCCATATCTCCCCAGAACCGGAATTGCAGTTCTTGAGAAGGAAGGCTTTTCAAAAACTGTTCACGATCGCGATTTCGATGATAGACCCCTCCCACCTTTGAGGCGGGGTTCAGGCGGTCAAACGCATGCAGAACAAGGCTCTGTTTATTGAGTATCGGGTTCCCTCGATAATAGTCTACCAATTCCTGTTCAAAACTTAAGTCTCCCGCCCCGACATCCAGGAGTGACGGGCTCGACACATGAAATAACAGGTCATATGGATTAGCCGATTGCCTGAGAAGAGCTTCCAACCTGGAGGGAGAAAGTACCTCGGAATTAGATATTTGATGGCCCTGTTGCTGTGACAATCCCCAAACGATCAGTGCCCTGACGGCTTTGGAAGGGGGTAGCCCCGTGGATTCCTTGAGGATACGATGGTACCGTTTTGCATGTTCCGCAGACTGGGGGTTTCGGAAATGGGTTAAAACCTCAATCACCTGATCGGCCGCCTGCGTTTCAAAGTTCCCTTTCCGGATTTCCGCGATCACACAAAGCAAAACTTCCTTGTATTTTTCCGAGGCGACAAATTTCCGGCTATCGTCCCACAGATGTGGAAACTGCGCACGGGCCTGTTGGATGGCTTGACGAAAATCTATCGATCTCAACTTTGGCACACTCATCATTCCTACTTGCCTTCTCTGCCTGGTCCGCCAATGAGCACCCAAACCATAGCGTTCTGCCTGCCGTAAAACAAGAATGTGACTCATGACGATTGCCCTGGTAGCGCGACTGTGGTACACCAGATTTCACCATGTTCTTTTTCTGGCCTTTCAAGCTTTTCATACGTTCCTATTGCCTTGTCCTCTGTGGCATTCTGAGTGTCGGGACAGGATGCAGCACCTTACAAGCTCAACCGTCCCTGGAAGTCGGCACGATATGGCGAGTCACGTCCCAGGAACCAAGTTCCCTCCAAGATCTCGAATCGGACATCCTTAAAGCCGACGTCGTCTTTATCGGGGAAGAGCATTACACGCCCTCCCATATCGAAGCCGCGCTCACCCTTCTTGACATGCTCAGGAAGCATCAACGTCACCCCGGTTTGGCGATGGAAATGTTGAGTTGGGATGGTCAGCCGGGGCTGGACCGGTATATCAATATTCCAGATATTCCCGACACACAATTTCTGGAAGAGTCCCGATGGAACCAGAATTGGGGAGGAGATTTTCCCGATTATCAACCCCTCGTATCCTATGCACGCACTCACCATCTTCCCTTATTGGCGTTAAACCCACCAAGATCCCTGGTTCGACTTGTGGCCACAAAAGGATTAACAGAAGCCATTCAGGATCCCCGCTTTTCTTCGTGGTCATTAGGGAAGGAAGCTACAGGGGACCAGGAATATGAATCCCTGATCTTTGAACAAATCACCGCCTGTCACCCCAAATTACCCGATCATGTCTATCGACGCATTTTTGAGGCGTCCATCATCCGCGATGAAGGCATGGCCATGGTCATAAGAAACTATATAGACAAGAGGCCTGGGTCACAGCATCCGCTTGTGAGTTATACCGGTGGAGGTCATATTCAATTTGGAGTCCCCGTTCCAAAACGCGTAAAACGCACGCATCCGGCTATCAAAACGGTCACGATTTATCTCGTAGCTTGGGATCCCTCGAAAAAGGAAGAGGTTCTTACCGAAATAAAAGAGGGCATTGCCGATTACGTCTGGTTAACCCCTTTGGGCCCCAGGGGTCTTCAACCCAGATGCGGATAATTCCATTGATTTGAAGATTTTTACCCACTTTTGTAAGGAGGCCCGACATGGGAGATCCTGTTGTCATCGCACAGCGCACACCGTATATTTTGGAAATGGAGCCTGGAACCTATTATTGGTGCCAGTGTGGACGATCCAAAACCCAACCCTTTTGCGATGGGTCTCACACCGGGACCGACCTCTCCCCTCTGGAAGTGGTCATCAAGGAAAAAAAGCGGGTGGCCTGGTGCGGGTGCAAGCATACAAAAAAGGCCCCATTTTGCGATGGAACTCACTCACATTTAGAGCCCAAGGCTGGTTAACCAGACATCCATAACCCTCTTCAAGGATTCAGATCGGATACGGGACCATTTTCATTTTTTATTACGATAATCAATCTAGGTATTTTGCACTATAAGAAGAGTTGCATACAAGAATGGGAATTGACTACAATCCGGCAAGATCATCAGATTTATCTTGAATCAAGAACAATCAGTTAATGAGACCTCAGCTACACTCACAAAAAGAACCGAGGAGGGAGTTATGAGCCGGATGTACGCAATGTTAGTCAGCTTTTTGTTGATGGCCACCCCAGCATTTGCAAATGCGCCCGGAGGAGGATATGAGGGGATTACCGCCATGTACTATGGGTTTATTGGTATCATCCTGGCCTATGGTGTTTACGACATTTTCTTCAAAAAATCCTCCTGATACGCCTCTGTTCCCGCTGGTTCAATAATTCATCACCCTTCTCAAAAGTGAGAGGGGTGATGTCGTTTTAGGAATGGGTGGCTCTCGACTTTAACAACGGTTTCAACACCTTCCACACATTTTCAACGACCAGGGAATACCCTTCAGCGGTCGGGTGAATGCCATCTCCCTGATTTAATTCTCTTTGAGCGGCTACGCCTTCCAGAAAAAATGGAATCAAAGGAATCTGGTACTGCGCAGCCAGCCTCTCATACATTTCTTCAAACTCCTGCGTATAGGCCTCTCCGTAGTTCAGAGGAATCTTCATGCCAGCCAGTATGACACCCACGCCCTGCTCCTGCAATCGGGTAATGATCGTTTGTAGGTTGGTATAACTCTGATGAAGTGGCTGCCCGCGCAGAGCATCATTGGCTCCTAACTCCAAAATAACCAAATCCGGCTGACTTTTTAAGATCCACCCGACCCGTCTGACCCCTCCAGCTGTAGTCTCCCCGCTCACCCCCGCATTCACCACCTGATATCCATAACCATGTGCTTGAATTTTTTTCTCAAGCTGCATGGGATACGATCGATCCCTCGAAACTCCCAATCCGGAAGTCAGACTATCCCCGAAAGCGACAATTTTGAGCAGATGGTCAACCGGGACATTTCCAGTTTCAACCGGTTCTTTTCCTTTATCATGGCCTTGAACCTCTATTGCGGTTGGAACTATGGGCGACTCACGAGAGGCCACCAGTCCATTCTCCTGAGAATCACATCCGTTAAGGGACAGACAGAACAACATCAAGGCTGATAAGATACACCATAAACGAGCCCATCCCGTGCCAGCATAGGAAACTCCAGGTCTATCGGAAATCCGCTCTCGATTGCTTCGTGGTTGTAGTGAATCTTTCATCATCTCCTCAAATGCTTCCATCCGACATCCCTTCCCAAGATGTCTCGACCGCAATAGCGGTCAATAATCTGGGCATGCAACTACAAGCCGGGCAGAATTTCATCACCATCTTAGAAACTATATCGTTTACCATACCCGCAGGCCAGATCGTAGCCATAATTGGCCCCTCTGGAAGCGGGAAATCAACTTTACTGGGGTTGCTTGCCGGCCTGGATCGGCCTACAGCCGGCTCCATTGTCATACAAGGCATGGATATCACTACCCTGAATGAATCCGAAATGGCCCGGTTCCGAAGAACACACATCGGGTATGTGTTTCAGGCCTTTCATCTTATCCCCACACTCACGGCACTGGAAAACGTGCTCCTACCCCTTGAACTCCAAGGACGGTCCCGAGGCGAAGACCGGGCTCAAGCACTGCTTCAATCCGTGGGACTGGAACATCGCCTTCACCACTATCCTATTCAACTGTCAGGAGGCGAACAACAACGCGTGGCATTGGCCCGGGCCTTTATCAGCCAACCCTCGATACTGTTCGCCGATGAACCAACGGGTAACCTGGATAGCCACACAGGAGACCGCATTATTGAGTTGTTGTGGCAATTGCACCAAGAACACGGAAGCACCTTGGTCTTGGTTACGCATGATGATTCACTCGCCAAACAGGCATCACGTATTTTGAGTTTACGGGACGGCCATCTCGTCGCAGACTCCGATCACCATCCCGAAACTCACCCCTCTTGATCTCCATGCCCATGGTCTTTATGAAATTAGCGTGGCGGGAGACCAAGAGTTCCTGGTCCCGGTTTCTCTTTTTGTTTCTCTGTATGGGTTTAGGCGTCGGCGCCATCGTCGCCGTGGACTTGTTTGCCGCTGCAGTCGAACGGAGCATTCTCGGAGATGCCAGGGCATTACAGGGCGGAGATGTGGAAATCTCGTCTCGACGGTCGTTTACTAAAGAAGCCCAATCTCTGATTGAGACCCTGCCCAACCGTGGCTTTTCCATCTCTCACGTCACAGAACTGACCGGCATGGCCTCCGTGGCCGCTTCTAATCCAGATCAGTTCCCCACTTCCCAACTAGTGGAAATTAAAGCTATCGATCCGGCCTATCCCTTGTATGGGGCCGTCACCGTCAGCCCTGACCACGATTGGAAATCGTTGCTGGCGGAGAGGACCACCGGCTGTCTCTCCTATCCGTGCTTTGGAACAGTGGTGCAGGAAGCCTTGCTCTTTCGGCTTCGGCTGCAGGTCGGTCACCAAATTCACATTGGCGAATCTCAATTCACCATCATGGGCATCCTGAAAAAGGAACCCGACCAAGTGGCCAACGCCTTTAGTTTAGGCCCACGCATCCTCATATCCCGGGGAGCCTTAACCGCTACGGGTTTAGTGAAACCTGGAAGCCGCGTCCATCAACGGATCAGACTCAAAGTCCCTGAATCGTATCCATTGCCCGCATTGGTCGGAGAGCTTCGTGGTCGACTCGCCAAGGAAGGGGTTCAGGTAAGTTCCTTTCAAGAGACACAACCCCGGCTTCGTCGTTTCCTGGAACAGTTGAGCCTATATCTCGGGTTATTGAGTCTGACAATTCTGTTGGTCGGGGGGATTGGGGTAGCCTGCACGATTCAAGGATTTCTGGCTCAGAAAACCGCCAACATTGCCACACTCAAAACCCTGGGGGCCGACTCCACTCAGGTGGCAGGCATATACCTGACTCAATGCCTCTTGCTGGGGGGGATAGGCAGTGGCTTGGGAGGACTCTTGGGTATCGCGTTATTTCAGGTCATCCCCTGGGTTTTTGCCGATCTCCTCCCTCCAAATTTTTCGCCGACATTTTCCTGGCTGCCGGTTTTGAAAGGCATGGCCGTGGGGACTGTGGCGACAGTGATCTTTTCCTTGTGGCCGCTCTTATCGATCCGTCATATTTCCCCGGCCTTAATCTTTCGCCAAGCGGTGGAACAGGTCAGCATAAGAACTGAAGCCATTTCATGGTTTGGGAAAATCCGCCGAATGAGCCGAAATGTGTTGAACGATCGCCTCCGAAACCTCATCGGGACCCTGATTGTCATATCCCTCACCATACTTGCCATTCGACAGGCTCGCTCATTTTCCCTTGGAATATTTTTTTCCGGTGCGTTTTTGACCGCCATCGGGACCCTTATGGCCGGCACACGTTGCCTCTATTGGTTATTGCCCCGGATGCCAATCCCCCAGCGATTCCTGCTCCGCCATTCCACTAAAAATCTGCTACGCCCAGGCAACTTTACCAGGGCCATGACTCTCGCCATTGGTCTTGGCGTCATGCTCATGACTGCTTTATTCACCATTCAACAGGCCCTGTTGGATTTCATCGGAAATCAAATTCCCACCAAAGCCCCAAGCTTTTTCTTCATTGATATTCAACCGGATCAACAGGAACAGTTTGAACAGATTCTCAAGCAACATGTCCCGGATTCGCCTCATACGCTGGTTCCGGTTGTACGGTCGCGCCTGCTCAGCATCAACGGGAAAGACATTCATCCCGAGGAACACAAAAACCAAAGAAATGGCTGGTACTTTACCCGGGAATATGTCCTCACCGCCTTGGCGACCCTCCCTCAAGACAATGTGCTCACCCAGGGAACCTGGTGGGGCGCGAAATCACCTGTCACCCCTGTGGAGCAGAATGGACAGGGGAAGACATCCCATCCCCTTGTATCAGTTGAGGAAGACGCGGCCCAAAATCTTGGGCTGTCCCTGGGGTCCATATTCACATTAGATATTCAAGGGGTTCCGCTCACCGCAGAGGTCGCCAGTATCCGAAAAGTGGACTGGGGGAGTTTTTCCATGAACTTTTTTATGATATTCGAACCTTCCGCGTTAGAGGGAGCCCCCTTCACCTCTATCGCCACCGCTCGCATTCCCAAAACCGAAGAACAGACTCTCCAGCAAGCCATCGTGGATGCCATGCCGAATGTCACGGCCATCCATGTCGGGGACATCCTCGATAATATTACCCGTATCTTTCAACAACTAGCGACAGGTATTAGGAGCCTGGCACTCTTGTGCGTCATCACCGGAGCCCTGGTGATGATGGCGGCCATTTCCATTAATCGCTATCGCCGACTTCAGGAACTCGCGATTCTCAAAGCCATAGGCGGCACCAGGTTTCTCCTGGTTGGGTCATTAGGTATAGAATTTGGTCTGATTGGAGGGTTCGCGGGATTGCTGGGCTTGAGCCTGGGAGCGCTACTGTCGTGGGCCATCGTGCATTTCTTTTTTGATTTACCTTGGAATATCGACCTGTCGTTTTTTGCCGTGGGATGGTGGATAACCGTTGCAGGAGCCGTTCTGACCGGCTTGCTGGGGACATATCGTCTGCTAGGGTTTCCTCCGCTCCCCATTCTTCGTCAAGAATAGCCACCACAGACATAAATCAAACCATTTCCTTCTTTGTCTGCATTTTGTGAACGAAGCCTCTACACGCTTTTGCCGAAGGTCCCACAGCCTGACAAATGGTACATTCTGTATCCTTTTGGATAATGCTTATTGTGACATTTGAAACTCATGCAGACACTTTATTCAAATTTTTAAAACAAAATTCATCATGGACTATATTGAAATTACTTTAATAATCAACGAGTTAATAAGATTTACCTGCGATTCGGCGAGGCGGTTCATTCGTGGTATGTTCCTTGCTTTTCTTACATTGTGTGCCCAATAGGAGGAACTCAATGGAACTTCTCATCGCCATTCTCTTCACGGGTATCGGGATATTCGGAGGAATGTTTTTCATTTGGAAGAGTCATCAACCAGAGCCAGGCAGCCAAACCAATTCCTCGAAATTAAAAGTTAGTCATTCCTAAACACTCAAGGAGCCTTTCTCATGCAAAAAACGATTTTAATTGTCGATGACGATACGGTCAGTCGCGGGCTGATTCGTATGGTTTTGGAATATGATGGATATCGTTGCCTGGAAGCCGGTGATGGAGCTGATGCGCTCATTATGGTGGAAGACCATTCAATTGATCTGATGATTTTGGATTACGTCATGCCCAGAGTGAACGGCATAGAGGTTTTAACGACTTTACAGAAACCCTCCCAACCGTTATCGCCCCCAACCATCATGATCACCGGCATGCTCCAGCCTCCCATCCGTGAAAAAGCCACCCAACTGGGAGTGCTCGATATCCTTGAAAAACCCTACGACCTTGGAGAATTACGTGCCCTGGTTTCTGATATCTGTGCTCCCAGCCATTCTTCAAAAGATAAGGTCCGTTCTTATCCTGTGCCTGTGACTCGTAGAGCTGCATCCTCTCCCATGGCCTAGCAGACTCTCATAAGAGATTTTACAACAACTCTGCCCCCACAAACCGTAGGTTCATCACGCAACCATCGGACCGGTATACCTCCGTAAAGAATGAGGTCATAGACTTTGCCGCCTGGATGTGACAATCAAGGTCGAAGGAATTTTCGTAACAAATCCCGACCATCCTTTAGTAACTCCTGCATATCTTTTTCATCCCCTTGCAGCATTTTTTCAATCGCCTGATTTACCTTTTGTTGTAATTGCTTCCCTAACGATTGGGTATCCAGCAGAAAGGAAGGGGCTTGAGTCGTTCCTTTCACCACAAAAGGCAGGCTCAATCCTTTTTCTTTTTTGGCCACCTTGGCCAACGGAAACCGTTGAAAAATTTTTTTGGCAATCCTTTGAGGAAAGAGGAACTCGCCCTGAATATTCACTCGATTATCCCAGCCAATCATTCCCCGGCCATGCACGGAAAAATCTGTACTATCGACCGCCGCCTGCTTGATATGCAATCCCTGCGGATGTCCTTCAGCTTGCACTTGCAATTGAGTAATTGCGGTAGATCCCGGAGTACCTGAAAACAGGCCAGGCATGCTCAAGGCATTCTCCAACATGTTCAGAATATCTACCCCGGAAATCTCCCCTGGTCCGACGGTGATCTTGACGGGACCGGATAATTGCGGATGGGAGGCATCTCCCAATAATCCTTTGATATCCCACTGAATATCCCCTATTCCTGTCATACCAAATGGAGAAGGGTGCAAGGCTGCCTGAACGGCTTCCACGGCAAATCCATTCAATGTGCCGTGGGAGGAAAATACGGATGAGGTACCGGAATACGCCCACTCACCTTTCCCTTTCAATACCCCATGAAACAACTTGGCCTCAAAAACGGGCACTTCAATCTGGGCCCCACGGATCGTGGAGTGGATGTCCAATTGGTCAAACACCACCGGCTTGGCTAAGGGGAGATTTATTGGCAAATCCTGAGTGGAAAGAGCTGAAGCTGTCCCCTGAACATGAAACACCGAAGGCGTCCCTTCACCGACCAGATGAACGAGGGTATTTCCTAAATGCAGATCTGCCTTGAATGAATGAATTCGGATTCCTGATGGAGAAGAAGTTCCCGTTGAAGACAATACCGGCATCTGCACATGCGCATGTATTGGGGAGACCACAACGGGCTTCGTGAAGGAAAATTCCTGTGGGATATCATCTGTGGCAAGACGGGGCACCTGTACATCTATATCAAGCGTACCCTTGACCAACTCCCCTTTGGCTGACCAGTCCACCTTTCCCAGATTCCCCTCAAAGTCAATAAGCGGAATATCCAATGTCGGCTGGAGAGGACCTACGTGGCCTTTGAGGTGAATGGGAGTCTGCCAGGGAAGGAGTATGCCCTCGCCCTGAATCGTGGCGGTTTTACCCCATTGCACCGATTCCGTCGTCAGCACCAGATTTTCAACTGAATAGAAAGAAGCATTCTTATCGCGGCGATCCTCATATGTGAGCTGGCCGCCGGAGAGTGAAAGGTTTTCAACCGCAAAGACTCCGAGGAGAGGGTTGACCTCCTTTGCCTGTTCATCGTTGTGACTTGGAGAAACCAGCCGGGATGAGACTCGTCCGATCGACGCCGTATTCAGGGTTCCATCTTTTGTTCGAATCACGTGAATGTGAGGATCGTGAACTAAGACTTGTTCAACCTGGACTTTCTTCTGCAGGAGTGGTTTCCAGGAAACTACGATCTCCGCAGAGGGCAACACCAGAAAAGGGGTTTGACTGAATGCAGGATCATCGGCTATCTGAAAGTCTTTCACTTGAAGGCCCAGCCTGGGGAAGAGACTCATCCGGACGTCGGCCATGTCCACTTTTCTCTGAAGGGTGCTTTCCAACAACGGAAGGTACTGATCGCGGTACCGGTTAAGATCCAACAGATAGGGGAGGGCAATAATGAGCCCCAGAAACAGAGCGAAAACCAACAGACCCATAACCATGAGCTTCCTTTTCATTCGCGTGACCGACCATACCTTTCCGGGAGAATTCCCGCATCATATCATATGCCCAGAGCAAGCTGATGAACGGTGTGAAAAGATCAACAATTTTGTCGTCCATTCTCACCAATACCCCACATCTCATAATGATGATGATATTTTCTCCTCTCCATTCTCACCATTCAAGATATCGACAGCGGCCCAACCATCAGGTATCTTCATAGCCGGACATTTCGATTATGACTGATCAATCGCAGCAAAACGCCCCTCTTCCTCTCCGCCATGTCGTGCTGGTGGATGCTTCCGGATTTATATTCCGGGCCTTCCACGCCATTCGAATCCTCAACAACCCACAGGGGACTCCTGTAAATGCCGTCTATGGTTTCATCACCATGCTCATGAAATTATTGGACGATATGCAGCCGGATCACATCGCGGTGATTTTCGATTCCGCACGCAAGACCTTTCGCAATGACATCGCTCCCTCCTATAAAGCCAACCGCACGGAACCGCCAGAGGAACTCGTGCCGCAATTTGCACTTGTTCGGGAAGCCACACGGGCATTCAACTTGGATTGCATTGAGTTAAACGGCTTTGAGGCGGATGATCTCATCGCTACCTATACCAAAGAGGCACTGAATGCGGGGGCCGATGTAACCATCGTCTCCTCCGACAAAGATCTGATGCAATTGGTGTCGGATAGAGTCTGCATGTGGGATTCAATCAAAAACCGCAAAATCGGGCCGGAACAAGTCCTGGAAAAATTCGGGGTCCCTCCCGACAAAGTGGTGGATGTGCAATCCCTGGCCGGCGATTCAACCGACAATGTGCCCGGCATCCCGGGGATCGGCATCAAAACCGCTGCGCAACTGATTCAGGAATATGGAGACCTGGAAACTCTTCTCGCCCGTGCTTCTGAAATCAAACAGAACAAACGGCGGGAAAGCCTCATGGAACATGCCCCAAAAGCCCACCTGTCGCGTGAGCTTGTCCGCTTGCGGGATGATGTCCCGCTTTCCATTCCATTGACCCAATTGGAACGGCGCCAACCGGACATGGCACATTTGGAGAAGTTTCTTCAGGAACAAGGCTTCAAATCCATTTTGGCCCGCCTCAAAAGCCGTTCTCCTAAAGAAGACACCCCAACTCCTAATGCGATAACCCAAGCCCCTGAGGCTTCGTCACCGGCAGTCTCTCAAGAAACAAAATCATCCATTTTCCTCACTGTCCCACAAGCTTCCCCAGCCCACTACGAACTCGTGAATACAGAAGAGGCCTTGCAACAGTGGATTGATCAAGCCCTGCATTCCGGCCTGGTAGCCGTCGATACGGAAACGACCTCTCTGGATCAAACGCTGGCCGAGTTAGTAGGAGTCTCTTTGTGTGTGCAATCTGGAAAAGCTTGCTACATTCCTCTCGGCCATGTGGCACCCGGTTCCACTTCGCCCATGGATTTGATCGGCCATGCCGAATCGGAATCTCCAAGACCTCAACAAATTCCTTTGGAAACAGCCCTGAAACACCTTCGTCCCCTCCTGGCGAATCCGGGAGTTCTGAAGATCGGGCACAACATCAAATACGATATGGTGGTCTTGGAACGGTATGGTGTGCCCGTGACCCCGGTGGATGACTCCATGTTGCTGTCCTATGTCCTGGAGGGCGGTCTGCACGGACATGGCATGGATGAATTGGCTGAACGGTATTTGGGACATACCACCATTACCTACAAAGAAGTGGCGGGCATAGGCAAATCGCAAGTCACCTTTGACCAAGTGCCATTGGACAAGGCCTTGGACTACGCCGCCGAAGACGCCGAGGTCACCTGGCGACTACACCACATGCTCAAGCCCCGTCTCCTTGAAGATCATCTGGTTACCGTTTATGAAACACTCGAGCGACCGCTCATTCCGGTGCTGGCCGCCATGGAGCAAAAAGGGATCAAAGTTGACGTGGCCCAGCTCAAGCAAGTCTCACAGGAATTTGGGAAACGGCTTCACGACCTGGAACAAGAAATTCACCGGATAGCCGGAAAGACGTTCAATGTCGGCTCACCCAAACAATTGGGTGAAGTTCTCTTCGAGGATTTGAAATTTGAAGGAGGTCAAAAAGGGAAAGCCGGCGGTTACGGCACCGGAGCGGACGTTCTGGAATCCCTGGCTGCCCAAGGCCATGCCTTACCGGAAAAAGTCCTGGAATGGCGCCATCTGGAAAAATTGCGTAGCACCTATGCCGATGCGTTACTGCAACAGATCAATCCCCGAACCAACCGGGTGCATACCTCCTACGCCATGGCTTCAGCCGCAACCGGACGGTTAGCCTCCACCGATCCTAATCTCCAGAACATTCCCATCCGCACCGAGGAAGGCCGTAAAATCCGCAAGGCCTTTGTGGCCGAGCCCGGCCATCGACTGGTCTCGCTGGACTACTCCCAAATCGAACTACGGCTTCTGGCGCACATGGCCGATCTCCCCTCGTTAAAGCAGGCCTTCCTAGAGGGCCAGGATATTCACGCTCTCACGGCCAGCCAGGTCTTCGGTATTCCACTGGAACAAATGGACTCGGGCAGCCGCCGAAAAGCCAAAGCCATTAATTTCGGCATCATTTACGGTATCAGCCCATTCGGTTTGGCTCGACAATTGGGTGTGGAGCAGGCGGAGGCCGCCTCCTATATCAAAACCTACTTTGAGCGGTATCCCGGCATTCAGGAGTATATGGAACACACCAAACAATTCTGCCGTGAACGGGGCTATGTAGAGACCCTCTTCGGCCGGCGGTGCCATGTGCCAGGCATTCATGATAAAAATTCCGCCCGCCGGAATTTCTCCGAACGGGCGGCCATCAACGCTCCCCTGCAAGGCACTGCCGCCGACATCTTAAAGCGGGCCATGATACGGGTGCCCGACGCCTTGGAACAGCACGGACTCACCGGAAAAGCCCACATGCTGCTCACCGTTCACGACGAATTACTATTTGAAGTCCACGAATCGGTGTTGGAACAGACGTCGGCCCTCATTAAAAAGATTCTGGAATCCGCCACCCTGCCGGTGATCAAGCTTTCCGTCCCGCTGACCGTCGACGTGGGACAAGGCCATTCCTGGGACGACGCGCATTGAGATAATTCGAATTTTATATTGCGAGAAAGGATAAAAGAAGATCATGGAGAAACCGACGTATGGGGAGCTATTGAAACTCATGTGGTTTCTAGTATGGCGACATGTGGTCATTCTGGCGTTTGTGAGCATGACGATCGGGTGGGGACTCCCCGTCATCTTTAATGCCACCATCACCGAATCATCTCAATACATTTTAGAAATTGGTATCTATGGCGTCTTGTTCTTTGGTATTACCCCCTTCATATTGAAAACCCTGTTTCAAAAACAATTTGAAGGTTTCCAGATACTCTTTCAACGCACAACCGAGAACCCACCGGAATCCTCTTCATAACCCGGGTCCCGGAAGACCCTGAACGAGCTTTATGAAAATTGCCACCTGGAACGTCAACTCCATAAAAGTCAGGATTCCCCACTTGATGGAATGGGTGGCGCAAGCCAGTCCCGATATCGTACTGCTTCAAGAATTGAAAACCACCGATGACCAGTTTCCCAGAATCGCCATTGATGAATTGGGCTACAACATGGTCACCGTCGGGCAAAAAACCTACAACGGCGTGGCTATTCTGGCCAAGGGGGCCATCGAAGTGGAGCGCACGACTCTTCCGGGTGATGACTCGGATGAACAGGCCCGTTATGTAGAAGCCGTGGTGGGACAGGTCCGGGTCGCCTCCATTTATTTACCCAATGGAAACCCAGTAGACAGTGACAAATTTACTTACAAATTAAAATGGATGGACCGTCTGATTGCCCATGCCCGGTCCCTCCTTCTCCTGGAAGAGGCCGTGGTGTTGGGAGGCGACTTCAATGTCTGCCCCACCGATGAGGATGTGTATGACCCCGCGGGCTTTGCTGACGATGCCCTGTGCCGGCCTGAATCGCGTGCGCGCTTTCGGGCATTGAGCCACCTGGGATACACCGATGCGTTACGGGCTTTCCATTCGGAGATTGGATTGTATACCTATTGGGACTATCAGGCAGGTCGCTGGAACCGGGATGAGGGATTACGCATCGATCACCTGATGCTGTCACCTCAGGCGGCAGACACATTGGTCGCATCGGATGTGGATCGGGGACCACGCGGGATGGAAAAACCGTCCGATCACACCCCAGTCTGGTGCGAGCTGTCCTCCCAGTAATAGACCCGACACCAATAGGTGTTGAAAATGTCATTAGAAAAAACTCGCCTGTTCGTGCTCGGAGCTGGCTTTTCCGTTAGCGCAGGAATTCCTATGACCAATAGCCTTCTTTCTGGGGCTTTGGAACGTATGAGAAGAGAATGCAATGGCATTTATCAAAGGATAGAAAGTTCTGCTCATACATGCTTTGAAAATAACCTCCCTCTATCCGACCAATGTCTTGATGCCGGTGGTTTTTCAAAACTTTCCTCTTTTCTACATTACATTGAAATGCGCAATTTTGGGGGTGGAGAACGATGGTCAGATGCAGGCGATAGAGAAACTTTAACCCTAAAATATTTCATTTCAAAGGAAATTTCACAAATAACTCCAAAAACAATTCCCGAACTCTATTTAGCATTTGCAAAACAGCTTGATTGTTACGACTTGGTCATGACTTTTAATTGGGACTGCTTATTGGAAAAAGCCATGAAGGTGGCTGGGAAGAATTATACTTACAACCCATTTGATTTGGATTGGGTCAATCCCGAAAATGAAAATACTGTTCGGATAATAAAAATGCACGGTTCAATTAATTGGACATTACCCCATGACGAACCGCCAGATTTAAGAATATATCAATCCATAGGATTTGAACCTAATTTTGGAATAAAGCCTGTATTTTTTTCAGAAGAATTAATGAATTCGGAACCATGGCGGACTAACGACTGGTTAATGAGAACAAATCCATCAAAATTTCTCGTTCAGCCATTTATAATATTGCCGGGTATCGGCAAGTCCTATGAGGTAAGAAAATTAGCCAGTCTTTGGGACAGGCCTTCGGCAGCATTTTTGTGTTCGCGTGATGTTTATATCATTGGGTTAAGTTTAAGCGAGGACGACTTTTTTGTGCGTTTTCTTTTTTTAGAAAGTCTGCCTTTAAACGATTGGGGTGCAATACAAAGACAGACAGTCATAATCAACCCATCTGGTGAGGATATTGCTAACTATCGTTTTGTTCCTGAGGAAAGAAAGACCGTTCGACAAAAGCCGTTTGACAACAATGATATTGATTACATCATTGAGCAAAGAACCAGATAATTCTACGAAATTTATTGTGATTTTCATCGGACATTCAGTCCTTCCCAAGTTATTACACTACTTAGGCAATTTTCGGTTATAATGACTTCTCTTCCTTTCTCACAATTCATTAAATCCTGAGGAAAATTGTCAATGAACACATTTCAAAACGGATATAGTTGCCCCCCAAATGATTTCCCGAAGGCCATAAAAAACTCAAGCCATCCGATTGGCAAATGAGGAAAAATCTTCTATTCTGTAACTCGTTTGCGTACTAACACACCAAACCGTTTATTGACCTGTGTGCTAAGACATCCCTTCTCGGAACGAGTATTAATCGAACATGGAAACTATTAAATTTGGAACATCGGGATGGCGAGCCATTGTGGCCGACGATTTTACGGTTCGGAATATCCGGATCGTCTGTCAGGGCATCGCCCAATACCTTCGTCAACAAAAAATCGCCCAGCAGGGCATTCTGATCGGATATGATGCGCGTTTTCTGGGGGAACATTTTGCCAAAGTCGTGGCGGAAATCATGGCAGCCCATGGCATTCCCTGCCTGTTGTGCGACCGGGACACCCCGACTCCCACAATTTCCTATCATGTCCTGGCTAGGAAACTGGCGGGAGGCATTAACATTTCGGCCAGTCACAATCCCCCGGAATATAACGGCATTAAATTCACTCCCTCCTGGGGAGGCCCCGCCCTTCCTGAAACCACAAAAGCCATTGAACTGCGGATCCTCCCCCTCCTGCACGGCGAATTTATCAAATGGATTCCCTGGGAACGGGCAAAGGCCGAAGGCATGGTTCGGTATTTTAATCCCCAGCCCGACTACTTAAAAAGCCTGCAACAACTGGTGGACCAAGACAGGCTGCGCAACGGTCGAATCCGGGTGGTGTTTGATCCGCTATATGGCACCACACGAAATTATTTAGACGAATTTCTTCGCCAGTCCGGCGCGAAACTGGCGGTGCTGCATCACTGGCGTGATCCTTACTTCGGGGGGCTCCGGCCGGAACCCACGGATGAAACGCTCAAGGACTTACAAGAAACGGTTCGGACGGAAGGGGCCAACCTGGGGTTGGCGACGGATGGAGACGGCGATCGCTTCGGCATCGTGGATGCCGATGGCACGTACATTCAAGCGAATAATATTCTGGCCGTCCTCCTGGATTATCTCATTAAAAGCCGGCAATGGTCGGGAGCCGTGGCTCGTTCGGTGGCCACCACCCACCTGATCGATGCCGTGGCCGCTCATCACGGCCTGACGGTTCATGAAACCCCAGTCGGCTTCAAATTTATCGGTGAACTGTTATCCAAGGGTGAAGTGGTCTTTGGCGGTGAAGAAAGTGCCGGACTATCCATTCAAGGGCATGTGCCGGAAAAAGACGGCATCTTAGCTGGAGCCCTTGTAGCAGAAATGGTCGCCTTTACCGGTAAGACGATTCAGGAACTCCTGGCGGATTTATTCCAACGGGTTGGAGGTCTCTACACACAACGAACGGATCTGACGACCAGTGAGCCCATGCAGGAGCAAATCAAGCGTGTCGTGGAACATCCCCCGGCTACTTTTGCCGGCATAGAGGTCAGCAAAGTGAACAAAATGGATGGGTGTAAATTGCTCCTTTCTGATGGCAGCTGGTTTCTCATCCGTCCATCAGGGACCGAACCCGTCGTCCGGTGTTATGGAGAAGCCAAGACACCGGAACGCCTGAAAGACATCATGCAAGCTGGACGGGAACTCCTCCATTCAACACTCCCCTAAGGCTTCGCCTGTCTTTATCCCTCTATACCATTATCCCCCATTCCAATGGGGGCTTATGCCAGCCGGCCTTCATGAAGCCCGGTTGAAACCTAAAAAGTCATGACTCTACCTGCAGAGCGGCTTGGGCCACTTTTTGGGCAGCGGCTTTTGCGGATCGTGCCAGACGCTTTTCTTCGATCTTATCCAACTCGTGTTCGACGGCGGCAAAGGCTGCTCGAATGGCTTCTTCGAATGTTTTCGATTCCTTGCGGGCCGTGACCGTCCGTCGACGGGGAAGGGTGACTACGACCAGCGCTTCCGCGTTATCGGCTCCTTTTTTGTGGTGCGCATTTTTCGTGAGAGTGACTCGTGCATGGGTCAGGTGAATTTTATCGGTTTCCAGGGCGGCTACCCGCTTTTCAATTTCGGTCTTCCAACGTGGCGTCATCCCTACATTTCGGCTTTCGATCTTTAAATCCACGGTTTGTTCGGCCATAGACACTCCTTCTTTCAGCTGACGGTGAATCTCTGGATGCAGAACACTTATACCTACATTTTCCGGAAAACTTCTGTTCCGTTGCCCACTTATCTTCCCTCTTCTACAGTGTAAAAATTTATAAAGGATCAGTCAAAGGATTTCTCGAATTTCTGTAACATATTGTAGACCATCGATGACTGAAGTGTTAGGTTGAAAGGGTCGGAATTGTGCCCCCTTCTCAGCTTTTTGACTGGCTCAAGAACAAGTGGACGATGAAAGGAGGAGGGTATGTCGTTGAATAGGAGGAATCTCATGAAAGTCGGTCTCGCGTTCGGCTTGGGGTGGCTGGGGAAGTCCCTGGGCGTCTCAATGGCGGCTCCAAATCCCATCCCCACGGATGGGGAAATACAAAAAATCACCAAAACGGATGCAGAATGGAAAGCCTTGCTGACCGACATGCAATATCAGGTTTTGCGGCATGAGGCGACGGAACGTCCCTTCGCCAATGAATATGACCACAACAAGGCCCCAGGCATCTATCAATGCGCCGGTTGCGCCTTGCCACTGTTTTCTTCGGAAGCCAAATTCGATAGTGGAACGGGATGGCCCAGTTTTTGGCAACCGATTTCCGAAAAGGTGATCGAAACCAGAACGGATTGGAAGTTGATCTATCCTAGGACAGAAGTCCATTGCGCACGATGCGAAGGCCACCAGGGTCATCTCTTCGATGACGGTCCGCCTCCTACCGGATTGCGGTACTGCATCAATTCGGCGGCATTGAAGTTTATCCCGGCTTAAGACGATGACGGTGTGGCCAATCGTTCCTGAATCAGGCGCTCGACTGCCGGAAAATGCCGTTCCGGGAGGTTCCGGAATCGCTTCCGGCAGTCAGCGATAGCTTCCTCGACGCTGTGATAGTGCTTGGAGGTGGGAAGTAGGTTTTTCTCATATTCCCGCAACCGTCCCTCAACCACCCGTATCAAATCCTCATCCCCTGCCAGCGATCGCGCTGCCTCGTGCACATCCCGATGATGTTCAACCAGAGCCTGAAACCCCAGTCCTTTTAAACGTTGAGTGACAGTGCTCCGATCCCATCCCAATTCCCTGGCAGTGGCCTGCATATCGAACCGATGGCGGCGAAGGCACTGCAACACCAGGATGTCTTCTGATCGATCTGGATCATCCTGCCCATGGGCATTGCCGGCCGTTATCGTGCTCTGAGACGTGGGCAATTGAAGATTGGGTTCGGCAATGACCGACTCATCTGTCAGTGCAACAGCCTGAGCGATGGTTTGACGGAGTTCCCGAACATTCCCGGGCCATCGATAGGCCAATATGGCATCAATGGCTCCCTGGGTCATACGCAACGGATCCAGACCTTTCTGATCCCCAAAGGTTTCAAGAAATGACTGGGCCAAAAGCAGACGATCTTCCGGAACACGCTCACGCAAGGGAGGCAACGTCAACACGATGCTCCGCAATCGATAGTACAAATCTTCCCGGTAGCGGCTGGCTTCAATATCTTTTTCCAGCTTTCGATTCGTCGCCGCCACAATCCGCACATCAACCGTGGTTATCCGACTATCGCCAACCCGGTAGAAGGACCCATCTTCCAATACTCGCAGCAATTTGGCCTGAACATCAGGGGGCAACTCACCCACTTCGTCTAAAAAGAGCGTTCCTCCATGAGCCGATTGTAACAGTCCCATCCGACCCACCGCTCCCGTAAATGCGCCCTTTACATGTCCGAATAATTCCCCTTCAAATAATTCAGGACGAATGGCCGCCATATTGACGGACACAAACGGCCCAGACCGACGAGGACTGAGTGCATGGGCCGCCCTGGCAAAGACTTCTTTTCCTGTTCCGGTTTCACCCAACAACAGGATGGGACTGTGAGTCATGGATGCCTTTTTAAGGCGTTCGAACAGCTCCAACAACTTGGGGTCTTTGGTCAGAAGGTTAAACCTTGCACATTCCTGCATTAATGATTGGCGATCAGGGTCTGTGGCCCCGTTCTTTCTCGTTAACGAAGCCGGTAATTGCTGACGAAGAGCAACCAACTCTTCTTGCAGATCGCGAATTCGATTCTGAGTGCTCGCGACTGCCTCTTCAGAATCTTGAAGCTGGCGGAAGATGGCGTCCTGCGACTCATACAATCCCGAAATCACGGAGACCGATTCATGGGCTTCCGATCGAACTGCTTCCAATTTCGATTCCAATGCCCGCACGTGTTGTTGCTTTTCAATCAATTCATCTTTCAAGTGCATCAGCTTCTCCTGGCTTTCATGAATCCGTGCTTGAAAATTGGCCTGGGTATGAAACGCCCTCCAAATCAAGGATCCCGAGGCTGTGAAACTCACGCTCATGATTGTCCCCGCCATCGGCCACAACCATCCAATGTGAGGAAGTATCGCAAGGGCCACGAGACTGCAAAGAACCCCGGCAAGGCCTGGCCACATGAAAGAGTTTTTCCGTCGGGGTTGAAGTATGAAAAAAGCCAAAACCAATGCCAGGAGCATGGTGAATGCCATGGCCACATCTATCGGCACCACGGAGAGCCAGGAACCGGTTAATGCGGCATGAGCAAGTTGAGCATGTTGAACGTGAGGGTCGCCAACAACGCCTGAGGAAAAAGGTGCAGGAAAATCCCTGGCCGACACGAGCACAATCTTTCCTTGAAAGAGTTTGGTTAAACGATCAATATCCCCAGCCTGCCACAGATCTTTAACTGTTCCAAAGGTCTGTACCGGAAAATCCGGGGAGAGAGAGCCAGAAAAAAAGAGACGACCGCCTGGATACGGTAAAGATGCCGGATAATGTTCACGGCTCATGACTAGGGCAGCCGCCGCCAACCCCATAGGGAGAACCTTGTTCGAATCGGTTGGAGATGACAGAGTGACAGCCATGAAAGGGTTATCTTTTTCGGAGGAAAGGCTCACGCCCCCCACCCCCGTAGCGGCATCCTGAAGCATGGCTGACGCCGAGGCGGGATATAGCACATTGCCCACACGCTTGGTGGTTTCCGCCAAACGGGCCAAACTACCCAGGTCTCCACAACCGGAACCGGAAGACCGAGAAAAATCTTCGAAAGAGGCCACAACGGAGGCACCCGCCTGGTTCATAGCCAGGATCATCGCTTCAAACTCCTCTGGATGCCAACGACCGTCGGAACATAGCCGGTTCGAGCCGGAAGGCGGTGTCACCATGACCAGACGGGAACTCCCCGGACTGCCCGACAGAAAAGGCACTTGACTCTTTAGGAATACCTCCTCCAGTTGGGGAAAGAGATGCGCCGAACCGAAACCGGAAAGGGTTCCACCCAGTGCAAAGCCGCATGCTATCAAAATGGTTTTTAACTGTATGGTCATCAGGACTTCTGCTGAGTGAGTTGTGGGACCACGGGCACAGCTTGACAGTTACGTCCGACGGTTTCCAATGCCGATATACGCGGTAATGAGGAGGTTGGGTGGCCATGGATCTGACGTTGAATCACCCGACAGGAATGGACGTTCCCTTCTTTTCCGGTCTGCAGGAAATAGTCTTGAATGCGACGGTAAACTTGCCCCCCCTCCCCTGAACTTCCCTGCTGATACCACCTGGCCAAGGTTTCCTGCGCTCGCCCATCCAGTGCCAACCCCATTTGGATAACCCATGGAAGAACGGTATCTGAAGGCTGAAGCGACTGCCAGTTGGTTTCACCGTTCATCATACTGGAGGAAAAGAAGGGGGAAGAATCGGGCTGTGTGAGTTTTTGTCGAATGAGCGCAAAGCCTGTGAGCACATCCTGCTGGTCGGCCTCCGACAATCGCGACCCAAACAATTCCCCTCGCAAACGAGATAGTTCCTGGTGCCCACCTGACCGGTCAGTCGCTCCCTCCACTCCCTGAGCATCCCCAAACCACCACAACATCGCCAGAGGAAGATTGCGATCCACCCCGCTCCCATTGGCATACATGGAAGCCAATAAGCCTTGAGCCTGCAGGGAACCACCCTCCGCAGCCACACGCAATTCTTCCACCGCCTCCTTCTGGCGGTTCTGGGCTCGCAGGACCAGCCCCAGCTGATATCGAGCTTCCATGAACAAAGGTTCCATCTCCACGGCATGGTGAAAGGCCTGCTCAGCCTCACTCAATCGACCTTGTTCGGTCAGGGTTCGGCCCAACACATAGTGGAGATTTCCCGATTTGGGATCCAACTCGACGGCTCGCTGAAAAACCTTTGAGGCCTGCTCCCATTGATGGAGAACCATATAAACGTGCCCCAGCTGAGTCCATCCTGGAATCCATTCGGGTTGGTCCTCAATCAACAGGCGAAACTCTGAGGCGGCCTCCTGAGCATTGCCTATCATGCTCAGAGCTACCCCGCGATTGAATCGCAACCACATACGTTCAGGATTCGATGGATTCTGCTGCAATGCATTCCGCCAGAGCGTAGCGGCAGACGACCAATGGCCCTGATGACTTTTCACCACTCCCATTAATAGGGGAGCAGCGGTCAACGATGGATCTAATTTCCATGCATTTTCCAGCGATTCCAAGCTGGCCAGCTCTTCTCCCTTTCGGAACAGAGCCATTCCCAGGTTGAAGTGCGCTGAAGCCAGTTCGGGCTGGAGTTTCAGGGCTTGCCGGGAATAATCAATGGCCTGTTGGTAGTTGCCTTCCTGCACCGCCAGAAGGCCCAGGTAAGTATGGATGGCAGCCTCACCAGGAGTTAACTCCTTCGCATGCAACCATGCTTCGCGGGCCAGGCCATAATCATGAGACTCGTAATGGGCCAACCCCAATCCTTCGTACGCCTTACCCCAATCCGGAGCCCAATGTTGCGCATGGCGGAAGTGAGCCAGGGCCGGAAGCGGATTACCGGCTGCCACATACCCCATTCCCAACGCGTAATGCGCTTCGACCAAGTCGGGCTGCACACGAAGGGCTTCCTGCCATTGATCCATGGCACCAGGCAAATGTTTGTTGTGCAAGAGGGACACCCCATAGTTGTAGGCCACCAAAGCTGCCATTCTGTAGCGGGTAGATATCACTTGCGGATCCAAGCGCTCGGCTTTGGACCAGGCAACAACAGCTCCGGCAAGATCACCGGTTTTCGCCAGAGTCACACCGAGATTATGATAGGCTTTGGCATAACCGGGCCGTTGCCGGACAGCCTCTTGAAACTCCCGAATAGCAATTTCCAATTGGTCAGTGAGAAAAAAATCGACGCCCAGGCGAAGATGGGCTTCGGAAAAATCCTCGGCGGTTAAACCGGGAGGTTCAGAATCTGCTGCGACCTCAGCCTTCAACGGTTCAATTCGCGTGAGTCCTAAAAAGATGGCAGCAGGAATCAGAGCCCTCACGCACCACAGACGAACAAGATCCCGCAGATCCATCAGCACACTCCTGCGTGAAGAATGGTAAAGAAATTTGATGCTGACGGAAGGAGTTTCGAGTCGACCACCCGTCCATTCACTGTATTAAGAATTAGGAAGGATTTGAAGAGCCGCGGAAAAAATATCCCCTTTTTCTGTCAAAGGGAGCCTGGGTTCAGAAGAATAATCCCGGGTGAGGATGAAAAACCGAGGAAGCCCTCAAAACAAACAGAAAAGCAATGCAGATTGAGAGAAAACAAGGGAGGAGAAAGACTACCAAAATGTCGTGCTGAGCCATCGACGCAGGACCTTTACCCAAGTTGAAGATGTGAAGGCTAGGTGAGATCCTGCAGTTCTCTCGGAATGACTCCATTTTTCAATTTGACGCCTTTCACCCTCCCTTCATCGCACACCCTTCATAAAAATAGGCAAAGGGTTTGGGAACACCAGGAAGATAAAAGGTTTTCAGGGATGGAATACCCCAAGACTGGGATTGAATCAGCTCAGCCATGGGCCGGTTGAGATGACAGCCGTCTCCAAGGTGCTTCCAATAGGGCGTCAACAGGTCTTGCCACCGTCGGACCGAGCGATCGGGGCTGAGTCCATGCTCCAAAAACAAAAACTTGCCACCGGGCTTCAGAACGCGATGAATTTCTTGGATGGCGAAAGAAATTTTTGGCACACTGCACAGGGTCATCGTGCTCACCACCGAATCAAACGAATGAGTCAGAAACGGCAGGACTTCCCCCGACGCGATGATCCATCTGACCTGGCTAACCGAACTGTGTGGATTGGGCATATGAGACCGGGCGATGGCAACCATTCCGGGATTGGGATCAATGGCCGTGACCGAACCTATGCCCCTAGAATAAAACGGCACGTTCGCCCCGGTTCCGAACCCGATCTCCAGCACTGCCCCCGAGGCCTGAGCCAACAAGGATTCACGCAGGGGCCCAAAGGCTGCCTGCTTCATACTCCATTCCAACAGCCTCGGAAAGACTTTTCGTGAATACCAGGTGCGAGCCATTGGTGGCAAACCTCAAAAAACGTGAAGGCCCTGCTCTTCCTGTTTTCATTACGGAGATTTTCAGGGTACTAGATTATAGGGGGCGTAAGCCATGTAAAGGGGTGAGATGAGAAACAGATCGGATAAGACTCGGATAGGATATTGGTGCCGAAGGCGGGACTTGAACCCGCATGGGTTTCCCCACACGCCCCTCAAACGTGCGTGTCTGCCATTCCACCACTTCGGCACTCGTGGCCAGATTATGAAACCTGGCGCGGTTCTTGTCAACGAAAGAACAGAGGGTTAGAATCGGTCATTCAGTTTTTCCAACCCATTGACCTGTATACCCAACGTGTCGCCCATGACCTCATCACTCACTTCCCCCGCTCCCCTGAGCTTTTCTCAAACATGGATTGGGGCATTTTTCGACGTGGATAATACGCTCGTGCCTGGATCCTCGATCGAAATCGGGTTTTTTCGTCATCTCTGGCGTGATAGTCTGGTGGGCTGGCCCGAACTGCGACACAGTGTGGCCTATCTTCTTCAGCATATTCCACCATTTTCACTGAGCCCTCTTCGTCGCAACAAGTTTTATTTGACTGATCTTGAGGTGTCTCTGATTGAAATGTTAGCCCAGGAATATGTGGAGACCGTGGTATTTCGTCGATTATCGCCACGAGCTTTGGGTGTCTTATCCCGCCATCAGGATGCCGGTCACGTAGTCGCCTTGGTGAGCGGTTCTCCGGAATTCCTGGTGAGGCCTTTGGCAGACAAGTTGGACGTCGCGCTGGTCTATGGCGCAAGACTGGAAACCCACCAGGGCCGCTATACCGGTCGGGTTTTCTCTCCACTACCTTATGGCGAAGGCAAGCAACGCCATGTCGAACGGTTAGCCTCGCGGTTTAATTTGGATTTACAACGGAGTTATGCCTACGGCGATAGCCCAGGAGATTTACAGACCTTGAAAGCGGTGGGACATCCCCTGGTGGTCAATCCCATTCGCGGCATGGCCCGTATTGCACGGCAAGAGGGATGGCCGGTTACGCAATGGGCGTAATATTCTTGCTGCCGCTTTGTTCCACCGTTCAATCCCTTTCGTTTCCTTCATGGATGTACCGGATTTGATCCCCTGCTTATGACCGTTCTGCCATCCCTTCGGATCACGGAAATCTTTCATAGCATTCAAGGCGAATCGACCAAAGTCGGCCTTCCCTGCGTCTTTATTCGTCTGACGGGTTGCCCGTTACGCTGTACCTGGTGCGACACGGAATATGCGTTCTACGAAGGTTCAACCATGACCATCCCGGAGATTTTGGAAAAGGTACAGACATATGGTTGTCCTATGGTGGAAGTGACGGGCGGCGAACCCTTGCATCAACCTGATGCCCTGGTATTGTTATCAAAACTCTGTGATTCTGGCTACCACGTCATGCTGGAAACCAGCGGGGCGCTTGATGTCTCGGGCGTCGACACGCGCGCATCGATCATCATGGACGTAAAATGCCCAGGCAGCGGAATGACGGACCGGATGCTCTGGTCCAATCTGGATCACGTTTCCTTAAAAGACGAGGTGAAATTCGTCCTCAAGGATCGAGGCGATTATGAGTGGGCCCGAGAGGTCATTCACCGGCATGATTTGGGAAGCCACTGTTCGATTCTCTTGAGTCCGGTGTTTGGAGCTTTGGAATTACAGCACTTGGCGCAATGGATTTTGGAAGACCGACTTCCGGTACGATTTCAAATTCAACTCCATAAGTATATTTGGGATCCTCAGGCACGCGGTGTATAGATGGTACACCGGAAATGTCTGATCGATTTTTCGAACCAGGTTATTCACTTTCATGGCTGAAGGAGGCGTATGAATATTCAGGTGAAAAGCGGTGAGATCACGAAAACAGCAACAGAAGTCTTAGTGTGCTTGGACTATGAAAAAGAAAAAACGTTGGAAAAACATATCAAAACTCTGGACAAAACTCTGGGAGGACAATTGACCGACCTTCACAAAAGCGGCGAATTCCAAGGAAAACCGAATCAAGCAGCCCTGGTTCATATGAACGGGAAAGTTTCCGCCAAACGGGTCCTGCTAGTTGGTGTGGGTCCCAGGGAGGAATTGACCCTGGAGCGCCTCCGACAAGCCATGGGAATCGCCTCAAAACGCGTGCGACAAGTAAAAGCCAAAGGGTTTGCCTGCGTGATGCCGGAAGTTCCCAAATCGGTCGGCGATTCCGAATTAGTAGCACAGGCTCTGGTGGAAGGCGCCATCCTGGGTGATTACCGCTTTACGGAATACCGGACGGATTCTTCCCGAAATGATAAAAACTTGCAAACATGCACCCTCATCGCCCCTCAGGGATCTGACCTCACAGAGGTAAAGGAAGGGGCCAATCGGGGTAAAGTTTTGGGGGAGGCTGCCTGCTTTGTCCGAGACCTGTGTAATCACCCCGCCAATGTCATGAAGCCGTCCCGAATCGTCGCAGAAGCCCGGAAGATCGCCAGGGAATCAAAAATCCGGCTGAAGGTACTTGAGAAAAAGGATATGGAAAAAATGGGCATGGGCGGTCTGCTGGGCGTCTCGCGCGGCAGCATCGAGCCCCCACACTTCATCATTTTGACCTATTCGGGAGGACGGGCAACCCAAAAGCCGATCGTGTTGGTGGGGAAAACCGTCACATTTGATTCCGGCGGAATTTCCATCAAGCCCTCCGAAAATATGGAACAAATGAAGGCAGACATGACCGGAGGGGCAGAAGTGTTGGCCACGGTTCGGGCCGCCTCACGACTGAAACTCCCGATGAATGTCATCGGCATCCTGCCGGTCACCGAAAACATGCCTGGCGGCAAAGCCACCAAGCCGGGTGATGTCCTGACCATGCTCTCCGGAAAAACGGTCGAGGTCCAAAACACCGATGCCGAGGGCCGACTCATTTTAGCCGACGGATTGGCCTATGCCAGCCGGCTCAAACCGGCCTGCGTGATTGACATCGCCACCCTAACCGGAGCCTGTGTGGTAGCCTTGGGACAATTTGCCATTGGCATGCTGGGGACGGACGATTCACTCAAACAGGACTTACGAAAGGCCGGGGACGGCGCCGGGGAACGCGTATGGGAACTGCCCTTGTGGGATGAATATTTCGAACAACTCAAAAGCGACGTAGCCGATATGCGCAACATCGGAGGTCGGGGAGGCGGAACCATTACCGCCGCACTGTTTCTGAAACAATTTATCGGAGATTACCCCTGGGCTCATTTGGATATTGCAAGCACCGATTGGAGCACATCCGAACGGGCCTATGTCCCCAAAGGCCCCACAGGCATCGGCACCCGATTGTTGATTCAATTTCTCCTGAACAAATCATGATACCCGCTCACGCGGCCTAGCGGTTTCACCACTTCATGACTCTCACCCAGCGCATCGGTCAACTCTGTATGATCGGCTTCGAAGGTCCGGAAGTTACTCCGGACCTTCGAGCCTGGATCAGGGAATATCAACCGGGCGGAGTAATATTGTTTTCCCGGAATTTAATTGATGCGGAGCAAATCGCCCATCTCACGAACGAATTGCAGGACATTGCCGGCGATGCCTCCCTGCTCATTGGGATCGATCAAGAAGGGGGGAGGGTTTCCCGGCTCCCTTCAGGATTCACCATTTTTCCCCCGGCTGTAAAAGTAGCCTATTCCGGTTCCACGGAGTTGGCGTATCAGGCTGCGGCGGTAACGGCCAAGGAACTACGGGCCGTCGGCATCAATATGAACATGGCCCCGGTACTGGACGTACACACCAATCCGGCCAATCCCATTATTGGCGATCGAGCTTTTGGTACCGACCCGGAACTGGTGGGCCTGATGGGCGCCGCCACCATTGCGGGACTCCATGATCATCTCGTGTTGGCTTGCGGCAAACACTTTCCCGGTCACGGTGACACCACCAAGGATTCACATCTGGAACTGCCTGTGGTGACCGCTTCTCGCGAACGCCTGGAAGCCGTGGAGTTGAAACCTTTCCGATACGCCGTTCATCATGGTCTGCAAGCCATGATGACTGCCCATGTCCATTATCCTTCTCTTGACCCCGGTAATCCGGCCACCCTGTCCCATACCATTCTGTCGAAATTACTACGTCAGGAAATGGGCTTCCAAGGTCTGATTTTTAGCGATGATTTGGAAATGCGGGCGATCCTGAATCATTCATCGGTTGGGGACGCCGCCGTTCGGTCCATGCAAGCCGGGGTGGACATCTTGCTCATTTGTAAAACGCGTGATCTGGAAACCCAGGCCATTGAGGCTGTCCGAAAGGCGGTTGATTCAGGGGACATCACTGTGCGGGCCATTGAAACCCGGCAGGCTCGATTGCAGGCCGTTAAGCAACAATTTGTCTACCCCTTCCAACCCGTGGACCCCACCCGCATCAAGCAGCTAATCGGTATCACAGATCATCGAAATCTTCTTGCCCAGATACAAGAACAGGCCCGGACTGTGATCTGAGGGCGATGTGAGGCCAGGTCAACGTTTCTGGACTTTCGCCTGTTTAATTTGCTTAGCTACGCGGTAGATAATTTGAAATATGCCGAATAGCCTCACTTTTTTACCTGCATCATTCGATAATCATTTAGAGGAGACGGGCAATGGCACTCAAAAAGGGAGACATCATTGACGAGCATAAACGGTTCCCCGATTCTTGCGGATTGGTCCTGAAGGTCATGAACGGAGGGGAGGGGTTTGAAAAAATTGTCTGTTGTGGACACGAATTGACTGAAGAAGACATCGTCCCCACCCTGAGCCAGGGACGCGGAAGAAAAAGAGGGCAACTGCTGGTGGGCATGACCCTGGATGAGAAAAGAGTTAGTTCCGATTCTTGCGGTCTACGGTTGATGGTCATGAATGGTGGAGCCGGCTTCCAGGAAATTGTGTGTTGCGGAAACTCTATCCGGTCGGGAGCCATCCAAGATCTATCCTTTGGCCAAGTACGATCACAGAATGAAGGCAATACCTCTCAAAGTGGAACTGCCTAACACATGAAAAATTCTATGCTGGGCTGGACACCGGAATCGATCAAACAATGGGTCCGGTGGATGCAGTGGCTGGATCGCTGGGGCTATATCACCGCCTGTCTCAGTTTTTTATTCGTGGGCATGCTGGTGTTCGGATACAGTTGGTTTGCCTATGTCCAGTCGGTGCAACAGGCGTTTCTTCCCGCCACGATTACTTTACTGAATGATCTCTTGTTGGTGATTATTTTATTGGAACTGTTTCGAACGGTTCTTGGATTTCTGCATTCAGACCGCATCCGCCTGGAGCCATTTCTTCATGTCGGTGTCATCGCGTCAGTCAGACGGATCTTGACGGCCGGCGCAGAGTTTTCCCACCAATCCACCGTTCCGGAGGAAGTCTTCCGCCATTACCTGATGGATATGAGCCTTCACGTGATTGTGATCATTGTGTTAATGCTGGCTCTGTTCCTCCTCAAAAAAGCAGAACCTGACCCCGGCCCTGATTCCGTGTTAACTCGGTAACTCCTGGATTAGGCTCCCTCATTTAGTTCATTGACCCCTTAATCAGACTCAAAAATTTTGCCCTCTATATCTGGGTCCATCTTGCACTACTGATAGGGCTATGGCACTATACCAAACTTTTAAATTTTGGCTTCATTTTTCAGTTGTTAGGTAGGCATATGGAATCCTTACCGGAATTAGTGGGAACGGTACATATTATCCTGGGGCCCTATCGGGGAAATCCCATCGCCCTGTACATGCGACAAGAAGGATCCATCTGCCAGATTTCCCCTCGGGTGTACCCTTGGAATCGAACGGTAGGGGTTGGAGAAACACCCAATAAAGCTGCAGCCGATTTTGAAGCCAAATGGAAACAAACAGGACTGGCCGATGAAATGTACCACGGCCCGAACTGGGAAGGCGGCATTAAACCCGAAAAACCCAAACCCCCTCCACCATCCAAACCGGCCACTCCCCCCGCTCCCAAACCCGAGGCAGCAGTAAAGTCCACGGGCAAACCCGAAGCCACCGGGACAGCCCCCGCAACCCTGACCTCCGAACCAACCGGAAATTCCAGTCCACCGGACTCATCTGTTTCTTAATTTTTTACAACAGGTTGCTCAAAAAAGATCAACGAGGAGCGAGTTCGCTCTCTTTTTGAGAACCATACCGTTTGGCCGCTCGAATAAAGGCTGAAAACAATCGTTTTTGAATGGGATATTTTCGATATAAAAATTCAGGGTGCCATTGAACGCCTATCCAAAAGGGATGGGATTCTGCCTCAAAGGCCTCAATGACTTCGTCAGAAGTCCTAGCGGTAACCTGGAAAATGTCTGGCACGGCCTTGACTGATTGGTGGTGGGAAGAATTGACCTGAATGGTGTGCTTTTTCGCGATCCGGTGCAACAAGCTTTTGGGTTCAATCCGGATGGCATGGGCCATTTTCGTGGCAGATTTTTTAGGACTATGCTGAAGTTGGGTGTGAACCTGGGAAGAAATATCCTGAATGAGCGTCCCCCCTAAGGCTACGTTCATGGATTGCATGCCACCACAAATTCCCAAAGTGGGTATTTTTAAAGAAAAGGCCAGCCGGGAAAGCCCTAATTCCAACTGCGCCCTTTCTTCGCTCATCCGCTGAAATGGGAATTGTTGGCGCTCACCATAGAGTTCAGGGGCAAGATCCCAGCCACTTCCGGTTACCAACAGACCATCTAATCGCTCCAGCAGCTGCTGATGATGTTTCCGGCCTCTGACCAGGGGAAGTACGATCGGTACTCCCCCTGTTTCTTGTATCGCTTGGAGATATCGAGCCCTCAAAAAATAGGTGGGTTCTTTTCCCCCCATGTCCTTGCGGGTCCCTGGATTAAAATCCGGTGTGACACCAATGATGGGTTTATACATGGGAGAAAAACGGCAGGCTATTATTTCTCAGTCATCAATGGTTCATCTTGATAGGGAGAAGATCCATAAAACCGAACCGGTTCATTCCCTTTTAAATGATCCGGAGTAATCACATAGGTTCCATACACACTCGGTTCAAAAACCGATTTTGCGGTTTCCCAGTCCCCTCCGGTTACGGCATAGGTCAGCCCACTGACCACAGAACCCAATATGGCATACACGGTCTTAGCCGGGAGATAAACCAAGGTCAACAAACCACTTCCAAATCCCAACATGGCCTCGTTGCTTTCCGAAGTCCCTTCTTCAGCAGCCAGACTGACATTCGGCATGCCAATCGCTGTCACCAGAACGAATGCCATACAGAGCACCAAACTGATTCCCTGTTTCATCAATTGCCCGAAAAACCCCTTGCTGTGATTCATAAATATGCCCTCCTTTTGTCCAATCAATCGACTGTATGTATTTAAATTAGGCCTTGGCCCTGAATCATCGTTAGCCTTGTGAATTATAGCAAACTCTATGCCTCAGAGGTATGTTGTGGATCAAAACCCTCCACAATATCCAATTCAACCAGGATTTGCCGTTTAATATCCTCCATTTGCTGATAAACAGTTTCCTGGGTTTCTTGGAAAAGTTGTTCAGGGCTCACCTGAACATTCTCCTGTTGAATGCCCTGACGAATATATTCCTGCAATTTGTAGAAGCAAATCAATTGCGTCAAAAGGTCCTCTCCCTTTTGTTGGTAGATCAGGCGATCTTCAGCCGGAATCTTCTGGAGAACCTGCCCCAACCACGAGACATAATTGAATTGCTGATTCATGGTCTCCAATTGGGAACGTTTCAACTGAATCCCGACTTGGACTCCACCTTTCCAGCTTCGTTTTTTGACATTAAAGACACAGTGTATTGTATTGGAAGCACCGACAACGGCCTCTGGCCCATAAAATAACGTAATTCGAAATAGGGGTATTTGTGGTGTGGTCAGGAGAGACATGTTCAGATTTTCTATGAGTTTGCAAACAGACAATTAAGGCCAACAATTCCATTCTTTAGCCTCTGTGAAGACTACCCTATTTGGGTTGACACTCGTCAATCAGGGAAGATAGAGTCGAAAGAGATTATGAGCGAAATTTGGCGGAAAAGAAGGAAGGATTAACCCGTCGTGTTTGGGACAATGGGGTTTTCAGAGTTAATGATTATCCTCGTGATAATCCTCATTATTTTCGGGGCCGGACGATTGCCTCAAATAGGGGAAGGTGTGGGAAAAGCCCTGAAAGGCTTCAAAAAGGAAGTCAGTGAAATTCCTCCAGAAATCGATCCCAATGTCCCTGACCCTGCCAAACCTTCTCAATCTGCTGAGCCTGCAGTCTCTCCCCCAATAGCCCAGCAACAAGATACTCCCCCTTCCCCGCCGAAAAACCAGCCCTATCAGCCTGGGCCGGAGATGACTCCTGGCACAACGGCTGCCCTTCTTTATCAGGGTGCTGGCCCTCAGGTTGTGACCCCCAAGGCTGCAACTTCTGCTCCTTCTCAGCCTTCTTCAACGTCTCAGGGTGCCGAAAATTCGCCCTTGACCATGGAAGATCGCCAGGCCGCACCTCCTCCGGTTGTCTCAGCCCAATATCCACGGTTACCTCAAGCAGCCCAGGTCAAACCCTTGGCGAAACGACCTGCGGCTGTTGTTAATAAACAGGCCGTGGCTCGCGTCCAAGCCCAGCAAGCTGCCTTGAAGGCCAAAAAATCGGAATTCGCTTCACAAGACATGCAATCGCTTGGAGAAAGTTTGGGTAGTACCGTCCGTACGTTTAAGGATGCAGCGGCCGATATCCGGAATTCGGTTGATCCTCAAATGCGATCCATCCAAGCTGAACTTCAGGCGGCTGAAAAAGAAATGCAGGATACCATTGAAGTGGCCAAGCAATCTCCACCCCCCAAGGAACCATCCGGTTCTGCCTAGCGTCTTTGTGGCAGGCCCACCTTCCTTCCTTTCTCGTGTCCTCGGACTACCCCTCATCGGTGTGGCATGTATTGTAGCCACCGGATGTATTCAGGAGACTCCTCCAGAACCTCCTGACAAGATTAGCCAGCGGTTAATAACCCTCCTTCATGACTCTCAACCTGAGGTCCGCCGAACGGCTGCGTTATCCCTTGGTAAAATTTCTGATCCTACCTCTATCACCGGGTTGGTCGAATCCCTTACCGACCAGGATGAGGAAGTTCGTCAATGGAGTGCCTGGGCCTTAGGGAACCTTGGAGATCATCTCAGCCAGGAAGCCATCGTCGCCCTGGTTCGATCATTAGCGGATCCCTCTGAGAAGGTGAAACAAACGGCCGCACTGGCATTGGGTCGAACTCCGGCTTCTGAAGAAGTCCTGAAGGTATTAGAGCAAGCCTTGAGTATTGCAACCCCTTCCACTCAACAAGCTATTGTTCAGGCGCTATCTCATTTTTCATTCCCCTTCTCGTATGGAGTCTTTCTTGAGGCCGCTCAGAGCCCAGCCCCATTTACTCGGCAAACTGCCATGGCCGGGTTGGGAGAATTGGGAGACCCCCGTGGGTTACTGCTCTTACGCACGCTTCTTCTTCAGGATCCTAATGTTGGTGTGAGGGCAGAGGCAGCCTATCGGCTTGGAAAATTGGGAGGAAAAGGAGAAATTGCCGCCCTCCAACAATCCCGAGACACTGACCCTACCCCTACCGTTCATTTTTGGTCATCATGGGCCCTCGGGCAATTAAGTGAGCATCTTTGACACCTAAAACGATAAGAGCCAAATGTGCCTTTGACTCTGGAGCCAGCGGAATCCTCTTGAATTGAAATAATTCCCAAAAGTGTTTATATTCCTCCTCCTTTGGAGTCTTATTCTTGACAAGGAGATGAAAGTGCCAAATACCATAGTCTGGGTGGTTTTGTTATTACTCTTATGCTCCTTCACCGGCTGTTTTTCCACATCAGTTAAGTGGTATAAACCTGGTGCCACCGCAACGTCCTTTTCCAGCGACAAAGATACCTGTCAACGGGTTTTATTAGGAACTGGAGAAAGCACTATGCCAAAGCAGGTTTATACCTTTGAAGCGTGCATGGAAAGGAAAGGCTGGCAGCAAGTTCCAGCTTCGGTTCAATAAAGAAATTGCTCATTAATGAGCGTAAAATAGTTTATCTACGTTCTCAAAAAGACCAAGATGTGGAAAAGATTGCAGCTAGGCCATTTGGAGGATAGACCATCCCGTCATGTAATGGGTTAGGGTTAAGAAAAAGTCATATATCACTTTCAGACCACATGGCTTCATCTATGATGACCTCATCAATTGCTAAAAAAGTGTTATTGGTCGATGACGACCGGAATGCCCGAGAAGCCTTGCGAATGGTCCTGGAGTCACAAGGATTAGACTGCCGGGAAGTGACAAATGGGAAAGAAGCCCTTCAGTGGCTCTCGAAAGATCATGCGGATCTCATTGTGAGCGACAACCAAATGCCTGTCCTGGGGGGGCTCGATTTCATTGATCAACTTCAGGGAAATCAAAATACTTCTATCCCACCTCCAGTCATTCTTTTAAGTGGAAACTTAGATGATCAAGACAAAGCCCGAGCCAGGCGGGCAGGAGTATTTGCGGTTTTAGATAAACCTTGCAATTTCAGTGAGTTTGTTTCCATGGTTCAGCTCGCGTTGGATCGTTAAACCTACCTAACTCCCCTTCTTCCGACCTTCTTCGTTTTCACATTCACCGCCTTATGATCTCCCCACCACATTGGGGAAACTCAACCATTCATCTAAAGTCTAAGCTACGCCTTTTTACCCTAGCTTTCTACCTCATCTGCGGTATTTCAGAAGTCCTTCTTTCTGAATAAAGTGAGACACAACAGGTAAATATGTTTCCTCTGCCCACGTTGAGAATGCCCTGCGAAATGGTGGGAAACGGTAAATCTACAAAGAATTGATCAAATGCGAAGTACTTCCCATTTTCCTAAGTTGTCCTTATTTATAAGGGAGCATGACATGTTAAAAATATTTGGTGGGATGGTGATTGGGTCGATTATGACCATGATGTTATTAGGTGGAGTGTCGGCCGCGGATCAGGTACTAGCCAGCGTCCAAAGCCTGTACCTGGACCAACTGAACCGGCCCGACACCACAACTACCGTTATCTTACTGATTACTCTCAGCATTTTATTAAGTGCTCTCACTTTGTGGCCACAAAAGCCAGTCATAGAGCCGGAAAGCATTATTAAAAAGCTGAGACGTCACTGTAAATAAAATGACATCTTCATGAAAAGAAATTGCTCTATTTCCTCTATTACCCCTATGAATATGAAGGTGCTTCCTTACCAATATTGGGCAAAGACTTACAGCAGTGCCCTACCTTCGGCAACTGTTCTTTCAGAGAAACCTATTGATTCCTTCATAGTCAGGCCTCCCCTGCATTGCAGGGGGAGCTATGGTGGGCAAAAAATATTACCTAGAAATTTTACCTTAAGACACAATCCCATTTGATGTATTTCCCGCCCAGAGGGCAATCGATTAAAATTAATTTAATCCCTAGATATCAATTTCTCATCTCACTTTCCGATAATTCTTATCAGCTATCTCCTCATGCGTGTTGAATCCTCTACTACGACTTCCCATTATTTCTTTACGCTGAAACCCGGCACTCAAAAAATTCAGGCGTCTCTCAATCCCTCAGAGAAGACCGCACAGCATGGAACCAAAACTGACACGGTAAAATTAAAAATTCGTGATCAAAAAGTTCACAGGCATGAACAAGCTCACCTTGCAGCTGCCGGGGGATTGGCGACTGGGGGCGCAAATTTTTCCTACCAAACCGGGCCAGACGGGAAACAATATGCCGTAGGAGGAGAAGTCAATATTGATACTTCCCCTGTCCAAGGGGACCCGAATGCCACTATACGTAAAGCCCAACAAATTCGTCGTGCCGCTCTGGCTCCTGCCGACCCATCCTCCCAGGATCATGCCGTGGCAACCTCGGCATCTATCATGGAAATGAAAGCCAGAAGAGATCTCCAAGAAAAAAGTGAAGAAGAATCATCCTTTCAGACAACTCGGAAAATCGATCTCTTTATTTAACGCGATTATCCCACTTTTCCATTTTCACTTTCCTTTCTTCTGGGCAGAGCTTGCCTGTAAATCCGACCAACTCTTACCTAGACTAGATAGTGAATAGTTCCATTTTTCAATCTACGGAAATTCCCCTTTTAAAATTCGCCAGCATTTCTCTATGATTTTTAATTCTGTTTTTTCAATACAAAGTTGGCAACCAATTTGCTATCTCCCACAATGAAACTATCTGATAATTTCCGGCCTGGAAAATTGACAAAATTTCATTCTTGTTGGATTTGAAAATTTCGACCCCCCAGTCGTTCCATCGGTGAAACAGTGAACAACTCATTGGCCTTTTATTTTTTAGGTAGGGTAACTGATGAATCTTTCAGAAAAAATGAAACGGGATTGGAACCGCCGAGCTCAACATCATGCGCGATTTTGGATAGCTACGGAGGACTATCATTCTGAAGCCGCTTTTACGCGCTCGGGGGAGGCCACCGCTCAGGCACTTCTCAGGAGACTTCACAGGCGTCACTCATCTTCCTGGCGAGTCATGGATATTGGATGCGGCATTGGACGGGTTCTCAAGGCACTGGCTCCGTATTTCAAGGAACTGGTTGGCGTGGATGTATCATCCGAAATGATTGCCCAAAGCAAAGCTTGGCTGGAGAATTATCCTCATATCACCACCCATGAAACATCAGGAATCGACCTCCAGGATTTCCCTGACAACCACTTTGATCTTGTATATTCGTATGTGGCATTTCAACATATGCCTCGGCCAGTTTTTGAACGATATTTAGAGGAAACCCATCGTATTCTTAAACCGCACGGATACTTTCTTTTCCAACTCCCCTTGGGCTCTTTCTTAGATACTTCCCCTGAGGATACCATCGGGATAAGACGCTATACCGTATTGGAGGTCTGCGACAAATTACACCGAAATGGGTTTTCGATTGATCTTGCCGCTCCATGTAGCCCCAAGGATCTCGCAGAAGTCCCGGATCATGATTTCATCATGACCATAAACAACAAAGAAGGCCGCTCTCTTCCAGGTTTACACAATTCCTCTTTACAATGGCTTGAATTGGGACCCATTTCTGATGAATTCTCCCACTTCGAATTACACATGTACTCGCATTTTGCCGACCGTCATTTTGCTGAAGGGCACCCCCAAGAAGCCATCAGAACCCTCCAGGACCTTGTAGAACACAACCCTGGCCATCTTTCAGCATGGCTGCACCTCACCACCCTATTTGTAGAAACAGGGCAAATAAACCAGGCATTGTTCACGTTAAACGAACTCAGAGCCCTTCATCCACGATATGAAAAAGCCCAACACACGTTGCAACAGTTACTCACGAAATTTCCTGCCACTTCCATGGAACTAATCGAGCCCACAACCAATGGAAGGAAAACCGCCGATTGTTCTTTGTAAAGAAAAGTTCAGAAATTTAAAGAACCATTGATTAAATGCCTCAAATCAGGCATAAACTGCTTTGAAAAATTGAAGTTTTTGTTATAATGCTCTTCACGGGTCGTTTAAATTCCTTTTTCTCTAATCACCAAACGAGGAGGAACAGTATGGTTAACCGAACAGTTGTCGCATTGGCAGCCCTTGCATTAATGCTGGGCGGGGTAGGAACATCCCTGGCTGCTCCGAATCCGGATAACGGACCTGGCTGTGGTCTTGGGAAATTAGCCTGGAGTGATTATTCAAACCAGAAGCATATTGCTCCACAAGTCCTGATGGCTACCACAAACGGAACCTTCGGCTCCCAAACATTTGGGATTAGTTCCGGAACATCCGGCTGTACCAATGATGGACAAATTGCTCAAAACGAAAAAGTGAACGTGTTTGCGGCTATTAATTTCGACAATTTGTCGCAAGAAATGGCCCAAGGCCAGGGAGAACATCTCACCGCATTGGCCTCCCTGATGGGTATCCCAGCCGACCAACGATCGGCGTTCTTTGCCATGACCCAAGAGAAATACACCACGCTGGTTCAGGAGGGCGAAACCTCTCCCAAGGCAGTGGTGAAAGCTATCCATGATGCCATGATTGACCATCCCTTGTTGGCTCAAGCCACGACATCGAAATAGGTGCTTTCAGGCTCCGGCTTCTCAAGCCGGAGCCTCTCTTTCCTTTTCCATTCCCATGATGTGGTAAACATTCTTCTTATTTTCCTTGCTCTCCTGTTTTTCCCAGTGGAGGTCAAGGCACAAGAGTCTAGTTCTCCTTATCTGCAAGAACTGATTCAGCAGGCCAGCGCCCTAGATCTTCACCAGAACCGCTACTGGCACTTATTACTCCATTACCGTAAAAACTGGGGAAGCGGCTACACCAGCCAAGTCGATGATCCCGATTTTTTTCTGGCACCCACTGGGAAAACCGACCCGGAGGCCGAATTACACGCCACTCTGACCTATTTTTTCTCTGATGCCTTAGTTGGCCGTTCCCAACAGCCAGCACAATGCGCCTTTGTAGCCCGGTATCACTGGCTTAAAGAAACATTACATTTCCATGAGACAAAACTCGTCCCTCAACCATGCGCACGGTTTGAGCATTGGCTCCAGGAACTGAACCCCGCCTCCATTTCGGTAATTTTCCCCTCCGCCTATATGGATAATCCGGCTTCAATGTTCGGCCACTCCTTTTTACGGATTGACCAAAAAGGCCAGACTTCAGAAACCAATATCTTAGCGTATACCATCAATTATGCTGCAGACGTTCCTCCGGATGCTGGCATTGAATTCGCCTATAAAGGGATTTTTGGAGGATATCGGGGTTTTTTCACAACCATTCCGTATTATATGAAAGTCAAGGAATACCGGGATATTGAAAATCGGGATATTTGGGAATATCGTTTAAACTTTTCCCCGGAGCAACATCACCGTCTACTGATGCATACGTGGGAATTAGGGAATGCCTATTTCGACTATTTCTTTTTCAAGGAAAATTGTGCCTATCATATCCTTTCCCTCTTGGAGGTAGCGGATCCGAACCTCCATCTGATCGACCAGTTTCCTATTGCCACGATTCCGGCCAATACAGTTCGTGTGATCATTCGACAGAAAGGATTGGTCAATGAGGTTTCTTACCGTCCCGCACGCAGCAGCCTGCTCAAACGGAAGCGCGATGCTTTAGAGGAATCAGAAACCTCGTTACTGCCAAAACTTCTGAATGATCCTCACCTGACAACACGGTCCGAATTTCTTCAGTTACCACAGCAACGCCAAATCTTTCTTCTGGATTTTGCGTCAGACGTATTACGGTATAAGGCCACAACGGATCCAGGCCATGCCGAAGACTACAAAACCAAAAATCGATCTATTTTAGTGAAGCGAAGTCAAATTCAGATCCCATCGACTCCTTTTCATGTAAAACCCTTTTCTCTCTCTCCCGGATACGGGCACGAAACCTTTAGAGTCGGAGTGGGAGGCGGATGGAGGAATGATGAAGTTTTTGAAGAAGTCAGCGTACGAGCTGCCTATCATGATCTCCTGGACCCTGACCCAGGATATACTCAGGATGCCCAATTGGAGCTATTCGAATTTGGATTTAGGCATTATCACCGGCGGAATCAATTTCGATTAGAACGTTTTACCTTTGCCAATGTCCTGACTTTGGCCCCTATAGATTCGTTGTTTATTTCACCATCATGGAAAATCAAGGTGGGAATGAACACCGTGAAAACATCGACTTGCGATCTCTGCTCCAACGGACATTTCAATGGTGGGGTGGGAGGCGCCATGGAAACGCAGATATTTCAACGGGAGGTCTTTTTTCTTTTTGGAGAATTTGATGCCAACATCAGCGGCGCCTATGCCGAAAATCACCGGGTGGGCGGAGGCGTATCGGGAGGGGTGATGGCCACCATCACCCCTACCTGGAAATGGCTGGTCTCAGCCGGTTATTTGAGCTATCCTCTCGGAGATCGATCTGATGATATCCCCATTTCGGTGGGTCAACGATGGACATTCGCCAAAAATTTTGCTTTGCGAGCCTCCTTTACTCACCATGACACCGACAATGAAATTCTTGCCATGTTTCAAGGCTACTTTTAACTTCCGGCATTTCATCCTGCCTTTGAATGGTCTGTGTGTAGCTTCACAACATTATTACAGATAAGAAATCGTGCTAGGGATCATGGCGGCTTCTTCAGTAAATCGCAGAGAAAGTTTCCTATCGGAATGGGATCTAAACCTTAAAAATTATAACCAACCCCGCCTAAAAAATGCTCACCGCGAAAATTCAAAGAAAGTTGGTTCCAGTGGTAATGCGCGGCACTATATTTATACTCTCCGAATATAAACCAGTTTTTGGCAACAACCAGTTGAACCCCTCCCAAAAACTGATACCCCAAAGCTGAATCCATTTCAACACTTCTGTCTTTTCTACCTGGAATATCCACATGATGGAGAACTCCATTCGAGAGTCCCCCTCCTATTCCCACAAAAGGCCGTGCATATCGTCCGGGATACCGAAAGAGCAGGTTGAGCATCGAAGAATACGCGATAAGACTGCTCTCACCCTTTGTCGTTGACATTCCACTTCCACCCACGGGAAAGCTCATGGAGTTATTTTGCCCAAATGCTTCCAACTCCACTCCAAGATACCCACGAAATAAGTATGGGAAAAACCCAACCTTTAATCCTAAGCCTGGATCTCCATCAACTCTTTCATCTGAAACTCCCATTCCCTTAAATGAAATACCCTTGTTTGAGGGTTGAGTGGTCATCCCATACCCGGCCAGATACATCTCAATAGTTTCCGATCCCTCTCCTTGAGACGGAGAGGGAACCAGCATCAAAACCATAAGAACTAACCCAACCCTCATATCGAACATCCCAACTCGTTACTTTCAAAAAAAGGAGCACCTGAAAGTCTTTCAGGTGCTCCCAAGCAACAGGAATGAAGCTATTGATTAAATGCTAGAATCCTCTTGCAATCATGCAACCCTCATTCAAAGCTCCCTATAAACCATTCTCATAGGATTTCATAAACACTTGTTTTGACATTCTTCCAATGTCTGTACTCTTTTAAGATCAACATCCCACCTCGAAATAAAACCCGGCATTTACTTTCCGCCAGGTATTCCTATTTTAGTTGGTTCTCCCCCCATGGAGAGCAATACCATTCATTTACATGGGTTTTAAATTAAGAAATTGCGCGGTAAACTCTTTATGAATCATTCCTTTGCATGGGGTTGATCTGGATTTTCTTCATGTGCCTCAATGGATTCTTTTAACACACCCGTAGGTTCCGGTGGCCGGAATCCTTCAATACTGACTACACGATCATTCTGATCGTATATCACAAAAGTTTTTTGGTCCTCTCCCATCTTAGCTTCTATAATCGTTCCCGGTAATTCCCAAATTAAAAGAGTTGCCAAATCAAGATACAGATTCATCATAGCTCGGTGCCCATTTGGAGAATTTCCCATTTCGAATTGGTAGGTATCTTTGGTCTTTCCGTCGGGTAACCTTTCTGTGCCGACGGGTTTACCCAACTGAATTTCTACCTGCTTACGACTTGCCCCCACCTCAAATGCATCAAAGTTTGGCTGCGGATTACCACTTAAGGCCATGGCCACGGAACATCCGGTGCAGGTCAGTAATAAACAGGCACTGGACCAACCCCCAGAACACCTCTTCATAATTTTTCTCCTTTTTCCAGACACGACGAACCACATCACAAAGTCTTTTCCGCACCTCATACCAGGCTGAGGGATCAAACCAAATCTGGAGAGCTTTTTGTCATTTTATTCTTACAAGGGAGAAATCTATATTGAAGAACAAAATAAGTATTCCAAGAATACTTAGATTCTTTCAACACTATTTTAAGGAAGAGGTGTCCTGGGCATGGTTACAATATTACAGGGCAGAGATCTCCCTAAGACGTTTGGGCTAAAGACTCCTGGCGCCTAACTGGAGGAAGGACCAAATCATCAATACGGATAATACCGGCCGTGGTAACGGTAGTAGTGCATGCAGTTCCTATAGGCGTTAAAAGAATAGGTCAAATTATTGCAAGTCCATCCAGGAGCCCAACCCTGCGGAGGGGTGTCGTTCGGCTTCACGCCTTTTTTCATGGCCTGATCTAAATAGGCATCTACCGCAGCTTTATCACCCGGATAAAATGGTTTATCCAAAACTTCCTGATTCAGAGCCTTTTGCATGGCTTCCATATCTTCCTTCTCTCCCGCCCACAGCGAACTTTCGCTCATGCCCATGATGACGATGCTCAGGAAAAGGCCGAAGATTCCCTTCAGAACCAACTGAGAGTCCTTGTTGCCCATGGTCCACCTCCTTAGAGATACCCCAAAAACTAGATTTACCGATAAACCTCTGAGACCACCATGTACATAGTCTCTGCTCCTAGCCCCTCGTTTCAAAAACGAGGGGCTAAGGCCAAAAAGCATATTCGCGAATTAAAAGAGCCCGGCAAGACTTTTAGCCAGCCCCTTAGTCAAGGGTTCTTCCGCATCTTCGTATACGAGGTTGGCTTGATTGGCTGTACTGATAACACGGGTCCGATATTTCTTCAGTTTTCCAACCTCGGAATAGGTTTGACTTTGTGTCCCGGCCATACCTTGTGCCAAGTTTTGTTGACTGTCGGACCGAATAATGACGCCTTCCGGAGCTTTTTCAGTCAACTGAATGTCGGTGACGGCCACAAACATCACGTCTTCCACATACGCATCCGCGGCCACTGTGCCTAACATACCCAAAATCCCTCCGGCCACACCCCCTCCAGCTCCTCCCATAACCGCACCGGCCGCCGCACCAGCTCCCGCACCCGCTATCGGATCCCCATACCCACTAGCCAAAATACGAGCAGCCTCCTCCGGATTGGTTCTGGCCACACTTAACACATTAGCCTGCAGACGGTAATAGGCTTCGTCGGGGTTATCGGTCACTCGATACCCGCGTTTCGTGATCTTCTCTTTAATCACCCCTTCAACATCAAAGTTTTCCTTATCCGAGGTATTCCGCACCTCCACAAAGACTACTTTTTTATCTGGCCCAACCGGATCCAGAAAAATGGTGTCACTCATTTTGGTTTGTACATCAAGATTTCGTTTCCGAATTGAAGTATGTACTGCAGCACAACCCGTTAAAAAGGCCACGAGAATTCCAAAAGCGACCAGTCTTTTTACAATGGGTGAATACAATAACTTCATGGGGGTCCTCCTAAAAGAATTGATCTAAGAACCTATTTCATGAAACTCAACAGAAAGTCGGCTTTTCTCTGCTCTTTTCCCACCTTCCTGAGCCACCGGTAGGATATATCTGAGAAGCGATATATAACAAGACGTCTATAATAATGCTAGGGGAAAACACCATCCGTTATCACTAGGTGAATAGACTTAGCGTCTACTTAATGAACAGATGTAGGTGAGTATGGGTTTAGATATAGATTGAACGCTAATGTGTCAAACGGGCACTGCGGAGCTATCGCGCGCCAAAAGTGAATAAAAGACTTTGCCCATTCAGTAGGTAAGGGGTATGCTAGGAGTCGACACACAAGTCGTCTTGGTAGCTTTTCTTTTTTCTCTTCTTGAAAACTTCAAAATACGGGTAACTCTTCACAATAAACCCCTGAAAAAACCAAGTTAGGATTTTTTCTCACCTTTGATTCCTGTTAAGAGGCCATAATGACTTTAGAAGACGAATTTTGCGATATCATAAAAAAGGCACGATTCGGACAAGGGAAAGGCCTAGGAGAAATAGTTGACCTCTCCAGTATTGCCCAATCCGATCTAGAGGAATTGGAAAAAGGGCACCGCCCACCCACAAAGGCGGAATTACATAGCCTCAGCCAAGCCTTGCACCTCAGGTTCCATGCCCTCTTAAGCGTTTCACTGGACGGCTGGCTCCCCCAACCTCAACCGGCTTGGACAACGGAAAATGATTTGGTCTTAACCATCAAAGGCGACATTGGCGGGTATGAAGTGAAGGGCTATCTGTTATCCGATCCGAGCACGAAGCAAGCCTTGATGATTGACACCGGATACAATGCACCGGGCATGTTGTCTGCTATCCAGGACCATGGGCTGACCCTGATAGGCATTTGCCTCACACACGGTCATACCGACCATGCCGGAGGACTGGAGCAGATCCTTGCCGCGCACCCCGTGCCGGTTTACCTCGGCAATGGCGATTTTGACCTGTTACCTTGGAAACCGCCGGCCGCCTCACTCAAAATTCCCACAAACCATCACATGATCGCGGCGGGAGAATTGACGGTAGAATGCTTGAGCACCCCCGGCCATACCCCTGGCGGATATTGTTTTCTCACCTCACGGAAAGGCCGAGGCCTCTGTTTTGTGGGAGATACATTATTTGCGGGATCGGTGGGCCGGTCGAATCCTGCATCATTGTATGACACGCATCTGCATTCCGTCCGGCAAACCGTGTTAAAATTACCGAACGAAACCGTCTTGTTCCCCGGACATGGCCCTGCCACGACCGTGGAGGAGGAACATAAACACAATCCATTTGCCTAAAGGAAATGTTAGTGGCCGTCTAGTAGCCCGTCGTCAAGGAAGACCGTCAGATGGATCATGAACCTCCAATCTCTTCAGGCCCTTCAGAGGACCCCCAACGGCCCTCTCCGTCGCTCCTGGGCCCTGATTCTCCGGTTGATCTCCCCTCCCGGGATGATTCTGCCGCTCCACCCTTGATCAGGCCGATTCCAAAAGAGGACATATTCCGTGAACAGTTTTTGAGAAAAATCGACCGGGATACCCTGAATAAAGAATCATTTTACCCTGAACCAAACGATCCCTCATATGATTTAGAAGAGGACCATCAGCCTACCTCAAGCGCTTTTTCAGATTGGGGGCTTCCGCTTCTCCTGTTCGGCCTCACGATTTTTACGACTCTTTGGGCTGGGGCCTATCAAGTGAATACCAAACCTGTCCTGGGTGCGTGGGATTTTCTGGTTCGGTATCCCGGTTCTTTACTCAATGGTTTACCATTTGCCGGCACACTTCTTGGAATTCTAGTTACCCATGAATTAGGCCATTACGTGCTCTCAAAAATCCATCGGGTCCCGGCCTCGCTTCCCTTATTTATTCCCGGCCCTCCCCATTTTATCGGCACTTTTGGTGCCGTTATCCGGATGAAATCCCCGATCATGAATCGGCGGGCGCTTTTTGATATAGGGGTAGCAGGCCCGATAGCGGGTTTTATTGCGGCAGTCTTTGCCATCATCATAGGACTTTCCTATTCACAAGTCGTTCCCAGGGAGCACACGTTTGGATTGCAGTTGGGAGAACCCTTGCTACTTCAATTTTTTGCCTGGCTCATGTTCGGTCCCATTCCTTCCACCCATGACATTGTGTTGCATCCAATCGCTTTCGCAGCCTGGTTCGGGTTTTTTGTCACAGCAATCAACCTATTGCCCTTAGGCCAACTGGATGGGGGACACGTGGTGTATGCGGTTTTGGGTCGCCGGCAACGTTCTCTAGCTATAGCCATCATTCCCATACTTTTGTACTTGGGTTTTACGGGATGGCCGGGATGGATTCTGTGGGTGGGATTAGCGGGATTGGTCGGCATTGCTCATCCCCCGGTGTCAGACCCCTACACCGTCCTTGGAAAAAAACGGCGGTGGGTCGCCTGGGCCGCTCTTATAATTTTTATTGTGACGTTTGCTCCAGTACCCTTTTCGGTGAATTAGCCCATGGCGGGGACCAAAAACTCGCGCTTAATCCTCGCTCTGTTACCTGACCCCATAAAGCTGAAACTCCCCCGCTATTCCTGTTGTGTCTCTTAGAGTAAGGAACCCGATCATGAAGACCTTTGCCACCTCTTCGTTACAGAGCTACATCCGTGACCATCGTTCGACCTTTGAAGATATGCTGGGACAGATGGTGGAAGTGCCCTCTGTCAGTTCCGATCCCGCTCATGGTCCCAATATGTTGAATATGGCTAACCTGGCCAGCCAATATTTGGAATCGTTTGGTGCCAGGACTTCCATTGTCCCCACAAAGGGGTATCCCACCGTCGTGGGCGAATGGTTTGCCGGAAGACAGTGCCCCTCCGTGACCATTTATAACCATCTGGATGTTCAGCCGGCCAATGAACCGGAATGGCGTCAAGCACCTTTTACGTTCAGCAAAAAAGGCGATCAGTATTGTGGGCGGGGGGCGACGGATGACAAAGGCCCAGCTCTGACAGCCCTTCTGGCGGCACGATTTGCCAGGGAAGCAGGGATCCCACTGAACATTCGAGTCCTGTGGGAGCTGGAAGAAGAGATCGGCAGTCCAAATTTTTCCGAGGTACTTCAGAATCGAAAAATGGTCAAACCATCCGACTCGGTCCTGGTCTCCGACACAATCTGGGTGGCACGCAACCGTCCGGCCCTATCATGCGGATTACGCGGATTACTTGCCGCTCAATTGATTCTTCGAACCGGGGAAACCGACATTCATTCCGGTCTGACCGGCGGAGGAGCGCGAAATCCGCTGGCTGAACTCTGCGATGCGGCCTATTCATGTCTGGATGCCAAATCCGGGAGAGTGAAAATACCCGGGTTCTACGATGATGTCGTGCCGCCCACTCGCGCAGAAATGAAAGATTTTCTGGCGTCGGGATTTCAGGTGCGTCTGTTTAAAGAAGCCTATCAACTACGATCCCTCCGAACATCCGACCCTCAAGATTTACTCAAACGGATTTGGGCCTCCCCCACGTTTGAGGTACACGGGCTAACCGGCGGGCATATGGGACCAGGAGTCAAAACCATTGTACCCCCCTGGGGCGAACTCAAGGTCAGCATGCGGTTGGTGCCGCATCAACAACCGGCTAAAATCTTCCGTCTACTGAAAAAGCACATTCGACATCGAAATCCGGACATTGAAGTGCTCAAGGATTGCGAGTTGGAACCCTTTCAAGGTATCTCGCAGGGGCCTTATGCGGAGGCGTTGCAAGAAGCCGTAGCTCAGGGGTTTGGTCGACGACCCGTGTTTGTGAGAGAAGGCGGATCAATCGGGGCGATTGCCTTATTACAACGGGCCTGGAAAGTGCCCATATTATTTATGGGATTGAGTCTTCCCGAACATGGATACCATGCGCCCAATGAATTTTTCGATTGGGATCAGGCCTCAGGCGGGATCAGCGCATTCGTCCATTATTTTCAGGCCTTGGCCAGATTCCCACAATCTCAATCCAAAGGTCGCACCAAGAAGTCGGAAGGAGGGAGGAGCCAAAAGTGAAATGGGACTATACTGGAAAATCAGGGTTGGGAAATTCCTTCCTGACTTTTCACCCATTTCTACGAAGAAGGCCCTGTTGAGAGTCAGGGCGGTGGAGGGGTCAGAGCGGGTTCTTGAAAATGCACCAACGATCGGATAAATGCTAACACATCCTTCCGGTCACTTTCCGAGAGTGTTGTCTCCCAACCATGCATGGCGGTTCGGGGAACTCCATGCTCAATAATCGCCAACAACTCCTGATCAGTCTTCGTGGAAGTTGCCGCTGAGATCAAATTTCCAGGACGTGGCGCCAATAGAGCGGCCCTCGGACCATCCCCACGGCCGCTCGGACCATGACATTCCACACAATGGGCCTGGTAAATGCTTTCTCCCTTTTTCACATCAGGCTGGGAAGCCTCCTTGACTACGTCGCTCGCAAACACCAACCCAGTCCATACAAGGAATCCTATTGTGAACAGACTTGGTCCCATGCTTCGTCCCATATCCCAAAATTGTACCGGATCCACCAACCAACTTCAAAAAAGTCTGGCGGTGCCCGTCTCGCTTAAAATTTAAGAGTCTACCCCCTAGGGAATAACCCAACTAACCGGACACGTTTTCAGAAACTGGAGACCGGCAGAAGGCCTAATCAAGGAAAGAGCTCTTATTTTTTACAGCGTAGCAACATTTTAATGGGTATGCCGACGAAACCGAACTCCTTTCGCACAGCATTTTCCAAAAACCGGACATAGGCGGCAGGTACATTTTGGGCGTTTTTCATAAAGAGGGCAAAGGTGGGAGGTTTCGTCGCGACTTGGGTCATAAAGAATGATTTTTGTGGATTCCCCTTTTTCAGAGCAATAGGATGCTTCTCCAATGTTCGCTGAAAAAATTGATTCAGTTTGGCCGTCTGCACGCGTTTTGAAAAGTCAGCCACCACCTGATCAATCAGCGGAAACAGTTTTGTTAAAGTGTCCGGTCGCTGGGCTGAAGCAAAGAAAACCGGGACGTGCGTGAAAAAAGGAAATCGCCGGGACAGCTCCAGATTATACGTGGGAAGGGCTTCGGGATCTCCCTGGCGCACATCCCATTTATTGACCATGATAATGCAACCTTTCCCTTGCTTATTAATCAGGCCGGCAATTTTGGTGTCCTGTTCAGTCACTCCTTCTATCCCATCCAAGAGCAGGACAGCCACGTCAGACCGACCCAGCGCACGAATGGCCCGTACCACACTATAGCCCTCAATCCCCCGATCAACTCGCCCTCTTCGCCTGAGACCAGCCGTATCGGTGAAGACATACTCCTTGGTTCCTCTTTTCACGAGAGAATCGATGGGGTCCCGAGTCGTCCCTGGAAGATCACTGACAATCAGTCGTTCTTCGCCCAAAATGGCATTGACTAACGTAGACTTTCCGACGTTGGGTCGACCCACTACCGCCACACGGGGCCATTCAGCTTGCACCGGCTCATCCGGCATGGAAGGCAAATAGGGTAGGCATGCCTCCAATAATTCATCGACCCCGAGCCCACCTTCAGCTGAGATAGGATAAACGGTGTCCCATCCTAATTTATAAAAATCTGCCAACAGAGGTTCAGATTTCGGGGTATCGATTTTATTCACGGCTAGAAAGACAGGTTTCGTGATCGGACGCAGGAGTTTGGCCAGATCTGCGTCTAAGGGAGAAAGTCCGGTACGCCCGTCCATCACTGCGATAATAATATCGGCCTCCTGGATGGCTATTTGGGTTTGGTGCTTGATCTGCGCAAGGATGGCTTCCTGGGCCTTGAGGTCTAATCCTCCGGTATCCACGACCGTGAAAACCCGGTTCTGATAATCGCATTGGGCCGAATTCCGATCACGGGTCACACCCGGAACATCATCAACAATAGCGGTCCGATGCCCCACAATCCGATTAAACAAGGTCGATTTCCCGACATTTGGACGACCAACAATGGCCACCAGTGGTATTCGGATAGATGGTGTCGAACTGACGTCCAAGGGTAACTCCAATAGTTGAGCCTGGTTCCCCTGGGAATGTGCACGAGTGGAGCGAGCCATACGTTAGACCTCTCAACCTCAAAAAAAGACCATACAGAACCCATGCAGGTTAATCCAGCAGTGTACTGCATATTGAACAAGAGCCTTATGGGACCTTCTCTGTTTCAGAATGGGCTTTTTCATTATTTTTAACAATACCGGTAGCCGTAATTCCGTGTTTCCCCGTGAGGGACCAGCCCACCAGGAGGAATGATTGATAGCCCGTTAGGAACTTTGGAGTCAACTCCAGGGGAATTTCTGAAAAGTATCAGTCGGAAAAGGGCGAAGATCAGTAAAAAATCATGGATTTCTAAGGTTCAGGATTGGACGGAAATCACTTTCAGGATACCCCCTTGTGCAGACTTACCGCATCCAAGTCCCTCGTTTTCCTTAGACGACATGTTCTTATAGAACCGATACCATTCATCAATCACTCAAGATACCTGGGAAATAGCCCGGAAGGTGAAGTTCAGATCTTGAACTTTAGGGATTGCCGGATTTAGTGGATACGGCTTTTTCTGATGAAAAAAGATGAAAACAACACAACCACTCTTTCTTTGCGCTTTGGTAGGTAGAACGATAATTTCCTTTTTGATCTTTTGTCATCTCATAGTTTGATTGATAGTGATACGAACCAGAAATGATTTTTTCAACCTGTTTGTGCTCCACGATTTTGCCTCCCTCCTGGCCGGTACCATTGAGAGTCTCGGCAAAGACGGGCAGAGCACTCATAAAGAACACACAACTGAGAATAGCCGCACTTTTCATGCATCGTGAATACACGAAAGCGGAGTCTTGGCTTCCTTGCATAACGAACCTCCTCATGTTGAATACATTCGCCATCTGAGAACCTTGCCTGAAAAAGCCATGAGCCCCAGCCTATTTTACCTTTGGCCCGAAAGGGTCCATGACTCCATAATGTCATTCACCATACATGGAGAATTCTCCACATTCGATTCCCCATACGAATGATGAAATTGCGGAGAAGGGAAGGCTAATTGGAGGGGTTTATCTTTGCTATGGAACACTTATGGTCCCGGCATTAAAAGACAGGAAGAGACCGAAGCACTCAGGAATGGCGGGAAAGTCCTTCTGAAGATTTTAATAGTTGAATGCAGGATCGCTGGACTAAGGGATGGGAATAGCCGATAAGCGTTTGAATTTGTAGGAACCACCCCATTCGCGGGGTGGAATATTTTTTTGGGTGCCGACACGAACGTACCACCAGACCCCTTCCGCAGTGGTTCCATCTTCGGCCAGAAGGACTTCAAAGGCGCCTTCCCGGTCATTCCCCTTTTGATGCCAAGTTCCAGACCATAGACGGTTCACCAGTTTCTCCGTTTGGATGCGTCCCTCCTGCCAGTTATAGGGGCCATTCCCTTGAGCGTCCAACGTGGCCTGATAGGCTTTATCTTCTTCTTGAATTTCCCATGACCCGCTTAGATCAACCTCTATCACAGGGGATCCTGAACTGGCCGATGAGCTGGAAAAGCCCTTGGGTGCAGGCACGGCTTCTAAAAGCTGAATGGGCTCACGCATGGATTCATGCCAATTGACTAACATCCAGGTTCCATTTTGTCGCGTCAGGACCCCTGTGTCCCGAAGAGGCCAGGTTTTTTTCACAGGCCCATCCGTTGTTTGCACCTCCCGGTTATAGTCGATTTCCATGGCAAACCAGGCGACCTCTCCCTGTTGCCACACTTTAAGATTTACAATATCGATCGTGAGTCCTTTCAACATGGAAAACTCTTCCTGGAAAGCCTGCTTCACCTGTTCCCATCCGACAAACTTCCGGCCCCCAATGGTATACCCTACGGCATCTTCACCGGCAGCCATGTATTTTTCCAAAAGAGGGAGGTCCATCTCGGCATTCGCCTTCACAATGAGCCGTATGACCGTTTCAGGATTCTCAGCATTCCCTGACTCACTAGAGATCTCCCCCCATACCAGAGCCCACCCGAAGACGAAAACTGCAAAGATCGCCTGAGACAATGATAGCCACAGGATTTTTCTGACAGGTGTTAGCTGTAGCCGATCATTCACGATTTTTCACCAGAACTGTCAATTGGGTTTGGAGATATTGACCGCAGGCAGCACGTTCAACTCTCAGGGGCAAAGAGTCGCCCGACAATTTTCAGGTATGGAGGTGTTTCATGGCTGCGGCGCACAGGATGATGAATACACCCATCCACAATGCTCCACGCTGAAAGGGGACAGGTTCGTAGGCGGCCTCCTCATCTTCCTCATCAGTCGGTTCATTTTTGAAAATGATGGTATAGAGAAAGATCGTGAGGACACCGAGAACCAAGGTAAGTTTAATGAAGAACACGGTTAAATATTTCGGATGGTGCCCGACTCCCTCTCCCGTAGCCATTTCCATGGCCTGACTGACGTAATGAAGGTTCATGCCACCTGTGAACAGGATGACCACCAATAGAACTCCAACCGCTCGTTTATAGTGTCGGTAAAAGGTTTCAGAAATAGGCCTTACCAGTTCCTTGGGAACCGCGGTTTTTAATCCAGGAGTAACAGCCATCACCAAATAGGCTAAGCCTCCGATCCATACCACAGCGGATAAGAGATGGAACCAATGCACTAAAATAGGGACGAGCTTATTCAGATCGGTGAGAACATCAAGAAGGGATTCCATTAGCAGAGTCTTGGGGTGGGCTGACAGCTGACTGCCAGATCCATCCCCATGCCCATGCCCAGGTACCCCTTGGTATGTTTTCGCGGCCACATAATTGGCGTCCCGAGCGAATTAGGCAATTTTACTTTCATGACAGGCATTTCAGAAGGCAACGTGTTGTGAATCTTAAATCGGGTGGGTCTCTATAGGGCTCTTGGCTAACGGATTAAAATTTAAACACCGGTTTTTCGTTACCGAACCGTTTCTTACGAAGTTCTTCCATTAACTCAATGGTCACCGTTGGGATCCCTTGTTCCGTTGCATGACGCTCCACACCCTTTTTCACCATGGCACGTAAAAAATACGGAATACGCTCAAGCCGTTCCTGGGCTGCGGAATCCCAAACCACCGATGAGTCTTCCGGCACATTGAATGCGACTTGAACCTTTTCTCCACCCTTCGGCGTATACAAGCACCATTCATCCTCGTCCAGCCAATCCCCATGATCCACATAAGGCCTGGCCCGGCATCCCCCACAAATTTCGCTGTATTCACAATCTCCGCACTTTCCTTTCAAATGCGGATAGCGGAATGAGTTAAAGATTTCCGAGTCTTGCCACAAATCTACAAAACTCTGTTCTCGGATATTTCCGGCAGACAAGGGCATATAGGGACAAGGCGTTAAATCCCCATTTGGGGTTACCCTGGCATAATTGGTCCCCGCCAAACACCCGCCACCCATATAACCTTGGGCCTTGGTAATGGGGGAATTTGGATCTTTTTCATAGGCTAACCGTTTAAAATGAGGAGCACACCGCGCCCGAACCAGCATATCTTGATATTTATCCTGGCACTCCACCAGGTAACCAAGAACTTCTTCGTATTGCTCTGGGGTGATATCCGTCAACTCTTCTCCCCGTCCGGTACACACCATAAAGAACACATTCAGTACTTTGGCTCCCAAGTCATGGGCCCAATCAATCACAGCCGGTAATTCTTGGTAGTTCATGGGTTGGGCGCTGAAATGGATTTGGAACTGCAGCCCATTGCGTTTGCACGCCTCAATTCCGGCCAAGGCTCCCTCAAAGGCTCCCGGCAATCCTCGGAATGCATTGTGTGTGGCTGGATCCAGGGAGTCGATGCTGATTCCCATCCCCATAACGCCAATTTCCACCAGTTTCTTGGCTACCTCATCCGTAATCAACATACCATTGGTGCCAAAGACCACCATAAACCGACGTTCCACAGCATACCTGGCAATATCCAAAATATCCGGACGAACCAGGGGTTCCCCACCGGTAATCACTAAAAGACAACCCTGGTTTACTTGGGCAATCTGATCAATTAATCGAAAACATTCTTCGGTGGTCAGCTCGTCATTGCCGCCACTGAGTTTGGTCGTGGCATCCAGATAACAATGCTCACACTTGAGATTACACCGTTTAGTGAGGTTTAAAGCCACTAAATAGGGCTTAAAATCATCAACAGTTCGACCATCGCCAGGCATATCGGATTTCGAGCCCATTGCCCCGAACTTCGTAATAGCCTCACTGCCAAGTGAAGAGAGGGAACTGAGGAAGGAATTGAGAACTGGAAGAGCCTTACCCATGATGACCAGCTCCGGATTGTGCCTCCGAAGTGGCCCCCGTCCCGGTTAGCCGGGCAACGATGTCTTTCACATTGCCCGATTTCATAGCCTCTTCCATGGTTTCCTTGGCTTGTTCAATGCCTTGTGTGGCCACATCAAGGGTAATCGTAGTAGTCCCGATTTTTTCTGCATGTTTAATGATGAGGGCCTTCGTACAGTCACGCATGAATCCCGCCGGGGCTCGTTCCAGACGCTTAACGGCCTCGGGTTCCCACGTATAGGGGGACACCGCTTCAGACCCATTGGCATCTTGGGGAACGTCCGGCTGAACCGCAGGTTCATCCGAACCACTTTTATTCGCAAAAATCGGGGTGTAATCTTCAGCCGCCGCCTCTTGAATCATCGATCCTGCATATTCCAACGTGATAGTCGTCATTCCTAATTTTCTGGCAGACTTTTCAATTCTGGCCTTGGCCCGCCGACGTTGAAATCCCGCAGGAACAGCCCGAATGGCTTCACGGGCATCCTTCGTCCATTGCATGGGAACATCATCGTAGGCCATTTGGGTTTCCAACCCTCCCTCAGACTTGGCCGCCGCATCAAACACTGACTTGTCCACTTCCTTAAATTGTGCCCCATCAAGACCACAGACCGGACATTGTACGGGGTGATCCCCTTTCCCGATATATCCGCATCCCCCACAAACATAGTAGGTCTTGGACATTCGGTCCAGATAGGATTTATTACTGGCACTCAAGGGTGCCGCCCCACCGGCCGGTTTTTCTTCAACAACCTGAGACATCATGCCACTTAAGGTTGATCCCATGAGGTCTTTGGCCACTCCCTCATCAGCCTGCATCGTGTTTCGGTCAACCCCTGCGGCATCAAGGGTCCCGCCTAATGCCTTCATGGCATCCATGGCTCCCTTCGGGAGAATATCCCCCACCGCATCATCAATGACGGAGTTACTGATGATGGTATGGCCTTTTTCGATGGCAAACCGATGAATAGCCGTTTTGGCCACCCCACGGGCAAATATGGGAATCTTTTCCATACGCCGGAGAGCTTCTTCCGTCCAGGCAATTGTATATTCCGCCTGGGTATCGATGGGTGGAACAAATTTTCTATTGGAAATGAGGATGTTACATCCCGCAGTCCTTAAAAGGTTTTCCGTATTGCTCCCGATATCCATATCTTCATCACTGTGTACACCGATTCGACCGACAATCAGTAACCAGGGTTGCTCTTTCCTGACATATTGAATGATTTTTTCAAACGCTTTTCCATCCAACAGCGTGGTCTTGATATCCCACTCGTCTTCCTGTGCAACTTCACGAGATATGTCCAGGTGGGACTGATAAATTTTCGCCAACCCACTGTCAATGACCTCTTCATGAAGTTTTTCTTGTTCTTTAAAACGGAAAACTTTTCCTGCCTCCTCGTTGAGCACACCGGAAATGCTATGAAATGCGGCATAGTGAAAGTAGGGATCAAAGGCTGAAATGGCCTCTACTGGCCTGTTAAATGCCTTCCCTAGAGCCAACGCGGTTTTCAGCCCGCCGAAGGAATACGGGCTTCCGTCGACAGCCACGACAATTTTTCCTTCTTTCATGGGCTTCAAATCTTTCACAATGAACATATCCGAATTTCGAACCCGCCGGAGGACTCGTTCCGTGTTACTTCCAATGACAGAGTCTTTCACGGCACCAACCCCAACCGCACCCATTATAGTCAGGTCATACCCACTTTTATTAATATCTTCCGCTAACACCTTCCAATTTCGACCCTCCAGGGACTTCCGCTCCAAGGGGATATTAGCTTCCGTACACTTTTGACCCACAAAGTCTAAATAAGAGTCGGTAATAATCTGAAGGCCGCGGGTAATCAAGGAATCGTGGATTTGCCGCTGTCGGTCCAGTTCTTTTTCATCGTGATACTCTTCAGGAAGTCCAGCTTCCATTTGCTTGAACCGTTTATCATGCATCTTGGCAGCATAGACATGGCTACCTACAATTTTGGACCCGAAGGTCTTGGCAAACTCCACCCCCAGTTCAACAGCCATGTTGGAATGGTCTGAATTGTCGACTGGGACATATATCGTTTTATACATTACAGCGGCCTCCTTAGAGAATCCTGGCTAAAAAAGCGGCACCAAACCCTCCGCCTCCACGGTTTGGCAAAACATTTAATTTATTTGACATTTTCAACGAAAATAAGTGGGGAGTGTAACACCGAGAATTTAGGCAATGCAACCCGCTTGCAACGCCCAAGTGAAGGTTGCTCGGCTCGGAAAAAGCACCTTACACCGGCAATTGGACAAGTTCACCTTTCGCCTTAACGATCCATCCTAAAATAAGTAACAAGACTTAATACACAAAGAAATCCGCCAAGCTCAACATGGGCATGAAAAGTTAAATATATACCCTTTCATTTACATTATTATTCACCCAGATTTTCAGTAATTTTATAATAGCCGGAATCAATTCATTTATTGAGAGACACCCTTATCCAATTAAATAATGACAGCTCTAAGTTTTCTGCCTTGATGACACTCGTCTACAGCTTATGACCTGGCAGTCTATATAGATAGTCGCTGAATAATGGCATGTCCAACCACACACTACTGTTGTTCCATTACCAAAAGCAAAATTCTTAAGTTCTTCTCTCAAAATACCGAAAAAGAGAGGAGTTTTTTGCCCTTACCATTTGCACACCAGAATTTCTTTTGATTACAGTATAACTTTTGGTTAACGACTTACTAACTCATGGACCATCCCCTTGGAGGGAAAATGGCCAGCCAATCGGTGGAGGAAATCGATGAAACAAACGAATTTTCTGTTTACCTCGGAATCGGTCACAGAAGGACACCCTGACAAAATCGCCGACCAGATTTCCGACGGTATTCTTGACGCTATCATTAGCCAAGACAAGAATTGCCGAGTCGCTTGTGAAACCATTCTGACGACCGGGTTGGCTTTTGTAGCCGGCGAAATCTCCACCAAAGCCTACGTTGAAATTCCAGACATTATCCGGGAAACCATCCGACTAGTGGGTTATACGGATGCCACGTGGGGATTTGATTACAGCACGTGTTCTGTTCTGACCGCTATTCACTCCCAATCCGGGGATATTGCCATGGGCGTGGATACCGGAGGGGCAGGAGACCAGGGGCTCATGTTTGGGTATGCCTCCAATGAAACCGAGGAACTCATGCCCATGCCCATCGTTTTGGCTCACAGACTCACCCGCCGATTAGCGGAAGTCAGAAAGAAAAACATTCTCCCTTGGGTCAGACCGGACGGTAAATCTCAAGTCACAGTCGAATATAAAAATGGGAAACCCGTTCGGATTGATACCATTGTCCTTTCCACCCAACATAGCGACACCGTCACTTTAAAAAAGATCGAAAAAGATGTGTTGGAAAAAGTCATTTACCCCATGATGCCCAAACGGTTATTTGACCCCAAAAAAGTCAAATTCCATATCAATCCTACCGGTCGCTTTGTCACCGGAGGCCCCATGGGCGATACCGGCCTGACAGGCCGAAAAATTATCGTAGACACGTATGGGGGAGTTGGAAGCCATGGGGGAGGCGCTTTTTCCGGGAAGGACCCCAGTAAAGTAGACCGGTCTGCCAGCTATATGGCCCGATACATCGCGAAAAACATTATTGCGGCCAAATTAGCCGAAAAATGCGAGGTACAGCTGGCCTATGCCATTGGAGTTCCCGAACCGGTGTCGATATTAATCGACACTAAAGGCACTGAAAAAATGGATATTGAAAAAATCGAACAATTAGTTAAAAAGCATTTCCCCTTGACTCCTCGTGGGATCATTGATCATCTGAAATTACGTCGCCCCATCTACAAACAAACTGCGGCCTACGGCCATTTTGGCCGAACCGAAGCAGCCTTTACTTGGGAAAAGACAGACAAGGCCACCTTGTTAAAACGAGAGTCTGGTCTATAATCCGATAAAATTGCGTGAACACTGGGGCCAGGGGGTGACCCTGGCCCCGTTTTTTTAGTATTGGCCTTGGTTTGATTATTAGGAAGAGGAGGAAGTTTCCATGACGACGGCAACAGAAATCGAGAAAAACATCCACGACTATAAAGTAGCCGATATCAAGCTTGCCAATTGGGGCAGGAAAGAAATTCAAATTGCCGAAACCGAGATGCCAGCTCTGATGGCCTTACGTGAAAAATACCGTGCCACTCAGCCCTTGAAGGGAGCCAAGATCCTCGGTTGCATCCATATGACCATCCAAACAGCCGTCCTCATCGAGACCTTAATTGAATTGGGCGCGGAAGTCCGATGGTCCTCGTGCAATATTTTCTCCACTCAAGACCACGCTGCAGCTGCCATTGCTGCCAAAGGCATTCCCGTGTTTGCCTGGAAAGGCGAGACGGAGGAAGAATATCTGTGGTGCCTTGAACAAACTATTGTAAAAAACGGGCAACCCTGGGATGCCAATATGGTGCTGGACGATGGCGGTGATCTCACACAAGTACTCCACGAAAAGTATCCCCAAATCCTGAAACATGTCCACGGCATAACCGAGGAAACCACCACCGGAGTCCATCGGCTTCAGGAAATGCTCCAAAAAGGTACATTGAAAGTTCCCGCCATCAATGTCAACGATTCAATCACCAAATCCAAAAATGACAATAAATATGGGTGTCGGCATAGCCTGAATGATGCCATTAAACGGGCTACCGATCATTTGTTGTCCGGGAAAAAAGCCTTAGTTATCGGCTATGGCGATGTCGGGAAGGGTTCAGCGCAATCCCTTCGGCAGGAAGGGATGATAGTCAAGGTGGCCGAAATCGATCCTATATGCGCCATGCAGGCCTGCATGGACGGGTACGAGGTCGTCTCCCCATACAAAGAAGGAAACAATACAGGCCGGAGTGAAGATATCAATGCCGAACTTCTCGGTAAAACCGATTTAGTGGTGACTGCCACGGGTAATTTGAATGTATGTGATTCTGCCATGCTCAAGACCCTCAAGCGTGGAGCGGTGGTGTGTAATATCGGACATTTCGACAATGAAATCGATACGCCATTTATGCGAAAAAATTGGGAATGGGAAGAAATCAAGGCCCAGGTCCACAAAGTATATCGAGATAAAGTCAAGGACGATTACCTCATTCTTCTTTCCGAGGGGAGGCTCGTCAATCTCGGAAATGGCACGGGGCATCCTTCACGAGTCATGGATGGCTCATTTGCCAACCAAGTATTAGCTCAAATCTATCTTTTTGAAAGAAAGTTTGCCGAGCATTTGGAACCTGAACAAATCACGGTTCAGGTACTCCCCAAGATTTTAGACGAAGAAGTCGCAGCCCACATGGTCCGGGGGTTTGGAGGGGTGCTGACCAAACTTACTCCCAAGCAAGCCCAATACATCGGAGTCGCCTCTGAAGGCCCATTTAAGCCAGATTCCTACAAATATTAATTATTAATTCAACGTGTATGTTGCTTGGTTAATTTCTTAATATTTTAAACGTCTCACTGAAAGCTGTAATAATCAAAAAGCAGCTTTTGGTGAGGCCTTATTGGCATAGGGGTCAACCTCCACACCTGCTGCCCCATACCCTGAATGAGAGACGAAAGTCAGGATTGGGAGTTCACAGCCCTGGTAATAAAAACCATGTATGGTAAGATAGGTTTTAGTGGGTACCTAATATTCACCTCATAATTGAAATTTCTTCTTTACTTTCATTGTGTCTAAAGGTATCATCCTTCCGCTCTTTTACTTTGGGAGGAATTGGCCGCCGTTATTTGATGTGGGTAAAACCCATACAAATAGTAAAAGAACCCTCGCGTAAGGATCGTTTTCTAATCACCAACATTGACAGAGGTCTAAAATTTCCCCTTTGGCAAGAAAGGCTGAAGGATCTCTATCAGTTAGAGACTGATAAAATTTAGAGGAAAAACCGTATATGTCACGAACTGCCGATCCCTCACAAATTGGAAACCCGCAACGAGACTACCCCACGATGATTCTGTTTGGGACAATCGTGTTGGCCACTCTCGTCGCTCTTCCAGTCTATGCCTATTACTATGATTTTTCCTGGGTGGATTGGACGATGTTTTTCATCCTCTATACCGTGACGGGGCTCGGCATTACCGTAGGATACCACCGCTTTATTGCGCACCGGAGTTTTAAATGTCCGGAATGGGTCAAATTGGGCTTTTTAATTGCCGGAGGAATGGCGTTAGAGAATTCCGCTTTACGGTGGGCCGGTGATCATATTCGCCACCATGCTCGTTGTGATCAGGAAGAAGATCCGTATAATGCCACATTGGGTTTCTGGCACAGTCATTGTGGATGGATTTTCTGGAAAGATCCACACCGTGACCCAAAATATTCGGCGAAATTAATGCAAGACCCCCTGATCATGTGGCAACACAATAATTATTTAGCCATTGTCATAGCTGGGTTAGCCTTACCTTTTGTCGTGGGCTTTCTCTATAACGGATGGATTGGAGGGCTTGGTTGCTTTTTACTCGCCGGGTTGGCTCGAACCTTTTTAGTCCTCAACTCCACATTTTTCATCAATTCTATCTGCCATATCTGGGGACACCAGCCACACGGAAACGGAGATTCCAGCCGTGACAGCTGGTTTATCTCCCTCCTTACGTTTGGCGAGGGATATCATAATTACCACCATACCTATCAAAGTGATTATCGGAACGGCCCACGCTGGTACAATTTTGATCCTTCAAAGTGGTTGATCTGGACACTCAGTAAATTGGGGTTGGCCTACGATCTTCGACGCCAAAATAGTCCTGCTGCCATGCAATAATCCCTACTCCGAAACCGAGGATAACCAAAAAGTGTTTTCCCCACCTCCTTTAGCCCAATAAGTCATCGATCTTCTCTCGAAACGCTTTTACAATTTATTGCGGACCAAAGAAGCCGTATGCTAGATTCCCCTGTCTTGTCGCGGGGTTATAATTTTATGCTGACACCAGAACTTCAACAAATTTCCAATCAATATTTAATGGACACCTATGCGCGACTTCCGATTTCTCTTGTCCGAGGACAAGGGTGTTTCGTCTATGATGCCGAAGGACGGGAATATCTGGATTGTTTGGCTGGCATTGCCGTCAATATCTTAGGACATGCTCATCCGGATCTGGTGGAAGCCATCACGAGACAAGCTCGTCAATTAATCCATACTTCCAATCTTTTTTATACCGAACCACAAAGCTTACTTGCCAAACGCCTTGTCGAATTATCATTTGCCGATAAAGTCTTTTTTTGTAATAGCGGCACTGAAGCCAATGAGGCCGCGATAAAACTCGCCAGACGGTACGCCATAAAACGGGCCGGACTAGAACGGACCGAAATCATCACGATGATTAATTCCTTCCATGGACGGACCTTGGCGAGTCTCACTGCAACGGGGCAGCCGAAGCTACAAGAAGGGTTCGGCCCCTTGGTTCCTGGTTTTCGCTATGTCCCTTTTAACGATCTTGGCGCCTTAGATACGGCAATCACTCCACAGACTGCGGCCATTATGCTGGAGCCAATTCAAGCGGAAGGTGGGGTGGTGGTACCGGACGCAGGTTATTTAAAAGCCGTCCGGGAGTTATGTACGAGTCGCAATGTTCTTCTCATTTTCGACGAAGTACAAACCGGAATGGGCAGGACTGGGACTTTATTCGCCTACCAACACTTTGACATAGCTCCGGATATCATGACCCTGGCAAAAGGATTGGGAGGCGGTCTTCCCATAGGAGCTTGTCTGGCAACTCAAGAGGTCTCCAACGCATTCGAACCTGGGACCCATGCCTCGACTTTTGGGGGAAATCCCCTCGCCTGCGCGGCCGCGCTCAAAGTGCTGAATGTGTTGATTGAAGGTGGAAAACTGAACCATGGACGAACCATTGGGGACTACCTGGCAAAAGGGCTCGCCACACTCAAAGAACAGTATCCATGCGTCACCCAATCACGCGGCCTGGGCCTACTCCAGGGGCTGGAATTATCGGTAGAGGGAAAGCCTATTGTACTGGAATGTTTAGATCGTCGAGTACTGATCAATTGTACTATGGGTCGGGTCCTACGATTCGTTCCGCCTCTCATCATGACGACAACACAGGTGGATCGCTTGCTCTCGGTTCTGTCCAGCGTCCTTTCGACCCGGACCTAGCGTCATGACCCCAGTAAAAAAGTCCCAACCTTCACGCAGAATCGTCACACGCCAGAAACGCCCTCAACTCCCGAAAGATTTGCTTACCATCTGGGATATACCCCGGCAGACGATCATTGATCTTCTGCGGTCGGCAAAAAAACTGAAATCCGCTCACAAAAAAGGCCAGGTTATTTCGCTTCTTAAAGGAAAAACTCTGGGCCTGATTTTCGAGAAACCTTCGACACGGACACGGGTTTCTTTTGAAGCCGGCATGAATCAATTGGGGGGCCAAGCCTTATTCCTGGCTTCGGAAAAAATTCAACTGAGCCGGGGTGAAAGCTTAGCGGATACGGCCAAGGTGCTCACTCGATATCTTGATGGATTGGTGGTTCGAACTTTCGAGCAATCCACGCTGGAGGAATGGGGTCGGCATACCTCAATTCCCATCATCAACGGTCTTACGGATTACTGCCATCCTTGTCAGGCCTTAGCGGATGTCCAGACTATTATGGAACACAAAGGAAACGTGAAAGGCCTCAAGCTTGCCTACATTGGCGATGGCAACAATATTAGCCATTCACTCATTGAAATCGGCGCTAAACTCGGCATGCATGTTTCTGTGGGCTGTCCTGCCGAGTACGGGCCGGATCCCGGCCTAGTCCAAAGAGCGCAGGAAGAAGGCTCGCAAACAGGATCAATGATATGCATCACTCCTGATCCCCTGCAGGCTGCCAAGCACGCCGATGTCGTCTATACGGATGTCTGGATTAGTATGGGCCAGGAATCCGAACAGCGTCCTCGAATGGCCGCGTTGGCTCCTTATCAAGTGAACGGCCCACTCATGAAATCGGCTAAACCCGACGCCATCCTAATGCATTGCCTTCCCGCGCACCGGGGTGAAGAAATTACCGCAGAGGTACTGGACGGCCCACAATCAGTGGTGTTGGATCAGGCAGAAAATCGACTCCATATTCAAAAGGCTATTCTTCTGGAATGGATAGGAAGACGCACTCGATGAACAAGCAGTCCCGTTCCCGGCAACCAACAAAAAAACCCACTGCGAACGGTGGGGTTCCAGTAACCAGACCCAAGGTCATCCTAGCCTATTCCGGAGGATTAGATACCTCGGTCATCCTACGGTGGCTTCGAGAAGAACGAGGATGCGAGGTCATCGCGTTTTGCGCAGACCTGGGGCAAGGGGAAGACCTCCGGGCTATACGGCAAAAAGCTCTCAACGTAGGGGCGAGTAAAGTCTATGTAGAAGATCTGAAAGAGGAATTCGTCACGGATTATGTATTTCCGATGTTGCGTGGCAATGCCGTATATGAGAGTGCCTATCTATTGGGAACCTCCATTGCCAGACCGTTGATTGCCAAACGCCAGGTCGAACTGGCAAAAAAAGAAAAAGCGACATACCTCAGCCATGGAGCCACGGGAAAGGGAAACGACCAGGTTCGCTTCGAACTAACCTTTGCCGCACTCGACCCCTCCCTCCACATCATTGCCCCATGGAGAGAATGGTCCATGGTCTCGCGAGAGGATCTGATTGACTACGCCCAGACTCATCGGATTCCCATTCCGGTCACCAAAGCGAAACCTTACAGTATGGACCTTAATCTCTTTCACATCAGTTATGAAGGTGGCGTGCTGGAAGATCCCTGGGTCCCCGCTCCCCCTTCCATGTTTCGCATGACGGTTTCGCCACAGAACGCTCCTTCAACTCCGCAAATCCTCATGCTGGATTTTGAAAAGGGAAATCCCGTGGCCATAAATGGGAAACCCTTGAGTCCCGCGTCATTACTCACCCGACTCAACCAATTGGGTGGCAAACATGGGATTGGCCGGGTAGATTTGGTTGAAAATCGTTTTGTCGGAATAAAGTCCAGAGGCGTTTATGAAACACCCGGAGGAACCATCTTGCACATTGCCCGTCGAGCGGTGGAATCTCTGACGCTGGATCGCGAAGTGATGCATTTACGGGACGGCCTTATGCCCAGATATGCGGAATTGATTTATAACGGCTTTTGGTTTTCCCCAGAACGCCTGATGCTGCAAGCGGGGTTTGATCAAGTGCAGCAGGATGTCACCGGCACGGTTCGTCTGCAATTGTACAAGGGCAATTGTACCGTCCTGGGCCGAAAGTCCAGCAAGTCCTTGTATCAACAACACCTATCTACCTTTGAAGCGGGGACGGGCTATGATCAAAAAGATGCGGGGGGGTTCATTCAACTCAACGCCCTTCGCTTGGCTACTCGGCATGCCGTGCACCAGGCATCTCGCTAACGTTTACTGACTGGCTAGAGTTCTCTATGAAATCCTCGCCCAAACGGTCTTCTTCCAAACCGGCATCTCTTGTGAAATCTAAGCGTCCACGCTCCCCTTCACCCAATAAAGGGAAAAAGCTTTGGGGCGGGCGGTTTCAGGAAAGCACGAATCGTTTGGTTGAACGGTTTACCGCTTCTGTCGATTTTGATCGAAAGTTGTACGCGTATGACATTGAAGGGAGCATCGCTCATTGTCGGACCCTTCAACGCGCCAAAGTCATTTCTCAAAAAGAATGTCAGACCATCATTCATGGACTGAAGCAGGTACTGGAAGAAATTCAAACGGGCCGACACCAATGGAAAGCCGAGGACGAAGACGTCCACATGAGCATTGAACGTCGACTGACAGAGATCGTGGGGCCGGTCGGAGGAAAACTGCATACCGGACGGAGCCGGAACGACCAAGTAACCCTGGACCTCCGCCTATACCTTCGGGATGCCGTGCAGAGCCTGAAACAAGATTTGACCAGCCTGCAGCACTCCTTTTTAGATTTGGCCAGGCGGAATCAACAAGTCATCATGCCGGGATATACCCATCTCCAACGGGCACAGCCTGTACTCTTTGCACATCATGCGCTGGCCTACCTGGAGATGTTCGCACGGGATAAAGAAAGGCTACGGGACGCGCTGACCCGGATTAACATCATGCCTCTGGGCTCCGGGGCGTTGGCAGGGACAAACTATCCCCTTGACCGAAGGTACACTGCCGGCCTCCTCAAGTTTCCCCGTATTACCCAAAATAGTCTGGATGGCGTGTCAGATAGAGACTATGTCCTCGAGGTCTTGAGTGTCTGCGCCATCATTATGATGCACCTGTCCCGGTTGAGCGAAGAACTCATTCTATGGGCTTCCCAGGAATTTCATTTCGCCGACCTCCCTGATGGATTTTGTACAGGCAGCAGCATGATGCCTCAAAAGAAAAATCCGGACATCCCCGAATTGGTTCGAGGAAAAACAGGACGAGTCTACGGTCATTTATTCGGCACCCTGACGACTCTGAAAGGATTGCCTCTCAGCTATAACCGCGATCTTCAAGAGGATAAAGAACCGCTATTCGACAGCTTGGAAACCGTGACAACTTCCGTAAAGATTTATGCGGAACTCATCGCACAGATGACGATATGCGAACCGGCCATGACCGAAGCCGTGAGCCACGGATTTTTGTTGGCTACGGAACTGGCCGACTACCTGGTTCTCAAAGGCGTGCCCTTTCGCGAATCTCACCATATTGTGGGAAATCTGGTGCGGGAATGCCTGTCTAATGGAAGGGATTTGGCGCAACTGACTGTTGCCGACCTTCAACAAGCCTCATCAGCTTTTGATGCCAAAGCGTTTCAGGTGTTGACTCCACAAGCCGCCATCAATCGCAAGGATATCGTTGGAGGAACAGCCACTAAACAGGTGACATTCCAATTGAACCGATGGGAAGAAGCATTAAAGACCGAAACAAAAAAACCTAAAAAGGGAAAAGGCAAGTCATGAATCAGCAGAAGATTATTAGGCCCCCACAAAAAGTGAGTTTGGGATTCAGGCCGTCTCTTCGCTCTTTTCGTCTTATCTCGCCTAGCCCTTGGAAACTCCTGGTTCTTCCGCCCTATGGCTTGACGGTTCTCCTACTCAGTCTATCGTTAAGCCTACAGTTTGGCTGTGGCGCCGTTGGCAAACCCATTCCCCCTGAAGACGTTGGCATTGAAGCCAAAAAGAGAAAACAGGAACGGGAAACAGGAGTAAACCCAGACAAATCTGGCATGGAGGACCCCCTCCCGGCCACTGAACAACCGGAGGAACTCCCTCCCTTGTTTCCGATCGGGGCACGTTGATTGGGATGGTTTATCAAAAAAGATTTGTTCATGACCGTTCTTCACAGGTAGAATGGCTGCATCCTCCCATACATGTACATGAAGAATCTTTTTAGGGGGTCCTATCTATGACTTCTACATCCTTACATGTTGGAACAGACCCGAAGCTTCTTTTGGTGGATCCGTATCCGCGAAATAACCCGTACCGTATGACGGCGAGCGAACGCCGTTCGATCTGGTTCCCCAAGCTCAGCCTGCCGGTGATTGCGGGTTATACTCCCTCGAATTGGGACATCCAGCTGGTTGACGAAGCCGTAGAAGATATTGACTTCGACGCCCCCTGTGATGTGGTTGGCATATCGATCATGACCTGTTATGCACCACGAGCCTATGAAATCGCCACCGAATTTCGTAAAAGAGGGAAAATGGTGATTCTGGGTGGCGTTCATCCCACCTACTGCCCCGAAGAAGCTCTCAATTACTGCGACGCCATCGTGTGCGGTGAAGCCGAAGATTTATGGCCGACAGTGGTGGCCGATATCGAAGCCGGTCATCTGAAACGAATCTATCGGATGGACCAGTTCCCGGATCTCTCCAATTATCGGAGACCACGGATCTCCCTGTTGAATCCCGACTCTTACATGACCAGACTCTGCACTTTCACAACACGGGGATGTCACTTTGATTGCGAGTTTTGCAGTGTGTCTCCTTTTAATGGAAAAACAACCCGTCGCCGTCCCGTCCCGGAAGTCATTGAAGAACTGACGAGGGCAAAAGAGTGGTTACGTTCGGACATCATTGATCGGATGACCCGCGGGTCGCTGTGGAATGCTCTCAGCACTTCTCTCCGCATTTGGGTCGGGCTGGAAGAGGGATCGATTGTGGCCTTTGTCGACGACCTTCACAATAGTCACCGAGCCTATTGCCGGGAATTGTGGCAGGCCTTGAAAGCCCTGAATATTAAATGGGGATGCCAATCCACTCTGTTTCTTGGCGATGATCCGGACATGGTCAAATTGGCAGCCGACAGCGGGTGCGTGTCCGTATTCGTGGGCATGGAGTCCTTATCGGAGGATTCCCTGGATGAAACCAACAAGGGATTCAATCAGGTCCGTAAATTTGAAAATCAGATCAAAATGTTTCATGACCATGGCATCATGGTGAATCCCGGACTCGTCTTCGGATTTGATAACGATGATGAATCGGTATTTGAAACGGCGGTAGATTTTCTGAATCGCAATAAGGTGGAATTGGCCTATTTCAATGTGCTGACTCCCTTGCCCGGCACCACGTTATTTGACCGCTACACGCAAGAGGGCCGGATCTTCGATCACGATTGGTCCAAATATGACGGCAAGCACGTGGTCTATCACCCAAAACGCATGACGGCCGAACAATTACAAGAAGGGTTTTTTTGGGCCAACCATCAGATGTATTCCTGGCCCTCGATTTGGACCCGGATCAGTCACACCAGCCAACGTTTCATTCCCAGATTGGAAATGAATTGGCAGTTCCGAAAACTGATCTGCCGTTCCACTCCCAAAGGAAGCCTGTCCCCGATAGCGGAAGTGCTCAAAAATTTACAAGCCAAACTCCCGACCTTTGAAACGGCCTATTTGATACCCAATGCCTTACATGAAAGCTCCAGCCCTATTCCCAAAGCTCAGGAACTATTCCTCAGGGTGAAGGCCCGTCGTCATGATGCGTTTTCCGCCCTCATTATCGAACTCGAGGGAAGCTTGGATCATTTAAATGCCAAGGAATTGTTGCAACGTATTACCCAAGCGGCCCGGGACGCCAAAATGGACATCGTGGTGAATTTCGAACATTTGAAACAGGCCACACCAAAAGCCATTCAGACACTAGTTGATGGAGAGAGGCTGAACGCGATCACCCCTTTTGCCAAATTGCGATATCGAAAACTGAAGGAGGCCTTCCAAGGTGCGGTTTCAGATATTTCACTGAGCGATTTGGATGTCTTTGAAGAGGTTCCACACCATGCATGATTTTCAATACCAAGGGAACGAACTGTTTTGCGAGGAAGTCCCCATTCGACAAGTGGTCGAGCAGGTCGGTTCCCCTTGCTATATTTATAGCCACCGTACCCTCATCCGCCATTTTCAAGCCTTTGAAGAAGCCTTTAAAGCCATTCCCCATCTGGTGGCTTTCGCCATGAAAGCCAATTCTAACATTGCTGTTCTTCGGGTCCTGGCTCGTGAAGGCTGTGGGGCTGACATCGTCTCCGGGGGAGAATTATTTCGTGCCTTAAAAGCCGGCGTACCTCCTCAAAAAATGGTGTTTGCCGGAGTGGGGAAATCCGAAGAGGAAATTCAGTATGCCTTGAAATCGAACATTCTCATGTTCAATGTCGAGTCTCCAAACGAGTTACAACACATCAATACCGTGGCAGGCGCACTAGGCATGCGGGCACGGGTAGCGTTGCGCATCAATCCTGACATTGACCCCCAAACCCATCCCTACATTTCGACGGGACTGAAGAAAAGCAAATTCGGCATACGATCAGACCGGGCGTTGGAAGAATTCGAGATCGCCCAACAACTTCCTTATATCGAAGTGGTGGGAGTCCATAAGCACATCGGATCCCAACTGACAAAGATCAACCCGTTTGTGGATTCTTTAAAAAAAATCCTGGAACTGATCGGCATCCTTCAAGGGAAAGGGTTCAACATTCAATATCTGAATATCGGTGGCGGATTGGGCATTACCTATTCCGACGAAACCCCACCCCATCCCAAAGACTTAGCCGAAGCGATTTCTCCATTGCTGAGCACGATTAAATGTCACCTGATCATGGAACCGGGACGGTCAATTGTGGGGAATGCGGGCATTCTGGTCACAAAAGTCCTCTACAACAAAGATGCCGAAACCAAACGATTCGTGATTGTGGACGCAGCCATGAATGATTTACTGCGTCCAAGTCTATACGAAGCTCATCACGATATCCTGCCGGTCATGAAAAACGAGTCCGCTCCCGTGAACACCGTGGATGTGGTTGGCCCCATCTGTGAATCGGGAGATTTTTTGGCCAAGGATCGCAAGATGGGAGAATCGAAACAGGGAGACCTCCTCGCGGTGATGAGTGCCGGTGCCTATGGATTTACCATGTCCTCCAATTACAACTCCCGGCCACGGGTTCCGGAAGTTCTGGTAAAAGGGAAGGACATCATGGTGATCCGGAAACGAGAAAGCTTTGAAGACCTGATTCGGGGGGAATCGATTCCTGAAGTATTTGCATGAGGATCATGTTTTCACCTACCGACCACTCACCAACAAGCACAGATTCGCTTTCTTTATGGAACTTAGACGTCATTCAATTCTGAGGTAACGATTATGTTCTCCGGTTCGTATGTAGCCATTGTCACCCCGTTTTCAAAAGGGAAACTCGATGAGAAGGCCATGGCTGACCTGATTGAATTCCAAATCGCCAATGGCACCCATGGAATCGTCCCCTGCGGTACAACAGGGGAATCCGCTACCCTAAGCCCACAAGAACATGAACGGGTCATCGCCGCCACCATTGAGATGGTGAATAAACGGGTTCCGGTCATTGCGGGAACCGGCTCGAATTCCACGGACGAAGCGATTACGTTTACTCAGCATGCCAAGGAAGCGGGTGCCGATGGCGCGCTCCTGATTACGCCTTATTATAATAAACCTCCTCAAGAGGGCCTGTACCGGCACTTTGAAGCTGTGGCCAAAGCCGTAGACTTACCGATCATTTTGTACAACATTCCCGGGAGAACCAGCATTAACATGCTTCCAGCCACGGTAGCGCGCCTCTCCCAAATTGACGGCATTATTGGTATCAAGGAAGGCAGCGGGTCCCTTCAACAAGTCTCAGAGATCATTTCACAAACCAAACCAGGTTTTTTGGTGCTTTCAGGTGACGATCCCCTCACGCTTCCCATGATGGCCATCGGCGGGAAAGGGGTCATCACGGTGACCGCCAACATCGCCCCCAAGGACATGGCCTCAATGGTATCGGCTGCCCTCAAAGGCGATTATGAAAGGGCTCGTGCGCTCCACTATAAATTGTCACCGCTCTTCGGCGCCCTGTTTCTTGAGACTAATCCCATTCCCGTTAAAGCCGCATTGGCCATGATGGGAAAAGGTTCGGAAGAAGTCCGATTGCCCCTCACCCCGTTGGCGCAAGAATTCCGTCCTAAATTGAAAGATGCCCTCAAACTCTCCGGTGTGATGGAAGAAGATCTGTGATGGTCAGAACTATTATTACGGGGGCAGCCGGAAGAATGGGCATGAGGCTCGTCGCCTTGGCGCATGAGGCCAATGGCATGACACTCGCCGGCGCGATTGAAATGAAAGGCCATCCGTCATTAGGAAAAGACGCGGGAGAGGTCGCACAAATCGGACGAGCCGGCGTCTCACTTACCGACAACCTTGCTACTTGCTTATCACAGGCCGACGTAGTCATCGACTTCACCGGTCCGGCTTCCTGCTTAATGAATTTGCAACAGGTTGTTTCCGCTTCCAAAGCCATGGTCATCGGAACCACCGGTTTTTCTGACGGAGAATTGACTCAACTCAAAACCCTGGCCACGAAAATTCCGTGCGTGTTTTCTCCCAATATGAGCGTAGGCATCAATGTCCTGGTAAATACCATCGGGAAAATCGCCAGATCTCTGGGGGAGTCCTACAATATTGAAGTCATTGAAGCTCATCACAATAAGAAAAAAGACGCGCCAAGCGGAACGGCTCTGAGACTGGCTGAAGCCCTGGCGGAAGGGATGGAGTGGGATTTAAAAGAAGTCGGAGTCTATGCCCGTCACGGGATCACCGGAGAACGAAAAACCCGTGAAATTGGCATGCAGACCATCCGCGCCGGAGATATTGTGGGTGACCATACCATACTATTTGGCGGTCCAGGGGAACGTATTGAAATTACCCATCGGGCCCACACCCGCGATACGTTTGCCCGTGGAGCCTTACGAGCGGCTGAATGGGTCGTCAAGAAGCCACCAGGTCTTTATTCAATGGCAAACGTGTTGAACCTCATATAAACCTCTCAGGCCCAAACACCTTTAACCATTCTTAGATTGACAAACCAAAAGAGCACGTGGTTTTATCGACGAAGGCTCTAAGAACTCTGCAGCCACAATACTTTCCCTCTACAGAGAAGTTATACTCGGATCCTAGCGAATAAATTTTTGAGTTTTCTGACCAAAGGAGAAGGAGGCGGGTTTCATGGATATATTTGGAAAGATTCCCCTCGTGGAAATTCCGGTGCATGTGACGCCGGATCAGAAGAAATGGCTGGATAAAATGGTGGCCGAAGGGAAAATTGCCATTCCCCCAGGTGGAACGCTGGAAAAAGGCTCGGTGATTTCCATGTTTCTCAGGATGCTCATCCACAATGCCATGGAAGAACAGATGCGTCAGGCGGCTATCGACGCCGAAGACGAAGATGACGATGATGATGAATAAAAATCAGCAGCTCTTGCTAAACTCGTTTGTCACTCATTGACAGTAAAAATGGATGACTGAAGTCACCGGAATACCCATGGTGGCCTCAGTCATCTGCACCCCGCCTAAAAATTTTCGTCTTTAAGCCAACTTGGCGCACACCGACTTCACTTCCGTATAGAGATCCAGCGCTTCGCGGCCCATTTCCCGCCCCCAGCCGGATTGCTTATACCCCCCAAATGGAAGCGAGGCGTCAAAAATGTTATGGCAGTTGATCCAGACCGTTCCGGCCCGTAATTGGGCGGCAATGCGATGCCCCATACTCAAATCTTTGGTCCATACGGCGGCAGCCAATCCATAAATGTTGTCATTGGCCTTAGCAATCACATCTTCAACATTTGTGAAAGGTTCGGCACAGACCACCGGACCAAATATTTCCTCTTGAATGACTTTCATCGTTGAGTTGGTGTTGACCAGCACAGTTGGTTGTACAAAATAACCTTTTTCGCCCAACCGTTTCCCACCGACGACCGCTTCTGCTCCTTCAGCTAACCCTGATTCTAAATAACCTAACACACGGCGTTGTTGTTCCTCTGAGACTAAGGGGCCCATTTGGGTAGAGGGATCCAGCCCAGGGCCCATCTTAATTTGTTTGGCCTGTGCCCCAACCCCGGCCACCACCTTATCAAAAATACTTTTTTCCACATACAATCGTGAACCGGCACAGCAACATTGTCCATGGTTAAAGAAAATGGCATTAGCCACACCGGGAATACTTGCCTCCAAATCCGCATCGGGTAATACGACACTGGGAGATTTGCCTCCGAGCTCCAGCGTGACTTTTTTGAGATTTCCGGTAGCCGCATTCACAATGAGCTTTCCTACCTCAGTGGACCCGGTAAAGGCCACCTTATCCACATCAGGATGTGCCGCTAGGGCCGCTCCCGCAGTTTCACCATATCCGGGAACGATATTCACCACTCCTTCAGGAAATCCTGCCTCAAGAAACAACTCTCCCAACCGCAACGCGGACAAGGGGGTTTGCTCTGCGGGCTTCATCACAATCGTACATCCTACCGCCAGAGCCGGACCCAATTTCCAGGCGGCCATTAACAGAGGAAAATTCCAGGGAATGATTTGTCCGACAACGCCTACCGGCTCACGAAGGGTATAGGCCAGAAATTGCGAGCCTGGCATATAAGGAACCGAAACAGGAATGGTATGGCCTTCAATTTTGGTTGCCCATCCTGCCATGTATCGAAAGAGATCCACGGCCAACGGAACGTCTGCAGCCCGTGCGATGGTTAACGGCTTGCCATTATCGAGAGATTCTAATTGCGCAAATTCTTCCAGGTTCGATTCCAGGAGGTCGGCCAACCGCCAAATGAGTTTCCCGCGATCAGAAGGTGTCATCATTCGCCATGGGCCTAGTTCAAAGGCTTTTCTGGCAGCTCGAACGGCCGAATCAATATCAGCCCTATCCCCTTCCGCCACCTGCGCCATCACCTCCCCCGTGGCCGGATTATAGGTGGGAAATGTTTTTCCTGATTGAGCCTGGATCCACTGACCATTGATCAGCATTTTTTTGGGTTTTGAAACGAAACTGAGAACACTTTCATCTAATTGTTCAGTCACCGTCACAGAACTCATAGCCAATCTCCTCCTTTGAGAAAAACATTTGAAATAAATGGGACTCCTTGAATGGATTATATTTATGGTACCTGTATTGCGTCTGGAAGGTGACGCCTCAAGGATTACCCAGGGTGCACATTAAATTATGGCTCTCGATTCTACTAGCTTGCAAGTATATCTTCATACGATCACGCCAGAGGAATTGGATTCATGGGAAAACCTTGAGAGTTTTAACCTTTGGGAATTTTAGTTTTTCCCTATTTCATTTCGCCTTTCTACGGATGGGGAGTTCCAAAATGAAGTTATTTTTTATTATTTCTAGGAAAGCGCCCCTACAATATCTTATAGGGTTGGAGGCGGTGATCCTTAGAACAAGGTATTTGCTGAGAGTACAGGCCATTCATACATCCTGGCCATTGAGAAAATATTCTGGCGGAGAATTGGGAAAGGTCTCCTGATCTCAGGAAAGTGAGTTGTCAGAAGATAAGGCCCAAGGGGTGGTTACAATAGAGGAAACACCTCATGGGCTGCCGCAATTGTCTGGCGAAGAAGAGCAGGAGAATGGGCTGTTGAAAGAAATGCTGCCTCGAACTGTGAGGGGGCAAAATAAACCCCACGTTCCAACATACCATGGAAAAATTTCCCATATCGCGCGGTATCCGATTTTTTTGCACTTTCATAGTCGGTGACCGGCCCTTCGGTGAAAAATCCTCCTAACATAGAACCCATGCGTGTTTGAAAATACGGGATTCCTGCTAGCTTTGCTGCCTCGCCTAATCCTTCGGCTAATTGGCAAGACTTTTCTTCCAACACCTTGTAAACACCAGGTTTTTTGAGCTGTCGTAAGGTTTCCAGACCGGCCGCAACGGCCACGGGATTCCCGGAAAGAGTTCCGGCCTGATACACAGGACCAGCCGGTGCAATCATTTGCATGACGTCCTTTTGGCCTCCATACGCGCCAATGGGTAACCCCCCACCAATGATCTTTCCTAAACAGGTGAGATCCGGTTGAATTTTGAACCTGGCCTGAGCCCCGCCAAGATGAACGCGGAACCCGGTCATCACCTCGTCAAAAATTAACACGATCTCATATTTTTGGGTGATCATTCGGAGCCAAGGTAAAAATTCATTGTGGGGCAATACCACCCCCATATTCCCAGCCACGGGCTCCACAATAATGGCAGCCAAGTCCGAAGCATGTTTATGGATTAATTTTTCCGTCGCTTTGATATTGTTATAGGGAGCGGTTAACGTATGCCGGGCAAAGGATTCCGGTACTCCAGGGCTATCCGGAATACCGAGGGTGGCCACTCCCGAACCGGCCTTCACCAGTAAATGATCTGCATGACCATGGTAACACCCTTCAAACTTCAGAATAGTGTCCCGCTTGGTATATCCTCTCGCCAACCGAATGGCGCTCATCACGGCTTCCGTCCCGGAATTGACCAAGCGAACCTGTTCAATGGAGGGGACGGTTTGAACGATGAGTTTGGCCAGCTCCACTTCCCCTTCACAAGGGGCACCAAAACTTGTTCCCTGCTTAGCTGCAGTTATGACAGCCTTTAAGACACTAGGATAAGCATGCCCGAGAATCATGGGCCCCCAGGATAAAACATAATCCACCATTCGATTGCCATCAATATCTTCCAATAACGCTCCCTTGGCTTTTTTCATAAAAAGTGGAGTTCCACCAACCGATCGAAATGCCCGAACAGGACTATTAACCCCTCCAGGGATGAAATTTAACGCTGATTTAAATCGAGTTGTGGATTTTATGGTTTTCACGAAATCTCTCCTCTCCTAGACTTTTTTGCCCACTCGATCAGGGCGATTCATTTTGACTATTTGGTACAAGGAAAATTGAAAAACATACCTTTCTGCGGAATGACAAAATTTTCCACCAAAAAATAATTTTAGATATTCATTTTTTCTTGTTATTGGCCGAAAAAATAATATTGAACACTAATTCAAAAATTCCTTCAGGAGCATTCAATGTACTTTGAACAAAGGGACCGAAATGGGTTTACTATTTTGGAATGTTTTGGTCGTTTTGATGAAGGAGATACCAACCACTTTTTGAAGACAGTGGAACTTCTTCATGGGCAAGGAAAACTTCATATTATTATCAATCTATCCCCGATATACTTCTTGGACCCTAAAGTCGTGAACCTATTTACTTTTGCTCACGAATTTCTTCGATCCCATCATGGGCGCCTTTATCTGGTCAGCCCACTCAGTTCGGTAAAAAATGAACTCATTCGTTCCCAAATTACGAAAACGATCCCGACATTTGAGACCATTTACGACGCTCTTCATCGCCCCCACTCAGCTTATGTAGAAGCCAATCCTGAATTTGAGGAATCTAGAAATTAAATCTTCAGAATCAAAAAAAGTAATTTTACACTAATAAAAAAAGAGCCCAGGGACTTCTGATCCCTGGGCTCTTTTATTTTAATCCCGGCAACTACCTACTTTCCCACAGCCTCACGACTGCAGTAACATCGGCCCTGGAGGGCTTAACTTCCGTGTTCGGAATGGGAACGGGTGGTACCCCTCCGGCATGGTCACCGAGAATTCTGTTTGTGGAGAATGATTATGTCTATTCAACAGGAATTAATCTTGCCTTTAAATAAATCATATCCCACAAATTTTAGACCATGTCTATCAAGAACAAATGTTGTTAAGTCGCACGGCCGATTAGTACTGGTTAGCTACAAGCCTTACAGCTCTTCCACATCCAGCCTATCAAACTCGTAGTCTACGAGTGGCCTTTAGGGAGGTTACCCTCCGGGTGATCTCATCTTGAGGCTAGCTTCCCGCTTAGATGCTTTCAGCGGTTATCTAAACCGG
>JBFWRU010000012.1:0-108542 GCA_050248735.1 Nitrospirales bacterium | reverse complement strand
GCTCCACCCGCATCACCACGCCGTTGCGCACAAAGGCGCGAATCCGGCAGGCATGCGTATCGTTGGGCGAACAACACCACGTAAACGAACTGTCATACCGATATTGATCGTGATACACCCGCTCCCACGAGCGATCCGGGTATTCCCCCAGGGGATTGCCCACTTCAATCACAGGCTGCAAGGCCGTTAACGCCAGCGCTTTATCCGCTAACGCCACCGCCGCTACGGTCCCCGCCGACATTTTTAAAAATTGTCTTTTTGTAACCCACATGAATCAATCCTCCTTAAATAAATTTGGGTTTGCTTCACAATGATTATTCTTTCTTCCATTTCACTATCAGCATCCATTCCGGTATAACCAACCATGAGTCCGGGGATCCGCCTTCACTGAAGACTTTGGTGGTTCAAGCATAAGATTGGACACCCCCAACAGGGACACGCCGACGAGGCTGATAATTCCAAAGATCAGTTCAATCAACGGATTTCCGACCCCAAACTCCATCATCATTCACCTCCTTCATTTCATTTCCCTGGATTTCCCTTTCACTGTCGGTTGCCGAAAATCCTGAAATCACCACGCTCACATTGAGTCGATTCAAGCGATCACCACTTCATGGCTAGTGCCAGGGCCTCCCTCAGCCATGCCTCAGGTTTGACCGGTCGATTGAGGCACGAGCTCAGGGACCTTAGAGGGTTCTTTCACTATCGCCTTCTTTCCACTAAACGCCGCCAACCAGAACACAAAAAGAATCGTGAGCCAGAACAGCAGCACGTTAAACGAAATCATATTGGCCGCAAATCCAATCGTATGGGTATAAGCCCATGGAGAGTTGTCCCGCATCACCTCATTCACATGCCAAAAGAGGCGGACGGAGGAGCGAATATAGCCCATCAACGCCATCATCCATGTGAATTCTGTGGCCAGCGCAATGAGGGCATATTGGGACCGAGGCGGCATTTTCCCCCACCGGATCGGCCCCGCGGATTTTGCCCCTTTCAGCATCAGAAGATTCAGGGGTGCCATCAACAATAAACAGGACATGGTGGTGGCGACTTGAGGAACCGACAGACCGATCCTCACGTTGGCGGGGATGTAATAGCCGTAGATGGCCAGCCAAATAATATTGAGACTCCCCATGACAAAAAAGCAGATCATGAACACATTGCCAAGACGCTTCCAGGGCACGACCGGAATCAGATTCCCGCGTTGGTACCAGATGAAACTGATAATGGTCACAATGATCAACATATTGATCCCACCGTTCTTGGCGGACATGACGCCATAGTTTCCTAGGACGGGATGCTGTTGACCACCCATAGCCTTCAACTCAGCCGGGGTCATGACGATGGTATGCGGGGTGATAAACACCAGGAGTCCGACCACCGCAATAAACACCAAATATTTGATATAGCGCTGAAACCGTTCAGCGCCGGGCATTCGCCCGAAACACTGCCACAGGTAGTAACTGGTGCTGAGAAAGAGGGCTCCGATCATGGTGGCCTGAATAATGAACAACCAGGCAAGTAATCCTCCCATGAGGGTGATACCCATTTGCTGTCGATACGCATACACTTCCCGCATGAGCCAATAACCCGCAAAGGGCAAGGGGATCAGGAAAATCACGGCAATAAACATCGCCACATATCCCATCCAGTCATAATGAGCCCGTTCTTCATCTGATTTGGCCGATAAAAACCGGTAAGCCGCGTAGGCCGCCACAACGCTGCCCCCGAATGCCATGTTTCCTAATATGCGGTGCACGTTCAGGGGATTCCACAAGGCACTATGAATCGCATGCCAGATATTCCCGAGATATTGTCCTTGCTCATCCACTCCGGCCGGCGACATCATGAAGGCGATCCATGAATTGGCCAGGAACATGAGCACAGTGCCTATCGCATTCAGGACCACGGCGATACTGAGATGGACCCACTTCAGCACGCCCTCTTTCATTCGGTCCCAGCCATAATAGTAGATATATAACGTCCCGCTTTCGGCGACGAAGAGCAGCGCGTAGATATGCATGACCGGACGGAAAATTCCGGACAAATAACTGAAAAAAGTCGGATAGAGCGTCAGAAACGTAAAGAGAAGAATGCCGCCCAATATGGCCGTCAAGGAGTAGGCCGTCAGACTGATCCTGATAAAATCGTAGGCGAGTTGGTCGTATTTTTTGGCCATGCCTCGATCCTTGGTCATCATTCCGACAAATTCGATGATCATGCAAAAAATTGGAACGGCCAGGACAAAACTTCCGTAATACAAATGCTGTTGGTTGGCGATCCAAATCAACACACGGCTTTCAAATTCCCCGTATCGGGGATAGTCATGGGTATCATTCATGGTCTTGGGGGCCGGATGTCCTGAGACCACACCCTCGGTCTTGTAGTACACATCTCTGCCTATTTCGACGGCATCCTCGGCCTCATTATCGGAGATCTCCTGCCCTTCTTCTCCTGTAATGTCCGCCTCCACTCCCGTTTCGGCATTCCCCCATACCATTGACAGATTGACTCCGATCGGAAGCAACAATACCCCCATGACCAGGACGAGAATGGCGAGTGCCCCACAATGGCGGAGAAACATTTCAATCCTCTTCTTCCTCATCTGTTCCCTCCTTCTACCTCAATGGCTCCTCAGTCTCCGGTCGCCTTACGCATCCAACATGTCTTCAATCAGATGTGGAATACACATAAATGCATGGTCAGATTTCTATCTGATCGGCTACTCTCATGGAACTTTCGTGGTATGCGTTTTCCGATGTATAGCGATGTTTGCACGTGCCATGCCTTTCATGAAAAATAGTTTCCACGGATAAAAACACCACCAATACAGGAGAGTATTCTTTTTTCATCGTTTAACAATGTTCATCTTTCATGGTCGCCCGCGAAAAGGCGTGGTGGTTGATCGTGGATCGGCCACCTCTTGGCGTGGGCTATCAATCGCCTACACCAAACCGATTCCCGGATACACTCATTCTCAATTGAGTGAGGAACGAACGGTTCAAGCTGATTTTGAATCTAGACTTTTTTAAAATAATTTTCTTGGCCAACGGAGATGGGCCTGGGGAAGGAATTCAAGGAGGGATCACACAGGTGGGCCACAATGGGAAAGGCCATCATACAAATGTGCGCCCCTCCTAATGCGGCATTTTTCACATGCTCCGGGGAACGAATCCCCGTCAACATAATCTGAGTCGGATAGCCACAGCTCTGAAATAATTTGACAATTTGGCGTATCAATTCGATCCCGTCTCCGGGAGACGAATCCTCGTTTCCACATCCATTCACCTCATGGTGAGGCCGATTGGTTTCTATATATTGAGGACGATCAAGGTTATCCGGGCAAAGGGACACACACCAGGCCCCGGCTTTAGCAGAAACCAAGGCCTGGGCCAGGGAAAAGCACAGTGAGACATTCACTCTGATACCCTCTGCGGTCAGACGCTTTGTGGCCTTAAGTCCCGCGGGAGTCAATGGACACTTCACGATGATATTCCCATGAATCTTGGCTAATTCCTTTCCTTCTTTGATCATGGCTTTTTCTTCGATGCTCAACATTCCCACGCTGATTGGTCCATTGACATGACGACAAATTTCACGTAGCCCCTGATAGAAAGTCATCCCCTGCTCAGCGCTTGAATAGGCATTCATAGCCACCCCATCAAGCAGTCCCAGACTCATCACTTCCTGGATCTCCGTCATACTGGCCGTATCAAGATAAAATTTCATTCTGCTTAGCGCCTCATTGGTTTAATGGAATGTTTCCATCTAAGATTTTTCATCAGGCATCTGTTCTCTTCATTTTCGGAATCATCAAAATCAAAAATGAAGAGGACGCACCTATCCACCCTTCCAATAGAATCCATTTGCATCCCTGCATACACTGGGCCACGGATTTTCCAGGAGCACCGGGAAGGAAATTGCTGAAATTTAGAATAATGAAAACTTTGAAGGTATTACAAAACCACCGGAAATGGTGGTGGGATTCCAACCTGACGCCACGCATCTTCGCGGGAAGATCTTTACCGTGGATGAAAACAGGTTAGAGCACGTGCGCAGGAATAGTGAAGTTTCCTGGCCGTTTATTTTGTGATGGGACGTTGAAGACCCAACTTTTTGATCCGGCTCCTGAGGGTACTCGGAGCCAGACCCAATTGTTCTGCGGCTCCCCCACCACCTTCAATCTGCCAATTACTGGAGGCGAGGGTTTGAAGAATATGTTGCCGTTCAAAGTCCACCAGTCCTGCGGGAGCCTTAGGCTCGAATTTCGCGCTGTGCGGAATCAGAAGCCGTTCATCGATGCGAAGAATCTTTTGGTGTGAGAGAATCACCCCGCGTTCAATAACATTTTCCAGTTCCCGAATGTTACCGGGCCAGGAATAGCGGATAAGCCGTTCCAAGGAGTCCGGCTCAATCGTTTCGCAGGGCCGCTTGAGTTTGATCCGATAATGTTCAAGAAAATGCTGTGCGAGCTCCGGAATATCTTCCGGTCTGGCACGGAGAGGAGGAATGGTGATCGGAAACACATTGAGCCGGTAGAAGAGATCGGCGCGAAAACGACCCCGCTCAATGGCTGAGGGTAGGTCCGCATTGGTCGAGGCCATCAGTCGAATATCCACCGGGATCGACTGTTTTCCTCCCACCCGATCCACCATCCCGTCCTGGATCACCCGTAATAATTTCGCTTGCGTTTCCATGGGCATTTCCCCGACTTCATCCAACAACAAAGTCCCGCCATGGGCCAACTCAAACCGTCCCTCACGCCTGGAGTCGGCTCCGGTAAATGCCCCTCGTTCATGACCGAACAGTTCACTTTCAATTAATCCTGTGGGAAGCGCAGCGCAATTGACCCGAATGAACGGTTTGTCATTACGCAAGCTCCAATCATGGATGGCTTGGGCTAAGAGTTCCTTCCCCGTTCCGGTTTCTCCGGTGATTAAAACAGTCGCTGTCGTGGGTGCCACCTCACGGGCGAGTTCCAACACATGTTGAAAGGTTTGACTTCGTCCCACCATAGCTCCGAAGTGTTTGGTCAGTTTGAGTTCTTCGACCAGATAGACATTTTCGCGAGCCAACTGCTCACGCAGGCGGTTGTTCTCCTCATAGGCCTGGACATGATCTATCGCATAGGCAATTTGCATCGCCACTTGTGATAAAAAATCAAGGGTATCGGAATCAGGGTTACCGGAGTCCACACTCCCGAGATTCAGCACACCTAAGCACTTTTCTCTGACTAACAGAGGCAAATTGATCATCCGTCCCAGTCCTTCCTCCACATACCATTGATCTTCCAGAAAAACCTGTTCCTGTTTGAGGTCGGGACGAACATGCATCGTTTTGTGATCAAAGACCCATCCCATACCGCTCCCGGACCGGGGAATCACGGAATGTTGCTGGAGCACGATCTTCGACAGATTAGTCGCTACGACGTAAAATCGAAACCCATCGGATTCCTTGTCATATAGCGTCACGCTTGCCCGCGCCCACGGGAGAACCTGATTGATTTGTTGGGTAATCGCTTGCCAAAGATTGTTTGTGTCGCGTTGGGAGTTAAGTTCAATCGCGACATTTAATAAAGCCCGATAATTTCTTTCAAGTGGTCCCATCTTCCTTCATTCCTTGGTTACCGAACATTCAAGCACAGACAGAAAGGAGGTGTCGACTAGGAGCATTTTTAAGACCTAACTGATACTTTTTTCCTGTCCGCCGCAGTCCGGCTACCCTCTACGGTCGTAATGCCCGCCTGCCATCCCCCTGGGGCAAACGGTGATCCATTCGCGAAGATGTGATTGCTAAATAAGAATTCGTTCGGAAGAGGCGCAGAAATAGCAAGTTCCGAGCAAGAGAAGGTTCGGCCGCATTCAAAAACTGCGTGAACTCAGACGACTTGAACCACGGGATTGATTAGCAGTGGGTATATTTTAGATAAGGGACTTCACGGTATTCAGGAAGAGGGAAAGGGCTGTCAGGAAACATTCCGCAAAGCACGAAGTCCCAGCTTTTTAATGCGATACCGGAGTGTGCTGGGGTGTAAGCCCAGTTGTTTAGCGGCCCCCAAAGGCCCCTCAATCCGCCATTCGCAAGTTTCCAGTGCCTGTTCGATACGCAACCGTTCCAAGTCCTTCAATTTGCTTGAAGGCAAAACTTCAGACTGGGGAGCGGATTTCGTAATGTAAGTCTCTTCAATTTCCAAGGTAGAGGAATCGGATAAAATCATGGCACGCTCAATGATATTTTTCAATTCCCGGATATTTCCTGGCCATTGATATTGCACTAATTTTCCCAATGAATCCGGCGTAATTTCCTGAGAAGGCCGTTTGAATTGCTCACGGTTTTTTTCCATGAAATGCCGCACTAGCAAGGGAATGTCCTGAGGACGTTCGCGAAGAGGAGGCAAATCTATAGGGAACACATTCAGGCGGTAATAGAGATCAGACCGAAACCGACCTGTCAGAATGGCCTTATTTAAATCGGTGTTGGTGGCCGCAATGATCCGAACATCCACATCTTTCCATTTGATTCCTCCCACCCGTTCCACCACGCCATCTTGAAGAACACGAAGAAGTTTCGCCTGGGCCTCTATCGGCATCTCTCCGATTTCATCCAAAAACAGAGTGCCCTGGTCCGCCAATTCGAATTTCCCTTGTCGAAATTGTTCGGCCCCGGTAAAGGCCCCCTTTTCATGGCCAAAGAGTTCACTTTCAACCAGACCTGAAGGCAACGCCGCACAATTCACCCTGACAAACGGCTTATGCTTCCTGGGGCTCAACTCATGAATAAGGCGTGCCAACAGTTCTTTCCCCGTTCCGGTTTCGCCTGTCACCAAGACGGTACTATTGGTCGGACCCACCGCTTGCGCCAGATCCAACACCTTTTTAAATTTTTGACTGGTTCCAACCATCGCTCCAAAGTCATGTGAAATTTTTATTTCTTCCAGGAGATAGGCATTTTCCCGTGACAATTGTTCTTTCAGTTGATTAATTTCTTCATAAGCCAAGACATTATCTATGGCTAAGGCGATCTGCTTGGCCACCTGGGAGAGAAATTGAACATTTTCGGGATCAGGCGGTCCCGATTCCACACTCCCAATATTCAACGAACCCAAGCACTGCTCCCTGACCACCAGGGGAATATTGATCATTCTCCCTAAACCTTCTTTACGATAGTACTCATCTTCAACAAATAATGGTTCGTATTGTAAATTTGGCCGCACATGAATCTGTTTATGCTCATAGACCCAACCCATTGCACTCCCTGACCGGGGAATGACCGCCTCGCATTTCAGAAATACCACTGGCATGCTCGTCTCAACCGCGTAAAATCGGAAGGCATCAATGTCCGCGTGATAGAGGGTAATACCGGCCCGCTCCCATTGAATCACCTGTTTAATATGACCCGTAATAGCTTTCCATAGATTTTCCGTATTGCGTTGAGAATTTAAAACGTTGGAAACCTCCAAAAGGGTTTGATAAAAGGTGGGCCCAACCCCCTTACTCACAACACTCCGATTCATTTGAAGGGAAACTGGCATATCACGCATACTTTCTCACTCCTCTCGCCCGGCGGCTTTACTATTTTACCATTGGGCTTATATTTCACTTCCCCCCACTTTGAATGGCAAACGGTTCAACAGGTCAATGCACAAGACCAATCCCTTGGATCGGTCATCCAACATCTCGCATTAAAAGGCAAATCTTACGCCACAACTCACCTAAAAAAAGTTACCTCTTTTCTTTAGAATAAATTAATACGTATTTTTTCATGAAGGTCGTCTGAAGATATGTTTTGGATTTCATGGGCCTACCCTATCCATACTCCAATTGCTAAATTGGTTCTTTCGCAAAAACCATTGCGTTACGGGCATTTTGGATTCCATCAAGAATACACGGAAACGATTATTTGTCAGACATAAGCAAAAAACGCACACTTTCAATGTGCGAATTCACTCAGATCTAAAAAGTTTAGGGCGATCTTTGAGCCAATAAGTTGTGGGGTTCAAAATAAAATCGGCTCCTATTCACTTAAGTAAAGCAGCAATACCGGCTGGAGAACAACATTGAAATTTCGCAGTTACCCCTCACCTTTTCAATGCCTCAATCGATGTTGTTGTATAACCAGAGCGAGCATGAGGGCTATCCGCTACCTGAATCAACTGACCGAGCCCTCTCCATGATCCAGGACAACTGCAAGTCGTGACGGTCAGCACTGAGAATTTCATCTAAATGCTTTGATCTGTAAAAACAAGGCCAAAGCCCAACGGTATTCGCGTAATATAATTATAATTAATGTAGAATTGCGGTCCATATGGAATTCATAAAAACATGCATTGCTGGACTTTTCAAATGACATTCATAGTGCAAGAGGCTCCCTCCATCTCACTATCCCCATATTGCCAGAATTTTGAAAATCTGCTTTGAGCGCTGGTTGGGATCCGCCGCAAGAGCGGTTCTAGGTTTTTTTGAGATAGCTTGGGATTAAGATCAATGTCATCTGACGGTGACAACATTAAGATCACCTTCTTTTCTTGTCACATTGATCATGACGTCTGAGTTTGTTCTGGTTAATTCCATGTCCACCGAATATTTTCCCATGCGAAGGTTCTTAATTTGAAGAGCAGGCAAAAACTCTGGAAGATACGGGTTAGTAAATCGAATTTTTCGGTCGTCTCCTTGAAAGGAAAGACCTAAACAGGCTTGCAAAAGCAAAAATACGGCTCCCGCCGCCCATGCCTGTGGGGCACAGGCAACGGGGTACAGAATAGGACTTTCCCCGGACTTTCGTTTGAACCCACAAATCAGCTCTGGGAGTCGATGTAAGTCAACATGAATACTCATATCAAATAGACCCCCTAAGACCCGTTCAACGCCTTCAGTCAACCCATAATGCCTCATTCCCAAGGCAATAAGGGCATTGTCGTGCGGCCAAATCGACCCGTTATGATAGGCCATGGGGTTATACCGGATTTCATTCGTCGGGATAGTCCGTATCCCCCAACCAGAAAAAAACTCTTCCTCCAAAAATCCTCTGACAATCAGTTCAGCCCGATCCTTTAGCGCAATTCCCGTGAAGAGCGTATGACCGGCATTCGTGGACCGAATAGCACAGGGCTGCTTGTTCCCATCAAGAGCTAACACATAGGTACCTAATCGGTCTGACCAAAATTTTCGATTGAATTGGTCACGGAGCGCATGGGCTTCTTCACCAAGCGCTTTAGCCCGCTCGGAATATCCGAGAACTCCTGCCAATTTAGATGCAGCACGTTTGGCAGCATAGACATACCCTTGCACTTCACAGAGGGCAATCGGCCCCTCGGCCAGTGACCCGTCTGCATGAAACACCGAGTCATAGGAATCCTTCCAACCCTGCTGAGCCAAACCGGTGGGGGTTTTCCGAAAATACTCTACGAATCCGTCTCGGTCTTGATCCCCATATTGATCGATCCATGTCAGCGCACGATCCAGGTGAGGCCAGAGTGAGACGATAAAGTCCTTGTCTCCCGTTCGATCGTAATAGGCCCCAGCCAGAAAGATAAATAATGGGGTCGAATCGACACTCCCGTAATACTGCTCAAATGGAATTTCCTTGAGGGCGGCCATTTCTCCCTTGCGGGTCTCATGCAAAATTTTACCCGGTTCTGCATCTTGATCTGGAAGGATTTCCGTCGCTTGGGTGGAGGCCAAAAAAGTCAACACTCCTCTCGCGAGATCTGGATTGATCCACAAACATTCCAACGCCGTAATAATGCCATCCCGCCCAAAAGCGGTACTAAACCAAGGCACCCCTGCATAGGGATACGGCCCCTGGGGAAGGTCAGTCGTCATCATACAAATGTCATCAAGAGATCGATTGACCCAGTTGTTAAATTGTTCATTCCTGCTATAAATCGTACAAAATCCGGCTTTGGCGGTATGTAAGGCATGGGAGGCCTGGACTTGAGCCACAGAAAAGTTCAGGGGCTTCGACATCTGACCCTCTATCGAACAGGCTACATTGATGTGCAAGGATTTATGCTCATGAGGAGCAAGTGGTATCTCAAACACCATCGAACTCGTAGAAGCGGTTGCCGGAAAAGGATCAACGGTCAGATACGTGGCCCTTTTGACGTGATCCAACCCCTGATATTCCAAAATGACGGTTTGACCTTTCAGGAGGGTCGCCGTCATCACTCCTCGTTGAGACCGTCGCTCCCCTCGTACTTCAAAGATATCTGCAAAGTCCGCCTCAAATTGGATCGAGAAACTCAAAATTAACGGACTTAAGGAGTAATTGGTAAACTGGATCTGTTCATAACATCGGGCCTGCCAAAGAAGTTTGGTCCGAGAAATATGGAGGGTACCCCGTGGAAGGAACGTCTGATCGATTTTATACCGATCAGGGTTGGTCAGATCCACAGCAAGCAAGGCATTGTCTTCCTTGATCGTCGAGCTGAGCAGAAAGGGATAGGTTTCTTCAAGGTTGAATTCCAATTTGGAAAGAAACCGAGTCCCTTCATGATACAGCCCCTGCTCACCCAGGCCAACGCGTTGAATATCCCCGTACCGATTGAAGATACCAAATGTTTCTCCATGCTTTAAGACATGCGTTCGGGCATCGGCAAGGGCAGATGTGGCTAGAATATAATGTTCGCCCCCAATCCGTACTATCTCCCTCTCCATGGGCTCTCCTTTGATAGGGGAACAGAAAATATATCCATCATTGTATTGGAACACCTCGAACGGTTCAAAGCCGAGGGCACACAATGTCGAATGTCAGGACATAGCCATGCATGAAAGAGTTAGATTCAGAATTTCGCGCAAACCGACGGCGGGGCATCCCTTAATAAGTATGGTGGGTACAAGAAAAGGGAGCCCTGCAAATTTGGCTTGTTAAGCGCAAGGGATGGGGTAATACCACACCAGACCTAATTGAGCGTTGACATATCAGGGCATTTCCCAGAGAGATGTTGGTTTGATCCATGAGGTGGCCATCGCTCTTTGGTCATGATTTCGAAATTACCAAGATTCGGAAAGTCTGGCGAATGAGGCCATTGGTGTTTTTCATTGCTCCCCGCTCCAGAAAGCTTCCGGATGTGTAATCCAGAAATACAATGACAGATTGGATATCATCGACGCTGGCTTCGGTTGAAAAAATTTTTCTGGCATCAGCGGACGGAGTATGGAAGCGCCCGGATTACTTTCATCCCATGCAGAGGAAGTTGAGAAATCATTTTCCGCCATTCTCCAGGCTCTGACATCGCATCATTTAAGCTGCCTCTAAATGGGGGCCTAAGTGCAAGAGTGAGGAATAGAGGGACACATACTCTTTAGTCATGTTTTCTGCCGTAAACCGTTCTTCAAAAAATTTCCGGCATGCCGCTCTCTTGAGATCTCCGATTTTTTGGACTGCATTCACCGCCTCGTTAAAGTCTTGAACGATAAACCCGACCACACCCTGTTCTAACACCTCGGGAACAGATCCCCGATGGTAGGCAATGACAGGAGTGCCGCACGCTAGAGCCTCAATCATCACCAGCCCAAATGGTTCCGGCCAATCAATGGGAAACAAAAGGGCTTTGGCCTTTCCTAAAAACTTATCTTTTTCTCCCTCCCCAATTTCTCCGATATAATCCACCAGAGGATGCCTCAGAAGAGGTTTAATCGTTGCCTCAAAGTAGGCATGGTCAACCTTATCGACTTTGGCAGCGATGCGAATGGGCGCTTCAACTTCTTGGGCGATCGCAATCGCCCGATCCACTCTTTTTTCAGGAGAGATTCTTCCTATAAAAGCCAAGTACTCACCTGGTTCCTCCCGGAAGGTATAATGACCTGCGGGTATCCCATGATAGACATTCCCAACCCAATGCAACCATGGCAGGGGTTCTCGTTGAGAAAAGGAAATAGAAGTCAGTGGCATATCAGAGAATTGTTTATACAACGGCACCAGATCAGGAATATCTAATCGGCCATGCAGGGTGGTCAACGTTTTTTGTTTAATTTGATGAAACAGGAGAAAATGTAGGTAGTCGATGTGAAAATGAATAATATCGAATTGATGAGATTCCTGGCGAACCAGTTCCAGCATCGTTATATGATGGGCCAGAGGATCAATACATTGTCGATCAAGCCGGAGGGCCCTATGGCAAGGAGAAACCAAACGGGCATTGGTGACAGAATCTCCACTAGCAAACAAAGTTACCTGATGCCCTTGTCGTACAAGTTCATCAGTCAAATACGATACGATCCGTTCCGTACCTCCATACAGTTTGGGCGGCACACTTTCATATAAAGGAGCGACTTGTGCTATTCGCATTCCCATCTTGCTCAGGTTATCTGATTCAACCCATCATTCATCCCTGACACGCTGAACAGTCCTGCACTTCATACCTTTTCCTCATTCCAGTTCAGCGGGATGGCCGAACCCCAATTATCTCTGCGTGCAGAAATTGACCCCAAAACCATCTTGAGATTCCCAAGATGGTGCATACCATCATTTTTTCCCTCACGGTCCAGGCAATTCAAATCATGCATGGCTGACAACACATGAGTGGTTTTTCATGTATCAGAAAGGCTTATGAAATTGAGTGAACAGATAATTTCTCCCTTGGGAAAGTCAACCGGCATTGTTAAAGCCGAACTTCGTTAGGATACAAGCAGGGCACTATTATCATTCCACTGGTGAAACGGCCCGGCATACCTCCATGGAAAACATTTCTCTCGGATACTTCAAAAAACGTCTTCTACACAGCCACATAAGGTAATGACCAACCCCCAATGGTTATGCCACCAGTTCGGTTAGGGTGCGGGGCTCTGGGGCCGGTGGCCGATACCCCAGTGCACTATGCGGGCGGTGCGTATTGTACTGTCGCCGCCAGCGTTCAATGATGATTTGCGCTTCTTGCAACGTATAAAAGATTTCGCCATTCAGTAATTCATCCCGTAATTTCCCGTTGAAGGATTCCACATACCCATTCTCCCAGGGACTACCCGGCTCAATGAAGAGCGGCGCGACCTCCAACTGTTGATACCATTGGCGCAAAGCCTGGGCGATAAATTCTGGCCCGTTATCGCTGCGAATATACTTGGGACACCCATGCTGGAGAAACAAGGCTCCCAAGGTTTCTTGGACGCCCTGGGAGGTCAGCCGTCGCCGAACCGCAATGGCCAAACATTCCCGGCTGTACTCATCGACCACCACCAACAGCTTGAGGGGGCGGCCATCCTTGGTCCGTTCCATCACAAAGTCATACGACCAGACATGGTGCCGGTATTCGGGCTGTTTCCGGATACAGGAGCTATCGGCTAACCACAGCCGCGCCCGTTGGGGTTGTTTCTGGGGCACCTTCAAGCCTTCTTGCCGCCAAATCCGCTCGACTCGTTTATGATTCACCGCCCAGCCTTCTCGCCGTAAGAGCGCGGTAATGCGACGATACCCATACCGCCCGTAGGCTCGCGCCAACTCCGTGGTCCGCGTGCGCAGCGGTTCCTCATCGTCCGTCTGCTGGGGCACATACCGCTGAGTCGCCCGACAATGCTTGAGCACCCCACACGCTCGGCGTTCCGAGACCGCCAACGTCCGTTGCACCTGGACCACCGCTTCCCGGCGTCGGGCTGGGCTTAAAAGTTTCCCTCCGCCACCTCCTGCAAGATGGCTTTATCGAGGGATAAGTCGGCCACCAATTTCTTCAAGCGGGTATTCTCCTGTTCCAAGCTTTTCAGGCGTTTCGCTTGGTCCACCCGTAAGCCCCCGTATTCCCGTTTCCAGCGGTAGGAGGTTTGTTCGCAGATGCCCAGCTTGCGACAGGCGTCCTGGACCGAGCCTCCTTTACCCGACTCGATCTCAACGGTCCGTAAATGCCCAATAATGTCTTCAGGGGTAAAGCGTTTGCGCCCCATACCTTCTCCTTTCGCCAAAGCCCGGAAATCTTAGCTCGGAACCTGGCGTAGTTTGAAGGGGGCAGGTCACATTGGGGAAATGACTCTCTCAGCCTCAATCTGTCTTCAATTCCAGGCAACTGACTCTTTTCGCGATAGCCCAGGTATGGAAAACATTTTTCTAACCCTGCATTTCGATTTTTGTTTGACGATTCCCCTCATAATTCCACGGTCGCGTTGAAAAGAAGATTAAAAGTCGGATATTCAAGAAATACCGTTCCCCAGCCACAGGATTGCTTGGAACCAGGATCATCATGACATCCTTTCCCTCAATGTTTTTATTAATGAACAAGGTGTTCGGCAAGGAGTATAATCCGAAAAACTCTGAGTACAGGCTTCCGTTAAGAACATTGAATCACGTTGATTCACAAAGGGAAGATTCCTCAGACCAGATAGTAAGGCAAGACAATTTATGACACAAAATATTTTGGTTGTTGATGATGAAGAGCCCTCCCGCCAGGGATTGACCACCCTTTTGACAAAATGGGGTTATAAAGTGGAACAGGCCGGAGACGGACCGGAGGCTCTCAGCAAAATTTCAGACTTTCATCCTGATGTGGTCATTACTGATTTGATCATGCCCGGGGTTAACGGGCTCGAACTCATTCACCTACTTCAAAAAGAGTTAATCTTTAGCCCCGTCATCGTTCTCACCGGGCATGGGACCATTGAAACGGCAGTTTCAGCCATTAAACAGGGGGCATATGATTATTTAACCAAGCCCCTGGATATGGCCAGGCTTCGAATCATGGTTGAGAAGGCAGTGGAAAAAGGCAAAACTCATCGAGAAATGGTCCTATTGCGTAAACGACTCAAAGGGTTGTGGGGCCTCGGTAAATTGGTTGGCAAGAGTAAACCGATGCAGGAAATTTACAGTCTTGTGGAGTTGGCCTCTCCCACACCGGCGAGGGTCTTAATCCTCGGAGAGAGCGGCACAGGCAAAGAATTAGTCGCCCAAAGCCTCCATGATTTGTCGGATAGAAACAATGGCCCCTTTATTCCGGTGAATTGTTCAGCCATTCCTGAAACGCTTCTGGAGAGCGAAATTTTTGGACATGAAAAGGGGGCCTTTACCGGCGCATTGGAACGAAAACCCGGATGCTTCGAGCTGGCACATGGAGGCACCCTGTTTCTGGATGAAGTGGCGGAAATGAGCCCTTCCATTCAAGCCAAATTCCTACGAATTCTTCAGGATTCATCCGTCAAACGAATAGGAGGAACTGCTCCGACACAGGTGGACGTCCGAGTTGTGGCCGCCACAAATAAAGATCCGCTGAAAGCCATCCAAGATGGATTACTACGAGAAGATTTATATTATCGGTTAAATGTTTGCTCCATACATCTTCCTCCCCTCAGAGAAAGAAAAGATGACATTCCCCTGTTGGTGAAGGCATTTATCGAAGAGTTTAATGCCAACTATATGAGAAGGGTGCAATCCATAGACGACGAGGCATTACAATGTTTAATGAATCACGCATGGCCGGGCAATGTTCGGGAATTGAGAAATGCCATTGAACGAGCCGTGATGACATGTACGTCCGAGGTGATGACGACTGCCCATCTCCCTGAGTTCGCCAATAGAACCGTTCTGACCAATTCCGACCGGCAGGGAGAAACGGTTCAGGTTCCTCTTGGCTCCTCTATTGAGGAGGCCGAACGCCTACTCATCGTTCAGACACTGAAATTCAGTCAGAATAATAAGACCCGTGCAGCGGACATTCTGGGGGTCAGTCTTAAGACCCTTCACAACAAACTTCATCGGTACGGATTGCATAATGCAATTGAACGTTAAGGGGAAAGAAGCCTTAGGGGTTACGGTCATTACTCTTGTTGTCGTCATTGGAAGTACCTTTCTGAATCTTTCGCAATTAAGCCATGTGATTGTTCAGGAAACCTCCGACCAAGTTTCCCTCATCAAGCGACAAATTTTTGAACATTGCAAGCGGGTGGTACTCAATGCACAGTCCTCCAATATCCACCCTATTTCCCTGCTGGCAACCAACCAGGAATTAAGGAAATTTCTTGAAGCGAGTGTCGGGTACTCTCCCCATCTTCTCTATGCCTTAATTGTTGATACGCAAGGAAAAACAGTTCTCCATTCCGAAGGGACCAAAACCGAACGACAACATCCCAATAGGCCCAAGCTAGAGGATCTCCTTTCTCTTGGACCGATTGACCGTTTTAAGGTCTTGTATCAAGAAGGAACCATTTTTGACAGCACGATACCCATGGCCTGGGAAAATGTTTCCATTGGGGAAGTGATTGTCGGTATTCATACCAGTCTCCTTCGTGAACGAATGACCTCATCATTGAAAACCAGTATTTTATTCGGTCTGATCGCTTTACCCATCGCCTGGTTATTAACCATGGGATTAGCCGCTTTGACCTTACGACCTATCCATGCCTTGGCTTATCAAATGGAGCAGTTGCGCCAGGGACACTTTGAGGTGTTAACCGATTTGAGCCGGACAGACGAATTTCGGGAACTGGCGGCCCAATTGCAATTGCTGGGGCAAAAACTGAAGTCCGATCGGTTGAAATCACTAAGCGAAGAATCGCACCTTGAAGGCGTCATCGAACATTTAGAGGATGGGGTGGTTCTGGTCGATGCGCAAGGAAAGGTCCTATTTTTCAATCACGCCATGGAAATGATGGTGGATTTTTCGGTTTCTCCCATACAGGGCCAGCGATTGGAAGAATTAGGGTCATCATTTACTTCATTGATTAATTTGGTGAACCAAGTACTATTGGAAAAGAAGGATTGTCAGGCCATACCCTGCGTTCTGCCCAGAAAAGGAGAAAAAGCGTCATTTTATATCTCCGTGATATACCTGGGAAACTTTTCACATTTTCAGGGAGCCATGATTTTATGTCGAGATGTGGAAGCCATGAAAACGCTGCAATCGCTGGTTCGCTATGCTGCTCAACTGACGACAATAGGGCAATTAACCTCAGGGCTCGCTCACGAAGTCAAAAACCCGCTAAATTCAATGGTCATTCATCTCGAAATATTAAAAGAAGAGACAAAGAGTTTAAATGGGGAGCTTCAACAAAGTTTACAAGTCTTGGAAGGGGAAGTGCGCCGACTGGACCGCGTTGTAGTCGGATTTTTAAAATTCATGCGTCCGCAAGAACTGGAAATCTCTTCCGTGAATGTCAATCAATTGATCATGAGAGAGGTAAGTCTTTTGGAAGCAGAATGGGGGAGCAAGGGAATCAACATAATTCTTGATTGTGCCCCCAACCTGCCCGCTATTCCTGCAGACCCGGACCTTTTGAGCCAGGTCTTTCTCAATATTATTCTGAATGCGTGCCAAGCCATGGATCAGGGCGGTGACATTCGAATTGCCACATCGACACAGCAGGACAATGAAATCCGGATCTCCATAAGCGATCAGGGACGGGGAATTCCTCCAAAAGAACGCGAAAAAATCTTTCAATTGTATTACACTACCAAACACCACGGAAGTGGCCTGGGGCTTCCCTTAGCCTATCGTTTTGTTCAATTGCATGAAGGAGTGATCGATGTTCAGTCAGAAGTGGGGAAAGGCACCACCTTTATTGTCCGGTTGCCCAAAAAGTTGTGATCCAACTTTTGAGTTATCCCCTGCTCAAAGTGCCAAGCTTTCCTGTTTTAACCTGCCTGTGCTTTTGGGTATGACCCTATTATTGTGCGGATGCTCGTTTGAGCAGGCTTTACCAGGAAAGAATCATTGGCATCCTGATCTCCTTAAGCCTATGCCCAGAGGGGTTCAGCCATCAATCATTTATATTTCTATGGATTCATCTCCCACAAAATCCATACCTGAGAATGCTGCCACACCTGCCGAGCCACTCCTGAATAAAAACAAAGGTTCAGCCGGCTCCGACCAACCCCAACCGCAAATTCCAGCTATTCAAGAGCAGAAACCAGCCATCCTTGTTCCTGAAATTCCGAATAAAGATAACGGTCAGATGATTGTGACTTACAAATCCAAAATGGAAGAAACGCAAAATTTGATTCGCACGATTAATGAGAGTCAACTAACCAAAGAACAGCACGACACTTATATTTCAATCAATAGTTTTTTGGAAAAATCCCGTGAGGCCTTTTCTCAGGATGACCTGCCGATGGCGATGAATTTAGCCGAAAAAGCCCATACATTGGTCAAAGAAATTGTCAATAATTCAGTAAAACAATAGACAGGAATGGCCCTGGCATTTATTGTGAATAAATGTGCGTCAAATAGATGGTGAGAGACAATGGCCAAAATCAGTAGAGAGCTTACGTAGTTGAGGATGAGATCTCATAAAACGGTGTCTCATGACTAAAAAAAATGTGTTAATCGTCGAAGACGATATGAATAGCCGTGAAGGCCTCAAGGCCATGCTCGGCATGTATGGCTATAATGCCGACACCTCCAAGGACGGGTTGCAGGCCATCCAGAAAATTAAGGAAAAAGTTTTCGAAGTGGCCGTAGTAGATATCAATCTTCCTCCCGTCTTGAACGTGGAAATCAACGGATGGGATTTAATCCGTATCTTTCGATCGTTTAATCCAAACATTGACATTATTGTGGTCAGCGGTGAAAAAGGGATTCAATCCCGAGCTCAAAAATTCAATTTGGCCGGATGTTTGGAAAAGCCTATCCGGCCTGCTCACCTCAAATCTTTGATGGAGGCACTTGACGAATAGATAATCAGGGTTGAATCCCGATTTTTCTTACATCCGATCTTCCTTCCGGTTAGTCGCTTCCCACTTCTTCCTTTGATTTTCCAATTTTTTTCATTCGACGAGAGACATCCCTCCTGATCCTTGATAATTATCGATCTGTAAAAAATTCACAGGCAATTTGTAAAATTTACGTCATTGCTCATATTCCCATGATTGTTGCTCAGAGCTCAAAGCGGGCAATCAGGGAAAACGCCATATTAATCATGGCTTTTCCACAGACTCCCCCTACCAAGTGCGCTCTGGTCTGAAGATTGCGGAGTAGGTCATTGAAACCTTTCTTCCACATGAGGATCTTCAGTGACCGGAGGAATTCTTAATCACACAATAACCGAAGGAGGATCTCATGAAATCCTTTTCCTATCTCATCATGGTTTTTGCCCTTTCTGCTGGTGTTGTACCGTTTGCCCAATCTGTAGAAATCATGGGCATGACAGAACAAGAACAGATAACGACCGTTCCTCTGACGGCAGTGAGCGGAACGGTCAAGGAGGTCCAAGGTGATTGGTACGTCGTTCAAGATTTACAAGGTACGGAATGGAGAATTCAAGTAGATAAATATACCGATACTATTGGCCATGTCCTACCTGGAGTCATGATATCAGCAATGGTCGAGGCTGATGGACATGCCAAGGAAGTGAAAGTTTTGCCAAACTCGTAATGAGGTTCCCGGAATCGGGAAAGCTGGGAGACAAAAGGTTTTCCCGATTCCAAGGAAACGCAAAAGTTCAAAAGTCGAATGGGAGGAGGGAGCCATGCATTCACAACAAGTCACCCGGCTTAAGGGGAATCTGATAGGCATTTCATTGATGGTCACAGTGGGATTATTGCCCTTCACTTCGCTGAAAAGTATGGCGCTGGCACCCGAGAATGGTTCGAGGAATAATCAAATTCAAGGAGAAAAAGAAATCGGACAGATCATTATTGAAGGCGAGATCACGAGAATTCAAGGTGAATTCGTGGGAAAGAATTTTTTTCAGATGAGAGATCAACGGTATGTAGTGGAGACACCATTGGGGAGCCAATGGGACCTTCCCCTTGGGAGGCAAACACAAAAAACAGGGGATATTTTCTTAGGTGACCAAGTGAAAGCACGTATTGGCAAAGATGGATCGCTTCAAACCGTTGAAAAAATTGAACAGAATCCTGACAGTGCCGGAAACAATTTCGTCATTCGTCGTCGGATCACCGGGATGGTCGAAAAAATGAATGGAAATTTTCTTCATGTAAAACAGGGTGACTCCACGCAGATTTTACACCTTGATGACCGGAGTACTCTTGTAGGGAAGATCCGGGAAGGGACCAACATTGTTGCTCAATTAGGTGAGGCTGGTTACGCCATTAGGGTCGAAGAATCAAAATAACCCCTAATGAAATGCGTCCTCATAATCACGCGAAGAAGAAAAGCTCGTCGGGAGTGAATCCCCAAATCCAAAAGGAGATTGGCCATGACAATGGACTTGGCAGTGAAGTTCTTTCCCTCTACTCCTATTTTTAAAATGAAGGAACACAGGCCTCAGAATCGATCATTAGGCAAACAAATAATGGTGGTTGACGATGATGATGATTTTCGAATGCTATTGTGTCATCGGTTGGAAAGCAAGGGAATAAAATGTTTTGAAGCGGAAAACGGGGAAGTGGCAAAATTAGAACTCAAGAAAACTCATGTCGATTTGGTGATTACTGATTACCACATGCCAAAACTGGATGGATTGGAATTAATCGAATGGCTGCATCAGAATCAAGGCCATGTACCAATCATTTTTGTCTCAGGAGACTTAACCTTCCCTATTAGAGAAAAAGCCGCACAAGCAAGAGTCTGTGCCATCTTTTCAAAGCCCTGCTCCCTTTCCGACTTATCATTAAAGGCGGAAGAAGTCTTGGGCGGATTTCAGTAAATAATCAATCTGACAATGTCGATGTCGGGCCTACATTCTTTTGTCTCAGGGATAACACCTTGGGAAATTTTCTGTCCTGACTCTCTTTTTTAATTTCCCAGTCTCAGTTCTGAATCCTCTCTTTCTGGTATGGAATACTGCTCACTGAAACGAGAGATCTCACACGAAGCCTGGGTGGTATAAAGAAATTTCCCCAAAAAAGCAATATACGCTTTTTGAGGTTGTCACCGCACAAAATGCATACGTGGCCTCATAGTCAAGTCCGGTGCACCTGGAAGCTCTTACTGTGAGCGTGTCGGGAAATCTTGAAGGCCACCTGCGACGTCAGAAGTAGGACCATGCCCATACCTAAGAGGGTCCATAATTCTCCGAACCGTTCAGTCACCCAGCCAAATGTGGTCATTCCGACAATGGCCGCGAGCATGGCCAACGTGCCATATAAAGTCCGACAAGGTGTGGAGGAGTAATTTCCTGGATGATATCCCATTCTATTGGAGTCAGGACCCCACTACCCACCCCAATAACGATGACAACAAATAGATTAAGGGATAACTCGGTCCTTCCTGTTAATCCCCCAAGAGCAACCGCAGTCAGAAAGCTGGGGGTTCCCAAAAGGCGAATTCGTTGCCACAATGGACCAAGCTCAGCTTTGGCAAGGAATAGCGAGGCCAAAAATAGACCCACCCCCACACCAGATGTGAGATACCCGACCTCCACAGGTCCCATTTTCAACATATTCCGTCCGATAACCGGCAATAATGTATGAAAGGCGCTAATGACAAAACTGTACAATCCAGCCGTAAAAATGAGCAGACGGATGACAGGCTGACGAAAAAAGGTAAATTGAACGCCATCCTTCAGATTCTGAAGATAATCGGTGATGGAGGCTTTGACTGTTATTGACGAATGAGTCAATTCGGAGATGGACACGAATACAAGACAAGCCGCCGATCCGATATACGTCAGGACATTGAGGCAGAGAACTTCCTGCGAACTTAAAAGGGCGATCCCCAACCCGCTCAGCAAGGGACCGAAAATCATCCCCAAACTCATGGTGCTTTGCAGTAACCCATTCGCAGCCGTCAATTCGGATGTCCTCACGAGAAATGGAATGGCAGCGAATAAGGCCGGTGCAAATAAGGAGGTAGCTATGGCATTGCAAAATACCAGCACATATAAATATTCAACAGTGAAGACCTCATGAGAAACCAGACAGGGAATGAATCCAATTAAAAATGCCCTTACAAGATCAGTGCCGATGAGAATATATTTTTTTGAAAAACGATCAATGAACACTCCCACGAAAGGACCTAATAATATGGGAGGAGGGTTTGTAGAATTCCAATGATCGTTTTTTGAAACGGGGATCTGGTGACCGCGTAGACAAACCATAATAACGCCAGCTTGGTGACGCCATCGCCGATTTGTGAGATCAGCTGACTCCACCACAGTAAGCCGAAATTTCTCTGAAACAGAAGAGGTGGATTAATGGTAGGAAATTTAACAACACGGGAGATAGTTAAGGGAAGATTGGACCTGTGTATGCGAATGAAATCCTTCAATCATTCCCTGCCTCGAGACGAACATTTCGAGTATTGACGGCAATGACACCTGGAATTTCCCTGGCCGCTTGGGCAGCCTCCAGCACAATGACCTGAAATCGTGTTTAAGCACTGATGGATACCACTGCCCGTACAGTGACCACCTGGAAGTTGGCTTCCCGAAGGGCTTGACTGCTGGCAAACCGCTGTGTCACCAATTGAGTCAGGCGGGCAGCCAAGGCTTTTTCCTCCTCAAGGGAAACCACGCCCGTTAATTCGACCGTTTTGTCCTGGATCCGGCAATCGATATCGTATGGGAAAAGGCGTGGATCGGCCATAAGCTCCAGTTTTAATGTCAAAATCTGGGATTCTACAATATTATCTGATACTTTTCGCCGGTCGTCTCGAACTCGATGGATAGCAGACCCGGAAAGGGGAAGGGAATAGCCATGGCTTAAGTGAATGCCCAATATATACCCGGCATCAACATAATGATACACCCAAACATACATGCCGAATTCCTCAATGATTTCTTGAATCGGTTCTTTGGGAAATCAGTCATGTTTTTTACCAACACATAGTCATTCAAGTTGTACGTGAGGAAGTTGCCTAGCGACTGATAGTGGTTCTTCGGATTTCTTCGGACCAGGCGGTGCCCGCGTAAGACACTGGGGAATGACATCAGACATTCTCACGGATGAATCTGGAACAGCATTCAGATTCCATTGGTGATTCCTTTTCCTTGTTTTATCGCTGAGCGGTATGGAATAGGCAACTCTAATGGGAACCGATCCCCCCTTAGATTGAGGGAGAACAGAAGACCTACAGGCGCTCCAAGGGAGAAATTCTCCTCCCTGAATGGTGAGACAATTGGATAGGATCACAACCACTCCTGTGAACAAAAATACGACACTAATCATTGAGATGCCTGCCATGGAGCCGAATGTATCCGCCACCCCTCCAAAGGCCACTATGCCTCCACTGGCCATGGCCATACTCGCGGTATTGATTAAAGTGAAGACTCGGCCTAATAAGTGATTGGGAGTCGTCTCCTGAATGATGGACCATGCGATAGGCGTAAACGCAGCCGTACTCGCTCCAATAATCGTCACAAGGATAAATCCCCAAGCGGCTGAGTGTGAATGAGCGAGTATTTGCACCGCACCTCCCCCTACAACCATGGAAAGGGCCATAAGAAAAAACCGCCCTTTCCGTTCCAGGTTCCTGAGGCAACTCAGTCCAAAGGAGGTAATCAACATCCCTCCCCCCATTGAAGACCACAGCCAACCCAGCCATAGGGGATCGGCTTCGATGTGATCGTTGACAAATAGTGGAAGCACATAGATAAAAGCGCTGGCTCCTAATGCATAAAAGACCGTCGTAAATAAGAGTCCACGCAGCACGGGTTTGTCTCTAAACACGAATTGCATTCCGGCAGTCAGGTCCTGTGTGATCTTCGAAGTCGTCTTGGCAAGTCTGGGAACAGTAGTCATCAAGTGACCTTTGATCGGCAATAAACACATTGCCGACAACAAAAAGGTGGCCGCATCCACATAGAGGACATTCTGGGTACCCAGCCACGCAATCAAGACCCCGCAAATAGCCGGACCAATCAGGATGCCCATATTCGTGGTTGATTGAAGAAGGGAATTGGCGGACATGAGTTCAGAGGGTTTGACCAGAAGAGGCAGAGATGCCGCCAATGCCGGACCAAAAGCGGTGGAGAAGATGGCGGTGAAAAACACCAAAACAAACAGGACCTTCAAAGTCAGTGCGTCAAATACATATAGGGCTGGAATCAGAGCAATCAAGACGGCTCGAATGACATCAAGGATCACCATCACAGGTTTTTTGGGCAATCGATCTAAATACACACCCATTAACGGACTAAGAATCAAAGGGGGTATGGTCTGCAAGAGTCCGATAATCGTCATTTTTAAGGCTGATCCCGTTAATTGATAGACAAACCATAAAAGAGCCACTTTGGTTAATCCATCGCCAATTTGGGAGATCGCCTGTGAAGCCCACAGCATGCGGAAGTTTCTATTTTGAAACAGACCCCATCTATTTGATACGGCATCAACATGAATGGGTGTAGACATGATGCTCCTCATTAAAGAAAAAATGAGTACCCATCTATGTAGAAAGAAGCCAGACTAGAAATTCACGACCGTTAATGGACTAGACGATTTCTCACTTTGGCAGCTCAGCAGATTTTCATAGGCTCGGAGATATTCCTGAACCATGCGTTTTACGGTAAACCGTTTTTCAAAGTCCCGCCGGCAGTGTTGCCGGCTGAGAGTAGAGACCCAAGGCACAACCCTGACCATTTGCTCAACCGTGTCACAAATAAATCCTGTATACCCATCCTTGATAATCTCAGGAACGGACCCCCGACGATAGGCCAAAACCGGTGTGCCACAGGCCAAGGCTTCTATAAAAACGAGTCCGAACGGTTCGGGCCAGTCGAACGGAGCTAACAGGGCATAAGCATTCCCGATGAGATCATTTTTTTCGACATCGGTAACCTCACCCAGATATTCCACCAGGGGATCAGACAAAAGCGGTTCAATGACGGTTCGAAAATATTCACGATCAACCGGATCTATTTTCGCGGCGATTTTCAGTGGCATACCGATACGTTTGGCGATCTCGATGGCATGATCCGGACGTTTTTCTGGCGTTATTCGACCGACATAGGCCAGATAAAAATGGGAAACCGGATGGAAGTCATAAAGATGTTCAGGTAACCCATGAAAAATAGTCTGTTGCCAGTTGGCCCAGACCAAGGGTTTCCGTTGAGCATCGGAAATAGAGATAAGTGGACAATCAAAAAATTCTGCAAATACAGGCTTGAGTTCCGGAAGATCAAGCCGACCATGAAGAGTCGTCAGAACCGGCGTACCGCAACGCCTCGCTAAGGGAAAAGCCAGAAAATCCAAGTGAGAATGAAAAAGATCAAATTGGTCCGCGGAGGCAAAACTTTTTTCCAACATCAATGTAGATGGAGCTTGCGGGTTGGACACACCGTTGGCTTTTCGAAGACCCTCCACACATATCGGTTCCAAATGGGCCGTCGTTTGGGAATCCCCAGATGCAAACAGGGTCACCTCATGGCCTTGTCGAACCAGTTCTTCAGTTAAATAAGAAACGATCCGTTCTGTTCCCCCGTACGTTTTTGGTGGGACGCTTTCAGCCAGAGGCGCCAATTGGGCAATTCTCATGTCAGACTCCTTCCGTATAATTAAAAGTGTTAAGACATTGAGGGGGATTCTCCCAAGTACTGCTTCACCTAGGAGCAAACTTGGTGCCGAGACCATTAATAAGGCACGAAGGAATATAAGATTGATTTTTTTGGAAAATTTAGAAAAAAGAAATGAACGAATCTGGGGAAAAATGTAAAAACTACAAAAGGCGTGTAAGGCTTACACGATTGGCGGCATCGTGAACTCTGTGGAATTTCTCTTTAATAGAAGAATGGCAATATTTAAAGCATTCTCACCTGGAGAAGGCTTAGCTGAACGGAGAAAGCACAGGCATTGGGCATGACATTTCCCCGCATGGGTAAGGTAAAAGACCATGGTGCCATATTCGGAAAATATTGCGAATCTAGCGACAGGGGTTGAACAAATGATTCCGGTTGGGCTTCTTAACCTCTATATGACCTCCGTATCGCATCCTCCCATCTCATGCACAGATCTGTTCTAAACACACGATATTGTCGCATTACCTAAGTCTTCAAATTCCGGTGGCTCTACTCTAATTTGTAATCTTTACTTCGGCTTTATTGTAATTTTTACTTTTTATAGGTTTATTAGATTTTTTAAAAAAGAATTATTGGGTCTCTATCTCGGAAAAGTCATGAATTCCAACGGTGTTATTTTTTGAATCCTTCACCGGGATTATGGCCTACCTTTTGCGTATCAGACGAGAAGGAAGAATAAACCCTTCATTGGTCGAAGCATTTTCGTTGAGGACACAAGGCTTCGTTGTTTGTATAAGGAGAATGAAATGAATATCGCCGGAATGCCAGCAACAGGGTATGACACCGTTGGAGACATCGTAGGAACTCATTTGTCTCAATATCATTTTCAGGCTGATGGGAGTTCTGTTGTTATGAATATATTATCCGATCACACTGCGGTGGCCCCGGTGGTGGATGACGAAGGTCATTTGGTGGGATGCATTGGAGAGGTGGAAATTTTAAATGCGTTGCGATGTGGCAAGGAAATAGGACAGTTCAAAGTCGAGGATATTATGAGTCCAGATTGCATTCCCGTGGTGACAGAACAAACACCCATTTCAGAGGTTCTAAGGCTCTTTCAAGATAAAGAATTATTGATCATCCCAGTCATCAGAAATGGCCAGGTGTGCAAATCTATTACCAGACACGATCTTATTCGAGCGATGTCCGGAGCCGGGTTAGGGGCGGAGAAATAATGAAAAAAGGAATAGACGGGAGTCAGGCAGTTCGCCTGCAGTTAACAGAGAGCGGGAGATTAAGAACAGAGGCTTGATTTTTATTTAACACCCGAAAGGAGACAATCATGAACTCATTTCCATGGAAATTCGCCACGTTGAGTTTTCTGATAATTTTCACCGGCGCTTTATGCCTGGCATATTCTGCCACACCGAATACCCAAGAGGTTGCCTACCAGGCCACTCATGAGGACTTGGCTCGAAACAATTTGACGCCATTTGCAGGCGCATACAAGGCAATCGCGCAGATCAGCAATACCTATGCACAGCGCATTATTCAGTCAGAAAATCCTATAAAGGTTGAAGCCTTGCAACAGGAAGCTCATCACCAAATGACCCAAGTGGTAGCAGATCATGGGTTATCCATTGAGGACTACAACACGATTTTCCGAACAATCCAAAGTAACTCGGCTCTCAGGGAAGAATTCCTGACCGTGCTTCACAACGCACAGTGAAGAGGCACTCACAGTCTCGCACCGGTTTCACATTAGGAAAAAACGCCTTAAATCCCCAGAGCAAGCTCTCTCAGTCGAACAATTCATACAAGAGGTACCCCAACATGAAATTTCCATACCACATAATTTGGACATTGAATATCCTATTGATTGCAGTTGGCATGATTGGATGCTCTGAGTCATCTACCGATGATCCAACAACCCAAGAACCTAAGGTTGAACGCCCCGGATTCACTGCCAACGTGTCCGGAGCCGTAAACATTCACGTATCAGAAGAAGGAATCGTGACATACCTTCCTCCGAAAATCCAAGATTCCATGACCGGCACTCGTCCAGGTTACTTTTTGCTTGCCAATAACCTTTTGACAGATCCCATCGAAGGAAAAGCCATCATGATTACATTTCGAATCCCTGATGGCGCACAGCCTGGAAACTATAATCTGATGCCCCCTGATCCTCGAAAAGTAGGTGAATATTTTGACGTACAAGTAGAAACGATGGAAAAAGGAGAACCCATGGCTTTTTTCACAAATACGGAAGGCACAATCACGTTGGAAAAGTTTTTTCCTGATCGAACCTATCCAGATATCAGCAACATTAAAGGTCGGTTTCAATTTGTAACAGAAAACAATGAGGGGAAGCAGGTTTCCGTGAATGGGTCTCTTGATTTTCCCTCTGGAAAGATATTGACTGAGGAGAGAGCAGTTCCCTTTAACAATCCCTCAAGGACCTGAAAAAAAAGCCAACCGGTTACCTGATAACTTAATGAAGTTTCCTACAGAAATTCGTTCCATGGAAAACATGGTTATGGAAAAATGAATATATCTGGGGATTGCATTCCTTTCGATAATGGCGAGCTAAGTGGCCTACCCTCCTTTACCAAGCAGAGCCATTTAAGAGCCACGCAGATGCGACAGTTGCAGGCTATCTTCTTCATACTGCGGGAGACGATAGGTCAGGTCGATCTGAACGACACGCTCCATGCATCGAAGCTCCGAAATCGGGTCCTTCCGCTTTCTGTAGACCTCAGCCAATAGGCGCAAGGCACCGGCTTCGCCAGGACCATTTCCCAATTTAATGAAATGTTCCGTCGCATTATTGAGACAGGCCTCAGCTCGCTTGAGAGTACCCAATTGCAGGAAAGCCTTACCGAGTTGTCCATACGTCGTAGCCAACCCCTCTTCATTTCCCACTTTGCGGTGATAGTCCAGGGCTGTCTGAAAAACTTCAATGGCCGATTCGGGTCGATTCAGCTGAAGTTCCTGAAGGGCCAAATTACCATATAATATTCCCAAAGCCCGGTCATGACCGAGGGGAGATAAATAATCAATAGCTTCCAAATAAAACGCGTGCGCCTTTTCCGGCTGACCCGTGTCAGCTTTGAGGTTTCCTAAATTCACCAGGGTTTCCCCAATAGCAGAACCTTCCTGCAAGACTCGCTGAAGCTCCAGCACCTCTCGGTAATACCCCTCAGCTTGCTCGTATTGCTCTAATAATGCGCACACATTGCCCAGGTTCCCCAGGGCATCGGCCAATACCTTGGCCGACCCACCGCTTCGAGCCTCACCCACCGCTTGTTCATACCAATAGTGCGCTTGGGACAAGTTCCCACGATGTAGGAAAATTTCGCCGCGATATGATGCGGAACCGGACATAAGGCCAGATAAATGCCGTTGAAGATAGATATAAGCGTGAAAATCCTTCTTCAGAACACAATGTTTCAAGACAAGATCTGTATTGGAACCGGATGGATTGTCTCTGGATAATTCTTGTGTTGCCTATCAATGTCCATTCGACACCTGCCAAAACTCAGGTTTCCAAAACTGGTACGCCCTATCAGAAAAGGCCCCATGGGTGGTCGGAGCGTTACAGTTTTCGCCACCGATACAAAATGCCTTGAGCATGATGCGAGAGCGCACATCGGGCGGAATGATGTGCGTAGCTTGGATGATATTTTCCCAAGCTCCCAGCGTGCGATCCAAGGTCGATTGAGGATTAGAAAGAAAGTTATCAATCCAGACCAGGAGACTTCCCCGGGGAGTGAGGTCTAGAAAACTTTTCTGCCACTCGCGGACTTCCGCATCCGGATGGAGCATCAGATTGTAGAATCGAGCATCCTGATGTTCTTTTCGCTGGAGGTAGGGAATGACACTGGTCCGAAAATCATCGATACTACAGGCTGCCGCCATATACACAATATTCCGAACCGGAAGATCAGGAAATTCCTGCAGGACCCGGTTGAGAACAATCGTTCCCATACTATGTCCAATGAGAGTCGTCTCCATCGGTTGGCCATGGGTGTTGAGCAGGTCTCTCAGAACACCGAACAATAAATAGGCTCCACCATCGGGGCCTTTCGTCAACATTTTCTTTATCCTTGGCGAATCGTCAAGAAAATCCCGAATATCAAATGCCTCCTCCCGATGAAACAGCATCTGAGTTCGCCGCAACATATTGTGCCAGGCCCCCTGACCGATGCCATCGATGAAGGGAGACAATAGGAGCTTCGAAGGTAGGGTTACCACATACCGCGTCAAAGCTGCGGTTGTATCCCAACCGCTAATGGATGATTTCCCTCGTTCAATGGGAATAAATCCAAGTTCCTTTTTGCGATACAGATCAAGCATGACCTCGGCAAGCGCTTCGCTGTTACGTTTGCCAGGCCACCGGATAAGACCGGTCGAATTCATGTCGCTGGACAGCATTTGTGCCCAAACCAGAGGTGTTCGTAATATGCCACCTCCCACAGCCACTACCAATTTAAAAGGAGAAGACACAGGGCCCCACACCCTGGCCATGCGGCCTTGACGAATATACAGAAGATCTTCAATTGACGTATCGACAAGATCAGAATTCCAGTTCAGAAAAATCGGATAATAGGCGTTCATAAGGTCTGTATCGGCCAACAGTTCTTTGACCCGGTCGAGACTCGCCTTCTGGTGGTTCAGACCGCCATGGACAAAAACCAGGATTTTATTCTTGCCTGATTTTGCAATCTCGGTCACAATCGTGTGGAGCTGCCCTTGAAATGCATCCGAAGAGAGTGCCGAAAAAGTTATGGGGTCGACCGGATTGCCCTCAGGATCAATGGCGACCGTATGCTTAGGCACCAGGCTTTTCAATGTATCGTCGATTGGATGGTGTGAACAGCCTGCTCCATACATGGCGAGGGAAAGAAGCATGATAGAAATGGCGAATTGGAAGGTCATAACAGATTCGATTAAGTGGGATATTAACAATTGTTGTCAAAAAATTCCTAATGAGACTTGTCAATGATCCCTACCGTCAAAAATCTTCCTGTTCTACACTTACAAGGAACTAACCCCGTCCTTCTTGAATAGAGAGTCGATTACTCCTCCCTGTAGGTTTTCGTATCTTGAGGGACTATACGGAGAGGCATTAAAAAATCAAATGTTGGATATCGTTCTGTATCAACCGGAAATTCCGCCGAACACCGGCAATATCATTCGCCTATGTGCGAATACCGGCTTTGGGCTACACCTCATCCAACCTTTAGGATTTGAGTTGGATGATAAACGGGCGAGACGGGCGGGGTTGGATTATCATGAAATGGCTCGCGTGGAGGTCCATGCCACCCTTCAAGACTATATGCAAACCCGGAACCCACCGCGCATATTTGGCATCACGACCAAAGGCAACCGGCTCTATCATCATGTATCATTCGAATCAGGAGATGCGTTGCTCTTTGGCCCTGAAACCAGAGGACTTCCAACAGAGGTGCTAGACTCGCTTCCTCCCGACCATCGGTTACGCATTCCGATGCGTCCCGAGAGTCGCAGCATGAACCTGAGCAACTCGGTGGCCGTACTCGTTTACGAAGCCTGGAGACAACTCCGGTTCACCGGAGCTCGGTAGCCAATGACTATGGATGGAAAGAGATCACCTAATCGTGTCGCCGGCAAGAGGCGATGCGCTCGATAACACCCACATAATGGAGGACAGTTCATGGATATGGACCCCAGTAGTCTCAAACGAATCCAAACTTTCATGGAACTCATTCAGCGGGCGAAACAAGCGGGGAGTAAGCCATCATTTCTAAGTACCCCAACCGAGCATGGCGATAATATCAACGCCGTCGTCACGCTCAACGGCGAACGCCACCATGCCGGAATCGTGTTTTGGGATGTCAGTCTGCTCCAAACGCAAGGACTGGCTGACACGCTGGACGAGGAGGATGTCGCTCTAGGATTGAATATTACCGATGGTCTTCTTGAGGACACCGAAAAAATACTGGATTTCGTCAACAAGGAACTGGAGAAATTGGGTGGGGCCTAAGCAATCTTGCGCATTGCTGGATCCATGACTACATTCGAGGAAAGATTCCCGTTTAGTCTCATGAGACCTGGCGCCTAACTCCTATCCCATGGATGCACTGTTTTATCCATTTCATTTATGCCATGAGCAAACTCTCCATGGCCTGTTGCAAAAATTTCACGTGATTCATTTCCGTGATTTTATGGCCTTGCAATTGACCCCACTGGCAGGGATGACGGCTTTTCCCGATCGGATGGGTGACGACTACCCTGAGCAGCTCGAAGCCGGATGCATTATCCAGGGTCACCAGGTGAGTGGTCCGCTCAGTCAGGCGATAACCGTCATGGTCAATCGGGATTTGGCTGACGGAGCATGGCGTTCGACTTTTCACCAGGCCTTGGCCTCTGATGGTCGGTTTCAGCGCGGACTCTTTCGCTCACCTCCCCCTCAATCCGGTGAAGAACCGCAGCTCCTTGATACCACAGCCCTCTCCCATCTGACGCAGCCAGCACGAATGTCCGTTCCCTATACCGTAGAATCCCTTCAAACCATGAGTCGGAAACGGTTAACCGGTGACACGGAAATCTCTTTTGATTATGGAATGGCGTTGCTCACCACTTCCGCCTCTCTGCAGTACACCATACAACTCTGTCACCAACAGAATCTTGTGGCGGCGACGGATTCCGACTCACATTCGCAGTTGCTGGCGAGAAGCTGCCAAAGGGACAATATGACCTTGTCCAATTTTTGTCTGCCCCGCCTGGGATATTAGGCTTCCTGATTTACCCTTCTGACCGGACCGGCCCGCCATCATGAGCAAATTCACCGTGCCAAGCAACTCTCCTACATCAAGAGGCTTTGAAAGAAAGGCCGAAACGCCCTTTGCGATAGCCAGGGCCTGGACCTCCTCAGACAGCTGACCGGACAATAAGACAATCGGCAAGTGGCGATGAGAGGGGGAAGTCTTCAGGTAAGCAATCAGCTGAAGGCCATTCATCATCGGCATCTGGTTATCCGTGATGACGAGATCCACGGGAGGATCTCCTTTCAGCGCGGCCATGGCCTCCTGCCCATTTCGGGCTTCCACACAACCATACCCCTCTTGCTCCAATATGAGATAGATGACACGACGAACCATGGGTTCGTCATCGACCACCAAAATGTGTTTCATCAGACACCTCCAGAAAGTTGAAATCTGACTATCAAGCGTTGATGGCTAGTTGTCCGTCAGTCGAATTCAACTCACTGAAGGTTCGATACGATGCCAGAATCGGACACCTCATCTACTCAAAAAGACGACAGGGGGCTTTTATTGAGCACTCGGGGGAGAGGAAATTAATTGAGCCACGAGGCCCAACAGGTCCTGGAGAAGAAACGGTTTGGCGAGAACGGCCGTAGACCCTGCCCGTTCAGCCTGTTGGCTCAAATCGTCAGCCATTTGTCCACTATATAAAAGGATAGGTATTCCCGAAATAGTGGATTGGGATCGAACCCATTGCACCAATTCAAGGCCCGTCATTCTTGGCATCTGATGATCAGTTACAATCAGGGCTACAGACTTCCCGGTCATCAGAAGGTTTCTGGCCTCCTGCCCATCCTGTGCCTCCGCACAGTCATACCCGGCCGCTTCCAGGGCAATGCGAAGGACATTCCGTAATTGTTGGTCATCATCAACCAATAAAATCCGTTTAGTGCCCGGCTTTTCCATAACTTACTTTTCATTGTACACCCTTCCTGGAAGACTCGCGTGACAGTGTGGGGCAAACCGGGAAATCTGACCTCGGTTCTTTCCATTTTGTCGTCAGCCTTCCTCATGAGGTATGGTCTATCCGGCAAGGACACCCACTACGACAAGACGTTAGCCTTTCGATAAATAAGCCCTTTTCAATGAATGTCGTGACCAACTGGCAGTCTTCGAATCTCAGCCCCCAATTCTCATTGGGTCATTCACATGTGGAGATCTGGAGAACCACCCTAGCCCCTGAAGGCCTGTCATCGGCCGCGTTTCGCGCCCTTCTCTCTCCTGATGAAATTGTCAGAGCCGATCAGTTCAAAAGCGCATCCGCTCAACAACAGTTTGTGGTCACCCGCTGTATGCTTCGACACCTTTTGGGACGGTATACTGGGATGCCTCCCCATACCATCCAGCTAAGAAAAACCGTACAGGGCAAGCCCTTTCCCGTCTTTCCCAAGCCTCTCGCCCTTCAATGTAATGTCTCACATACACAGGGATTGGCCGTCGTGGCCATTAGTGGAGGAGTTCCGGTTGGCATTGACGTGGAAACCGTGGATCGAACGATCCACGCGGAAGAGCTTGCCAGACGATTTTTTTCCGAACGGGAGGCCGACCGACTTTCTGCTATGACGGAGGATCAACGGATCATCGGGTTTTTAACCTACTGGACCTGTAAAGAAGCATATCTCAAAATGCAGGGATTGGGATTGTCTGCCGATCTCTCAAAGTATGAAATTGAATTTGATCCGGGAGGCCAGACGGCCTGGATTGCGGGAATCTCTCCCTGGAATTCACCTACCCCATATTTTTTAGGGCGCATAAATCCGGGGGCGGATTTCCTGGGGGCGATAGCTGTGGCAACTCCATCTCCGGAAATCTCTTACTTCGATTGGAATCCTGACGTATTGACGAACCACTAACCATCCGGCATCCGGGGAAAATTCATCTCGCCTATTCAATACATTTTTTAAGGAGCCATATTAACGGTTGTGGATTGTCCCTGAAAATGAAGCGGTTTGTTCCCCTCTAGATGGGCGGGTGTTACCCAATAGTCCCCCTCCAAACTTACGCCCCAAATACTCTGAGCGACTCGGTCATTCCCGGCAGTCACTACATAGGCCAGACCACCGATAATCCCACCCAGGCCGGCATAGACCACTTTTACTGGAGTATAGAGAATCGACAAGGCACCACTCGCAACTTGCAGCCCCAAAGAAGACTCCGTTTCTCCGGAGTCCACTTCAGAGGAGTTGGCTGAAAATGGGGCGTGAGGAGCCACCTGGGATTTTTCTCCATCCGCACTCCGGGGCTCCACAACGCCAGGGTCCAGGGACCGTTCCTGTGCCACCACTTCAACGGGTGCCAAGGCAAGTATGTCTTCTCCTTTCCAGGCTTCCTGCAAAGCTCCCTTCGTAAGACTGAGAACGGTTCCTTCCGACGCAACAACCGGGTCGGAATTCCAGGCTTTCGATTCAAAGGCCACATTTCCAGTTTGAACGTCCATTCCCTGAATTTCGACCGATGCAATGGTCATCGCCTGACTCCCGTAATCCGCAGGAACAAATTTTCGCCCCACATGGGCCGAAACCACCATTTCAGCATCCACAGCCTTGGCCACTTCCCGGAGTTGTAGATTTCGTTCGCCCCCGGAGGTCATATGGCCGGCAGAATCCGTCAATTCTCTTTCCACCCTGGACGGATCAACGATGAGGAATCCTCGTTGTTGAAGCCATTCGGCCGCCCCGCTTTGGGCTCCCTTGTGGTTGCTCAAAATCATCACACGTGTACCGGGAGGAGGCATTGGGCCTCCCGATCCTTCACTCACAAATTTTTGGCTTTGATCAGCGGTGCTCATACAGCCTGACAGAAATATGTGTACAAGGACTATGACAACAACGGTATTCTTCCTAAAACCTCTTATGACATGAACCATGGACTTCTCCTTTTCTCAATCGCCCCATACCTCTACATCATTTATTCTGGATAAGAAAATAACAAACAGCCGGTATGATAAGATAACACTTGTATAATGAAAACCTCGCCTCCCCTTTCAACAAGAAATATCAGCTATAGTATAGACTTGGGGCCTGGGAATGATGAAGCACGTGCTCCAAAAGTGCTGTTCCTGTAATATAGGCGCTTTCATTCCTGATTGAACAAACTCACTCTTCCGGTGATCGGCACTCTCACCTTTTAACCATTTTGTGGTAACCATTAATATTTATCATCTCCTGTCTTCTCCAAAGTCATAATTTATGAGTCTGAAAATCCTTTCATTTTTTATTGAGGGCATCACATGGAGAGTCGCACAGACTAGTGAAGGGTTTTTTCATTGGGGTCCGGCGGAGGTTCCCGAATGGAAAGCCGGTATTCCGGCAGGCATTGCCAAAGAGATCGTGGAGAGTACCTTCCGACAATTTTCCTCGGACGATGACTCCCTTCAACCTCACAACCTCACCTTTAAGATGACCTATCGCATCGGCCGATCGAATGCCGAGTGCTTCATTTTTTCATCGCCGGAGGGAGACCTCTTCTCTGTCAAAATTCCTCCGGCTACCTTTGTGGCCCTTCAAGAAGCCTTTCCTTCACACTCTCTTCCACGGATGAGAGTGGCCCGTATCGCAGTCGAACAGGCCTTGTCATCCGGCCTCCCAGAATTAGAGCTTATGCCGGTCGGCTCCATCTACGAATCCGTCAAATCAAAGCTCAAGTCCTTCCTTCCCCGAAAGACGTAAAAGCTCCTCGTCAGACAGCTGCAAGGGTGAGTCAAAATAATGACGCTTGCCCTTTTAAAATCCCTTGAAATTGGGAAGAAATTATTCCATTCCCATGCGTAACCCCGCAAAAAACCTCCTGTTTATTAGTCTTTGGTACCTTTACGAAATATTTGTTGATGACCTAATTGATAATTCAACTATTTCAATAACTTACATTTGACCAATTCTATTCACCAAAACTGTGGACAACGCTGTTGGTAAATCATTCCTGCCTTAATACAACTCAAGATTCATAGCCGAATCATCAAATTGCTCAAATCATAATCATTGTGTGTCAAAAATTTATTCCCACAAAATATATGGTGAGGGTATTCCCCAAGGACCTCTACGTATGTACAATGGAGCAAGATAGTAAAGACAATTTGATTCAAAAGGAATGATGTTCTTTATTTCTTTGTTAGATCAGAGAGATGCGTTGTGAACGTCGATAATTCCTCACCTAAAAAACACATTCTCATTGTCGATGATGAACCAGCCGTACGTCGAACGGTTCGGGTGGTTTTAGAGTCGGCAGGCTATGAATGTGCAGAATCCGAAAACGGCGAAATGGCCATGACATGGCTGGAAACACATCACGCCGATGTGATCATTGCCGATTACCAAATGCCGGGAATGAGCGGATTACAATTATTGGAGAAGGTGACCACCCTGATGAATGGAAAAACGCCTAAAGTCATCATGCTCAGCGGAGTTATCCAGGATCAGGAAAAACATAAAGCCATGAACCTCGGCGCGTTCACCACTATTGATAAACCGTGTAATTTCCGCGAATTGGTCGTTAAAGTTAACGAAGCGAGTGCCCTGTAAGTCCCCCCCGTCCACGTTCCCCTATTCAATATGTGCCTTTATTCGAGTCCTGGGAAGGATGTTCGTCCATATCCAGCAGATGGAAACAGCATGACATGAAAATCAATACGGCTCCACTTCTATCGCATGTTCTTGAAAGTTAAGATGACCCCCAGGTACTTCGAGCCAGGAAACAGGCGGAAGCATCAACAGATCCTCTCTATAAGACTAACCCTGACTCTGCTCATCGTATGGAGCATCTGGGTGTTGATTCCACCACCGGCTAAGGGTGAAACACCGGCACCGTTCATTCATTGGGGCGCGCTGTCCTACCCCGACCAGGAACCGGATCTTTCCACCGGACTCTCCGTCTTTCGATTCACGGAATTTAACGGGTCGGGAGAACGGTTTAACAATATCCAGGAAACCATCGGCATAAATTTCATCACCCTGAGTTGGACTCAACATCTCGACAACCAGCTTGACAACTGGAGCACCAATTTCACCTTAGGTGTGGGTCCTACGCGCAATCAACCCACCGAGTGGCTGCAAAACGACCTCATCCATGATGCTATTTGGGGTATTCCTGAAGTTCCTGTTGGAGACACCCGCAAGGAAACCGACTTTTCTTTTACGGGGTCTATCACCCGCTGGTGGGAAATTCCCGGGCAGAAACGCATTCTCTACCTGGGCGGAGGAGGTCAGTCGGGCAGTTTATTCCATGAACTCTTTGCGCGGGCCGGGTTTCGACGCTGGTCCCCTTTAAAATCTATTGAAGGGTGGACAGGACCTCAGGACGGCCTACTGGCCGGCGTGTTTCGCCCCTTACGGCTATCCGGCATGGTCAGGGCGGCCCGCATCGCCACCGGAGCCGCCTTTCACGATTTGGCCAACACGGCCTATACGGCGCAGGGTTCCATCAGCTACGGCTGGTACGATGAACGCACATTTCGCCCATGGTTTGAAGTGGAAATCGGCGCCACGATTGATTCGGGGATCTTCAACGGCCAGCAGGGAGATTCGCTGGAAGAACGATTTTGGACAGGGGCCTTGCGCGTCTACCCCTTTACGATTGAAACCTGGAACGACCAACTCAATAGCAAGGATTACGGGCCCACTTATGGCGCCCGTTTAATGATGGATTTATCTTTTCTATTGCCTGAGCCCTAAACAATAGACAGCACCATCATGAAACATGAAGTCTTCACATTTCTTTTTCAACCGCCGGAGTGAGCGGTAATCTTGCCCAGGTTTCTCCTCCGTTTAGGCTCCGATACAGTCCGCCACCGTTGGTGCCCACATAGAGGATCCGGGAATCCTGGGGACTCACCTGCAGGCTCCGGATACTCGTGGCATCCAACCCCGTGGTCATGGGCTGCCAGGTCGCTCCTGAATCTTCACTTTTTTGAACCCGGTCGCTCGTCGCCAGATACAAAACAGAAGGCTTGACCGGGTCAAACTGAATCGCACTGACATAGGAATCTGCAATGCTTCCTTCGATCTTGGTCCAATGCTCGCCCTGATCCATGGATTTATACAGACCCTTGGTGGTACCGGCGTACACAATGTCGCTATTGGTGGGGTCGATCACGATGCCATTCACACCCAAGGCCATTGAGGCCATCTTGGCATCAAACGCCACCATCCCGGTGGTTTTCTTTTCCCAGGTTTCCGTGGCGTTAGTCGTGCGATAGACCCCTCCCGTCGTCCCGGCGAACAACACGTTTGGGCGTTGCGGATCAATGGCCAGGGTCACGACAAAACTCACTTCATTCATGCCGTTCATCCGCTCTTTCCAGGTTCGGCCCCCATCCATACTGCGAAAGACTCCAACGGTTGTGGCGGCATAGATCATCTCCGTACCGAGGGGATTGAACACCAGATGATTCACAATGGCCGAAATCGTGCCTTTTTGAATCCCTTCATTAAATTGATGCCAGGTTCGTCCCCCATCCGAGCTTTTGTAGGTGCCATCGCCCATGGTCCCGGCAAACACATTTGCCGGCAAGACAGGATCGACAGCCAGGCTGATGACACGCGTTCGACTCAGATCATCCGCTAACCGTTGCCAGGTCGCTCCGGTATCGGATGATTTGTATACCGCCTCATCTGTCGCCACATAGAGAATATTGGGCTTGGTAGGATGCAACGCAATGGAGACCACCGTGTCGCTACGGGATCCACAACCCAGCAGCCCCAGGATGAGAATCAGCCCTGACCAACCAATCACACAAAATCTCAAAACACCCGGCATGAATCCTCCCCTGTGAGTGCTTCAGCGCGAACCATCAGGATCCAGGCTCATACGGCTTGGCATAGCCGGTCAGTTCAACATAACCACGCCCCTCGATGGAATGCCCTTTCCACGTACCCGTCACATCCACGGCTCCCTCCCAATAGGTAACTCCGGTACTTCGTGCCGTCACCAATTCCTGGTCGGCCATTCGAGGAACCAGGTGCAGCACGATCTCCCTTGATGGAATCCTAAGCTGCCATTGATTAGGATATCGGGCCCCGCTTCGGGAACTGGTCCAATGCTTTTCCACCGTCATTTCCATCTCGCCACGAGTCAGGGCCTGCGAAGACCCATCAGGATTCACCACCGTTCCACTGGAGGCCGGTGCAAACTCCCCATTGGCTTCCCGGAGCCAGTACGCCATGATTTCCTGGTCATTGGCCAATTGAATACTGAACCAGTCCCATCCAACCAAACCTTCGGCCAAATCGGCCGAACCGAACTCATGGTCCATCCAACTCTCACCCTCCACAGACAGCAAAGCCTCTTCCACCCGAACGGTGCCTTTAGTAGAAAGGCGGGTCAAGGAGTAATAATGCGAGGTCTCACCGGCTCGTTCGCCTTTTTTACTGACGCCTCCGACTCCGTGCACGACAGGCGGTTTGCGTGATTCCACTTCCAGGTCAATCCCGAAACCCTCCCCCTGGGCCTTCAGGTGAAATCGGCGCGGGTGCCCGGGAATGGCTTGCACCGACCACCGGTCAATCCACACATGCAGATTGTCCGTTTGGGCTCCGGCTTTCCGAATACCAGCCCGGCTGATCTTTTCTGCCATCCGGAATTGATTGGCAGATTCATCGGTGAGGGCAAAATGGGCCAAATACAGGTGACGAATCGCCCAAGACGAGGGATTTTTCCAGGCATCCGGATGGTCAACCCCGCGACGGAAAAAGGTGAGTTCATACCCGAATCGCCGCCCGGTTTCTGTAAATAGATGGCCGGTAAAATACCACCATTCCGTCTGAAAGGCTTCGTGGCTGCCGTGATCGCGGGGAAAGGCATAGTCATATCCCGGTCGAGCCGGAGAAAAGGCGGGTCCCTCTTGGGCGAAGACCCACACGGACCCGCCCAGGGCCAAAAAACACAAGCCCGTTAAAAGTTTCCAGAGGGATCCAGACCGGATTTTTCTTCTCTTGCCGGTTATGTCAGGAGAGTTGGAAGAAACCCCAGCCCACATAGAAGTGGGGGTTATACCACGCAGTCCCCACTCCATCAAAATCCTGTCTCCACAGGTATTTTTACAGTCTTGCACAGGTATTCACTTCGATCAATTACGTTGACTTTGGCGAAAATGCTCGGCTATCGTACCGCATGTCTTTGGAATTTTCCCCAACAGAATCGCAGACGTTTCCCATACCTGACATTATTCCCGTTTTCCCCCTTCCTTCCATTGTCTTTTTCCCGGAAACCTATCTCCCGTTGCATATTTTCGAGCCTCGATACCGGGAAATGGTTCAAGACGCCTCAAGCCAGGGACATTGCATCGGGATGGCCCTCCTGAAGGATGGATGGGAGGAACATTATTATGAAAACCCGCCGATTCACGATCTGGGATGTGTGGGGCGTATTATCAGTTTACATAAATTGTCGGACGGACGTTACAATATCGTGCTTCAAGGCCTCCAACGCTGCACGTATATGGAACAAGCGACCCCCACGCTGTATCGTAAAGCCAAGACCACCCTGCGGCCTCCGGCCCCTCCGCCGTCTCTCACGGTGGACATCCGCATGCAATTAGAATCGGTAGCCCAGGAATATTTACAATGGAGGAAGGCCACGGAACTCTCTCAGATCATTAACACCGGACAATTGACGGACTCGATTCTGGTCAATAACTTGTCAGCAGGCCTGGATTTTTCTTCCCTGGAAAAACAATTCCTTCTGGAGTCGGATGACCTCACTCAACAAGCCCGCCGGTTAACGGATTTACTGCGATTTAAATTGGCCGACCTCCCATTAAATCAGGAATAATCGAGATGTCTTCTCCTATTGCCATTGAGATAAAAGGGCTTGGAAAGGTTTATGACGGGGTCAAAGCCGTGGATAACCTTTCCCTGACCATTCATGAGGGGGAAATTTTCGGTCTTCTGGGACCAAACGGAGCCGGGAAAAGTACCACCCTGCGCATTTTGATTACGACCCTGAAACCGACCTCCGGAACCGCCAAAATCTTCGGGCGGGACGTGGTGGAAGACGCGGATACCGTCAGACGTAATATTGGATACGTGCCGCAGGAACGGGCCATTGATCGATTCCTGACCGGTCGTGAACATCTGCTGCTCCTGGCTGACCTGTACCATCTCAAAAAAGACGAGGCCCGAACACGGATTGACAGCCTCCTCAAACTGGTAGGGCTGGAAGAGCATGCCGACCGTGTGGCCAAAGGATATTCCGGCGGCATGAAACGCAAACTGGACATTGCCTGCGGCCTTCTGCCCAATCCCAAAGTCTTATTTCTCGATGAGCCCACCCTGGGACTTGACGTGCAGAGCCGGTTGAATATTTGGGAATATGTCCGCCAGTTGCGGGATCAAGGAATCACGATTGTGATGACGACCAATTATTTGGACGAAGCGGACCAACTGTGTGACCGGCTGGCAATCATCGATCGCGGCCAAATCCGTGCCATCGGCTCCCCCAAAGACCTGAAAGCCAGTTTGGGCGGAGATGGCGTTTGGCTCACCCTGGGAGATCCGACCCCTCAAATTCTGGAAAAACTGACGACCGCTCTCAAAACGTTGCCAAGTGTCCGGGCAATCACACCGAGAGAACAGGGCCTGGATATCCGTGTGGACGGACCCGAAAAAGCCCTTCCGGCCATTTTAGAAACCGCGGGCAAAGTCGGATGCCGGTTGGATGGGATCGAGTACCACCGTCCCCGACTGGATGACGTGTTTGTGGCCCATACGGGACGATCCATGAAAGACCAACTCCAGGAATCCACAGACTAATCCGGCATCCCTCCCCCTTATTTTTTCGAAAGGTTTCTTCATGCAAGAGCAAATACAGGAAGTCCTCGCCTTAACCAATCGATGGGTGAAACGGCTGAGCCGTGAAAAATTCAGCATGTTGTTCACCCTGATCCAACCCATGCTGTTTTGGCTGATATTTTTTGGCAACCTGTTCCAACGCGCCGCGGATATCCAGGTGGTGCAAGCCCCGAATTATATGAGCTTTCTGGCAGCCGGCGTGGTCGTCATGACCGTACTCAATAACGGCCTGGCCGGTGGCGTGGATCTCCTGTTCGATAAAGAAAACGGATTTCTGGAACGATTGATGGCCACACCCATTCGACGATCCTCCGTCATCCTCAGCCGCTTTCTGTTTGTGATGGCCATCACGGCCATGCAAATTCTGGTCATTCTGGGAGTCGCCTTTTTGTTTGGCGTAAGCGCCGAAACCGGGATTTTAGGGATCGCCCTGATCCTGGTCATCGGCATGCTCTTTGGTGTCGGACTCACCGCCATTTCCATGGCAATGGCGTTTTCCGTGAAAAGTCACGGAGATTTCTTCTCGGTGCTGGGCTTCCTCTCCCTCCCCATGATCTTTCTGAGCTCTGCTCTCGTCCCCTTGGTGGCCATGCCGGGGTGGATGAAAACGCTGGCCTTCTTCAACCCCATGACCTGGGTCATTGATGCCATCCGACCGTTGATTCTTTCCGGCTGGAGCGAGGCTCTCCCCCAAGTAGCCATCGCCCTGGTCGTCCTTGCCGTCTTTGACGCTCTCTGCCTCTATGGCGGCGCTACAGCCTTCAAACGAACGGTGGGATAACTTTTTTCTTCTGATGTCATACCGCCGTTGAATCCTCCTTCCCCAGAACGCGTGCAAGCCCTGTTGCGTTTACTGTCGGATCCCGACGAGCACATCGCCCGCACGATTCAGGAAGAACTGGTCAAGATGGGTCCACCCGTGTTGCCGTTCCTGGAAACCGCCCAAGCGGAACACCAGCCCCTCTCTCCTCTCCTCAATTGGGTCGTCGAGGAAATTCACTTCCCAAAACTCCTGGACACCTTTCAACAAGGTATCCTTCAGGCATCGCTTGATTGGGAACAAGGGGCATTCCTCATCTCACAACTCCGCGATCCGACGCTCAACATCTCGCACTACCGGACTCTTCTTGATCAACTCGCGCAAGAATTCCGAACCAAATGGAACATTGAATCCATTTCAGCAAAAGAAGCCGCCCAGCACTTGGCCATGTTTCTGTTTAAAGATAAAGGATATTCCGGTAACCAGGAACATTATTACGACCCGGATAACAGCTTCATGCACCTCGTCCTTGAACGACGGCAGGGCATTCCTATCACGCTTTCGGCTCTCTATGTGTTTGTGGGAAAGCGGGTCGGGCTACCCGTGGTCGGAGTGGGGATGCCGGGGCATTTTGTCGTCCGGATTGAGGGAGTCACCCCGCCGCTCTTTGTGGATACCTTTAACGGAGGGGCGTTCCTAAAAGAATACGATTGCCGGAAATTTATCGAGGCTGCCGGGTTGGAATTTCATCCGCACTATTTGGAGCGGACAGCGACTCCGGCCATCCTGTCCCGCATGCTACGGAATTTACTCGGGGTGTATGAGGAAACGCGTCAGGAAACAATGGTGCGACGGGTGAAGGCTCTTCTGACCGGATTGGATGCCTAATCGGGCATCAAACCTGAAGGCGCAACAGGTCTTTGGCCTTAATAATCTTCCCGGAGAAATACTTTCCCGCCTGCTTCACGACATTGGACCGATCCGCCAGGAGATAAAAATGGGACAGCACGAGCTTTTTTACCTGGGCTTCACTGGCCACTTTCCCGCATTGTTCAGCATGCATATGGCTGGCACCCGGACTGCGTGACGAAAATGAACAATCCATCACGGCCACATCGACTCCCCGGCATATTTTGACCAAGTTGGGACTGGCCATGGCATCACCGGAAAACGCGGCCGTTCGACCTTGGTAAGCGAATCGATACCCTAAGCACACCTGGCTGTCCGTATGCGACATCGGGATAGGGGTGATCTCCGTCTGACCGATATGAAAAGGACGACGGTGCACCTCCTTGAGGACCACTTTAAACGGGGCATTGGAGAAGACAGGAATAGTGGCCAGCAAAGTTCCCAAGAGCCGTTTGGTGCCGGGCGGGCCATAAATATGCAATGGGCCCCTGGACCCTCCCCCGTACAGGGCATGGCATACCGCATCGAAGAAAAAAGTAATAAAATCAGAAAAATGATCCGCATGATAGTGCGTAAACACGAGGTGTTGAATGGTATGGCGGTCTAGCCCCGTTTTCAGTAAATTGGGAAGCGTTCGGGGACCAAAATCCAGTACAATAGGCCGATCCGTGGCAATCAGATACCCGGCCGCCGCTCGCCGGGGATGCATATTGGTTCCTGATCCTAATATGGTGATCTTCATGGTTGTGATAAGCGACTCCTTCATTCAAACACAGTAAATACAATCCCGCTTGCGCGTATGTCTACTCCTACCAATTCCCAATCGGAAACCAACCGGGCGATCAATCCCTTTCTTGGCCTCCTGGCAGTCGGGATCATCGTAGCAAGCATCTGGATTTGGAATCACCTCTCGTTTGACACGCAGGATTATATTACCGATGACCTGATCCCTATTTTCCTGGCCGTCTTGGCTCTCACCGGAGGACTCTGGGTAGCCTGGAAAAAATGGCGGGCCCATCAGGACCGCCTCAAGCTGCGGGACCGGCTCATTCAGCGGTTTCAAAAAGAACCGTCTCCCCATAAACGACGGGACCTGGCCTTTACGATCGTGGAAGTCAATCAGTTCCAACGGGAAGGACTGGAAGCCGTGGCAGACCCCATGGCCGAATTGTTTATCTGGACCGTCAAAACGGCATTGGGGGATAAGCAACATCGGGTCCGCGGCATGGCGGCGAGCTATCTCGGCGTCTTGAACCATCAGCCGGCGATTCCCCTGCTCATGAAGGCGCTGGAGGACGATCATGCTCATGTGCGGGCCAGTGCGGCATTGGCATTTTGCCGGATGCGCACGAAGGAAGCCAAACCCAAGCTGGAAGTGATGATGAAAGAAGATTGGGATCAGACGGTGAGAAGCCGATCACGTGAAGCGGTCGAACGGATGTCTTAAGGATGAATGAATTGACCTGAGGGAAAAGTTTGCTGGCAGGGCGGGGTTATCATCCCCTTCACTTTAATTCTGCGTTCAGTCCTTCCTGATCAGCCGCCGTAAACCGATAGCCTTTATTCATCAGCGTCTGCATGCCATCCATTAACCCTTTAAATTGCACTTCCGCTCTCATGCGGTCGAAAAGACCGGTGAGATGGCCTATATACTCTGTGACCGGCTGATGACTGAAAAATGGTAAACCGAGGGATTCGACCACATCACGAGTTTCCTCCAGGTTATACTCCCGATTATCATCCCCGTCCCCGACCAGAACCATTTGAAAAAACGTCAAACTGAGGGACAGCTCCTGTTGAGCTTTCCCGAATCCTTCCCGTGCCGCCTCCAGGTCGGGATAGCGTTTGGCACATTCGTGACTTGAATCAATGGGCTGGCTGAGCATAAACCGGACGGTTTGGGCCCGGGCTTTGGGCTTGGGATGCTGTTGCTGCTTATAAAACCAGGCCGTGCAGGTATCGGCCAACGAAAACTCCTGCTTGTCTTTGATGATTTGCGCATGAACGTGCTGCAGGAACTCTTGAAACAGGTCGGTCCCCGGGCTGGCCTTGGCCTGACCGTGTAAACCCAATATGAAAAGGATCACCCCCGCTAACAGGACAGAAAGGCTTGCTATGTGGCGTCTGTGTTTTACCCTGGAATTCATCGGTCTCCTTGCATAATTTCTTAGTATACCATCGCATTCACACGCATTCTAATCAAATCGTGTTTTTCGGAGAGGGCCTCTCTTAAGACTCCGTCCATGATAGAATAGGGTCATGACTACCCAAATCGTTACCCTTCAAGGCCATATTATCGACTCGCTCATCCTGGCAAAGGTGGTGGATACCATTGTCATGTTGGGGGGGACATTTACCCTGACGGAAATCACCGTGGGAACCCAACGGGAAGATCCTTCCCATGCCACCATTCTGATCGAAGCGTCCACTCCCGAGTTATTACAGGAAATTCTGAAATCCATTCAGCCCCATGGGGCCGTGGTGGAGACCGAGCACGATTGTACCGTCGTGCCTGCGCCGGCTGATGGAATTTTGCCTGAGGATTTTTACGCCACCTCTCATCTCACGACCCACATTCGATGGAAAGGCCAATGGATCGATGTCCCGCAACCTGAAATGGATTTGGCCATCGTGTTGAACACCTCGCCACTTTCCGCACGGATGGTGCCCATGGCCTCAGTGAAAAAAGGCGACAACGTCGTCACGGGACGAAAAGGAGTTCGGGTCTTTCCACTGGAGCGCCCGAAGGAACGGGACGTGTTCGGATTTATGGAAGCCCAGGTCTCTTCCGAACGTCCCCATCGCCATATCATCGCCGATATCGCCAGGCGGATGAAATTGATCCACCAAAACCAAAAAGACGGCAAAGGATCAGGCAAGGTATTGTTCGCGGGGGGGCCGGCCATCGTTCATGCGGGGGGCCGGGAAGCCTTGTCATGGATTATTGAATCCGGATACATCCAAGTCCTGTTTTGCGGAAACGCCCTGGCCGCTCACGACATGGAGGCCAGCCTGTATGGAACCTCGTTGGGATACAATTTGGGGATCGGCCGTTCGGTTCCTCATGGGCATGAACATCATCTGCGCACCATTAATCGTGTGCGGGCACTGGGAAGCATTCAAAAAGCCGTAGACAGCGGATTGATCAAAGAAGGTATCATGGCCGCCTGCGTACGTCAGGGAGTTCATATGGTGTTGGCCGGAACCATTCGCGACGACGGTCCCCTCCCCGATGTCATCACCGATTCCGTCAAGGCACAAGAAGCCATGCGGGCCGCCATTCCCGGTGTGGAATTGGCCTTGCTGGTCGCCTCCACGCTGCATGCCGTGGCCACCGGCAATTTGCTGCAAGCCTCGGTGCCCACCGTCTGTGTGGATATCAATCCCGCCGTGCCCACCAAACTCAGTGACCGTGGAAGCTTTCAAGCGGTGGGACTGGTCATGGATTCCTCTTCGTTTATCTGGGAATTGGCCCGCGAATTGGGCTGGGACGGATAACAGGATACCCCGACAATGAGCCGTTTATTGATGTGCCCTCCGGATTATTTCGGTATCGAATATGAGATTAATCCGTGGATGAGAAGGTCCAATCAGACCAATGGGGATCGCGCCAAGACCCAATGGAAAACGCTGACCCAGGTATTGGAGAACGAGGTCGGCGCCAAACTCGAATTTATGGAACCCGTGCCGGGCCTGCCCGACCTGGTGTTTACCGCCAATGCGGGTGTTCTCTATGAAGGCAAGGCCGTTCCCAGTCGATTCCTCCACCCTGAACGACAGCGTGAGGAAAGCCATTTCATTGATTGGTTCACCAAAAAAGGATACGAGGTCATTCTGCTTGATGACGAAATGTACTTTGAAGGTGCCGGGGACTTATTGGGATTTCCGGATTTCTGGATCGGCGGCTATCGGCAACGTAGCGACATCCGCGCCTATGATGAGTTGTCGAAAATTTTTGAGAAAGAAATCCTGCCAGTGGAACTGGTGGATAAACGGTTTTACCATCTGGACACCTGCTTTTGCCCCTTAAGCGGAGGCGAGCTTCTATACTTTCCTTCCGCATTTGATGAGTATGCTCAAACCGTGATGGCTACCCGTATTCCTGAAGATAAACGGTTTGCCGTCCCACCCTCGGAAGGCCAACGCTTTGCCTGTAACGCCGTGTGCGTGGATCGCCATGTCGTGCTGCCCACCGGATGCCCGGAAACGATGGCCTGGTTACACCGACAGGGCTACACCGCCCACCCCGTGGAACTGGATGAGTTCCTGAAAGCCGGCGGCTCCGCCAAATGCCTGACGCTCGCGCTGGATTAAAAAGAATAAATCTCGTTTTCTCCGATCAGCCATTAACCAAAACCCTCTCACTTCAATAGACCTCACCCGCTTTGTCATCCTGAGCCAACGGCGAAGGATCTGAACCCAGCAAGAAAAACCTCCATGGGTTTATAAAGTGAGAGTATTAAATATACAATCTCCCCAAAACTAGCGTTTCCGGGAAAACTCTCTCCGGGATAACATTTCCCTAAAGACTTTCTTTCTTAAGCAGGGTTAAATCCTCCAATGACCAATCAAGACCAATTCTATTCACTGGGTGACGATGACGCCGTCCAACGGCATATCAAAGTTGAGCGGGAGAGCGGAAAAAAACTCCGGAAGACTCCATGGTGGAAAGCCCAGATTCAAAAAGGGGAATGTCATTTCTGCCATCAACGGGTCGGGGTGGAAAATCTCACCATGGATCATGTGGTACCCTTGGCGCGGGGGGGAAAAAGCACCAAAGGGAATGTGGTACCGGCCTGCCAGGCCTGCAACCGCAACAAAAAACTCACCACACCGGTTGAAACTCTGTTGGATAAGATTAAATCAGAACGAGACTAACAAGCCTGATTGTTTGACGGAGTCTTTCACCTTTGGTCTCTTCGGGACCATGTATTGTCACACCGCCCTGACCGTCCAGATATCTCCAAAAAGTTTAAAATATCTTTTCACCCGGCCTTCCTAAAAGAAAATCACCAAAACAAGGTGGTTTTTTCCTAAAATCAAGGGTTTTTAACAATACTGTTTCCAACCCAAATTGGTCATGATGCGAAAGTCATTTATTGAATAATCTAAACGTGCATCAAAAAACTTCATTTCTAAAAAGGAGCGAATCCATGGCTAAGACCTTTGTCAGTCATTTGAAAGCCAACGCCATGTTGGCGGTGTTCAGTGTAGTCTGTGCCTTCACCTTCTCAGCCTGTGCCAGTGATCCTCATGGGAGGACAGTTGGAACCACGATTGACGACGCAATGATCACCTCCTCCATTAAGACATCGTTAATTTCTGATGACTTGGTGGATGCGTTTGAAATCGACGTAGACACCCACAGGGGCACGGTTATGCTCAGTGGATTTGTCGAAACCCAAAACCAAATAGACCGGGCAGTCGAAATTGCCAACAAGGCTGAAGGCGTTCAAAAAGTGATCAATAAACTGGAGACAAAGCCCAAAGCGATTTCCCAGAATAACTAGGTCTAAGTCCTACAAAGATTTTCCGCACCCGCCCTTCCCACTCAACTGGCCCCCTAACCGCCGTCAGGGGTCCAGCTGGGTGAGGCCTTTTTACTCATGTGATCATTTCAATTTTTTCTTGCATCTTTTCCTTCTGCCTTACCGATATCATTGGCGTCATAGACAAAAAGCCAGGGTGGGTTAGTTGCTTTTTCGGCCCTGAAAATTGTTTGGTCGCAAGACGCCGAACCTCAAGTTCTCAATTTAAAGCGGCGTGTTCATTTCCTGTAACACGGTTCACCTTCGGCAAGCTTGACCTAAAAGAGGCGAAGGGTAGAACCTGAGGGAATTTCAGACGGGTAGGTGAGGCGACCTGCATCAGGTTTGGCAAAGGGCGTGAGGGTGTGGATCGTGAGCGAACCGGCTGCAATAATATGCTGCACCGTCCAACCGCGGCTGACCAACGCATCCGAAATCAGGGTCCGGTGGCAACGCCAGGGAACGGCTTCGGCGCACATAACGGCCGTTGGCAGACTCTGCCCCACAAACATAAGCATTTCCAACGCATCCCGGAATTCCCCGGTCTGCATGTAATCCGCGTAACCCCGAAAACCCTGATTTCTCCATCCCACATTGATGGAATCCGGCCGGCTTTTTCTCCGGCCTCCCAATCCCGGCATGTGCCGATACTGAAGTCCGGCCTTCCGAAGACTCTGAGCCAACGCCTCCTGTTTGAATTGGGGATTGCGCCGGGAAAACGGAATCGTCCGGACATCGGCCAGGACTTGAATGCCATGCATCAGAAGAAGCCCGATAAATTCCTCAATGGGGCGCGTCGAATGACCGATGGTCCAAAGCACAGGGGACAGGGATGTAGAAGGATCCCCCGTATTAAGGACACTATTTCCCAAGTTGTCAGGCATGCCTCAAGTATACCAAGTCGCTTTAAATCCGATTATCCCGTCCGGGCATGTTCGAATACGGACAGGTTCTCTCCGGTCAGGGTGTAGGCTTTGCCAAACCCCATCACAAACTGTCCACTGACCGGTTGCAACTGAAACAGGACAAAGTCCGGCAGCTGCCGTAATAAGCCGGCCGTCTTGCCATGCCTCTGCTGATAATTGTCCAGCACCAAGTTATAGTCCGGCCTTTCGGGTGCCAGACGTTCGGCCGCACATACGTAATTAACCCTCGTCCTGGCAAATATCTGTGACGTCGACTGTTCATCGGCAATGATCATGATCGCGACCGTCGGATTGGCCAGAAGGTGCCGAGTGTGTGCAGCCAGTTGGCTGACAAAAATATAAAAGCTGTTGGGAGCCTGGTGCACAAATGGCGTATATCCGCAGTTGGGGACGCCGTCTTTACCAACAGTGGAAAGCTGCAGGCTGCGCATGTTCTCAATGAGACTGGCGCAGACCTGAGCCGGCTGCTCATCGTCCATGGGAATCGCCTCCTTCGGATTTTACGAATTTGCTTAAGGGTTCGGGGGATAGTCTTTTGATACTACGAAAAAGGGGTTCAAAGTCAAGAACGGCAAGCGGCCATACCCTTTCTGATGAACCCTATGGCATCATGAACGCTTACAGTGGTTCCTTCTAAGCGTCCGAATCCAAATTAAAGAAGAAAATTTAACTAAATGAAGCCTGAGGCCCGTGGATGTAAGGCTGAAAGGGAAAGGCCACGCACGAATCCGCATAAATTAGTGCCAGGGAATTTGGATGGGCAGGGGATCATCGAGCGGAGGTTACTATCAATAAAAGCGCATGAATGGACTTATTGATAACGTTCTATAGCACATTCACGAAGAGTTCCGCGATGTTGAGTGGCCTCACTTTGATAGTCTGTCTATGTCTGACAAGGTCATGTGCCCTCTGGAATCCATGAATAACTTGGTACAAGTCTGATTATTAAGTTTTCCCTCTCGATGACGAACAAATACTTCCGCTAGCATGCAAACCGGGATCAACTTGAAGTTTGAATCCATTCCTAAATGACTGGCCTGCTCTATAGCCAAAGCTTGAAATTCCGGACGCCCTATACATATAAAACCGTCAGGATGCAAAGTTGCTGATTGCGGGATGATATTTCCTGCTTTCTTCGCATCAATATACTTAGCTGGATTTTCACTGGCAGTGACCTGAACCGCAAGCCTCTTTCCATCGGGAAAAGTCATAAGCAAATCTGGCTCAGCTTTCTTTTGATCCGTTATTCGGCTAACACTACAATCCGCGAAATTTGCATCAAACAACTCCTGAATAGCTCGCTCCAAATCCACCCCATTGGCTGAATAAAGAGCTTCGACCTCGTCTCCTTTTGATCCCGCCGCGTCCAATCGTCTCCTATGTTCCCGCATCCAATACTCTGCGCTTTTCTTCCTCTGCTGATTTATTTCTTCAATTATTCTGATAGCCTTCGCGGGATTAATTATCCCTTTGAAGTCTCCACCTTTTTTGTCAAGAAAATCATCTTCACTTTTGTATCCAGCAACAATTAGTTTGATTAGTTCTTCCCTACCTAGAGCAACATGAATGCCAATTAAACCGCGTGCCTCCAATGGAGATTTGCGTCGAATACATTCAGCAATCCACTCTATCTCCGAGGCCAGTGTGGGCTTCAATACATATGAAATTCCCTCCAATACTTCTAACATCCACCCTAAGTTCAAGCACATGTTTCGGATGTTGGCAGCAGAGAAATTGTAAGCTTCCCGCAATTTCTTGGTTGAATGATTTGTTTCCAGTAGATCTTTAGCCAGCAAGGCAATGGTCACAGCTTTTACAAAGTTCTCATTGCCACGTTTAATCGTACCCGAGACAACCCTTTGGATATCCCCGACTAATTCCCCTTTGGCGTCTAGGGTACCCAATCTTTCATGCAATTGTTCCAATCGATCACTAGTATTCCATTTATTAATCCCTCGATAATACACATCGCTCACCTCATCTAAACTGGCAGCAACAAACGAGATATCCAGTACATTCACTGTGGATTTTCTCGCCACGTATTCCCTTAATTTCCCAAACGATTCAATAGAACATCCTTTGCCTGCGCAGACACGACCGAGATCTGTGACCTTAATTTTTCCTGCTTGCGTTTTTTCACTTAGACCATTGTGAAGGCAAAGCTCAATTCCTTTTTGAATATGCCCTGAAATCTGACGCTTTGCTTCAGCAGTTCTCCAGGCTTCAGCTGCAAATGTTTTGAATATGAAATTTGTTATGTCTTCCTCTGTTCCTCCAAAGCCGGTTGCAATGAGATCTAGGACTCGCAGGCTTATATCCTTATTTTTGAACGTGGATTTAAAATTTTCCAAAGAAGCATTTAAGTAGGCCCCCTGAATCCTTCGATATTCGCGATTATCTTTTGCGAGCAGAATTCCTCTTCCAAACTCCTTTCCCTTGCCAAGCCTACCCGCCCGCCCAAAGATATTTCTCACTTCCCCTACCAGCCAATTAACTTTTTGAAACCCGCCACCCTGAAAGGCCCATCGGAAATTATCTGCCAAAACCACAGACTTACATGGTAGATTCACTCCCATCGATAAGGTTGTAGTAGCAACTAGAATTCTGATTTCTCCCATTCGGAATCCATTTTCTATTGTCCGACGCTCCGCTAGTTCACAATCTGCATGATGAAAAGCTATTGATCTACAAAGCACACTTAGCAGGGAATCTCTTGTTTCTGTTTCAAGCTCACCTTTGAGGGCTTCTATTGTTGAATGCGCTGCGGGCAGCTTATAGAGGAGTCCAGAAAGTTCTTTTGCTAAATCCTGAACTCTATTAACTGTATTCCCTATGACGATTACCTGTTCTCCTTGATCTAATAGGTATTTGACCACCCCATTTAGTGATCCTTCAGGGAATACCTCTGTACCAGCCACTCCTGTATTCCATTCGCGATACTCATATTTGCCGTCTGACAGAAGTACACCCTGTCGAAGCTCAAGAGGTCTTTCCCTTCGTTTAACTACTTCTGCTCCCAACCACTTATCAAAGTCCTGTAGATCATCAAGTACTGCGCTTAAGCCAATAATTTGCTTTGTTTTTGAAGCGGACCTGATCATTGTCAGAAGCAATTCTAATTTCCCCCCTCGTTCTGGATCCATCATCATCTGAATTTCATCAACAACTATACAGTCACAACTTTCTAGTATTCCTGGATTCATAACAAGAAGAGCTGTCAGTTTCTCGTACACCACTATAGCTATGTCATAGTGTCCAATCTTTATCTGATCATCAGTTTCGCGATGATCGCGATCAGAAATTCGAACGATCAGACCTACATCTGCACCGCCATACTTTTCTGTGAAATCTAAATACTTTTCTTCAGCAAGCGCTTTGAAGGGAACTAAGTACAACGTCTTCCTGCCTTGTAAGGCATGAGCAACTGCCGCCATTTCTCCAATAAACGTTTTCCCTGAAGATGTTGGCGCAACAATAAGTAAGGATTTGTTTTCAAAGGCTCCTTTAGTGATGGCTTCCTCTTGAACTGGCAGTAGTGTTTCGTAACCTCCCAGCTTCCATTTTGCGGTAATTTCAGGAGTTATTCCCTTTGAAACAAGTGCATCAACAGCCATCATTTTATTCACGCCTCTGGGAATCCAAAAATATTTTTGTCAATGATCTTCTCGAAATAATTTTTAGGCACTAATGCTAGCACTGGGAGAAACAAATGTCATTCATTGCGGAGAATAGGAACGAGGTCAAAATCCCCTTTTCCTTTTCCTAGGAGATTCAGCTTGTCCTATAAAACCATTTGTATTATTAATTGAGAAGAAGGAACCGCAGAGGAATTGAAGACTCCATTGATGCGAAATTCATTTGACCTAGCAGTACATCTCTAGAATTTTCCGTCGGAAGAGGAAGAGATGGATGCAGTGTCATTAATATTAATTCACATGGACGTCTGAATCATCAACTCCTCCTGATCACATGGATTCAACAGATCCGATTAAAATGGAACTTACAGAGGCCGAGGTGGCGTGGAAGAGCGGCAATGACGGCAAGGCTCGCGTTTGTGCGCGGCGAGCTGTAGCGCCTGCCGATGAAGCCTGGCTGGCCAAACAATCCGACAGACCTTTTCGCGGGGATGCCATGGCGCATCTTCGGCGGATTCAGCAGGACACTTCTCTCCCGGTCTCCGTCCGTGACGCGGCGGAGCGTTTGAGTACGGCAATCCACCAGAAGGATTCTGCCCCCTTCTCAAAAGATCCCATCGGCGACGCAAGAATCATCATTAACCACCTCACCGTACCCTAACGTCCGCATAATCGCTTCCCCTTGCATTGATGAGTTCGGGGAAGAAATGCTATCATAATGATAGCATTTCTTATAACCCCGGGGAGGCTGTTATGGCACAGGTTTTGGTTCGGCAGCTTGATGACAAAATCGTGGATCGCCTCAAAAAGCGGGCACAGGAACATGGTCGCTCCCTTGAATCGGAGGTCAGGACGATTCTGGAAGAAGCGGTGCCCGATTATGAGGGAGCATGGAAACGGATTGAACAGTTTCACAAGCGATTAAAGAAGTCCGGCCGGACATTCACCGATAGTACCGAACTGATCCGGGAGGATCGCGACCGGTGACGGGCTATGTGATTGATGCGAGTGTGGCAATCAAGTGGTTTATTCCTGAAATTCATTCGGATGTCGCCTTGCATATCAGCGCTTTACAAGCGCGCTTTCACGTGCCGTCTTTTATCCGGTTGGAAATTGGGAGCGTGCTGGCCAAGAAGATTCGACGCGAGGAACTCACGATGAAGGAAGGCGATGTCATACTCAAAGAATTCAGTCAGCTCCCGCTCAAATACCATCCCGATGAACGGCTCTTTCACGCAGGCTATGCACTGGCCCTTGCGACTCAACAAAGTTTGTACGATTGCCTCTATCTCGCGTTGGCCGAGACGATTGATGGTGCCGTGATTACAGCCGATCGAAAGTTCTGGCAGGCTCTTTCCAATGGCCCCTATGGCTCAAGAATCGTTTGGGTCGAAGATACCCTTCGATTGAAATAACCGAGAGGAAAACTAAAAATCCCCCTCACCATTTTTAAGGGGAATTTTGCTTTGAATCACGGGGAGATTTACCGCCGGACGAGGCGGAGCCACCGCCATAAGTTTACGAGGCCGAACAAGGCCGACGCCAGGTAGGTGAGGGCGGCGGCTTTGAGTATGCGACGGGCGCCATCCATATCTTTGGGATGTAGATACCCGCCTTCCTCCAGAATGGGCAGTGCCCGCCGAAAGCTGGCATTCCATTCCACCGGCAAAGTAACGAGATGCACCAGCGCACTGATGCTCATAGTCCCCAGGGCCGCAATGACCACAAACACTCCTATCGCGGGCACTCTGAGAACACCTGCCACGATCGGCAACCCCAGCATGAGATACGATCCGACTTTTTCCGCCTTCTGGGCGACGCGCACAAGATCGGCCCTGTCCTTTAAGAGTTTATAGCCCTCATAATCCTGCAGCGCGTGTCCCACTTCGTGGGCGGCCACCACTGCCGCCGTCAACGACTTGCCCTGGTAATGTTGCGGGGACAATCCGACGAGTTTGGTTTCCGGGTTATAATGATCGCCGAGTGGAGTGGGTTCCACGCGCACATGTTGGAGGCCGAATCGGTTCAGAAGGTGCCTCGCCAACTCCCCGCCGGTTCCGGGAAGATCTTCCCGTTCCTGCCGGTATTGGCGGAAGACCCACCACACCCAGAGTTGCGGGCCGAATACGAGGCCGATGAACAGGATGAAAAAGAGGATCAGGCGCATGTGATGATTCGATCAGGAATTTAGACCTAGAGTCTGGAGGAGGACAGGTCGGATATCCTTTCCCGTTCTCACGTGCGCCACGCTACACGTCCAACCCAATGTTTGTCTTTACGAAGAACACGACACGATAATCGCCGGCTCGCCGGGAGGAGGAGGCGCGGCATAGGTTTCCATGCCGGGTTGTTCGATAAACGGATTGCTCAGCAGGGTCAATAACCGGTCTATTTCGGAATAGTCCTTCTTCTGGACCGCTTGGGTGATTGCCTGTTGCGCGAGATGGTTCCGGAGGACGTATTTGGGATTCACGGCATCCATTTTGGCCTGGCGCTTGTCATCCTCGCTTTTTTCGGCGCGGAGCCGTTCCCGGTACCGTGCCGTCCAATCATCAAACGCATCCCTATGGAGAAATTGGTCCCGTAACTCCGAAGGCGCTACGGAATTCTCCTGACGAACCGTTCCCAATGCCCGGAAGACATTGGTGTAATCCGCCCGGCTGGAATCCATGAGGTTCAACAGATCGGTGACGAGCTTGTCATCTCCCGCATGGGTTTCGAGGAGCCCAAGCTTGGCCCGCATCAATTCGGCATATTTCCCCACCATCGCTTTTTCATAAACCAGGGGAGCCGCGTTGACCTCGGCTTCCTCCACAAAAGGAGACAGAGCCCTGGCCAGAGCACGGATATTCCAATAGCCGATGTCGGGTTGGTTCTGGAAGGAATAGCGCCCGTGATGATCGGAATGATTGCAGATAAACGTGGGATCGTACCGTTCCATGAATCCGAACGGCCCGTAATCCAGCGTCAAACCCAGGATCGACATGTTATCGGTATTGAGCACGCCATGTGCCCACCCTACCGCCTGCCAATGGGCCACGAGGTTGCCGGTGCGAACGGCCACTTCATGCAGCAGCCGAGCATACCGTTCCTCCGATCCGGCCAAATGCGGATAATGATGTTCGATAATATAGTCGGCCAGGGTTTTCAGGTATTCGTGTTGTCGGCGATAGTAAAACACTTCAAAACTGCCGAATCGCACATGGGTCGGCGCCATCCGGAGCAGCATGGCCCCCGGTTCCGGCGTTTCCCTCCACACGATTTCCTCTCCGGCCACAATACACAAACTCCTCGTGGTCGGAATGCCCAAGCCATACATGGCTTCGCCACAGAGATATTCCCGTATGGTCGAGCGCATCACCGCCCGGCCATCGCCATCGCGTGAAAATCGCGTCAGGCCCGCGCCTTTGAGTTGCAGCTCCCACCGCTCGCCTTTTTGGTTTCGCACTTCCCCCAGCAGAATGGCCCGCCCATCGCCGAGCTGCGGCACGTAATGCCCGAATTGATGCCCGGAATACAACATGGCAATGGGATCACTGCCCGGTAACAATTTGGCTCCGCAGAAATATTCGGCAAACTCGGGATGCGTCAATTCTTTGGCATCTAAATCCAGGAGGTCTGCGGCGGCGGCATTCACACTGACGACATGCGGATTCGGAAAGGGCGTCGGCTTCACCCGTTCATAAAAGACTTCGGGGAGCCTGGCGTAGGAATTGTCGAATGTAAGATCTTCTAAACGTGTCATGGTTTTCATTATGGGTGAGCCTACTCAATGTGGCAACTAATGTTTACGCTATCGATCAGGATCGTTATGCGGTCATCATGATCTCTCATTCTGATATTTCGGCCTGTATCTCTTTTGATGCAAACCTGTATCTAATAATCTCTATTCTCTTGCTGACACTTTGGAAATTCCCGTTAAAACCCTTTGTTTTCACAAAATTTCAACCATTTACCGCTGTGGTGCAATTCTTGCTGAACCTTATCTGTATGTATCACGGAAATCCCCCTTCACACAAAATCATCTTGTTCTCAATGGAAGGGATCTGGTGAGATCATGATTAAAATTTGCGCATGGTGTCGACAGGATGGTCAGACAGAAGTCATGGAGAAGCCAAGTCTCCGTTCAGAGGCTCAGGTCTCTCATGGGATCTGCCGGTATCATGAGCTTCGATTGCGCCTTCAATACCGCCGAACACTGCTGCAATCGGCTTTCCTCGCGAATGGTCGGAGTTCGTACTCTCCTGCCCACCACAGATAATCACCGTTTGGCTGGCCACAAGACTTCCCCGCCTGCCTGGGTTTGCCGCCTTCTTTTCCCTCAAGATCACCCATTCAACCCAATGGGTCAGCACGTCGTTCTTCCCAACAAATACATATTCAGGGAGAGGCCAGACTCTTCTCCCGGAATTCGAACGACGGACCAGGTCTGCCTTCTAACAAGGTTGCTGAGAATTTTCAGAGGTGAACGGGCAGGGCAAGAACTCTGGATTGATTAATTGGGGCCTTTTAAACGGTTTTTGACCAAAACCGTACCCAGGTGAGGAAGCCGGATACTTCGACGGTATTCAAACCATCCAAATATCAACACGCCGCTTATCAGTAACAGTGCAACGATCAACGTACTCCAAAAACTCTCATCCATGAAATGCATCACGTCCATCAGAGGAAACTCCCATTCGTTTGTATAACCACAGTGTTTTTTCGGAACCTTCTGCCATTTCTTAAGAAATTCCTAGAAGTTTGCCGCCTTATCATTTAATTTGGAGACCCGAGCGACTAATTACCCCATATGCTTAGGTAAAAAGATTTATTCATCGGAGCATGATCTTATCGGTTTCATGGCGGAACAGCCAACCGGTATAATGGCCCTATGCGGATAACTCCTGAACATTTCAAGAAATTCCTGACTTTCCTGCTTGTGGTTGGATTGTTGGCCGTAAATGGCTGGGAGACACCTATCGGGGCCACCGACCCCTCTTCACTCAGTTTAGCCCCCTCTGAGGTCGCAACGGAAACCCAGGTGACCCTCAATATTAAGAACCGAAAGTTCGACCCGGAAACGATCATGTTAACGCCCAATCAAAAAACACGGCTCACTGTTATCAACCATGACTCGGAATTACATGCCTTTGTTCCCGTGGGACTCCTTTCCCACACCCATATCAATTTGAGTGGAAATGGGGCCCCCCAATTCGGCAAGGAAGGGTTACTGCGGGTGTTGCTCCCCACCAGAGGTCAAACGGACATCGTCTTTATTCCCACTCGTCCGGGGAATTATCCATTTTTCTGTGATTTGCCCGGGCACGTGATGCGAGGAAATATCGTGGTGCAGGAGAAGTAGGGTATGGTAAAGTGGGCGCTTTGTCTGGGCAGCAGGGGTCACTTAAAGCATCAACCCCGCCCCCATTTTGTTCATCAAGCTTTGAAGGAGGATTCGTGTTCCATGGATACTGTTAGTGGCTTTCCGAATACTCACATATCGATTCATCCTCATATGACCCTTTCCGTCCACCATGCGAGACCCTGGACATCCGGCGATTCTCTTCTCCAAAAAATCCTGGGATTCGTTGCTCTGGTTGTTCTCCTCTGTTCTCCGGCTCCGGTCCGGGCGGCGGATAACGCGGCTGGTGATTCCAAAGCCATGCTGACCACCATTCAGGAATATGCGCAAGCCGTGGGAAAGGAAGACCAGGTTGCTGCGGGACAACGGGACTTTGTGTGTTTGTATAAAATGGCCCAACAGCAACTATTGAAAGACGGACAATTCCCTGATCCTCTCAACCCTGTCTATGAGTGGTGCGAACAACGTCGCATTGCCGCCCATAAACGGATGATCAGCACGAAGGACCGTGCCCTGGATAATGTCTGGCCGGGCCCGGGCCAATTGGTCGACTTTGCAGATTTTCAACGGTTTTATATCGCCGAAACCAAAAGCCAACAAATAGCCCCATCGTTTTTTGTCATGTCAGCCATTGCCCGGCATACCCCTGATGCGCCGTTCACCATTGAGCTTGTGGAGTCGGGTGCCTTGCCCCACGCCTCCTTTCCCACTGCGGATGAATCCAGTGTGATCGCGGCCCCTACGACGTTTGTGACCACCAAGATTAGCTATCCCAACCCCTTAACCGCCCCTATTTCCAATGGCCCGGGTGTGGAAGATTGGGCTGTGCCGTATAAAAAATCTCAACGAGTCATGAAGTCCGCTCATGTGAAATGGGTGGTCCTTTCTGATCTGAAGCGTCTCGGGTTTCCAACGGATCGAGCCGTATTGGATCTTCCGCTGGATGGCCAACATGGGACGACGATTCCCTTTGTGGTGGATCTGGGGGGATTCGTCCCCAAATCCGCCGAATGGTTTAGCGAGAAAGACCAACCCGACGTGATTGCCAAAGGTATTCAACAAGCTCAGGAATCCACCGACATCCTGGATTCCATCATGCGGTTGAATCGGGTGCTCATGATCGGTCCCGATAATAAACACACCTTGGAGGTCTTTGCGGATCAATTATACAAGGGGTTTTTACTTTACGGAGGCCGGTTGAATGGCGTCCAAGTGAATGATCCACGCCTGGCTCAACGACTCAACGAACTCTATTGGACAGTCCAATCGCAAACCGACCGGTTCGACATGTCCCTGGGTATGGAAATCGGGGGCAAAGCGGAACCGATGCCGGCAGATTATTTGTATCGCATGATTCCGGTTATGGAAGCACTGGCCTCCTTGGAGCCCGGTGACTTCCCCAACCGTCGTCGCCTGTCGTCTACCTATCGTTGGACCAATGACCAAAGGGCGGCCTTGTCCTCCCCGCAAGAACTCCTGACCGAAATCCCTTCGGAACAACAGGAGCTCCGTGCCGAAGTGATGCTGGAACTTGCCTGGGCCCGCATCGGAAAAGTCGCCTGGAATCGTCACTTCGATGACCCGGACATTCGCAAGGGCTATGACAGTGCCAAACGGGCATTGGACTTGACCCAGGACCCCCTGAATAAATTCACGGCGGCCTATGCCATGGCCTATAGCTTGGCCTTTCACGTCCCTCGAGACAATCAGGCGATGTTGAATTTATTAAAGGAGGCCCGTGAGTGGTTCGAGAAAATTCCCGGGGCCACCCCGGACGCCTGGGCCTTTATGTTGAATAACGATACACTCAAGGGTCTCGTGGAATCCGATCCCGCATTCAAAGTACTGTTAGCGGCCCGTTAAAACGTGGTTCTTCAACACTAGCGGGAGCCGGTCTGAAACCGAGGCCGTTTCTGAAGACCGGCTCCCGCAATTCGTCCTACGGGAAACCGCATATACCCTTCCGCCGCTTCCTTTCGTTGCGATGGCATGGAACTCGACTTCCGAAAAAATCCCGGCATTTTAGGCAACATGGTGGATGTCATGGCCGACGGGGTGTTTACCGTCGACGCCAAGGGCCGGATCGTCGCCTGGAGTAGCGGAGCCGCACGCATTACGGGGTACCCGGCTCAAGAGGTGATTGGGCAATCCTGCCACATCCTGGAAGGCCAGAACTGTAAAGGCTTTCGAGTCCTGACCGACTTTCTGGATAATCCGACTACTTTCCCCTGGGGCATTTGCAATCAGGAATGTAAGGTCCTGGCCAAAGACGGAAGAGAAATCTACCTGTATGGCAATGTCTCCATTGTGCGAGACGAGCAGGGAGGCGTGGCGGGGGCCATCGGCACGTTTACCGACCTCACCGCGTTTATTGTGAACAACCAAAAAATCGCGGTCCTCGAAGAACAGACGAAATCCCGAGATGCCTTCCAACAGCTGATCGGAAAAAGCCCACCGATGCAGGAAGTCTTCCGCCGCCTGCGATTGGCTGCCCAGAGTGATGTGACCGTGTTGCTAACCGGCCAATCAGGGACGGGGAAAGAACTCGCCGCACGAGCCATTCATGCCCTCAGTGACCGAAAAGATCGTCCATTTTTTGCCATAAATTGCTCCGCCATTCCTGAAACCCTGCTGGAAAGCGAGTTGTTCGGCCATGTGAAAGGCGCCTTTACCGGGGCCATTCGAGATAAGATCGGCGTGTTTCAGGCTGCGGATGGGGGAACCCTGTTTTTGGATGAAATTGGGGATACCAGTCCGCTCCTTCAATTAAAGTTGCTTCGCGTTCTCCAGGAAGGCGAAATTAAGCGAGTGGGGGATGAACGCGGGATCAAGGTCGATGTCCGGCTGATCACCGCCACCAACCGCGACCTTAAGGCGTTAATGGCTGAAGGCACGGTTCGGGAAGATTTTTATTATCGAATCCACGTTTTTGCCATTCACTTGCCGCCCTTGAGAGAACGACGGGAGGATATTCCGCTTCTGGTCAATCACTTTATGAAGGAAAATGCCACAGTGTTTAACCGGGAGGTTCATGAAATTGCCCGGGATGCACTTAAGCGATTGCAGGAATATTCCTGGCCTGGGAATGTTCGTGAGTTGAAGAATGCTCTCGACCATGCCTTCGTAACCGTCAATGGGCCATGTATCACCCTTTTTGACCTCCCCCAGGAAGTTCAACGTCCCACTTCGAGTACCCAACGAGGGACCCCTCCCTCTCAGACCTCGATCGACCAATCTGAAGAGACCAGAATTCGTGAAGCCATGCAACGTACCAAGGGAAATAAAACCGAAGCCGCCAAAATTCTGGGGTACAGTCGGGTGACCCTTTGGAAAAAGCTGAAACAACTAGACCTCAATACGCCACTCTCCACTTAATCCATTTCTTCTCTTCTTCACATATCGTTAAACGTTAAGTTAACGTTTAACGAATTATGTTCAGCTTTGTTCAGTATCCGATTATCTCAAGAGCGAAGTAATTCGCAATTTACAATATTAAACTGTTGTTATTTATATTGTTTTTATTTTTACCCCATACATGATCGGCATGGCACGATGGTTGCTGATGTATCAGGTGACTGAATATGGAAAATATCTAATGCCGGGGATTCTCGATTACCACAGATAAAGGAGTCGATCATGATTCTGAAACAATTCTACTTACAATGTTTGGCCCATGCCTCGTATATGATTGCCGACGAACAGACTAAAACCGCCGTCGTGGTTGATCCTCAACGGGATATTGACCAATACCTTCAGGAAGCGCAACGCCACGGATGGACCATCCGCTACGTATTCCTCACCCACTTCCATGCCGATTTTTTAGCCGGACACCTGGAACTGCAACGCCAGACAGGCGCCGAAATCTGTCTGGGATCCAAGGCCAAAACCGACTTTCCCATGAAAAGTTTTCGGGACGGGGAGCTTCTTGAATTCGGTTCCGTGCGAATCAAGGTGTTGGAAACCCCCGGGCACACCCCGGAAAGTATTTCATTGGCCGTCTTTGACTTGAGCAAAAGCCATGACCGGCCACACAGTGTTCTCACAGGCGACACATTATTTATCGGCGATGTGGGCAGGCCTGACCTGATGGCCTCCGTGGGGGTGACCGCTCAGGAATTGGGTGAACAGCTGTATGACTCTCTTCGGAATAAACTCCTGCCACTTCCGGACGAAACTCTCGTATATCCGGCCCATGGCGCGGGATCCATGTGCGGAAAAAATCTGAGCAGCGAAACCGTTTCGACCCTAGGTAAGCAACGATGGGAAAATTATGCGCTGCAACCCATGACAAAACAGGACTTTGTCGGAATGGTGACGGCCGATCAACCCGAAGCCCCGGCTTATTTTGGCTACGACGCACAGATGAATCGGGAATCGCACCGGACATTAGAAGAAGTGTACCAAAAGAGTCTCATCCCCCTGTCATTAGAGGCCGTGCTGGAGCATCAACAACAGGGTGACCAGATTCTTGATGTCAGAAAGGCCGTGGATTTTGCAGGCGGACATCTCAACGGGAGCATCAATATCGGATTAGCAGGGAAATTCGCGACCTGGGCCGGCACCCTATTAGACCCCAAACGCCCCATCGTGATCATTGCCGAGCCGGGGAACGAACACGAGGCAATTCAGCGATTAGGTCGGATTGGGTTTGACCAGGTGGTGGGGTATCTTGATGGGGGCATGCAGGCCGTGGCCGACAGGCCTGATGTGCTTCGAAAAGGCCAACGAATCTCTGCCCAAGCCCTTGCAGAGCTGTTGACGACCTCGCATCCTCCCGTCGTTCTCGATGTACGAACGGAAAAAGAATGGGAAGCCGGACACATTGACCGGAGCCTCAACATCCCTTTGCCGCATCTGAAAGAAAACCTTCATCAACTTCCCGCAGATACGCCTGTCGTGGTGCACTGCGCCAGCGGGTATCGATCGTCAGCCGCCATGGGAATTTTAGAAAAGGCCGGACGTACCGATGGCATGGATTTAATCGGGGGATATGACGCCTGGATGACCACATGGGGACAACCCCGACATCAACCATCCTCGAAATGTGCCACCACCTGCGCGAATTAAGGGAGGAGGACATGACCATGGACACACTACTTACGAACCCTGACACCTCAACATCCGGACCAATGCAGACAGTACCGCCAGGGAAGACCGAGCCCCTGTTTGTTGATGTTCGAACGCCACACGAATTTGAAACGGTTCATATTGCCGGATCAAAAAATTTTCCGTTGCCGGATCTATCCTCCCGATTCGATGAACTGAAACAAGTATCACAACATCGACCGATCATTCTCTTGTGCCGCACACAGAATCGGGTCAAGCAGGCGTATGATTTCCTTACCAGCCACGGGGTCACCGATTGCACCATTCTTCCGGGCGGCATCACCGATTGGATCAAAGAGGGGAAACCCGTCATACGAGGGAAGCAACGTTTGTCCCTGGAAGGCCAGGTGCGGGCCATCGCCGGTGGGCTGATTCTTCTGGGCGTGGGATTAAGCCTGACAGTCCACTGGGGATTTCTTCTCCTCCCCACGCTCGTAGGATTGGGGCTCCTGCACGCAGGTCTTACCGACTCCTGCCTGATGGGCATGTTGTTGTCTAGGCTTCCATATAACCGGACCAAAACCTCATGACACGATTCACAGGGCATGAGCAACCTTTTCCTAACCCCCTTCCAAAGGGAGAAAATTATGAAATGTCCACGATGCCAGGGATTTGTCGTTTATGATCAGATTTGGAGTTCCACGGACCATCTCGGGATGCTTCCCATCTTGCGGTGCCTCAACTGTGGGGAAACCATCGAGGACGGGATTATCCGGAACCGGCAAAAACCGGAATCCGTGAATACATTGACAGCCACCAAGATGGGCTAAGGAACTCGCCCCAATGACAATTGATGTATTCCAGAATATGGCGTTCGTTCGCGGATGCAGGTAACATGATCATCTTTCACGAAACCCATGAGACACCGGAGCCGGGGTTCACTTGTCAAACATACATAAAGGAGGTTGCGATGCGTCATTCGATTCGAGCTATGTTGGTAATGGGGACATTCAGTTTTTTGGCCATGGGGTGTATGACCACTCCGGCCATGAGTGAAGGGGGTGGTCCTGCCCAAGGGTATGATATCCACGTGCAAGCTCCTCACTTGATGCCGGATGGAACGCCAGGAGGACCTTACCATCACTACTGCAAGGGCATTTCAGATAAAATTTTGCAATGCCTCTTGTTCGAGACCACTGACCCGAATGCCCCATTGGTGGCTATTGAATATTTTGTGGCCAAAGACCTTTCCCGCAAACTCCCGTTGATTCAATGGCACCGGTATTTCCATGATCATGCACAGGAAATCGCCACAGGACGCGTGCAAATCCTGGATATCGAAGATAAAGAAAAGGTCAAAGCGATTGCCGACGCAGCCGCAAAGACGGATGGCGTGATTTACCATCTGTGGCAAAAGGGAAAAGAATTCCCCGACGGGACGGTCACCTTCCCACAATCCCTGGGACATATCTTTAATCAACCTGAATAATTCAAGCTGAATCACGGAGATTCCTTGACGGAATCTCCGTGATCGGCTTTAGAAAGGGCCTTGATCGTGATCGTGTCGAAGGGAAAATTTCAGATTTCGCTGTTTTTGGGGGTCATGGGATTGGTGGGAGTAGGTTTTGGACATGCCGCCGATCCGGAAGTCCTCAAGCCCCGTGTGCCTCCCGATAAAATCCAGGAAGCCAAAACCTGGCAGAATCCTTTTCCGAATAGCCAAGAGAATATCGAAAAAGGCAAACACATTTTTCATAATAAGGCCTTTTGTGTCACCTGCCATGGACGGGACGGGAAAGGGCTGGGGAATATCCCCGGCCTACGGGGAAAACTCCCTCGAAATTTTACGGATACGACCTGGCAGGCCGCGAGGACCGATGGAGAGTTATTTTGGATCCTCAAAAACGGAAGCCCGGACACGGATATGGCTTCATTTATTCCTCTGGTGCTGACTGAAGAAGAGGCCTGGCATGTGCTATTATACGTCAGGTCATTCGGACAGACGCCGAAGTGAGCGTGCCTGAGCACGTTTTCATGGAGAGTACCATTTCGGCAACTTCCGGAGTATGATATGCGCAACGCAGGGAGATAATCTTAATCCAGAGGAGTCCGGCATGAAAAAGCCATATGGGATGCTAGGAATCATTTTGGGTTTTGTCGTAGTGTGGGGAACTCCCAGTCTTGCATATGAAGTGTGGCTTGCAGACCAATCCGACACCGCAAAGGAAAGCGGTGGGTTCCTCTATATTTACGACGGCGCCAAACTTGCCGCCGATCCTGCCAACACCCCACCCACCGTCACGATGGATCTCAGCAAGGACGTGAATGACTTCTGTCAGAAATCCACGCAGAAGGGAGTTCGGCGTCCACACATGATTTTTGTCACTAAAGATCAGAAGCATGTCCTCATTTCTTTTTTATCCGGCCATGTTCTTATAATGGATACTTCGACAAAAAAACCCGTGGGGTGTCTTTCCACCGGTAAGAACGTTCATGCGGCCTGGCCTACCCCCGATCAAACCATGGCCATCGCCGCCAATATAGCCGAAAAAAAGTTGATCCGGATCTGGACGAATTATGAAACAGGGACGTTCTCATATGATCCCCAAAAAGATGTGCTGGACTTAAAGGCGTTGGAAAGCGGGGAAAGGCCTGATAATGCACCAATTTGTCCCATTACCGAACAGACCAGTACCTACGCCTTCGTCACCCTGAGGGGGGGAGGGCTCTTTGTGGTCAATGTCAAAGACACCCCGATGAAGGTCACGGCGACTCTGACAAACGATCAGGTTCACCCGGCTGGTTGCGGCGGATACCAGGTTGATAACACCATGTACATTAACTCCGGCGGCGGTTGGCCGGTGGCCCCGTTGGCATATGATGTCTATGCGGTCAACCTTTCCGAGCTGCCTGATTCAGTGAACGCGACATTGCTTTCCACTCGCGATACACATTTTTCCGATTCCCACGGTCTTTCCGGGGTTGGGCGCTACATCTGGAATGTGGACCGGGCAGGAAATATGATTGAGGTCTTCGATTCGATTTCCCATTTCAGCGTGAATACCATCCAACTGACGGGCCCCCATAGCGATGATCCCGCCCCGGACCTCATTGAGTTTGCTCCAGACGGCAACTATACTTTTCTCAACCTGCGAGGACCCTCGCCGCTCACCGGCAATCATAAGGATTTCAATAATGCCAAAGGGTCCACCCCCGGTATCGCGGTTGTAAAAGTCATGAATGACGGGAAAAGCGGAACGATGGTAGGCATTGCCCCAATCACCAATAAAGTGGACGGGAAAGAAACGGCTGATCCACATGGAATTGCCGTCGTGAAATAGGGTTGAATAGCCGATGCAGGGGTGGCCTCGCTTGTGGGGTCATCCTGAAGCACGGTTAACATAAGGAGGACATTGCGTATGAACGGATTGTCTGTACTTGTCTTCAGTGCCTGGCTGCTCCATGGCCCTCTTAGTGTTTCGGTGCAGTCCGCAGTGCCAACCCTGCCCCCCGAGCCCGATGATAGTCAGCGGATCGACGAAATCTATGATCAGGAATCCCGTCTGTTCCTTTCCCTCTATTCCCTTGAAGGCAATGGGAAGGTGGATTACGTCACCGGGCGAACCGTCCAGGATCACATCCGAAGCTCCTATGGAAATCCCGTGTATTACCTTCCGGAGCATCCATTGTTTTATTGGTGGAACCACACGATGTTTAACGATCCCCAACTGGATGGAGTGAACGGGAATGAACTGGTCTATCAGGAAGAAACCGAGTTCGATGTAACCCGGTACAAACCCTGCCTTTTCAATGGTCAACCCTGTTAGGAGAGTGGTTTTTTAGCCGCAACGTCCCTCCGCTAAATTACTTCATTACTCGCTGGCGGGTTATCGGGATACTCTCCTGGGGAAAAATCTGTCCTTTCGGGATAGCGAGAAGGATAGGAATCGATTGCCCAGCAGAACCTATCCATGAAATTCGCCCGGATAACATACAGAAAAACTCAAAGAGTTTCTTGGGTTTTTGGTGGTGGGGTTTGGGCACTTTCCACTCTCTTGTTTCCAACTCTATGTCTGGCCAACTGGCAGATCGAAACGGACGGAAAAATATTTTATACCGATGATGCTTCCGTTTTTTCGGCATCACAACGGCTTTCCGTTGATGAAGATCCTACTCAGCCTGTCTTGGACGTAACGGACCAGGGGGATGATTGGGTGTTCGAACCTGAGGTGATCCTCAGGCGAATGTGGACAACAGGGATGGGCAAAACGACCGTAGAGGCACGCGGGCAAGGGTTCATCTTTACTGACCAGTCCAATTTCAGTCATGCAACCTTCGGCCTTGGGCTCACACAGGGTCTTCCCTCACATTCTCAAGTCAGCGTCCGTTATCATTTTGGCCCTGGCTTATTCCTGGGAAGGAATATTGAAAACCGATCAGGAACTCAGACAGCAGCCGATGAACGCGTCACCACTCACTTTGGAACAGCTACTCTTGAAAAAGCCATCTCCGAAACCCTCCGGGTTCGCGCCCTTACTCGATACGGAGTCCGACTGTATAATCGGGACTTCACGCAACGTGATACTCATTTCTGGACTATCGGCCCTCATGTGGAGTGGGACATTTCACCCACCCTTGGATGGTTTCTTGGATACCATTTTGAACGGGGACTGGCAAAAGGCAGAAATCAACCCAGGTTCAAGGATGACGTTTCGTATGTGAACCACTACGTGTCTTCAGAATTAGAATGGGGAACATTGCAATCTACCTTTATCAACTTGGCCTTCCATTATGAGCGAAACCTCTTCACCAGCGATTTAACGGAAGATGAACGCAATGACGCTCATGAGGACATCGTGCAAGGGGATTTTGAAGTCAGAAAGAAATGGCATCAAGGATTCAGTGTTATCGTAGGAGTGCAACATTCTCGCCGCAAAGTCAGTTTCGAAGCTGAAAAAGTCTTGAACACTAATGTCTGGATAGGTGCCCATTACATATTTTGACAAACCGAGCAATGGACATTGAACAGGAAAATAACGAATTCATTCAAAGTAGAGGTGTTTCCGAGGGAGAATAGTTTATGACCTGGCCACCCTTTCATTTCGCAAAAATTCTCTTCTGTATTCTTCTCCTTCCACCGCTTTATGGTGGTCCGTCCCGGGCATTGGGGAATGACCTACCAGATGGCGTTAGGCCCCTCTCAATAACCGAAGGGAAGCCGTTGAAAACATTTGTCCCTGAAGGAACCATCTTTCTGAACGATGCTGCGACCCTTGATATGTTCCTCAAAAAAGTGGAAGGGCAGCCTCCGGACTGGAAGTATCTCTTTGGGTCGAATGTTGAGGAACGGTATGATCGGCTTTTTGATGAGATGGAAAAACGCGATACGGCCCGAATCGGGAACTCCACAGCGAATGAATCGGTGGCTTTTCTCTGGGACGGAGACCTCACCAGCTATCGGACCCAGCACAAAGGATTTGGTGTGGCAATCGGGCCCAGGCAACTCCCCTCGCCTTGGGGAATCGTTCGATTCAAAATTGCCAATCAGCCCTCGGAGATGGTGGCAGTGCCCTCGTCTGATTTATTAACAGTGCTTGAGAAAAAACGTTCCTCCAATGAACAGGTCCCAATCACCATTCTCTTCGTCGGGAAACTTATTCCTGAAGAATCGTTCATGTATGATTTTTCCACCGTCAAGGAAGGAGAAGGCATGATTCTCCCTGTTGTCACTGTCACGAAAATTTATTATTTTTTGGAATAGCCGCATGGCAAGTACCATTCTGATTCGGAAGTACCATGTGACGGAAAGAATCCAATCCGGCAAAGGGGACTCAAGGGACAACCACCTTAGATTATCCAAAGGGATCGAAAGAAAAGGGATTGATGTGGTTTTCTGGAATGCCTGTTGACCAGATGTGGCAGGTCATTCATTATATTCGTACTGTGGCAATACCACACTCATAACCAAGGGGCTCGGCATTCTTCTTTCATTGCCAGGAATTTTTTTTACCAGTCAAGATCACCAATATGGACTGTTCGCACTGACGTTCCTCTCGAACAGGAAAGGGACAGCACTCCATGGATAAACAACATTCGGGAATCAACCGTCGAGGATTTGTAAAGAAAAGCCTGGCTCTTGGCCTTGCCGGTCTCCTTCATCCCCAACTTCTTTTAGGCAATCAAGCTTCCAATCCTGACGGGTATGTGGACCTTCCTTTCGAGCGGGGGCGCCGTCCGTTAGTGGCGTTTCCCCAAAAGCGGCCGCTCATGGTGATGACCACGAGGCCTCCCCAATTAGAAACGCCTTTTTCAATTTTTAATGAGCACATCTTCACACCCAATGATGCATTTTTTGTCCGCTGGCATCTTGCGAACATTCCCCAGGAAATCGATGCGGACACGTTTCGACTGACCATTCGGGGCCGGGTGAAGGACCCGCTTTCCTTGAGTCTTCATGATTTACAGACTCAATTCGAACAAGTGGAAATTGCGGCAGTCTGCCAATGCGGGGGCAATAGTCGCGGGTATTTCCAACCCCGAGTACCCGGAGGACAATGGGGAAATGGGGCAATGGGAAATGCCAAATGGAAAGGGATCAGGCTCCGCGATCTGCTTCAAAAGGCAGGAATCGAAGACGATGTCAGGCAGGTTCGATTCGACGGACTCGATCAACCTGTCGCAGAGGCCACCCCCGACTTTCGAAAATCCTTGAATCTTGACGATGCGCTTCAGAAAGAGGTGCTGGTGGCCCATTCCATGAATGGTGAGCCTCTACCTATGCTGAACGGGTTCCCTCTTCGCCTCGTCGTGCCTGGATGGTTTGCCACCTATTGGGTAAAAATGCTGAATGATGTTGAAGCGCTGAATGAGGCGGATGAAAATTTTTGGACGTCCAAGGCTTATCGCCTGCCGGCAAATGCCTGTCACTGTGCAGAACCCGGAGAAGCTCTCACAAGCACGGTTCCAATTGGCAAAATGACGGTTCGCTGTTTTATCACCAATATGGAAAATGACCGAACTGTTCCCGGAGGAGAAGCCCTTACCATCAAAGGCATTGCCTTTGACCAGGGTCATGGCATCGATCGTGTGCTATTCTCCATGGATGGTGGCCAACAATGGCGATCCGCCAGACTGGGAACAGATTATGGGGACTTCAGCTTTCGCCCCTGGGAAACGAAATTTACTCCAGAGTCCGGACGTTCGTATACTCTTCAAGCACTCGCGATCAATCGCATAGGAGAATCACAGCGTTTCAGCCCACGATGGAATCCGAGTGGATATCTGCGCAATACCATTGAAACCGTCACTATTCATGCAACCTAAGGCCGCCCCATGAACCGTATGCACCTTTTCCTGTTTGTGTTCCTGACGGTCCCGATGATCTTTTGCGAGCGGGCGGTTGCCAAGGATCGCGGGGAAATTTCAACGTTGAACCTTCCTTCGGACCCCATATCGTTTCAATCTGCTCCCGGCAGTCAACTCGCTAACAGTTACTGCTTAATCTGTCATTCGGCAGAGTATATTTATATGCAACCGCCTCATCCCAAGGAACAATGGACGGAAATCGTTCAAAAAATGAACCAGTCTTTTGGGTGTCCCATTCCTGATGAGCAGATTTCTCCTTTGGTAGATTATCTCCTCAGTCAAAATTCTATCCAGAATTCACCCTCCACTCATTCGACTCAACCTGAGGGTCCCAACGTCATAGCTGATCAAGCCCAAAGTTCTCCAGGAGACCCCCACAAAGGGAAAACCCTTTACGATCAGCATTGTCCCACTTGTCACGGGGCAGGCGGCAAAGGAGATGGGCCCATTGGACAGACTCTTATTCCACCTGCCGCAAACCTCACCTTATTAAGGGAAAAATCAGATGCAGCCATTTTGGATACGATTCGAAATGGGCGTCCTGGAACTGCGATGCCTTCCTGGAAGGATTATCTGAACCATTCGGAATTGAATGATCTCCTGTCCTTCCTCCGAACACTTTCTCCATAAAATCTTTTCATCCGGGTTATCTTGTTCCTGGAAGCCAACAGACTCAGCCTGAAATTTCACTATGCCCTAAAGAATCATTGACCTCAGTTACCAAGAATCTTCTTCATCATTTACAAAACATTCTTCAAATACGTTCAGCACAATCACTCCCGTTATCCAATGCGCCACGTTAAAATCGTAGCCACAATTGGGCCTGCAACCGCTTCCACGGAAAATTTGCACCACCTCCTTGATGCAGGTATCAATGTGGCCAGATTCAATATGTCTCACGGGAACATGGAATGGCACAAAACGACTATTCACCGCCTTCGCCAACTTTCCCATCAGAAAAAGATCCCGCTCGCCATCCTGCTCGATTTGGCCGGTCCAAAAATCCGCGTGGGCAATATTCCTCAAGAAGGAATACAGCTATCGCGAGACCAAAATGTTTCTCTGGTTCCACGTTCATCCCAAGTTTCACGTAGCCAATCGGGTCTCCCTAAAGACGACGAACTTCCACTCGAGTTGCAGACCTTCCCCAAGGGAATGAAGGCCGGACAGGTTTTATTGATCGATGATGGAAACCTTATACTCCACGTACAAACACAGGAAGATGATCGACTGGTCTGTACCGTGGTGGTCGGGGGGACCGTCACCTCCCATAAGGGGGTGAATTTTCCCGGGCTCCCTCTGGAGATCCCTGGGTTCACAGAAAAAGATGCCGGGGATCTACAATTCGGATTGGACCTTCAGGTGGACTATGTGGCACTTTCTTTCGTACGCCATCCACAGGATATTCAAACCGTGAAAACCGCTATAGAGAAGAGAGGAAAAAACATTCCCGTTATCGCGAAAATTGAACGGCCCGAGGCCATTGCATGCATCACGGACATACTGGACACAGCGGATGGCGTGATGATTGCCAGAGGCGATTTGGCTTTGGAAATGAGCCCTGAAGAGGTGCCGCTTCTACAAAAGCGCATCATTGCGTTGGCTAATCAAAAAGCCAAACCCGTTATCACCGCCACCCAAATGCTCGAGTCGATGACACGGAATCCCTTTCCTTCCCGTGCCGAAGCCTCCGACATTGCGAATGCGGTATTAGATGGAACCGACGCCGTGATGTTATCCGCCGAAACCTCCACCGGCAGGTACCCACTGGAATCCGTCCAGGTTATGGACCGGATTATTCGCAAAACTGAATCTGAATCCTCCCATGGCCACACCCAATTTCCGGCACCGCCCACGTCCCATTTCACCACCCCAACGGCCATCTGCCAAACCGCCGTGTCCCTCGCCCAAAAAGTCGGTGCTCAGGCTATTGTGGTCTTTACCGAATCCGGACATACCGCCCTGATGCTGTCCAGTAATCGACCGACCGTGCCCATCATCGCGCTCACACCTTCACAAACCGTCACCTGCCGGTTAGCCCTGGCGTGGGGAGTGATTCCTGTGCTGTTCCCACAAATTGACGACACCGACGAGCGAATCCGGCTTGCTCAGGATCGCCTCAAAGAGCAAGACCTGCTGAATGCGGGACAACTGGTGGTCATTGTAACGGGTGAACGCTTGGGCTCCTCGTTGGGCACAAATTTAGTCAAAGTGCACTTAGTGGCCTGAGCCTCCATTCAGAATTGGAGTACATACATGTCTCATAACATCCTCATCGTCGGAGGGGTCGCCGGAGGGGCCAGTGCCGCCGCCAAAGCCCGAAGGACCAACGAATCCGCCAACATTACGATATTTGAAAAAGGGCCCTATGTCTCTTTTGCCAATTGCGGACTGCCCTATTACGTGGGCGACACCATCCGGGATCGTGATGATCTCCTGCTGCAATCTCCCGAACGATTCTGGAAACGTTTCAGAGTCCGAGTGCATGCGCTGCACGAAGTCCTCAATATTGATCGATCCGGCAAATGTCTCCGTGTGAAAAATCTGATGACGCAAGAAATCACTTTCCACCCGTATGACACATTAATTTTGGCTCCCGGAGCGGGGGCCATTGTACCCAACATCCCCGGCATTCAGGCCAAAAATATCTTTACGGTCAAAACCGTCCCCGATTCCGACTCCATCCGAACTTTTCTCGCAAACTACCCCACCCGTCAGGTGTTGATCATTGGTGGCGGGTTTATTGGACTGGAAACGGCTGAGGCCCTCATGAACCGGGGTCGGAAGGTGACGATTGTGGAAAAGGCTTCACAAATTCTTCCTCCCTTTGATCCTGAAATGGCCAAATTCGTAGCGGCTCACTTACAGGAAAAACATGTGGAGATCATCGTCGGCGATGGAATTAATGGTTTTTATCCCAGTGGAGAGCTGGCAGAGGTCGCCGAGTTGGAAAGCGGAATTCGTCTTCCCATGGATATGGCTATTCTCTCGATCGGGGTTCGTCCAGAATTACAACTTGCCCGAGATGCCGGACTTGGTATCGGTGAGTCAGGCGGCATTGTGGTCAACGACCGTCAGCAGACTTCCGATCCGAATATCTATGCGGCAGGCGACGCGGTGGAAACCATTCATTTGGTTACCGGGAAACCGACACGGATTCCTTTAGCCGGACCCGCGAATAAACAAGGACGGGTGGCCGGAGCCAATGCTGCCGGTGGAGACTTACGATTTCACGGAGCGCTCGGGACGGCTATTGTGGAGAGTATGGGCATCACGGCCGGTAAAACAGGGCTCACTGAACAGGAAGCCAAAATGCACGGCTTACGCTATTTTGTTTCTTTGACCCATCCCCTAGACCATGCAGGCTACTATCCAGGGGCAGAAGCTCTTCACATTAAGCTAATCGTTGAAGAACCAACCGGAAAATTATTAGGGGCTCAGATCGTGGGAGAAAAGGGTGTGGATAAACGGATTGATATATTAGCCACCGCCTTGCACGCCGGCATGAAAGTTCAGGATTTGGAGCAATTGGATCTGGCTTACGCCCCCCAATTTAATTCCGCCAAGAGCCCGGTCATTATGGCCGGGTTCGTGGCAGCCAATACTTTGCGCGGAGAAGTGAAGACGATTACCGGAGAGGAATTACACAAGAAATTGGCGAACAATTCCACTCTTCAATTATTAGATGTCCGAACACCTGGCGAGTACCAGGAAGCGCATTTCCCGCAAGCCCGCCTCGTTCCGGTGGATGACTTGAGAGACCATCTTCAGGAACTCGATCCCACAGAAGACACCGTGGTCTATTGCCGGGTGGGCTTACGCGGCTATCTCGCCGCACGCATTCTTCTTCAACACGGGTTCAGCAATGTGTTTAACCTCACGGGCGGCTTTCTCAGCTCTCCAGAGTAAATACTCAATACTTTCCTCATTGGGCCAAACAAACAGCGTATCATTTTCCTATTTACACAATTTGTCATAGCGTTAACTTGTTAGCCTTGTCGGTTAACAAGACCTTAACATTTAAAGCCTTTTTCCGATCAAGTAGTACTCAATTTAATAGTAAATCATTGATAGTTAATGAATTTTATTATTCTATTTTATTAGAAAATATGGCATTACCCTTGCTGCTATAAACCTACAGAAGAAATAAACAGGAAGCCAGCCCATTATTTACTTAATTATCTCTGAAGGAGGAGACCAATGGTACAAGCGGCAAAACGATCAGCAACAGGGGCGATGTTTGGTGGTCAGAACACCTTAGGTCGGGTTTTGGTCGTGGACGATGAACCGGATGTTCGGAAGGTCGTCAGCATGACATTGGAAAAAGCAGGATACGATGTTGTTGAGGCGGAAGACGGAGAACAAGCGGTTCAAGAGATCAAAAGTGGAGAGAACCCTTTGTTGTTAGATGTTATTCTCACTGACATTCGTATGCCAAAATTAAACGGCCTGGAGGCCATACAATATTTTCAAAAAGAATTTCCCCATGTACCCTTAATTGTGCTCACGGGATTCCCCGATCTGAACATGGCCACTTCCTTGATACAGAGAGGGGTCATTGATTATTTAGTCAAACCGGTAGATAAAGAAAAACTACTCACCGCCGTCGCCAAGGGCATGGAGCAACGGGAGATCAGTCATTTATAAATGAGAGACTTTTCTTATTGCCTCCCTTAGTTAGTCAAACAGGCCTCTTCCCTTATAGATAAGATAAAATGAGAGGTCTGTTTGAGGATTTTGTTTTGGTGTTGATTTTGCGCTAACGATCTTAAAGAAGGAAATTTTGGTTAAGTGGGGCAATTTACCCCAACAGTATGATTGTTCTGGTGGGGAGATTTTCCTCAGGAAACCTCAGCAACCATTCTTTTTGAAAAACGCGCCCCAGACACGAAGAGGGCTGCTTCTCTATTTTTTAACAAATTTTTTATGGAGGGTTTCACAATGACTCACATGAGGAATGTCCACTTCAAGGCTCCAGACCATGCTCTGCTACTCATGGTGGGTATCCTTCTCTGCCTTCTTTTCCCCTTCTCTCTCTTTGCCGCCGAAGGACAGAAGGCGGAATCACTGATCAACACCACGTGTTCAACCTGCCATAAATTTCAGGGGAAGGGAGAGAGCCGATTCAATTTGAAGGCACCTGATCTCATGTGGGGGGGTAGTAAGTTTCAACGTGATTGGGTGATAGGATACCTCACAGGAAAAGAACCGATGTTGTATGCCAAGGGATACCGCTGGGATCAGGATCAACAGGCTGACCAGCATATGACCGTCTCTCAGGAGGAAGCGGAAGGGCTTGCCGACTATTTTGAAACACACCTTCAGGATCCGCGTGTGAAACCACAAGCCATTGATATGACCACCTTCAGTCGACAGGAGGCGAAGTTTGGGGAGGAAATCTTCACCCAACATTCCTGCATTGGCTGCCATCAGATTATGGTGGATGGGAAAAAAGTGGGAGGCCCGCAAAGCACCTCATTCTTTAACTCGGGGAAAAGGCTGAAGGCCGATTGGATTTATCGTTTTAACTCCAATCCTCCAGACTTTGTGCCACATAGTGGAGAATTTGTTGGGGACGTCAGTGAGCTGGGCCTTCGTTATGTGACAGGGTTTATTGCCACCAGAGGGAATGACGATTTCCCCTATCACGAACCGTGGAAAAGCTCAGAGTTCGATCACCCAAACGTCGAAAGGGGGGCAACCATTTACAAAGAGTATTGCGCGCAATGTCACGGAGCGGAGGGCAAGGGGGATGGTCCGGCCGCTTCAGGTCTGGAGCCAAAGCCCGCGGTTCATGCCAATCTTCCCTTTGATAAAATTCCTCTCGATTATCTGTTTAACGTGATTTATTACGGGGGAAAGGGCGTAGGCAAATCGAGCTTGATGCCCTATTGGGGACTGACCATTGGCGGGAAACAAGGCGTCGCCGATGTGATTGCGTATTTGAAGGCCACATTTAAAGGTGCACCAGAGGTAGCCAGTGCAGCGACACCATCAGGTGGGCCCTCAGGAGTCTGTCCGCAACCACGTAAGACCACACAGGCGCCTGGTAAATATCGCCATCTGACCAATCCACTGCCTGGCTCACAAGAGCACATCAAGGCGGGGGAAAAACTATTTCACGAAACCGCTCAACCCCTGGCTTGCATACAATGTCATGGAGCCAAGGGAGATGGCAATGGACCAATGGGAGCCGCATTAAACCCTCATCCTCGAAACTTTACGTGTGGAGAGACGATGAAAGGTATTTCCGACGGACAGTTGTATTGGATCATTAAAAACGGGTCTCCAGGAACCGGCATGATGGCTTTTTCCGGGATGCCCGATGACCAAATCTGGCAGTTGATTCAGTACATCCGGACTTTGGCTCAATGAACCAAGAGCAGGCTACAATGTTCTTGAGTTCTCGTCCAACGAACCCATCCCAAGGACCGGTGTCATAGACACCGGTCCTTTATTGAGAACACGATGGCCGACGTTCCAAAGGATATTGATCGAGATGCCCAATTGGCGCACTTCACCATCCTGAATGCCCCTGATGCTATTTTCTGGGTAGACAAAGATAGCCGGTGCCATCGGGTCAATTCGGTCGCTAGACAACTATTAGGCTATTCCTCTGAGGAAATGGAGGGTATGAAGGTTCATACCTTTTGTTCCAGCCTGCCACCTGAGGCGTGGCCAGACCACTGGGACCACCTCAAATCCGGAAACCTCCAAAGCTTCGAATCTAAGCTTCAGAGTAAATCGGGAGAACTTATTCCCGTTCAAGTTTCTTGCAAAAATTTTTCCTTCGATGGACAAGACTATATTTGCGCGTTTGTCCGGGATGAACGTGAACGCCACCTGGCTCGTCAAGCAATTCTCAATTTGGAACGGCAAAATGCGCTCATACTAGAAGCCGCGGGGGAAGGAATCGTGGGATTGAATGTGGAGGGAAAGACCGACTTTGTCAATCCTGCCGCCGCCGCCATGCTGGGTTATACCCCACAGGAATTGATCGGACAGTATGCTCATGCCCTTTGGCATCATACCAAAGCGGATGGCCGCCCCTACCCCAAAGATGAATGTCCGATTTATAAGGCGTATAAAGGCGGGCATGCCCATCATGGGGACACAGAAGTCTTCTGGCGTAAAGACGGCACATGCTTTCCCGCAGAATATTCCAGCACCCCGATGAAGAATGAGCAAGGAACGCTTGTCGGCGCCGTCGTGACGTTTCGAGATATTTCCGAACGCAAAGCGGCGGAACGAGCCCTTAATGAACTTCGACTGCACACCGATCGAATTCTCAGTGCCGCAGGTGAAGGGATTTTTGGTCTTGACTTGACCGGTCGGCATACCTTTGTGAATCCGGCCGCCGCCGCCCTGCTCGGTTATAGCTCACAGGAGTTAATTGGACAACCAAGCCATTCGCTCTGGCATCATACCAAAGCAGATGGCAGCCCCTACCCTCAAGAGGAGTGCCCCATTTATGGCGCCTACAAAGACGGTCTCGTCCATCAGGGAGTCGATGAGATGTTTTGGAGAAAGGATGGGACAGGCTTTCCCGCTCAGTATACGAGCACGCCGATCTGGGATGACCTGGGGAAATTAGCAGGGGCCGTAGTCACGTTTCAGGACATCACCGAGAAGAAGCGGATGGCCGCCCAATTATTAGAGGAAGCGAAACTCGCAGAAGTAACCAGAGTTCTTGGAGATATCGGACACGATATCAAAAATATGTTAATGCCCGTCTTATCGGGTGCAGATTTATTAAAGGATGAATTGGACGAACAGTTTCCGACGTTAATCAAAGAAAAGGCCAAGGGGGCAGAGACCAGTTATGCCAACAGCTTGGATTTGATACGAATGATCGTCACCAATGCCCGCCGCATACAGGACCGGGTGCGAGAAATTGCGGATGCCGTCAAAGGGGTTACCAGTCCTCCACATTTCACACCCTGTTGCATAAAAGATATCGTGGATGGAGTCCTCGATACTCTCCGCACATACGCTGCGGAAAAAGGTATTACCCTCCTGACCGACCGACTTGATCTTTTGCCGGTCATCGATGCCGATGAACGTCGATTGTTTAATGCCTTGTACAATCTCATCAACAATGCCATTCCCGAAGTGCCCCGTGGAGGATCAGTCACGATCAGCGGATCGACGGGACCGCATCCCGATACGGTAGAGCTGGTTGTAGCCGATACCGGGAGAGGTATGCCATCGGACGTTCGAGATCGCCTCTTTACTTCTCAGGCCATTAGCACCAAAAAGGAAGGAACGGGTCTCGGAACCAAAATTGTGAAAGATGCCGTTGATCTTCACCATGGACAAATTCGAGTTGACAGTGAAATGGGCAAAGGGAGTACGTTTTACATCCTACTTCCCCTATCCCAGCAAAAGAACCCTCGACCCGTATAGTTTCTCAGTAACGGAAATTATTTTGGCCTCCTAAAGCTTTGCTCCCATTGCATATTGGGTGAGTCCGTGAGGCTTTTGCTTCAGTGGTTTTCCCTGCCGTTTCCACCCCCTCTACCAATCAAGAATGAAAAAAGTCGGGTATGGTCTCTTGCTTTCATCATTAACCGGTGACCATCAACTAAATCCAGTCGGTTTCTTTTCTGTGTATACGTTCTATGCTAGGGTAATGACATTCTAACTACTACCATTACTTTCTCTCCACGCCTTCGTCACTTGGCTGAAGACCTTTCATACTGGCAAATCGGATTAGCCCTCCTTTCCGGAGGATTGGTGGGCCTTCTACTCGGTGCCACCGGAGGCGGGGGTTCTCTGATTGCGATTCCGCTACTGGTGTATGTAGTTAGGCTGCCTGTGCAAAAAGCGACAGCCCTTTCATTAATTGTGGTTGGCTGTTCCGCTTTGTTTGGAGCTTGGAAGGAGAGTCGACATCAACACGTCCATCTTACCGCAGCCCTTTTATTTAGCTTTACGGGAATGATCGGGGCCTGGGTCGGAGCACATGGTCACCAACTCGTTCCTGAATCGGTTGTGTTGTTCCTTTTCGGGAACCTTCTATTAGTGATCAGCCTCTGGACCTTTTGGCAGCAACAAAGCTCTCCTTCCACACCTTCTGAGACCGGGTGTGCTCAGCGATTTACCTGGAAATGCGCCTTTAAAGCGTTAGCCATCGGCTGGGGGGTAGGACTCCTGACCGGTTTTTTCGGGATCGGAGGGGGATTTCTCATTGTGCCCACCTTGATGTTTCTGTTGGAATTTCCTATTCGATTAGCGATAGGAACCTCCTTCCTCATTATTTCCCTTATTTCTTTGGGAGGAGTCATCGGCCATTTGAACATGGCTCATTTACATATTCTAATAACGGGTTTACTCCTGACCGGCAGTTTTCTTGGACTATGGTTTGGATCGCAACTCACACGAACGGTCTCAACGGCTCATCTGAGAAAAGGAGTAGCCGTGGTGATCGGATTGGTGGGCTTAGCTCTGGTCCTGGATAATGGCTTGGCTCTGTTGGCGTAATCACTCTCACTCGATTCAAAAGCTACGAAGCTTTTTCTGTTGGACCGGAACGAAACAATACAATTACATCTCCTGCTTCCAGACGTTCCCCGTTTTGAAACTCCCAGGGCGACATGACGGTATTCTGTCGATATACCCGGAGAAGCACATTCGGTTGTAAATCCATAGCGGTTTTCCCTTTGTCTTCCTCCCCAACTTTTTGTTCCACGATATTGACATGCCCACCGGCTGTCAAAAAGTCCTTCAAATAATCGGCCAGATACTTCTGGTCCACCGCAGCCGCCAGCATATAGCCCCCATAGGTGGAAGGCGAAATAATGGCGTTGGCTCCTCCCTGTCGAAACAGCTTGACATTTTCCTCCTCACTGGCACTCACAATAACCCGGCATTGGGAATTCAAGTGCCTGATTGTCAATAGAATGAGCGCGTTGGTGTCGTCTCTTCCTGTGGCAATAATAACCGCCCTCGCACTATTTAATAAGGCGCCGTGTTGTAAGAGACCCTCCTGTGTCGCATCCCCTTTGAGTGCCACGACTCCCAGTTCCCCGGCCGCCCTCACCCGGTCTTCCCTAGGCTCCACCACTAAGATATGCTCAGGATCGGTACCTTTTGCCAGCAATTCTTTGACGGAAGCATACCCGGTATGCCCAAATCCGCATACCACCACGTGTTCATGCAAATTGTTTTGTAGTTTTGCCATTCGATAGACCTCGGTGAATTGACGAAGGGCCAACTGATACGCTGTGCCCAAAAAGATGAGAAAAATGAAAATTCTGATAGGTGTAACGACGAGTGCATCGATCAATCGAGCCCTGGTGGTCACTGGGGTAATATCCCCATAACCCACAGTTGTAACCGTGACCATAGTAAAATACACCACATCGGCAAACGTCATTTCTCCATCAAGTTGATCATATAACCCGTCCCGATCAACCCATAACACCCCAATCAACAAGACGAATAAACCCAGCACAATTCCTGAACGAAGCAAGAGGGTACGCCTTGGATCCAGGTCGGTGGGCATGTAGACCACGCGACGGAAAAAGAGACGAGAGGCACTCGAAGAAGATTCGGTTTTGATACTCACGGCCGCTTCCTACCCATTCCTCCTAAATCCCCAATGGTGGTATTTCAACTGGGCAATCTTTGGATTTTTCGCTTTGCGTCCATTGAGGTGTTCAGAAAGGATTCCCTCTTGAATTCGAAATTCCATTATTTTCTAGCTTTCCAAATGATTGTCTTTATTGAGGAACCAAGGGCCATATGCTTGATAATAAGGGGATCCCTATCAATAAAATCAACAACTCCAGCGGCAATCCCATCCTCCAATAGTCCCCGAATCGATACCCGCCTGGTCCCATAACCAGCAAATTATTCTGGTGCCCGATAGGGGTCAAAAACGCACAGGAGGCTCCAATGGCTACCGCCATTAAAAACGGATCAGGATGAACCCCTAAGCTTTGAGCAACTGCCACACTTAAAGGCGCCATGACCACCGCCGTAGCAGCATTATTCATGACATCGGATAACGTCATGGTAAGGACCATAATGACCCCTAGGAGGACAACAGGGGGAAACCCTGCGGTGAGGCCCACTAATAACTCTGCCAGGATAGTACTTACTCCACTGTGTTCTATCGCCCGGCCAATGGGAATCATCGCGCCCAATAATACCAACACCGGCCAGTCTATGGATTGATACACATCTCTGGGAGAAACAATCGAGAGCAACACCATGGCTAAAGCCGCACCGGTGAGGGCAATGGGCAATTCCAGAACCCCTATCATGGAACTTGCTAAGCTCAAGCCGAATATTCCCCCGGCCCACCAGGCGAGCCGGGGCTTATTTAATTGAATGCCCCGTTCCGCCAAAGGCAAGCACCCCAGCAATCCGATCACCTCGAAGATTCGTTCTTTGTCCCCTTGCAGGAGAAGCACATCCCCCGCCTTGAATCGAAACTCTTTTAATCGTCCACGGTAAGGAGTGCCCTGTCGGGAAACCCCTAATAAGGTGACTCCGAATCGACTTTGAAGCTTAAGGGTTCCGGCCAACCGCCCAACCAACCATGACCGGTCCGGAGGGACCACCGCCTCCAGAAGAGTATCCTCTTCTTTTTTCTTTTTGACCGCTTGCCCATCAGCCCCTGACACTTCTTCCTGGGGTTGGGTCCCAGTTAATTCCAACCCCAAAGCCGACACAAATTTGTTCATCCCCTGAGGTCCGGCCTCTAGGATGAGAACATCTCCTTCCTCAATTCGTTCGCGCCAGGCGGCGCCACGGATGGACTGTTCACCTCGGATTAACCCAATGATTTGCACATCCGAGTCATCAGTCGCGGCTTCCAATTCAATGAGAGATTTTCCAATGGCCTTGGATCCCGGAACCACTTTTCCTTCCGTCACATATTCTTGGATCTGAAAAAGGTCCTGTGGAGCATTTTTTGAACGCCGGGCACGCGGAATAAAGTGCCACCCAATGAATGCAACAAAAACAATGCCCACCAGGGCGACCATCCCTCCTACGGGAGTAAAATCAAACATGGAAAACGGTTGTCCCATAATTTCTGCCCGGTAGTTGGCGACAATGATGTTAGGTGGGGTACCAATGAGCGTCACCATTCCCCCCAGGATGCTTCCAAATGCCAAAGGCATCAACACCACGGCAGGAGACCGTTTGGCTTCAATGGAGGACTGCATGGCCACGGGCATTAGTAGGGCAAGGGCTCCGACATTATTCATAACAGTGGAAATGAGCCCACCCAGAGTGGACAGTACCGCCACATGAAGGGACGGGGAACGCGTGGCGACTCTGACATATCGGGTGAGAACTTCAACGGCTCCGGCATTACTGAGGGCCTTACTGATAATTAATACCGCCGCCACGGTGATCACAGCGGGATGGCCGAACCCCAAAAACGCTTCTTCCGATGGAACCAGCCCCCCAACAACGGCCAGCAGCAGTGCTGCAAGGGCCACAAGGTCATACCGCCATCGTTCCCAAATAAAAAAAACGAGGAGCCCTGCAAGCAGGACGAGGAGCATGATTTGTTGGCTGGTAAAAATCAACTTTTTCCTAATAATGAGGAAGAACACACGTAGATATCTGGAGGAAATACCAACTGATTAAAACAAGATCCTGAGAGAAACTCAAATGGTTCTCCCTCAGAACCGTCTTTGAAAACAATCGCAGGGAACCCGGAGAGGATTAAATGAGGAAGGCGATCTTTCTTGCTGGGAGAAATTTCCCCCAGGAAAAGACCTGGGAAAACACAGAAGCTGTCCTACATTTCACATAGATCAACCGCCGCGCGGCAAAGCCGGGTAAAGAACGGCTTTCTTATTTCATTCGCTTAAGGAATGTCAAAAATGCCAGTAAGATAATCAAGTCTTGCCATCCAGGGGACTTCTCGTGTTCAGCCGAAAAGTCAGATGTTGAGCCCAAAAGATCCCACCTAATGTTGCTGAGAGCCCTAGTCCACCATCTAGGCCGTCAAACGAGCAACAGGTGTTCGGGGAGCGCGTCGCAGCCGTTTCCGGAAAGGGAGGACCGGCGCCGGTAATTGCCCATCACGATGTTGATTAATGACGGGATCCGTGAGATTTCCACACATGACACATCGATAGGCCTTAATCCAAAGTTCTCCCATCCCTCCTTTCACATCCAAACAATCATCCACCACCATGAGTCCATTACATCGTGCACAATTCATAATCCTAACCTCCTTGTGAAAGCCTCCTGCTTCCTTCGAATTCAATACATGTGCAAATGCATCACGTATGCCACGTGATCAATGGACCTGAAAAAACCTGTGTTAAGGACAAAAATGAATGCGGAAATGAAGAGTTTGGCGGAATATATTTCTATGAATTCGGCGAGTGTACAATATTTTGTATGATTTTGACAAATACCCCATGCATTTTGATGGGAACATGCAACCCATGATTGAAAAAAATTTGGACTGCACTATGGGAGAAACATAACATGAGGAACCCCCACCTCACACACTCGATGCGATTACTCCAGAGTATCGATCGAAACTGTAGGGGAACCTGGCGGCCTATGGGAAATTTTGACAGTCTCAGTCTCACTCACCACCCCGGGACCAACCGGCAATCCTTTGGTTTGCAAGATCAGGACATCGAAGGCCGACCCCAGTTGAGAAATTTTCGTTAACACATTCACTTCGTGTTCAATTACATCCAATGCCTTTTTATCCCTTGTATAGCGTTGAATACCAAGATTCCTTAACCAGTTTCCCTGAGACAATAGCGTCCCTCCGACAAAACCTACAGCCCGAGCCTCATGAATGACAGCCGTGAAATCCACATCCGCGGTCAAATCCTGCTCCCCCAGGGCATAAAAGATATCGTGAATTTGATGCTGGTGGTAATAAGACCGTAGAGTTCCATTGCGTCGCTGATAGGAATACAGATTCGACGCTATATCTCCATAATCAATAAAAATGAGGTAACCGGGATCCACCACCGGTCTTATTTTTTGAAAAAAAGATCGCAATTCGAGACAAATTTCTCCTACCTGCCCCCGCCCCAATGAAATATTTAATGCTTTAAGCCTGGCTTTCAAGGCTGGAGTAGATGGTGCCTGAGGAATCTCACATAATTCTCCGGCTTCATCCAGATCGACAAAAAATTCCAGAACATCTCCTTCGCCGGTACCCATGACTTTGTGAACCGGTAAAGCATCCAGGAACTCATTGCCAAAAACCACAGTGGGTCCTGGGGAGACTTGCGCCAAGTCTTCAACTGCTTTGAGCCCCGCCTCATCTTGCCTGGCGCGTAGTCCTGAACTGGGGTCTATCACAATATATTCTCGTTGGCCCCCTAAGAATTTTAGAATGGATTGTCCTAACTGCCCGGTCCCTCCTCCTATTTCAAGGATCCGCGTACCCGCGCCAAGGATGAAATCAACCTGCTTCACCGCCTGGGCTAACGCGAAGGCAAACGCGGGAAATTTGACGTTGGTGTCAAACGGGCCTTCAGGGGAACCAATGTTTGGCCCTTCAGTATAGAAACCATAGCTGGGGTCGTAGAGAGAGGCTGCCATGAAATTTCGAAAAGTCATGGGCCCTTCTGACCGAATGCGGTCTTTAATAAGGCGTGATAGGGCGGTGTCCTTCCGTTTGACCATGAGTGAGGCTCACTTGAAAACCATCCGCTCATAAAAAAAAGGGGGTGCCAAAGCACCCCCCTTCCCTAAATCCGTACAGGCGAATGTATAAAAAAAGTATTCGATGTTACTTGATAACCGTTGATGTGGCCCCTGCTGGATTAGGCTTAACCATGTTCAAAGGACCCTCAACATTCGGCAACCGACCTGCACCCTCTGATTTTAGAATGCGGGCACGGTTCGGATCATCCACATCATTCATGACGGCCTTTCCTGACCCAAACCCCTGGGAGGCCTCTAGGGTTCCGGTGCCCGTTGCATTCGTTTGGCCTGGATCATTGGCAGTGCTTTGTCCCGTCGCAGGAGATACCCCTTTGGCAGGGTAGCCAGGATGAGCCGGCAACAGACCCGGATTGGCGAAGGCCATTGACAGGGTAAAGGCGCTCACACCCAACGTTCCAAGAAGAATTCCAATCCCTTTCATAAGACCGCTCCTTTGTTGGTTATGACAGTGTAAAAATAGTTCGTGACTTTTCAATTTGACATGTTTTCAGTAGAAGGAATCGGAATCTTATTCAGATTGGCTGAGTGTGTCAAGCATTTAGTTAAAAATGCCAAGAAATCAACATCCTAAAAAAACCTGAGACTTCATCTGGTCCGTCGTATGGGACGACGAGCACGATACGGGGTCCGAGTGCGGGGAGGGGGCATGCGAATGGTTACCGTCGTGCCCTGGTCTTGAGCGCTCGCAATGGTAATTTGCCCGCCATGCTCCTCAACGACCTTTTTCACGGTTGCCAGACCTAATCCGGTACCCGAACGCTTCGTCGTGAAATAGGGTTCAAATACCTTTTCCACCAGTTCCGGGGGGATGGGAACTCCGTCATTTTCAATAGTAATTTGCAGGTCCTGCTTTCGAGCGCGTGTCAGCATGACTTCAATTTTCAAATGCCCGCCTGGTGACATGGCTTCAATCGCATTTTTAAATATACAGAGAAACACATACTGCATTTTTGCCTCATCCCACCGTACCTGCGCCATTCGCGAAGGGACTTTTTTCAAAACCTCGATACGGTTCACTCTGAGGTCGGTTGAAACCAATGATAAGGCCACCTCGATTAAATCTTGAACCCGGCACATCCGGCGATCTAACTCTATCGGCTTGGCAAAATCGAGAATTTCATTAAGAACCGTTTCCAAACGGATCATGTCTCGCATGGCATTTTCGACCCTGGTCTGGGAATCAAAATCCAAATGGGCTTCCGTAGTAATTTCCTCCAATTGAGCCCGGACAAACCCTATAGGTTCCCTGACCTCGGTGGCCAAGAATGAGCTTACCTCTTGTAAAGCCGCACGGCGCTCCTCCTTGCGGACATCTCCCGGTTGAACCAAGATGGCCCCGCTACCTTCTTCCTGGGGTTTAGGGGAAAGGGGCACGGGCTCCATCGGCGAAAGTTGAGAGGAGGAATCTTCAAATAATTCAAGGAAGCGATTGGTGATGGATTCAAGGGATTTGGGATCGGCAGAAATGGCCGTAAACTGATCTGCCTGCTTGGAGGCCAGGGTTAAAGTCCCGGCCACACGCCCCCGGTCAAACAGGGGTACAACCAGTGTGGAAGCAAACCGGTCCCGGTACAATTGCTTGTAATCATGAAAACGACCTTGCGTGGACGCTAAGTTGATGTCACATCGAAATTTTCTATGCCGAACGGCCCATCCGGAAGCCGAATCTTCCAATGAGAGATGTTGTCCGGGATTCAGATCACGTTTTTGCGTTCCAAAGACCCCTAAAATTTCCAAGGTGGCGGCAAGAGGATCATAAATCGTCACCCATCCCCGTTCAAAAGTGAGATCGGCTCCAACTTCGGAAAGAATATTGGCGACCCGCTCCTGAACATCAGGATTGGTATAAGTTCTAGCCGAAGGAGCCACACCCTTCTCTCCACTGGCAGGAAGTGGCTCATTTGAAACCAGGGCGCTTCCCAGGATAACGGAGGAGCCAAACAACCCCGCTTTCTTCACTTCATTGGTGATATGGGCCACATTGGCCGTAAGAGTCGTCTTGTCACGTTTGGACAGGGGAGCATTCTCCCGACGAGCCAGTACCAAGGTCCCATACACACGTCCTCCAAATTTTAATGGAAGGACCAATGCCACCTTGGTCCCGGGAGTGACCATCCGTATTCGAAGGACGTTATCCAATTCAACTCCATCAGAGCCATTTTTTGTTGTGCCCCCCTTTAAATCCTCTATGGACAAGGCTCGGAGCACCGCCCGTATTTCACGAGGCGAAAATCCGCGTGAAACTTGATGAACCAAAGGGCCGCTTTCATGGGTCATGATGGCCACCAGAACCGCTTCCATACCGACTTCATTCACCGCCGAGGTGAGAATTTTTTGAAGAGTACTCTGCTGTTGCGTGGGAACCGTCGATTCAAGAAGATTGGGCATGAACCATATACCTCATAAAGAGAGTGTCAATTGCCTGATTTGGTGAGTAGAACCAAATGGAAACGTTTCAGAAACTTTCTTCCTTGATATTTCTTGAGAAAGAAAGCCTAATTGATGTGCCGAATTTTTCGTCCAGACTGACGGTTAGTGACAATTTCAATATGTCCCTGCTCCGAGACCCAAAGGTTGGCAATCACACTGACGAAACTAATAATCAGGGCTCCCCCCACCGCCGGCCAAAAACCGGTGACGATAAATCCCTTGACCAACCAGGAGGCCACCACTAATAAAAACGCATTGATTAATACCATAAACAACCCAAGGGTGACTATGATAAACGGAGCGGAAAGCAGATAAAGCACGGGCCGAATAATGGCATTGAGAAATGAAAGAATGATAACCGCCACTATTCCAGCAACCAACCCATGGACTTCAATGCCCGGAACAATTTGACTGGCCAGCAAGACTGCTAGCCCAGTAATCCCGCAACGCCAGAGAAAGCCTTTCATACTCCTATCATACCGGTGACCCAGTCCTTCCCTCAAGAACAGGCCTGATGAAATAGGTTCACCTGTCCGCTTCGGTTAAGACTCTGGGGATATTTCCCAAGGGTTCCTGGAGATTGTCCACCAGCGGAGCACCAGAAGGACCGTGATAGGGAGAAAGATCAAACAACCGACCACCCCCAAAAACATCTCCCCAATCCAAAAGGTAACTCCCAGATTAAAGGCCAATACACCATAATACAGGCCAATCCCCCATAACACTTCCGGACCAACGATTGACCTGGGAACCGGCTGCTTTTGATACCAGGCTTGCTCCATCCATCGATACCCCAGCATGGATATACTCCCAACCACAGCCCAACCGGCAAAATTGGCCAACGGGACTCCAAAATAAATTCCCTCGTGCGGGTAACCATATATTTGCCCAAGAAACCATCGATCCCCTTGGAGGGCAATAGGATCAATGACGATATCAATAAAGGTAAAAAAGAGAACCGTCAGAACCACAATCGGCCAGGAAATTCTGGATGCGGAGTCAAAGGCCCAAGCGACCTTGGCATCCTTCTGAGGCACGGGGGGAAGGACAAAGCCAAGAGCCAGGGAGTAGCTGGCAAATAGTAAAAATGAAAATGAGAGAGAATCCATAAAGGGAATATTTGAAAAATACAATTCTTCTCCAATGGTGGAACCCGTATAAAAATAATCGCCGAAAGGGAATCCGACTCGCGTGGAAGAATATTCACAGAGAAAAGCCACTGCCCAGGTCAGACCAAACAATCGTACGGTTCGAGGCCATCCTAAAAGTTTTTTCCCGGCAAAGAGGGACATTCCCAAGAACACAAACACATACGGTCTGAGAGCAACGGTTTTGAAAAATAGATAGAAAGTTTCCAATACGTAAAAAGAAATGATTGATAGATTATGAGAAAAGAAAGTCCCAACCTAGGCGTAGCCGTGCCCACGAAACCATCTCACCGATTTCTCCAATGCCTCTTCGATCGGCGTTTGCGGAAGTTTCAACTCGTTTCGGGCTTTGATGCAGTCATAATGCATGAAGTATTTTGCCATTCGCACTCCCTCCAGGGGAACACGTGGGGGGCTGTGGGTGATCGTATCGGCAATCCAATTATTGAGGTATGCCATGGGAAGAACAACCTTCCACGGCAAACGAATTCTGGGGGCCGGACGTCCGGTAATACGACTGAGGATAAGACAAACCTCACGCAACGTCAGGTTTTGGTGACCCAGAATATATCGTTCTCCAATGCGTCCCTGATCCATTGCCCGAACGTGGCCGACGGCCACATCATCAACGTCAACCAGATTCATCCCGGTTTCAATATAGGCCACCATCCTGCCCTTTATAAAATCTACAATGATTTGCCCGGTAGGGGTGGGTTTGATATCCCGTTCGCCAATCGGCGCAGTAGGATTCACAATGACGACGGGTAAACCCCGCCCCACCAGCTTCAAGACCTCCTGCTCCGCCAAAAACTTTGAACGTTTATAATCTCCTGATAATTGCTCAAGGGTGGGAAACATGGTTTCATCGCCGAGGCCTCCCCCGGAAGGCAACCCTATCGTCCCAATCGTACTCGTGTAGACGATCCGTTTCACTCCCGCCTCTCCCGCTGCAAGCATTAAATTCCTCGTGCCGTCAACATTGATCCTATAAAAGGTCTGAGGGTCTTGATCCCACAATGCATAATGGGCTGCTACATGATAGAGACCCTCACACCCTTTTAGAGCCGTTTGCAGTGAAGCCGGATCCTGAAGGTCGCCCTGGACCGGCTCAACCGGCAATCCGTCCAGATTTTTGGTCTGACTCGTAGAACGCACCAGAACCCGCACAGCATCTCCGTGAGCCAGAACGGCACGGGCCACCGCTGCTCCAATAAACCCAGTGGCTCCTGTGATCAGAATCTGCATGATTCAAGTTCCACTTTTCTCAGAGCAAGGAAAGATCATTAAAGAGAATGAAATCGGGTAGGGGTCATGTGCGTTTACGGGTGTGGTGAAACCTCATCCGGACTGTCTAGTTGCGCCGGGCCATGATATAGGTGGCAATCTGTCTTAGCGGCTCGGCAGAAGAACCGAAGTCTCGTAACCGTGTGATGGCACGCTCCACACACTGATCACCTAATTGCCGGGCACCCTCAATTCCAAAAAAGGCTGGATACGTTTTCTTGCCCCGTTTTTCATCGGTGCCGGCATCCTTGCCCAACTCTTCACGAGTGCCCACCATGTTCAACACATCATCGGCAATTTGGAAAGCTAGTCCAATATCCTCCGCATAATCGGTTAAGGCTTCTAACTGTATAGGCGTGGCACCACCAATAATCCCTCCAATCCGCACTGCGGCTCGGATCAATCGGCCGGTTTTATAGGCATGAATGCGTTGCAAGTCAGGTAGGTCGATATCCCGATTTTCCGCCTGAATATCCATCGCCTGCCCACCTACCATTCCTTGATGGCCTGAACCTAACGCCAGTTCGCGAACAATACGCAATTTTTGCTCGGACGAAAAACTTTTCCCGTTTTCTTCCAGGCTACACAGCTCAAAGGCCATGGTCAGCAGACCATCTCCGGCCAATATCGCCATGCCCTCCCCATAAACTTTGTGATTCGTAAGGCGACCCCGTCGATAATCGTCATCATCCATGGCCGGTAAATCATCATGGATCAGTGAGTAGGTATGAACAAATTCCAGAGCCGCGGCAAAGGGAAGCATGTCATCTTTGTCATACCCAAACGCCTGAGCAGAAGCGATCGTGACAATCGGTCGAATCCGTTTACCACCTCCTAAAAGGCTATAGGCCATGGATTGGTACAAGACCACAGGCTCCATCCCTTCAGAGGAAAGAACCTTCTCCAGGAAGTTATCCACACGATTCCGTTGATTGTCTAAATACGCTTGAATGTTCACAAGGAAGTTACAATAAACCTGGAAGGATGAAGAATACGTGGCCCGACCCTATCAAATGATTTTTTCGGGTGTCAAACCACATAAGGACCTGGCTTCCCGGTCCCCACATGCTTTTCAAGCTTCTCGCGGCGCATTTGGACACAATTGTCTTTTCTCTCGAAGAGTCAGTATACTTTGTCCCATGAGTATCAGAAATCGCGGCGGAGAATGGGAACCCTTGCTGTTAGGGATCCAACCGGAACATTGTGGCGTATGTGAAAAAGGCCTCTATCGCAATTTGACGATGCTGAAAGGCGGATGGTCTCGTTGTTCGATTTGCGAGCGGTTCGTCCATTATAGTTGTCTCGCCAGCGGTAAGGTCTCTTACCTCAAGCGTCGCCCACGCGTATGTCAGACCTGTGACACACAGGATCGAAAGGGATCTGGGGTAAAACCCCTCGCTGGAACACCGGCCACTAAATCCACATTATGAACGACAGTCTTTCTTTTTCCCCTCCTATGGGATCGGGCAAACTCTCGACATGGTTTCTCTTCGTCGTTCTTGGGCCGGTTCTTTGTGCCTTTAGCGGGTTTCATGCAGCCAGCTATCTCTTAACCGGGTTATACACCTGGCCCCGTACCAGTCGGGTGTTGGTCCTCACCATCGGCATGCTCATTTTCTCCTATGAATTTATCTTCAAACATTCAGGCCCTCTCTTGCCTTCCGGGAAAACACTTTCCCAAAAGGAATGGGTCCTTTATACATGCGTGATTCCTTATGCGGTCGGTGTGGGCGCCTTAGCCATCATGGCCGGACTCACGAATTAGGATTGAGCCATGTACTGAGGCTTATTTCCTTCCTTGTCACTATTTCACGGAAAAGGGAAAAATCATGAAAAATGTGGACCTGAAAATTGAAGGAATGATTCTGACCATTAAGGTGGATTTATCCAAAGACTTTGGCCCGTCATCTTCTGGTAAAACCACCATTATTGCCACGACAGAGGGAAACGTATCGGTTCCAGGGCGTGAAGAAAAGATTGGGCTCAATATTTACAAGAAAAAAGGGGAAGCCTAGCTCACGGATTCGCGGTTTTCCGATAAAACTTTGCCCGTCCAAGAACCGGAAACCGCACTAATCGTATCAGGTGGTCCTTCCGCAACCACCATTCCACCCTCATCCCCTCCTTCGGGTCCAAGGTCCACAACCCAATCGGCATTTCGAATCACATCCAGATTATGTTCGATGACAAGAATCGTATTCCCCGCTTCCACCAATCGATCAAGCACATCTAGGAGTCGTTGAATATCAACAAAGTGCAACCCTGTCGTCGGTTCATCCAGGATGTAGAGTGTCCGACCGGTTGCCCGTTTGGATAGTTCTTTCGAGAGCTTCACCCGCTGGGCTTCGCCACCAGACAATGTCGTAGCCGATTGCCCCAACTTAATATAATGCAGACCCACGTCCGACAAGGTTTGCAACCGACTCCGAATAGGTGGAATATTCACAAAAAAATCCAAGGCTTCAGCCACAGTCATATCCAATACTTCGGCAATGGTGCGACCTTTGTAAGTCACATCGAGCGTTTCCCGATTATACCGCTGGCCTTTACAGGTTTCGCAGGTTACGTAGATATCAGGGAGAAAATGCATTTCAATTTTAATCAGCCCATCCCCCTGGCAGGTCTCACATCGTCCACCCTTCACATTAAAACTATACCGACCGGGCTTATATCCACGAACGCGGGATTCGGGCAATTGGGCAAACAAATCACGGATAAAGCTAAAGAGACCCGTATAGGTAGCCGGATTGGATCGAGGAGTGCGCCCAATAGGCGATTGGTCGATATCAATCAACTTGTCCAACTGGTCAAGCCCCTGAATCACCCGACATCCCTCAAAGACCGGCTTTTTCTGGGAAATTCCCTGGCCCAATGAACGAAAAAGGACATCCACCACTAAGGTACTCTTCCCTGAACCTGACACTCCAGTTACGCAGGTCAATAACCCAAGGGGAAATTGGACCGTGATATTTTTGAGATTATGCTTGTTCGCCTCAACCACGGTAAGAAAGCCCTTGGGTTGCCGCCCACGCTTGGGGAGATGTATCTGTCTGGTACCCTTGAGGTATTCTCCGGTCAGAGAGTAGGGATGGGACATCACCACTGACGGAGGGCCTTGGGCCACTAAATGTCCCCCTTCCACCCCCGCACCCGGGCCTAAATCCAACACATAATCGGCCGCACGCATCGTATCCGCATCATGTTCGACGACTACAACCGTATTCCCCATATCCCGGAGGCGCAACAGGGTGTCTAGCAGGCGACGATGGTCACGCTGGTGCAGCCCGATACTGGGTTCATCCAAGATATATAAGACCCCGACCAGTCCGGAACCGATTTGGGTCGCCAGACGGATGCGTTGTCCTTCTCCACCTGAAAGCGTGGCTGAGGGACGATCCAACGTGAGATAGGCCAAACCGACATTTAAGAGAAATTGTAAGCGCTCCCGAATTTCTTTAATAACCCGTTGCCCAATCATCCGTTCACGTTCGGTCAGTTCCAGTAATTCCACAAACGTCAAGGTATCTTTTACAGAAAGATGCGTGACCTCCCCTATTGACCGCCCTCCGATTTTGATCGCCAAACTTTCCGGCTTTAGGCGAGCGCCGTGACAGGCCTCACAGGATTTTTCAAATGTCCAGTCCTCCCATTCCGGACAACCCGAGGCTTCATATCCAATACCATCACACACGGGGCAGGCCCCATGAGGACTATTGAAAGAAAAAATCCTCGGGGAAATTTCGGAATAGCTGACTCCACATTGGATACATGCGGAATGTTCGCTGAACAATTTCACCTCATCATCTTCGGTCAAAACACTGACAAGCCCACCGGCCATCTTCAGGGCCGTTTCCACTGAATCCGCGACACGACGAGAGAGGGAAGGATCTGCATTGCAGATTATTCGATCAACCACAATTTCAATCGTATGCTTGCGCTGTTTCGATAGGGTAATGGGCTCTCCGAGATCCCGAATCACCCCATCAATCCGAACACGGACGAATCCCGCCTTTTTAGCTTCTTGCAGTTCCTTTCGATATTCCCCTTTCCGCCCACGGACAATCGGAGCCAAAATCTGGATTTTACTCCCTTCTGAAACCCCGAGAATGCTATCGACCATTTGTTGAACCGTCTGGCCGGAAATGGGATTGCCACAAAGATGACAAAACGGCTGTCCGATTCTCGCAAATAACAGACGAAAATAGTCGTAGATTTCCGTCACCGTTCCCACCGTTGATCGGGGATTATGGCTGGTGGTTTTCTGCTCGATAGAAATCGCCGGAGAAAGCCCTTCAATCGTATCTACATCCGGCTTAGTCATCTGCTCCAGAAACTGCCTGGCATAGGCCGACAAGGACTCCACATACCGGCGCTGACCTTCGGCATAAATAGTGTCAAAAGCCAAACTGGACTTACCGGATCCGCTCAAGCCGGTAATTACCACCAAGCGATCCCGGGGAATTTCCACATCCAGGTTTTTCAGATTATGCTGACGAGCACCTTTGAGCACGATGGAGTTCTGCATAGGATGGGGATTATATCATAAAGGATCAAATAGACAGCCGGCTCAACAGCCCCCTTTTCCATTGACCGTTACCAGAGGGGTCCGATACAATTCTTCAGGTCAGGAGGATGAGACTGAGAGTGGTTTTCTACCCTCCCTCCAGCTTGTCATCTCATCTATTATCTTCCTTAATAGTAAGGGGCCTTTCATGAAGAATTTTCGTACTGCATCGTGCCTGACATCACTGTTCATTTTCTTGGGCACTCTATTCCTTTCCACCTCAACCTGGGGAGCCAAATATGAGTTGACCAGGAACAGCGTGGAAAACCCCGAAGAGGTAAACGCGGCTGAAGTTTCCCTCTTTCGGGTAAAATTGGGAGATCCAGAGGCTACAGCCGTTGAATCCCTGGTCGAAGAAAAAATTTCAGGCATTCGAGCCGAGCAGGAAGGTACGTTCATTTTGCTTTGGGATAAGGAAAATCCAACCGGGGCCATGGCTGGAGTCCGTATCACCGACGGAAAAGTTGATCTTATTTTCATTAACAATCGGTTCGCCCATAAAGTTCGAGGAGTATTCCGGCATATTTTGTCGGCGAAAAGCTTGAAAGAAATTCGTGACCTCTTAGGTCCCGAAGATTTTCCCAATGAAACCTTGATGGGTGCTAAGTTGTTGTATGAGAAAAAAGGATTCCTGGTCAATTTCCTTGATCGACAGGTGAATGTGGAATTCTGTTTGGGTTGCCCGGATTTATTTTCACAATTTTAGGGGGACTGAATAACGGCCCTGGTGGAGATCCATTGGCAGGGCCAGTTATTTCGGTTCCTCGAAGCATCCACATTTTACACTTCCTCCAACCACCCCTTCCATCCAATCATGGATGACCGTGTTCTCACCAATCAACTTCTCGAGGAAGAACAATCCCTAGAAGGCAGCCTCCGTCCTCAACGGTTAGCCGACTATATTGGACAGGAGACCATGAAGGAGTCCCTTCGTGTCTGTATGGACGCGGCCATTCGACGGGGAGAGGCCTTGGACCATGCCATTTTTTATGGTCCACCCGGTCTTGGGAAAACAACCATTGCCCATATCATTGCAAAAGAAATGGGCGGGACCATTCGATCCACTTCAGGGTTAGTTCTGACTCATGCCGGAGACTTGGCCGCGATTCTTGCCAACCTGCAGCCACGAGACGTGTTGTTTATTGATGAAATTCATCGGCTCCCTCCATCGGCCGAAGAAGTATTGTACCCAGCCATGGAGGACTATCAAATCGATTTAGTCATCGGCCAGGGACCATCCTTGCGAACCATGAAACTGGATCTCCCTCCCTTCACTCTTATCGGTGCCACGACGCGAGCCGGAGCCCTGACCTCGCCTTTACGGGAACGATTCGGGTTGGTCTATCGATTGGATTTTTATCTGCCCGAGGAACTCCAGGTGATTATTTCTCGATCGGCCCGTCTTCTTGGCGTACACATTGATGAAGATGCTGCCGGGGAAATCGGAAGTCGTGCTCGCGGAACACCTCGGATTGCCAACCGGCTCATCAAACGGGTTCGGGACTTTGCGGAGGTGAAGGCTCAGGGGCAGGTGACCCAGGCAGTAGCCCAGGAAGCGTTGCAATGGCTGGGTGTTGACCAAGCCGGATTTGATGAGATGGACCGAAAGATTTTGCTGACCATTATTGAAAAATTCAAAGGTGGGCCCGTTGGGGTGGAAGCCTTGGCCGCCGCAGTCCAGGAGGAGAAGGCCACGCTCGAAGACGTTTACGAACCCTTCCTCCTTCAATCAGGATATCTGGATCGAACAGCACGGGGTCGACAAATAACCGCCAAGGCTCTCCAGCACTTTCAAATCTCCTCCACGCTTTTTTCTCAGAGACCATAAACTACCGACGTTTTCTTGCCCTGTGCCCCTCAATCGAGGTATTGCCCCACAGGAGTCTTCTTTGGGTATAACAGAGAACATCCGCCACAGGTTTTCGATATATACCCATGAAACACGAATTTGTTCAATCACGTTTTAGATTTCTTGTTCTCTCCGTTCTCATCCCATTCGGAGGAGTCCTCGGACTAGGCTCTTGGAGTTTAGCGCAGGAATCCTCATTTTCGGTCATTGATTCCTGGGTGGAAAATGGATTCGAATTTCACGTGGGCTTGGAGGCTCCGCCCTCAAACTCCATGTGCTCGCTTTTTGGGGAAGGCCTGATTGAATTTGAAGTGGCCTACTATACCCCTGCTAGCAGTGAAAAAGAATCCGTGTTCGGCGTGGCCAAATGGTTTCCGGCCTCAGACCCTGACGGGATCATACAAACATATAGCCAAGTGCTTGGCCCACAAGGCCTATGCACAAACTACTCTCCCTGCCGAATTCGATCGGTCCGAGTGGTCAAAACCTGGTGCCCCCCCATGGAGGGTCCATTATATACACCAGGATGGGATTAAAAGCCCTCAAGTTCCCTCACCTTTTTTCCACGAATTTATAAGAAATTTATATTAGGTATAATAATTTAGAGTGGTTGCTTTCATTTTTAGGGAGATAACATAAGCTCCAAATCACGTAACCCGGTTTTCGCACGCTTAACATAGGACTGATATGCGGAATCCTTATACGATTCAATAAGTCGTGCATACGCTCCGTGTGCACGTTCATACTCCCGAATCTGCGTATAATACCGGGCAAGGGCCAGCCAATTTTCTAAAGCTGCCTCCTTTGCCGTTTTGATGATTTTCCATTCTTGGGTTCGCTCTCCCTGACTCATTTGGCCCACACGTCGAAGAAGATATTCTTCGGATTCCATCGCCAGCTGTTCGATACGCTGGTTCGCAAAGATTGCTCTATCGGCTTGACCTAATTCCAGATGTCCATAGAAAGATGCTACCTGTTCTTTAATCACTTCCGCTCGTTGTTCATATCGATTTCCACCGCAACCCGAAATGCTGAGCAGCAAGACTCCAACCAAAAGGTAGACAATCAATTTTCTCTTCGTCATGCTGACCCTCCTCGGTGAAACCATCTGCCTTCTTCATCCCTTACGGCTTTCAAAGGCTATCAGAGTCAAACCCGGTCCGGACATTAAGCCTTTCGTAACCCTGCCAAACGTGAACAGGCCTCATCCAAGTCTGTTTCCGTTTTTGCAAAACTGAACCGGATGTACCGCCTTCCTCGATCTCCCTGAAAAAACGCCTCCCCGGGAACTCCGGCCACACCGGTTTTCTCCAGGATCCACATGGCCCGGGCTTTTCCAGTCTCCCCAGGAATCCGTGATACATCGGCTAATACGTAATAGGCCCCTTGTGGAATGGTCGGGTTCAATCCTACCCGTTCCAGAACTTCACAAAATCGATCACGCTTGCCCTGAAAAGTCTGGCGTACTTCCTGGTAAAAAGAAGATCCCAATTCTTGGATTCCCACTGCCACTCCATATTGAAGCGGGGCAGGTGCACAGACATAGAGTAAATCATTCATGGCCCCGATTAATTCGGCATAAGGGGCGGGTGCTACAGCATGACCGATCCGCCACCCGGTAATGCTAAAGGTCTTGGAGTAGCCGGAAATCGTGATCGTCCGATCTGCCATTCCCGGGAAAGAGCCCAGGCTGATATGTTCACGCTGGTCATAAAGAAAATATTCATAGATTTCATCGGTGAATACCAGCAGATCGTGCCGTTGTGCCAAAGCCCCAAGGTCTTCCAATTCCTGTTTGGTAAAGACCTTGCCCGAGGGATTTCCGGGAGTGTTGACGAGGATCGCTCTGGTCCGATCATTCAAGACCTGCACTACATCATCCATACATAAAGCCCATTTTGGTCCTTTCAAGGAAATGATGCGCGGGACAGCCTCGACCGCTTCAAGGGTACTGATGTGATATCCATAAAATGGCTCAAACACGATGACTTCATCGCCCGGATTTAATAAAGCCATGCAGGCACATTGAAACGCACCGGTGGCTCCACAACTCACCGTGATATCCGTTTCGGGATCAGCCTTGATCGCATTATACGAGGCTATTTTGTAGGCCAACGCCTGCCGCAAATTTGCCAGACCATCAAACCTCGTATAGGTATTGATCCCCTTGTCCATAGCCTCTTTAGCCCCTCGGAGCACTGGAGGCGGCACTCCCGTATCACACACTCCCTGCGCCAGATTGATCCCCTTGACGCGCGCGCAGGCCGTCGTCATAGCCCGGATTTCCGATTGCACCAATCCCGTTAATTGTTGATTGCCAAATCGTGCCATTGAACTATCCTTTAACTATTCCTTCGGTTGAAGTCAGTTGCTCCCCAAAGTACCCTTCACGTAGACTGCCATCATTTGTATCCCATCAACATGTCAAGAAACGGGTCCAAACCCATCTCTGCATCACTCGTTCAGGGCACAGGTCTGCATTATCGTCTGCTCACCCCGTTCTTGGCCATATGCCTCTTCCTGGGATTCCCCGATTTTGCAATGGGAGATCTCGACCCTCCACCCCCTATGGTCGATAAGCACATCTCCAATATTGCCAGCTTTGCCAAATCCTCTCCCCCAATCTCCATACCGGAAGGATGGTTTCTCATGGGGACCGACCGTCGGGACGATGTGCGACATAGCTTTGAATCGCATTACGACGACACGGAATTCCCCCAACGCCGTATTTGGGTAGATGGATACATCATCGACCAGTATGAAGTCACCCTCGGCGAATATCTGGCCTTTCTCCAGAATACCCATCGGACAGTCTCCCAGGAATTGCGTGGACTCATTTGGCATCTTATTAGTGTCCATTTCATTCCAGATCAAGCGCTGGCCCCATGGCCAGCCCTCTATGTGACATGGGAAGAAGCCAGGGATTTCTGTCAGCATCAAGGGAAACGGCTTCCCACCGAAGCCGAATGGGAGAAGGCTGCAAGGGGAGAATCAGCACGAATCTTCCCTTGGGGGGAAATGGACCCGACCGCGGAATTAGCCGTGTTCGGACAATACCATGTCCACGAAATCCCGCTGGTCGCAACGGTAGACAGCTTCCAGGATGGACAAAGTATTTATAAGGTATTCCATTTATCGGGGAACATCGCAGAGTGGGCCCATGATTGGTTCGGGTCGGATTATTACCCTATGATGCCGGAAAAGAATCCACCCGGGCCTAAAATGGGACGTTATAAAGTTGTCCGCGGAGGGTCATGGAAAAGTAAACCCGTTATGCTCCGTAGCGCCACCAGAGGAGGAGCCCTGCCAGAAACACGTTCTGCAACGATTGGGTTCCGGTGTGTCCAACCCAGCCCTTGAACCATCATCACGGATTTAAATTACTAAGCGGGGAGGACAACCCTCCCCGCCATCGATTGCCGCATCGGCCCTGTTAATGCCCAGGGGTATGCGTGACCGTGAGATGATAATTCGCTGCGGAATATCCCCTGACCTTCACGTGGGCCGCCGTGGCATTTGACGGCACATCCAGGGAACATGCCTCTTCTGCACCGGAAAGATAAGGCCGACAATCAAAGGCATTGGTTTCCGGCTCCTGACCAAACCGCACATAAAGATCAGGGTCACCTGGATTGGCTTCGCCGTGCATCACGACCTCAAGAAGTGTCCCTGGTGCCACAGGAAATGCCCCATGGTCATTCCAGGCCCCTTGTGCCACGCTTTGTCCGGTAAAAGATTGAGTCTTCGGTCCGCATGCTACGGGATCCTGAATCGGCCCAGGCCCCTGACAGATGGAAGCATCAATGGTAAATCCCTGCGCGGGACCATACAAACAGGCAGCCCCATTTTGGTCAATGTTGGTCAAGATCAACGACCAATCACCCTGTCCATTACATTGAGGATAATGCATGACCGAGAGGGCATCATAACTGGTCAACGGCCGCCAATTAGTATCCTCAAAGCAGGTACCGGAATCCGGGCGCGTATGTTCATGCCGGAATCCGATCGTATGCCCTAATTCATGCCGCAAAATCCCTTGTAGCCTGAGCTTCCCGTTTGGATCCAATTCAAATGAGCTGTTATCCACCAGGACGTTTCTTGAAGATCGGGGTTCGTTGGGGAAAAAAGCTCGGGCCAGATATTGTCCATTGACATTCACCGGTCTCACATCAAAGACCACATTGGAGTTGGTGGCTGTGCAACTGCCGTCTTGGCCACCCACATGAATGAAATCCACATTGGCTACCGCTTCCCATGCCCCTGTGGCTGCCTGCATATCGGCCACCATTTGATTGTATCGGTTGCCAAATGACGTACTTACACAATAGGTCAACTGCCGCTTGTCTGTGCTGTTCCACACGGCATCCTGGCCATTGACCTGGTGAACAGTTAATTTCATGCGGCCTCCTGTTGCAGGCTGAAATTCCTTTTTAATTCGCGTGTCAAAAAATTCCTGTAGATGTTTTTCATCCACCAACGCTGTGTCTCCATTGACAATGTATTTCCCTCCTTCAAAAGGCTCCTTGTAGACTTGGGCCTTAAATTCTTCAAAGGTTTTTCCCTTCCAGACATCACGTTTCGCTTTGGCATTATCTGAAAGAATCTCTATTCCCTGCTCGAGTGAATTTTTCAGACCGGTATCTTCGATGACCCTTGGCTTACCCTCAAGATGTGAGCAGGCCCCCATCCACAAAGCCAAACAGACCAACAACACCCACGCCAGAAGGGAATAATGACGACGATTCATGGTTACACTCCTTTGTAAAAATTACCAATAACATCCTTGTAAAACGACCTTATAAGCCTGAAGTGCGAACCTATGTCATATCCAGAATAATGAACCAAATTCCACCTTGGTTCATTTGGGACAGGACTCGACTTTCAGATTGATCAGGTCTACTCCCAGACTGATATTTCGAATATGGGAAAAGATTTCACGGGAGGAATCGGCATCCCTAAATTCCGCACACAGTTGGGTTTCCCCCTCCAAGCCAATCCGTCGATCTATTAACCTGGTTACGATTCCTTGTTCTTGGGCTTTTTTCAGGAGGATTCTTGCTTCTTCCAATACTTTTCTGGCCTCTTCCGGAACGCCTGTTCCCCGGGAAAGGGCATAGATCGAAAAACTTTGTGGAACTGAGGAAACTGCATTCATATCTGCTTCGCCCATATCAGCACACCCTCTTCCGGCTCCCATTAACACTAATGCCGTCATCACCAGACTCAAGACTGAACTAGGGGAAACCGGCCAGAATCCATTCACTTTTCCCGAAGAACGACCAGTTTTTTTAATCCCATCCCATAAAATCATGTGTGGTTCCTTTCTTTTTCCTGAACGCAAGACGCATTCCAAAATTTCAGTGTCTCACAGACAAGGCATTTAGTGAAAAGTGCTGGCATGTTCTATATTTAAGTGGAGAAGTCCGAAAAACCCGCTTCGTCGTGGAAAAAACCGCTTATCTATTTCGATACATCATGTATCCAATTGGATGAAAACAAAATCTATTCTTGGGAAAACTTCAATCAGGGGAGGGGAACTGAAGGGGATAAGGGAACAGGCTTAACTGCATTTAGAGGCCCTGGTCGATGAGGGTGAGCCACAATATCATGGACACGCGCTTGATCAGCGGAACACGATTCGGACTCCAAGTCTGGAGCTCGAGTAATAACGAAGCCAGCCGGAACAAGATTCCAGTGCCGTAAATCTGGACGAACGGTATTTTGAAAAACGGCGGGAGCCATCTGCATTAATTGTGCGCCCCCCAAAATTGACAAGGCACAGAGATCGCCGCTCCCCCTCCCACCAAGAGACGCCGCACCGGCACATCCGCCAACCGCAACTCCCGCCCCCATAGAAAAAGGGACCAGTCCATAAATAACTCCTATTGGCAATCGGATCCAACTCTGGATATTCAGCAGGGGATGATAGGCATGGTCATGCCGATGAGCGATTTTGGCAAACCAACTTTCGGTGGAAAGCCGGAGCCCGGTTCCTGAAAGACATGTGGAATCAAAAGCCGGCTTCGGCTTAATCGCATAATACCCATTCTTCGAGCCGAACATTTTTAATTTCCAATCAACTTCAGGAAACCGGCCGACCCCAAGAACCTGCCAGGGCAAAATGGGTCCTCCCCCATCATCCAGTCGCTCCACTTGCTCCCGGGCAAACTTTTGCAGTAACGGATCCACCGTTAAAAGGGAAGAACTCAAAGGTTCAGCGATACGATACCAATCGGTTCTGGCATCCCCCGGTTCACCAAGGACTTCCCACAAGACGGCAGATAAAACCAAATTCACCGGATCTTCCCCAAAGTTATACAGCGGGGCAAACAACTCGTGATCTAACCGCCGCAATTCCACTTTGGCTTCCTCAAGATAGCCCATCCGAAAATAACTAGCAGCTAAAAGAACGCTCAGATAGGCCCGTTCATAGGATTCCAGGACATATTCCGTCAATGCCCCATCCAATAAAAATACACTAGCCGTTTCTTTGGACACCGAAAACGATTTATGCCGAAAATCTTCCTGAGCCCTTCCAGCATATTGGATGACGGCTGGGTCACATTTTTGCGTAAAGGCCAAACTCATTTGGTTTAATATCTGGATTCGTTGAGACCAATCCAACGTTGTACCAAATAAACCGCACTGGCTGGGGGCTCCCGGCTGAAGTTCACCCCCCGAGCGGCATCCAGCCAAAGCAACCATGATCCCTCCCACGACGAAGACTCTCTTTAAGAGATCATGCGTATTCAGCATGTGTCACCGTATCATAGAATGAATCCAAGGTTTTGGTTAACGAGCTGGGCACACCAAATTCATCCTTATTGTAAATCTTCACATAGGCTAAGTCACAGGGAGGAGAAAGCGCGGAAGAGAACCCAATGTCCTAATGAGAAACGGAGGAGGATCGTTATGCGATCCTAAGAAGGGCGGACAAGAACCTCGCATTGAGAGGGCGCATCAACAAATCTGGCGGCAGACCAACACTCAATCAATGACATCGCGAGAAATCTTGTCAGGAGTTCAGGATTTCCCCCAAAGCTGCTCCAGCCGTTGTGTCCGGCCACAGCTCCATTTATATAACTTATATTTGGTGGGATTTTTCTTGTAAAAATCCTGATGATAGTCTTCGGCAGCGTAAAAAGCCTCAGCCTGGGTAATTTCGGTATAAAGCGGACCGCCAAATGATTTAGATTCTAGTATTTTCCCTTTTGAAGCTTCGGCCAGTTGCTTCTGAACGTCATCCAAATAAAAAATTGCAGATCGATACTGACTGCCGTGATCACAAAATTGTGCGTCCCTCACAGTGGGATCGACATTCCTCCAAAAGATTTCCAAGAGACGTTCATAGGAAACCTTCGCCGGATCATAGATCACTTCCACAGATTCTGCATGGCCAGTTTCCCCTGCCGAAACCTGTTCGTAGGTTGGCTTCACCACACGGCCTCCCGTGTACCCAGACGTCACAGCTATTACGCCAGCGACCTTTTCATACACTTCCTCCATACACCAGAAGCATCCACCCGCAAATATCGCTTTGCTCCGGCTCTCATTTTCCGCGGAGTACCCGCTTACGGGATACATCATCCCGATGATCAAGCACACAAAAATATTTGTGGTGACTTTAATCAAGGTTTGTCGGTTTAACATAGTCGCTCTCCTTAACTGAATACTTTGGAGGAAAAACATAAATTGTTTCACCGATCCGAATTTTTCATTCAATGTCCATTTGTAGTCATGCTAGGGGGGAGGACGTTACATCCCAAAATCTTCTTTCATCAATTATTCCAACATCCTGCTTCTTCCCTTGTTTGGGAATCCTACTTTCACCACGAAACCTCTCACGTGAAAGGCTACTTCAACCTATCAAATTCTCAGGGAACAGGGAAATTTTTGCCGCAGGAAAACTCCAGCCTTCCATTCTTCTTCCTCACATGACGTTCTGTCGTGGTAAAGTCACAGCTTTTCTGTAGCAGAAACCCCGCATGTCACAAAAGGACATCGAACCTCCAGATAAATAATAATTTCTAAAAAATGAACCCCTTTTAGATTTTCTCCGCCATCTCAAAGAGTTAACGGATCTTACTCCTCGTTATTTTCTGTCCTTTTTCACCTTCAATTTTTACCCGTTTTTGGCCCTATCGTTGCTTAGCTTTGTTCCGAGGAATACCTTCAGAAGGAGAGGCAGATCATGGTGCGGACTGTACTCTATGCATTTCTGTATCTTGGCATAGTATCTGGATGGGGGACTGTGGCTTTTGGAGAAACATCCCTCATTCAAAACCAATGGTTTACTCAAAGCCCCTCCAGCCTCTGTAGAAATTCAGGCCTCACTCCAACAGACTCTTCCTTCCTTTTGATTGGTAGCTCATCAAGCTGCCAACACACTGAAGAGGATGAAATTGCGTCTACCATTCAGTTCTCTGCCAAACAAGATCCATTCAACCTTCAAACCGCAGGCAATATTCCTTCGTTAATCAAACAAGGTGGAAGCCGAGTTGTCCAGGCTTCCAACGATATTCCTTTGATGGCCCGTCATCTTACCGCTGGTCTTCACATGGCATATCGAGATCCTTTTCTACGATCTGAAAACGCTCCTTCTGCCACCAATAGAATGGGAGCGCAATTTGTATTGAAGGGTGATTGGGATTCTATACGGTATCAGGCCGAATATGGATTTGCAGGCCACGAGGCAGGCAATCTTCCCTTGTCCACGCCTAGTGGGCAAATGGGCGGTAAAATGCTGTGGGAATGGAAGTTACCAATGGTCACTCCAAAAATTGAACTGAGTCGGTTTTCTGACAATGTCGATTCGGACCCCTTACTCGCTCGTACCATCGCTTCAAGGCAAACGTTTTCTCTCAACTGGGCTTTACCGGAAGGCTCTCAGCTGTCTCTATCCTATGGTCGAGAACAACGGGATGTGTTCACCCAACCCGATGGCCCTCTGGCTGAAAGCATCACGGCAGATTCGGCACTGGCCAAACTCTCCCTTGGCCATCCAGTCGGCACTGGTTTTTGGTCTACCCGATACCGCACTTATAAAGACACCTTAGGTGAGGAAAACGTTCACCAGGAAATGGGATCGACAATGGGTGGGACCTTCCATCTTTCCAACCCTATCGATGTCGTTCCTGAATGGGGGTTCTTGAGGCATACCGGTTCACAAGAAGGCCCCATAGAGGATCGCTTGTTTGGGAACATTGGCACGGTATTGAGACTCACCTCCACTCAGGAAATCAAACCTCGAATCGAATTCCAACGAAACCATAATTATCTCGCCACCGAACAGACTGACGCGTTTTCCGCCAAGCTGGATTATTCGTATAAGGCTTGGGATGATTCCCTTCGAATTGCCATGTCAGGGAAATATTTGGTTAAGCAAACCTCCCTCAACAATACGACTCCCCAGACTTGCGATGTGGCCTTAATGGTTCATACCGATTTACATCCCTTGCTTCGTTTACCACATCGCCAACAAACCCTGAGCTTTAAAGTTTCTCACAACCAACGAATCGATACCTTTCCCAGTCCGACTCCCCCCGCACAGACCACAGCCATGTTATTAGTCAGCATTGCCCCATAACAGTCAAAACTAAAATGGGTGAATGTGTGAAGAGAGTCTGCATCTTCATCCGTCGGGATATGCCAAGCAAGATCCGATCTCACATAACCGCCCGAACAAATGCTTTCCCAAAAAGAATAGTTATGCCTTTATCCCAACAGTGAAATAAGAGGTGGTTCTGGTATAGCATTTCTCCAATTCTCGACATTTTTTTCAAGTTATGTAACCCCCATGTTCTTCGACTGAGATCTCTTAGATGAATCAAAAATTTATACTGATTGAGAGGTTCAAAGATACTAATTTTGTAATCACCCATGCGTTCCTTCTTTTCATAAAGTCTTGAAAATATCCGGCCTCGGAAGCTTGAGGCAGTATCCACTCCCCAATTTACTAACACCTTGAATTGTCCAGGTACTCACCATCCTCTCTAGGAGATTCAGAAAACGTCGTTTTTGTGAATTCCCTTACCCGATCCCCATGACCATTCCCCGGAATAAAAGGATTCAGGAAATCAAATTGAATATTCCTGGGCATGCTTTGCCGGAAAAAAATCATCGACGCCTGTATTCCCCTCCAGAGAGAGTGCACCCACTGATCTCCCCCGGATTTTGTGGACACGTCATTTAGTATGGATAATGTATTTGAGGAGGTCTCGATGGGAAGATCACACATTCCCTTTTTTCATGACTTGAGTTGGTCCTCCCCTCAGACCCAACTAACAGGCACCACCAGAGGTAAGAAAGAGTGTTATGAAGAAATCACGGGTATTTTTTCCGGATTTTAAGAGGGATGTCCTATCAAACAACAGGCTTGAGAGGCCTGCATGTCCGTTGCCCGAACCAGTTGACTTAGTATGACTATCTGGACCGACAGCACACATTGATTTAATAGTAGCCCCCATAGATATTTCTACCCTTTACGAGCCAGAATCCGGTTACTGGTAGCGAGAATCACCGGACGTTACCTCGCGGGAAGATCATGTTCTCTAGATATAGGCGCTAACCGGGCAACCCTTCTCGATAAATGATGCTATTTTGACATTGCCTCACCGCGGCTCACGGGGAGGATAGGCGGCCAAACAAGAGCGACACCCGTCTTTTTCAAGCATTTCAGCTTTTCAACGAACTCTCCGCAGCATTCCACATGCAAACCGGTGAAAACGGCACATGTCACAAGAGCATCAAAGTCTCGTCAAAGCCCATAAGAGGGTAAGCTGCGTGGCAAATGACTATATAAATGCGAGGACCAAGATTGACTTTTGCCTACTGAAGTACAACCGCTAACGGCGGTATCGGAGCCGAAACGGGGGAAGTTTATATCACAAAAATGAAGGATTTGTTTATCGGCCAGGAAGTCATTAGAAACAACCTAGGTCGTACTGGCCCTAAGTCACCGGAAAAAATTTCACTCTTTCGGGGAACATCGAAGGGAAACTATCTGGCTGCCTTTCAAAATGTGCAGGAGGCCGGAGGAAAAAGTTCATTCCTTTTTCCTTCGGCCTCGACCTTTCATGCTTGGCTCATTCGAGAAATATTAACTCCTTAGGTTCTAACTCCAAGTGCAACACTCCCGGCCTTGATCGGCTAAGGTGTTGTCATGGAAAAGAAATGCTATACCCACTTGAGTCATGAAGAACGAGAGACAGTGAGCTTGGGGTTGG
>JBFWRU010000011.1:0-120729 GCA_050248735.1 Nitrospirales bacterium | reverse complement strand
TTTCGCTTTAAATTCCGCACTGTGGCGTTTCCGCTTCTTGGACATCCTCCGGACCTCTCCTCAATGATGGAACAAATGGGGCGTCCACCATCTTAACGCACTGTCCGAATATTGGGGTCCACTATAGACTTTTGTGATCCAACTCCCATTTCTAGGATCGTCTGGCGTGTGTCACCAAACAGTCTCGACGCCAGATGACGTAAGCCGTAAAAGCCACGAGTGAGATGAAGAACACGGTGCGAATGCGTCCGAATCCAAAGCATACAAAGTTACTGGTGGCATTGAGAATGCCAAAGCCGGCATAGGCCAGGAAGACAAATAAGGCCCAACGACGGAGTGTGAGAAAGCCATATCCGATGGCAATATGCAGCACTGGTGATTGCACTTTGAACAAGAGACCTAAGATGCCGGTCGGTTTGGTGCAAAATACGGACAGGTGGTATTCAGGGTTTGCCAAAATAATGTACAGGTCCATGAGGGCTGTCCACAGAAATAATCCGCCGAGAAATCGGATATCGTGCCCACGTTTCCAGACCAGGCGTAACGCGGCCAATTGGCCTTGTGGAGTTGGCAGATACGCTTGATAGGCTTGAAGGCACCACCACGGCAAAATCATCAACATGCCAAAGAACCAGCCCGCTCCCGGTCCCCCGACGGCTCCGAGAGCCCAGGTGACGATCCCGAGCAGTCCTCCCACCATCAGCACCCAGGTCATTTGAACGGGATACCCCCGGACCAGGAGCCCAAGTCCTGGAAGAATAGCCGAGAGGATTCCCCCAAGCGAAGACGTGCGCGAATGATCGGATGTAGGAGAATTCACTTCAGATTCCATGGGAAGGAAAAGGATAGAGATGTAAGTGCCTGAGGGCAAGCCGGGCAGAGGGGATTGAGAGGGTGCCATCGAAAAAAATCCGGCCTGCTGGAAGTGAGATTTCAACGCCTTATTGATGCCAACGCCGATGGACAATGCTGCCCAATTTCCAGAAACGGTTCTAAAGCAGTTTTTATGTAAAAGAGAGTCTTGCTGGAGCGATCTAAGTCGTTGATTTAGTTGGTGGGCCGTGTAGGAGTCGAACCTACGGCCCGCTGAGGAAGAGTCGAAATCACACAAAAATGCTAACGGCTTGATTCCAATCTGGTTTCCCCATTTCTTAGCATTTTTCAAGAGTTTTTCCTATTTTATTAAATCTATAGATTCTATGAAATCTATCTAATGCAAAATCTTCTATCGCAAATTTATCACACCGTTACCGATATTTTTCAAATTCCACTGGAGTGAAAACTGGTATGCTTTTGATTTAGCAAGGCTGAATGATTTTTTTGTCATGCGAGCGGACTTTAACCTCCTAGTTGTCAACTGCTTGTCCGAACCTAACATAAACAGTCCACGCCGCAAGTAGCGGAGTTTTGGAGGAGATGTATTCTTTTTGGGTTGCCCTGGCGTCTCAAACGTTTTCTTTTGTTTAATAACAGCGTGGCAAGCTACGGGGAATAGGTTTTTCAATTAATGGATGGACTTTCAAGTTGTTCTCCAAGCTTTCCGATGTGCCATCTGTGAGGTGGACAAAACGGTCCTTTAGATCTTGTATCGTTATGAACCAACAAAGAATAAACATGCAAATGTGAGTCGTAGGCATAATCCCAGTTTCTATGGTAAAGACTGACATCAAAGGTATAAGTTCCTTCGACCAAATCTAATCGCTCAAAGGTCAGGATAATTAAGCCCAGTTCCCCCAATTTTGGCATGGCCGCCTCGTCGATTAAGGTATAGGTATCAAAACAGTAAAGACCATCCTCGCGTCGAATCGTGAGAATGACATTTGCCGAATCAATCAATTGAGACGACTGAAACTTTATTTCCAAAGTTAAAGGATCACCGCTAGCAATCTCCTTGATTTGAAGGCCTTTTGAATTATGAAAACATACTCCGGCGATTTGGAGTTCAAGTGAGCCAAATCGGTTATCATGCAGACGTAGTGCCGCTCCCGTTGGAGTGGAAATTGTTGGCCCTGTCTCAGGAGTGCGCCGCCGTGTCTCCTTCCACTCCGCACCAATGTACTGCTCAACCACCATCTCTGGGTTCCCGTGAGCTGCTATTTCCCCTTTCTGCAACCAAATAGCCTCGTCACAGAGTTCAAGGATTTTGGAAGTTTCATGGGAAATCAAGACCATTGTGCATCCTTCTTTTTTCAGCTGCGCAATTTTCTCAAAACACTTTTGCTGAAAACCGAAGTCCCCAACACTTAAAACCTCATCGATCAACAAAAGCTCTGGATCGGTGTGCACTGCCACAGCAAAAGCTAATCGCATCTTCATCCCCGTGCTGTAAGTCCGAATGGGGCTATCAATAAACTGTTCAAGCTCGGAAAAGGACAGAATTTTTTCAAATCGTTGCGACACCTCATGTCTTGTGAGGCCGTTGATGACCCCGCTCAGAATGACGCTTTCTCGACCAGTCAAATCTGGAGGTAACCCTGACCCCAATTCCAGTAGGGCGCGGATACGTTGATGAACCTGCACTCGGCCTTCATCCGGAAGAGAAACCCCACCGATGATCTGGAGTAGAGTGGACTTACCTGCCCCATTCCGCCCAATAACTCCTAAGGTGGATCCTGCCAACACGCGAAAGTTCACTTTGCGTAAAGCCCAGAAATATTCCACAGGCTTTGCCCATCGTGGTCCGCGAATAAAAAAATCACGGAGTGATCTTGGACGATCTGGATGATATTGACGGAACCTCTTGCCAAGGTTAGTTACAACAATGACTTCATCCATTCATAACTCCTCTACAAAACGAAACCGCACTTTCAAAAAGATATGTAGACTGAGCAAGAGGAGGGCAAAGCCGCTCAACCCTATAATCAAGATGGGAGCCCAATCGAAGGACAATCCCTTGAACAGGACGGAGCGGTAGGCTTCCAGTAAATGCACCAAAGGATTAAGGCTATAGAGACTCCGATATGTTTCCGGTACCGACTCGGCTTCGTAAAAAATTGGTGACAAAAAAAGAAGTAATTGAAATAATAAAACTACAATATGTTGGGTGTCCCGAAAAAAGACGTTGGCACTGGCAATAAGGTAGCACAGGCCTAAGGTCAGAATGAACTGAAAAGGCAAGATGAGTGGAAGGTAGAAAACACTCAATTCCACGCCTTCCCCAAACAGAAGAAGGAACAGGATAAAAGCCGAGAAGGCCAATAGAAAATAAACAAAATGAGTAGTGACGGTAACCAATGGCAAAATGTAAACCGGAAATCCAGGACGAATAACCAACTCGCGGCTGCCTGTAATATCGCCCGCGGATTGAATGATCGCTCCCTGAAACCAAGCAAAAACCAAGAGGCCGCTGAACGCATAAGGGCCGAATCGCGGAATCTCGATCTTCAACACGAATTGGAAAAGAAATTGAAAAACCAGAAAGAGGAACAGTGGGGTCAAAAGAGTCCACGCGAATCCCAGTACTGATCGTTTATATCGTTGCTTCATATCTCGAACCACTAACTCGTAGACAAGGTCACGTAGATAGATAAACTCCCGTCTGAGCTCAAGTTTTGTAATAGAGGTCAACAAAAGGTCCTCATGTAGAGAAAAGAAAGCTTATGCTGAAAGGTGCCCGTGCTCGGAAAACAATTGTGTCAAAGGGAAATCTCGACGGCACGGTATAAACCCAATTGATAATCACTAGGTTTTACTACTCGTAGACGCTATAGATTACGTTAGGGTACTTTTTCTGGCTTAAAGTCCTTCCCGGTCTGAGGCTCCTCAATCCTGGTTGGAGTTTGCTGCAGCCAGCTGTACTCAGTCTTATTGGCTTGGCGGGAAACCGTTCTCCAAAAATGCTGGCGAGCGATTCTCCAACTAGCTAATTCCAGTTGTGTCTGGGTGCAATCCGCCAGGTCGACCTCTCCGCAAAGAAGATCAACCACCCCCCGTCTCGTGAATTCTTGCAAGGATTCCTGAATAGCCCCCAGGGCAGTGATTTTGAGCAAGCGGCAGTGACTGATGGCATGTTCGCGAAAGAGCTGGTCTAAAGTCACGGTGTCGACTTGCGCAGTTCGAAGGACCTGGTGGGTGGATGTCATGCGGGTGTTGATAGTTGCCCATCCGCTATCCCCGTGGCTGGAATACAATATCGTTTTTCGACCATCCCCGGAAATGGCCTTGTTGATAATCGTCAAGTTCATAACACCATTGAGTTCAATATTTCGCTTGAGACAGTCGTAGTTTTCCGGGTCAGGTTCGATGGCATAGACGTGAATAAAGGGAAATCTCTTGGCTAGATAAATGGACATTACACCGACATGCGCACCGATATCGATGGCCGTATCTCCTTCTCGAAACGTGGCCGTTTGCACGAGATAATGGTCGCTTGTCATTCGCTCTATTGCCATCCCCAAACCGGAATTGTGATGCCGAGTTAAAAAGAGTTTTTGATCGTTTACTTGGCAGACTTCAATCAACGGCTCTTGGGTTAGCGGCGGGAGTGCCTTAACACTTGTCAATTGATTGAAACTGTGATGCTTGCCCTGAAAATGTGGTTTAATCCCTATCCATTCCATGGACTTTTTTGCCAGGGATTGACACAAAGAAGCCAATCGACGATGTGCCAGTCCAAAAACACGTTGGACCCCCCGTTTCAGCGTAGAGGGCCGATAAATTCGTCTCAGAATATCAGGGCGGCTAGAAAGCCGGGTATACATGCGGAGCCCTAGAGGGCAGTAGCCTCGCGAAAGTGTTTCATACCAGTGAAACCAGTTGCGCCGCATACAAAGTAAAGTGGAAAGTTCGCGGTGATTGGCTTGGAGAGAAAAGGTTCGGAACCCAGACTCGGGAATCTTCTGCAATTGCTTGGTGACCAAAGCAAAGAATTCACGTTTTTGTCGAGCTTGGACCCGATCTTGAATAAGCCACCCAAACTGTCGGAGGTGAACCCTGACCACCATGCCCCAGATTTCTTTGGAAACATTCGATGTAATCAGCTTCTCGTGGATTCTATCAAAAACTGCAAATACCTCGAAGACCCGCCGGTCGGTCCTTCCCGATATTTGACCAGGGCGGTTTTGACGGTAATAGATTAAGGCGGCATCGCTATATGATAAACTTTGTGCATTCAGTAAAACCGCAAAGTGAAAACACATGTCTTCATAGGAATTCATCCCATCCTCAAATTTCAGTCCGTGTTTCTGAAGAAATGCTCGGTTGTAGAGCTTTGTCCATGCCACGGGTTCTAGCAAGAGTATGCGGAGTTCACGGGCTAACTTAAATGGTGTGGACTTCAATCGGGGATCTAATTGCTGCCGGATACGCTGATCGAAAAACGGGCCGAACGTGTTGGAGTCGTTGTAAAAGACCCTAGCATCTGCAATAAGGACATCCGAATTGTCGTCACTGGCTTGCTGATACAATACCTCGCACATTCTTGGATCTGCCCAATCATCTCCATCGACAAACCCAATATAGGTTCCCTTTGCGACCTTCATTCCGATGTTCCGAACGGATGCCAAGCCCAAATTGTGTTTGCAATCCAGAACACGAAGTGTAGGATGCCTGGCCTGGTAATCCTTCATGATTCCCAACGTATTGTCTGTCGAGGCATCGTTGACTGCAATAACCTCAATATTTTTCAAGGTCTGATTGACCAGCGAATCTAAGCATTGGGTCAAATACTTCTCCACATTGTAAGCGGCGACAATCACGGATACGAACGGAGCATTTTCATTGGGATCCTGGGGGTGTTCCGAAGCAGTCGGGTTGAGATCGTTCCTCTGAAGTTCAACATACTCGTCAGGGCAGATCTCCATTGATTTTTCTTTCTTAAATGATTTTGCTGCATGGGTTTCTATCCAGGACTGGGATTTTTGGTGTGTGAACACTCCTCCTGATGAAATTGCCGATTCCAATACTCCAACGAGGCGTTGGGTCATGCGATCCCACTGATGCCAGTCATCCGCCAGTTTAAGGATTCCTTTCCGCAGACGTTCGCGAATGTCTGGGTTCTCGCAAATTAGCTCAATTGCTTCCGCTAACATCTCAGGGTCTCGGGGTTGGCAGAGGTAGATATTTCTTCCATGCTCCAGGGCTTCCTCTCGCCCGACAGGCAGCTGGGTGCCAATGACAGGCAGCCCGTGTGTGCTTGCGGCCGCCAGGGAACTGTTGTTTAATGTCACCCCATAGTCAAAAGGCAGAATACAGGCGTCGCCGGCGTAAAGGTATCGGGAGCCCATGTCGCTGTCCCAATTGAAGTGTCCCGTCCAGATCACTCGTTCTGCAATACCAAGGGTCTCTGGAAGTTGCCGCACCAATTGAAAGTAGTCCCCGCAGCTAATGGGGTGAGTTGGAAAATCAAGTCTCCCACCTACCAGAATAAGACGCATGGTGGTATTTCGACGACATACGATCCGAAAAGCCTGTAGCAATGTCTCAATTCCTTTGCCGGGATAAATGTAGCCCCAGCAGATTAAGACAAACTCATTCTCGGTAGCCCCTATGGCCTTGCGAGCCTGTCTTCTGGCACTTGCAGGAGGGTCCTGGCAAACACGAATGATTGGCGGAGGTGGTACAATCAGGCTCTTTTCTTCAACCTCAGAGTCGTGGTTCACGAGGCGAGCTCGATGAGGACCGCTAAGAGCGATAATTCTTACGCTGTCACGTAACAGCGTTCCAAATATCCGGTGCACATCCTTTCCGCCAGCCCAGAGCTCCAATCCCTTGCGTAATGCCTTTGTTAAAAAAGACCGAGGGGGAAACCCTATATCGACGTTCTCGAATTGTGTGACGCAGGGTACCCCGGGGAGAATGGTTTCGCAGATTGTCGGCAAGAAGGTAATCATCGGATGATGATTGTAAGTCCACCCGAGATAGATGAGGAGTACGACGTCCGGCCGGCATTCCCGCAAACATTTGGCTACGCCGGGTAGATCTGACCACGACCAATTATTGATGACGGGATGGACTACCAATCCTTGCTCGGAAGCGGCGACGCTTCCCTTTTTGCAAAGGGTATGCACAGTATGCCCTACCTTGGCCAGATTCACACTCAGATGAAGCGAATGGTTGGCCTCTGGAGCTGGGTCTGGGGGAAACGGTGAGACTATCAGGATCTTCACTAATTATCCCTCGATGTTACATTCCGAAAGTTTCTCTTTGAAGTCCCTTGATAAAAGTCATCAATCCCACTTTCTTGAACATCATTTTCGATGGGTACTATGCATCGATTTGTCAGCCCTCGGGCTGGCTTCTAGCCCGGATTGGTGGCAGCTCAATCCCGGCTGGACTTTGCTCTAGCCAGCTGTAATCAGTCTTATTGGCTTGGCGAGCGATTCTCAAGCTTGCCAATTCCAGTTGTGTCTGGGTGTGATCCGTCAAGTCGACTTCTCCACAAAGAAGGCCACCCTCCCACCCGTCTCGTGAATTTTTGCAAGGATTCCTGAATTTCCCCCAGGGCGGTGATTTTGAGCAAGCGGCAACGCCCGATTGTATAATCGAAAAAGAGTGGCTCCAAGATCACGGTGTCGACTTGGGTAGTTCGAAAGACCTGGAGGGCGGATATCATGCGGATGTTGATGGTTCCCCATCCGCTATCCCCGCGGTTGGAATACAATATCGTTTTACGACCATCTCCCGACATGGCCTTGTTGATAACCGTCTCATCCGGGACCCCCTTGAGTTTTCTGATTGAGCAGCGAATCCAAACATTGGTTCACATATTTCTCAAATAAGTAGGGACAATCATGGATACGAAAGGAGCATTTCCATTGGGATCCTGGAAATGTCCCGAGGCAGTCGAGGGGAGATCGTTCCCCTGAAGTTCATCATATTCGTTAGGACGTATCTCCATAGTTTTTCCTTCTTGAACGATTTGGCTCTATTAGCTTCTATATATAGTGGATGTCTATAGTCCCTAGCCTCCATTTACCCGATCCGGCTTTTATGGACTTCATTCTGGAACCGTTCGGGATAAGACCCGCCAAGCCTTAGGCAAAGCCTGTACGCTATTTTCTCAACCAAATATTTCCAATCATACTGCTTGGCAAGCTCTCGTCTTTTTACGGCTTTCCTTTCAATATCATTGACCCGCAAAAGAGCGTTTTTAATACATAGGTCCCACTCATCCGCCGTATCAGCTATATCAAGAACAGAAACAAAATCGACCAATGAACGGATTCGTGAGCCAATAACAGGGATCCCACTTGCAAGATATTGATGCAACTTCAATGGGTATACACAATTCGTGTACTCATTGACTTTATAGCAAAGAACCGAAACGTCCATATGCTGTTGGTACCTCGGCAGTGCCTCAAGAGGCTTAGGGCCCAAGATATACACGTTAGGTAAACGCAAAAGTTCAGTGATAAAACTGGTTACCTCTTCATGGAGACGCCGTGGTCCTACCAGGACAAATGATAGATCCCGGTTTCTTCTTGCAAGGTCGAGGAGTAAAGGAAGATTTAGCTGTTGCTTGATCATTCCCACATATCCGACGCGAGGATGCGGAATCGGAGCGAGATCTTCAGGTTCAGTCCATGGGGTGGCGAACAAATCGTAATCAACTCCATTAGGCACGAAGAGTGTATGAGGATTGAATTGCCCCTTTTTTGCAAGGAGCCCTGGGGACGTGACAAATACCTGGTCCACGCGCGAGGCAATTTCCCGCTCAGTTTCTATTAGTCCTTGTAGTTCTTGGTCGGAATCTAATAGCGTGTAGTCATCATCGATATGGTAGCAGCTAAGGTCATAGTCCATCAGATCGAGCGCGACCTTAAAATTAGGCCGCCACAGGTAAATGATTAGTTTTCGGCATCCCTGGGCAGCCAGTAGATTGCGTGCATTTTTTAATCGACTCTTCCCCATCCAATGGCCTAGAAAACTTGGACGACCAATATTCGGCAACCATCTTTTTGGTTGATAAACATTTAGGCCAGGGAAAAAGCTAATGTCCTGGCCAAAATCGGAGTCTACACTATTTTTCCAGAAGTCCTGGCGTGAATAGGGAGGATTGCACCACACAACAGGAAAATACTCTGAGAGACCGGTGAGAATAAAGTGCCGAGTTTCCCAGAATGCTTTCCACCTGTCAGGAACAAGAGCAAGAACACCGACATCGGTGATGCATGGTTTCCTGGACATCGGTGACACTTGAGTTGCCAAACAAAATCTCTTTCGCTGTCGTTGCCTGTTGCGGAATGTAAGAATCCTGGTTTCTTAATCGGTACCCAGGGTTGAATTCTAAAAGTCTGTGGTTTATGTCATGAAAATTAATTCAAGGAAGCCAGAAATGCTCATCCGGATAGTCTTGTTGTTTAATTGATTCCGACAAGGGGGCGTGAGAATTCCCTTTAATAGTTGGGGATTATCTTTTTGACAGTCTCTGAAGGCCTCCCAAAGCGAGTTTCCATAGAGCCCTCGTGGCCGGATACCTCGAATAATCCGCCTTGGTTTGTTTCAGGGTAGTTCTGACAAGCCCTCGAAGTTCCCTCAAGGCCTCCTTCAAAATCATGAGGTCACCTTTCAAAATATATTTACAATAAAAGGCTCCTCTCCCCCTGGCATAGTCATCTCGGACAGAATGCGCTGCTGTAGATGTGCTTCGGCCATGAGCATGGAAAACGATCATCTCGGGGACATAAATAACCTTGAATCCTTTTTTTAAGGCCCGATAGAAAAAATCCGTATCTTCAGCACATCCGCATCGGCTGCCTTTGCCGAGATATAAATCGAACCCGCCAACCTCATCAAACACCTTCCGTGCACATACGAAGTTGCATCCGATCATCCGTGAAAGCAGTTCCCTGAACGATAAAACTTGTGTCCGGTCTGTGAAGGTTCTGATCCCAACGGGTTGATCACCTGTATCGGCCAGTTCGACTCTCCCACCGAGGATGTGAAGCGATGGGTCCGCTGAGAACTCTCGCAGGATGGACACCATCCAATCTTTGGCCACATAGCAATCATCGTCCGTAAAGGCAACGAGTGGATACCTGGCTTCTGCCAAGCCCCTGTTTCGGGCCTGGGAGTGACCCTGTCTACTTTCAAACAGATATTTAATTTTGCAAAAGGATGAGCCCTCAAAGCCTGCGACAACATCTTTTGTATTATCAGAAGAATTATTGTCGACGACAATCAGTTCGGTAGGGATCCCAGGGTTTTCAGAATTGACGATGTGGGAGAGGCATTGTTGCAGTTGCTTTGACCGGTTGGCGGTACAGACTACGATACTGAGCATCCGGATACTCTTTTATTTGAGAGTTACATTCCAGCATTCGCTGGTAGCTCAGCCAGCCAAATCCATGCCGTGTCCGAGTTCCGCTTCACTTTAGCCTGGCTAGACTGCGTTCTCAATACCCTTTTTTAGGAAGGGCTCACCCTTTTCCGTTTAAAATCCGTGTGTTGCCCAATCGGGACAGGCCGGAAGTACCCATGTATCGCAGGTCAAGACGGAATGCGCTTCCACACGCGGACATTCGGTGATTCCAAGATGACCGAATATTGATCTTGGATACACGAGGCGTCCCTTTGTCTTCCTTTGCCATGAAGTGGCTTGTCATCAGGACGTTTAGTTGCAAAAACCAAGGGGGGTGGTCGCAATTCCTCTACTTCCTTAATCTTTGACGCATCTTCGACACCAACATGCCGGAACTGAGGGATCCCCCGACTCGCATGTCTTCCTATGAGAACAAATAGCGGATATTCATAATCGTCATACCCTAAACACAAACCAATCTCTTCCACTCCTTCAGCCATTATTAACTTCGCCGAAGCAGCGTAGTCATCATACAGCTGGGGTCGATTAACAAAATAAGCTTTATAGGGTTCACGTTCATGAGATGCGGAAGTAGCTGCCAGTGCTATAAAGGATCGCGTCTTATTTTGAATGACAAACGGAATGCTATAGGAAAATAGTAAAATAATGACAGATATCGCCACCCATTTCCTGAATGCGGGAAGACCGGTAAAGACGGCGGCAATAAATGGTGCAGAAAGCATGAACAGAGGTGTGTGAACACGCGTTGCCCATGGATGCCATTTGAGTATGCTGCAGTAAAGCAAGGCGCCAAAGAGAAGGAGGCCGGCATAGGAATATAGCAACTGTTTATTGGGGAACCTGACAAACGGCGTGATTAAGATGGCCAAGGTCATCAACGCTAAGTGAACCGGATTTCCTGCGTAGTCCTCATGAAGTGAATAGGAGGGAGCCGAGAAGGTCGTGGTTCCCAGCGTTGATTTAGGATCGTTCAATTGGTCCCCGAGCAATTTCTTGATGACCTGAAAACTCAATTTGTTTGCCGGCTCAAATGGCGTACCGATATGCAAAGCGCTGTTCCTCACTATGTTAGAGAAGGTTGTCGAGGCGGAAATTTCATCATTCAGAAGATTCGTCTGGCTGGTAGGGTTGAGGCCATAAACGAGATAAGTCCGCGACAAGTGACCAACATTCAAAACCAAAGCCGCGATAGCTATAATCCCCAATCTGCACAGCCATATCATCCGCCTAGACGGTGTTGCAGATATGACAGTAACCATTCCGATCGATAGGCCAATCGCGCAACAATAAAGGTACGCCGTGCCTTTCGTGAGTAAGGCCAGCCCCATGGCCAAGGCGCAAAACATGGCGTCCTGAAAAGACAAAGTCCGTACGAACCGGAGCAAGAAATAGGTGAAACCCAGGCAGAAGGACGTGACCACGAGGTCGTTCTGAGTACTGGAGCTCTCAAGAATAGCCATTGGTATGGTCGTAGCTATCACCGCCGAGAACAGCTGCGCGCGGCGTTCCAGCTGAAACTCTTTTGCGATCAGCGTGACAAAAATAATGGAAATAAAGAAGCTGAACCATTGGACAATATTGGCGAGCTGATCCGATGATCCCAGTAGTTGAAGATGGAGAATGGCTACTTCCGCTAATGGCGGATTGTGGGTTTGTCTATCATTTGCCGTGGGAAAAACATCGATACTGCCGTTTTGAATCCAATGGGCGACTCTTGCCATATGGTACGTCATAGAGTCCCAATTGTTTGGCGGATATTGAAGAGCTACGGAAAGCGTTATGGACAACACACATGAAAGAAGTAGTACTGACAAGGCCTCAATGCCGGTAAATTGTTCTAGTCCTCGTCCCCCGTTCAATGCGGATGATCGAAAGGATACACGGGTAAGCAGGAACGACACCAAGGCGAGCGAGATTATGGTAAAGATAGTCCAAAGAACACGTATCGAATGCGAAGTTATGGCACCAAACCATGATAGGCCTTCCGTTGACGCTGCTATCAGGAGAAATAGAATCAGGAAAGACTTGGTTATGGACTCCCTGAGTTCGGTGCCTTTTAATAAGAAAGAGAATGTGGTACTAACTATGAAAATGAAAGGGAAAATACTCATTCGGTCACCATTCAGGATGCCGGTAGACAAGGTGGGTCGGCATTTCTCGTTCAATCACCGAAAATGACTGACCGGGTGGGTAGCAGTGGGGCGCAACATAGGGGATGGTTGCCAAATCCTCGTCATGCTTTCGTCGATGGCGTAAGCTATAGTGGCAAGGATTCACGCATAAATCAAGAAACGCTGCGGAACGAGCAGGCAGTTATCCTCTAGAGGAGAGACCCTCGTCATGCAGGAGTCCGGAGATACGATTTCATCCGACCTTCAACAAAAACAAAGCACGCCATTCGTCGAGCTTTCAATCGTTATGCCATGCCTCAACGAAGCCGACACTCTTTCCTCATGTATCGAAAAGGCCCAGCGAGCCCTTTTAAATTCCGCTATCGCTGGAGAGGTCATCGTTGCCGATAACGGCAGTAGCGATGGGTCGCCAGTCATAGCCTTACGTTTAGGTGCTCGCGTCGTTCATGTGAAGGCGCCAGGATATGGCAATGCGCTCATGGGGGGGATTGCTGCTGCCAAAGGGAAGTATGTCATCATGGGCGATGCCGATGATAGTTATAATTTCTTGGAAATTCCGAAATTCGTCGAACGACTTCGTCAGGGCTATGATCTCGTCCAGGGGTGCCGGTTGCCTGCGGGTGGGGGAACAATTATGCCTGGAGCCATGCCTTTTTTGCATCGTTGGTGGGGAAATCCGATGTTTTCTTTTATGGCACAACGATGGTTCAATGCCCCGATCCACGATGTGTATTGCGGTCTCCGAGGGTTCACTCGTGATCTGTACGACGATCTGAATCTACGATGTACGGGGATGGAGTTTGCCCCGGAAATGATTGTCAAGGCGAGTCTCTATGGAAAGAAGATATCGGAGGTTCCCATCACGCTCCATCAGGATGGGCGTACCTCTCATGCTCCCCATCTCAAGACCTACCGTGATGGGTGGCGCACGCTTCGATTCTTTCTCATCTATAGTCCTCGATGGCTCTTTTATCTGCCCGGCCTATTCCTTATTGCGCTCGGCATGCTCGGCTATGGGCTCGTCTATTCAGATATGGATTTTGGCGGGATCACTTTTGATGCCCACACGCTCTTGTTTGCGAGCCTGTCCGTCTTGTGTGGTTATCAGTCTGTCTTGTTCGCAATTTTTTCAAAAACGTTTGCCATCAATGAAGGCTTGCTACCTGAGGACCCTAAGCTGGCTCGATTCTTCCAAATTACCAATCTTGAGCGCGGGTTGATATTGGCTGTGGCGGCACTGTGTCTCGGTGTCTTCATGCTGGCATTGTCTGTCAAGATGTGGCAGGAGACCGGGTTTGGCGCTATGGACTATCCCCGGACGATGCGACTGGTCATACCTGGAGCATTCCTCACCGTGTTGGGGGTACAAACGATACTCTCGAGCTTTTTTGTCAGTATTCTGGGCATGAAAAAAGTAATACCTCGCGATTCTAGTGGAATCGGGGTTCAACGTTCAGAATGAAGTTCGTGGTTAGTCCCTGAACTGGATTCTTAGAGCATATGGGCACCCTCCAGTCAGAAGCACCTCTCCTCCTTTCCTGGAATCCGGTTTAGTTTGAAGGGGGCAGGGCACTCTTTCCGTAGCCCAATTCAAGGATGTCTCCCCAAAAAGTAGGGCACCAAATGCCGGAAAAATTTGGCCCTCCCTAGAAGCCTTACATCATTTAGGAATCTCGTTCCTGCCAATAGGACCCTGATCTTTTTCCGCAATTTGAGAATTCTGACGGTTTGGGGTAGTCCAACCATTTTGAGCTTTCTGTTTTGGATTGACAGGTCCTGGAGATTTCTAGACCCAACGGGACACATTGTCGGTAAAAATTTCTCTTAAGATGGCTTCCAGATCAATCGTCAATTTCCATTCCGGATAATGCGTCTGGAACTTCCTGACATCGCTGATCCACCAGATGTGGTCTCCAATGCGATTCGACACGTCATAAGTCCATTCCAGTTTCTTGCCGGCAATGGATTCACACCTTTTGATGGCTTCTAGCATCGAACAATGAGAAAACCGGCTGCCTCCAATGTTGTAAATCTCCCCGAAACGAGGTGACTGATAAAAATGGTAAAAGGCATTCACCAGATCATGACTATGAATATTGTCGCGGACTTGCTTGCCATTATAGCCATAGACTTGGTAGGGATCTCCTTTGATAGTGCATTTCATCAGGTAAGAAAGAAACCCGTGAAGCTTGGTCCCGGAGTGACTGGGCCCCGTTAAACATCCTCCCCGGAATATTCCCGTCTTAAGATTAAAATATCGCCCATATTCTTGTGCGAGAATATCACCGGAAATTTTCGAGGCGCCAAACAGTGAATGTTTGCAGTTGTCGATACTCATTGATTCGTCAATGCCCGGATTATAGGGGTGTGATTGGTCTATTTCCCAACGGTATTCTTGTTCATGAAGGGGCAGGTTATTCGGTCGGTCTCCATAGACTTTATTGGTGGAGCAGTAGATAAAGACGGCTTCGGGACAATACTGCCTGGTGCATTCAAGCATGACAAGTGTGCCATTGGCATTGACCGAAAAATCGGTATAGGGATCTGTGGCCGCCCAATCGTGGGAAGGTTGGGCGGCCGTATGGATGATTAGGGCTATATCGTTGCCATGCTCATGAAAAACCCTTTCCATACCCTTTTGATCTCGGATGTCGAGATCCAGGTGAATGTAGTGATTGGGATATAATTCCAAGAGGCGATCACGATTCCATTCAGTCGAGGCGTCTTCTCCAAAAAATATTTGGCGCATGTTATTGTCGATTCCGACAACGGTGTACTTTCTTTCGCAAAAAAAATGAACGGCTTCTGAGCCGATTAGCCCAGCCGAACCTGTGACTAAAATAGTTTCCATGTTGTTCCCTCAACTCGGAATTTTGTCAACACCTCGTGAAAATAGTTTCTATTATAGATAAGGAAAAGGGCAAGGGACATAACGGACTGAGAAATGACGAAACGTAACCTTTAGATTTCGGGCTGTTGGAGAGGTATGGCCAAGTTAAATGAATTTGACCAAAAATGAGTCAAAACACGAATTCATAACTCATAATCCTGATCGACTGCCTGCCAGAGGTACTGCCGCTGTCCTTGAATCGTGATAAACAATTCGTCAAAGTGCCACGTTTCACCAACCGCCCTTGGCGCGTGTTGAGTTTTCGAGCATAGTCTAGCCAGAACTTCTAATACCCCTGTCGAATGGTTTTATAGGTCACCATGACTCCACGTTTTGTTGTTCGACTCGAATTGGTTGACTAACTCTGGGTTTCCCGCAGGAACAACCTCTTAGACCAGACGGCTTCACGAATAATGGGCATCCTGGATAAGGGAACGACCAAGGATACCTACTAATTTTCATGAATAACCATTTCGGAAACTATCACTAACCTCAAAGAACCCGCCCGATTAACCCACATCATCTCTTAACGCTCATCAACAGGAATTTTAGGTCTTGACCTTTTTGCCGAAGGAAACCTTCATCCCGTAGCTTTTCCCCAAAAATGGAATGAGCTGCGGCCATGATCATCAAAAACAGGAGGCAAAACAATGGCAATCGAAGATATTTTTCTCGTAATGATGTCACTCCTGATTGCAGGAGTGCTCTTTTGGGTCATGTCGTCCTACAATCGACTCGTCGCCTATCGAAATCGTTTTAAAAATGCCTTTTCTCAGATCGATGTTCAACTCGAACGCCGCTATGATCTCATCCCCAATTTAGTCGAAACCGCAAAAGCCTATATGAAACATGAGCGCGAAACCTTGCAGAATGTGATTGCAGCACGCAATCAAGCGTCTCAGGCGGCTAAGCAGGCTGCGGCAAAACCCGAGGATGCAGGGGCTATTCAAGGCTTAATCGGGGCGGAGGGAATTCTCACCGGAGCCATGGGTCGTCTGTTTGCGGTGATGGAAAGTTATCCTGACCTGAAAGCCAATCAAACCATGATGCAATTGAGCCAGGAGTTGACGACGACCGAGGACCGGGTCGCATTCGCCCGCCAAGCGTATAACGATATGGTCATGTCATACAATACCGAACGGGAAAGTTTTCCGACGAATATCGTCGCCCAGGGATTCAGTTTCAAAACGGCTCAATTGTTGGAATTGCAAGAACCCCAAAAACGGGAAGCGCCCCAAGTGACGTTTGCCTAAACCGTTAATCAGGACCGGCGATGGATTTTTTCAAACACCAGGATCGAGCTCAGCGGTCAACGACATTCCTCATGCTCCTATTCCTTCTGGCGATTGGCGGAACGATCGTCGGGATGTATTGGGTTATCATGGGCTTTATCGCCGGGGTAGAGTGGTACTACGATCCCAAACAAACCTGGTCCTCCTTTCCATGGGATTTCATATGGCACTGGGACCCTGAGTGGTTTTTAGGAATCACCCTCGGCACCTTGGGGGTCATCGTCGTCGGCTGTGCATGGAAATATACCCAACTGAAAGCGGGCGGGGTTTGGGTCGCAGAATCCCTGGGTGGGCGGTATGTGTCACCAAGCAGTCAATTTGGTCAGGCGAGAATGCTGTTGAATATTGTGGAAGAATTATCCATTGCTTCAGGCATCCCTACTCCACTTGTCTATATCCTGGAAGAAGAGCAGGGCATCAATGCCTTTGCAGCAGGGAATTCTCCGGAAGATGCCGTCGTCGGTGTGACCCAAGGTGCGTTGGACCTCCTGAATAAGAAAGAACTCCAAGGCGTCCTCGCCCACGAATTCAGCCACATCTTAAATGGAGACATGCAGATCAACTTGGAGTTGATCGGGTTACTGGGCGGGATTCAAGGCATCGGGAATTTGGGAAGATGGCTGCTGAATGCCTTTTCCCATGAGTCGTCACCCCTCTATCATGCCGGGAGCCGAAGCGGCGCTTTCCAGCTGTTCATTTTTTTTGTGGGATTCAGTGTCATGGCCGTGGGGGCTTTCGGAGTGTTCTTTGCTTCCCTTATCAAAGCCGCCATTTCCCGACAACGGGAATTTCTGGCAGATGCTTCAGCGGTGCAATTCACTCGTTATCCCCAAGGATTAGCGAGCGCCTTGAAAAAGATCGGAGGCATTGTGGAAGGCTCGGCCATCCACCATCCGATGGGGCATGAAGTCAGCCACATGTTTTTCAGCCAAAGCCTGTATTCCGGCATTGATTCTTTGTTTTCGACGCATCCTTCACTCGCCAAACGGATCAAACGGCTTGATCCATCCTTTACCGGGAAGTTCCCGGAAATTGATGGTCCCGATCCGGAGATCGGCTTGATCAATGCTTTGAATGGTTCTCCAGCCGATGGGGATGAGATGGAAGAAGAACTCACCGGACCTCTCTCATCTCTCACCACTCATTCGAATGGACAGCAGAACACACCGCAGGAAATCGTGGATCAGGTTGGTGAGCCCGCTCCTGCTCATCTCGATCATGTGCATCACCTGCTCGAACACATTCCGAGTGCCCTTCGACAGGCCGCCCGTGAACCAATGGGCGCTCAAGCGCTTATCCTGGGATTACTGCTTACCTCAAAAGACGATCAGCGTGAGAAACAAAAAAATCGAATTGCTGAATTGGCCGATTCCGGCGTTACCCGGGAAACGCTCACGCTCGAAGAATCCATCACCTCCCTCGACCCTCAAGCTCGCCTTCCGCTGATTGACATGGCCATTCCCACGTTGAGGACTCTGTCTCACGAGCAATACGATCGATTCAAAACTACCGTGTTACATATCCTTCCTGAAAAGGATCAGGATGCCATGTTTGGGTGGACGGTGCGGCATTTATTACTCAGACACCTGGAGCCGCATTTCTATGGAGAACGGGCCCCGCGGGTCAGAAACGTATCCCTCAAAGACGTTCAGGCTCACTGTGAAGCCTTATTGTCGACCCTGGCACACCAGGGGCATGAGAACGAATTGGAAGCCCGTTCGTCATTCAAGCAGGCCAAGGATGCATTGCAGATGCCTGAGCTTCAATTGCGTGACCCGGACCGCTGCACCTTGACCGTCTTAGACATCGCTCTCGCCAACCTCGCACAAGTCACCCCATCAGAAAAACGAATCCTTCTCCAAAGTTGTGCCGCTTGTGTGATGGCCGATCAACAGGCGACCGTCGAGGAAATAGAGCTCCTTCGGGCCATATCCGATGGACTCGGATGTCCTATGCCCCCCATCTTAGTTCCCGCCCACTAAAACCGGTCTTTGTCGATTTCATTGTCGAAACGTTGCCCCGACCGGGGCCTGGGAAGGATCGTCGTAAGTGCCAGAAAAAGAATGGTGGGCCGTGTAGGAGTCGAACCTACGACCCGCTGATTAAGAGTCGAAATTTTACCAAAATGCTAAGGGCTTGATTTCGGTCTGGTTTCCCTTTTTATCAAGAAAAGACAACGATTAGATAGGATTCTATTTATTCAATATATTCTATGGATTCTATCCTTTCCGGGATTTTCTATCACAAATTTATCACACCCACACAAGATCCCGTCCTTGGTATTCTCAGGATGATTCCCGCAAAAATTCTTTCCATAGGTCGCCCAAAACGGGCAGCCGAACACACCTTCCTTTTTGGGGATCCTTTATGGGAGAACCAAGATTCAATTTCCCCCAGATAGCACGGCACCTACGACATTATGTTCCGCCGCATAGCAGTAGGGGTTCAGATAGCGAATGCGGAGGAAGGCCCCGGGCGTGGGGGGAAAGCTGACGGTCTTTTCCGTACTATCGTCGGCCCACGTGCCCGAGGCCACGGGACTGCCCCAGTTGCCATTCGTTGCGGACACATACACTTCATATTGGGTACACTTGGTCCAGCTAAAAGGAAGATAGCGAAACTCACTGATGAGATAGTCGCCGCCAAGTGCCAAGACCATCTCATGCGGGCTTGAGCCAGTCGCGCCCCAAAAGGTAGTACTCTTCCCGTCTAGGACCTTCGCTCTGTTCCCGGCATCGGAACTGGCCGAGACAGCACTTATCTGACCTTGCGGGATAACACTGGTCGCGCCTGTCACCGTCACGGCCGCATCGGCCGTAGCCAGAATGCCGTCGGTCACCCGCACCGTCGAGGCTCCCCCAAGGGGTCCGGCGGTGTAGAGCCCGGTCAACGCATTGATGTTGGCGCCCCCCGTCGTATCGCCGGGTAGCACACTGTAGGAATAGGGCAGGACCCCGCCGTTAGCCATAAACGCCTGTTGGCTCCCGACGGGAACGGTCACCGTGGCCGGCAAAATGCTTAAAGGGGTCTGTGGGGGCGGCAGGTTTACCATGGCCACGCCCACAACATTATGTTCCGCCGCATAGCAGTAGGGGTTCAGATAGCGAATGCGGAGAAAAGCCCCGGGCGTGGGGGGAAAGCTGACGGTCTTCTCCGTACTATCGTTGGCCCACGTGCCCGAGGCCACGGGACTGCCCCAGTTGCCATTCGTCGCCGACACATACACTTCAAACTGCGTACACTTGGTCCAGCTAAAAGGAAGATACCGAAACTCACTGATGAGGTAGTCGCCGCCAAGTGCCAAGACCATCTCATGCGGGCTTGAGCCAGTCGCGCCCCAAAAGGTAGTACTCTTCCCGTCTAGGACCTTCGCTCTGTTCCCGGCATCGGAACTGGCCGAGACGGCACTTATCAGCGCTTGCGAGATAACACTGGTCGCGCCTGTCACCATCACGGTTGCATCGGCTGTGGCCAAATTGGCGTCGGTCACTCGCACCGTCGAGGCTCCCCCAAGGGGTCCGGCGGTGTAGAGCCCGGTCAACGCATTGATGTTGGCGCCCCCCGTCGTATCGCCGGGTAGCACACTGTAGGAATAGGGCAGGACCCCGCCGTTAGCCATAAACGCCTGTTGGCCCCGGGGGGGAACGGTCGCCATGGTCGGCAAAATGCTTAAAGGGGTCTGTGGGGGCGGCAGGTTTACCATGGCCACGCCCACGACATTTAATTCTGCCGCATAGCAGTAGTTGTTCAGAAAGCGGATGCGGAGAAAAGCCCCGGGCGTGGGGGGAAAGCTGACGGTCTTCTCCGTACTATCGTTGGCCCACGTGCCCGAGGCCACGGGGCTGCCCCAGTTGCCATCGGTCGCCGACACGTACACTTCGTACTGCGTACACTTGGTCCAGCTATAAGGGAGATACCGGAACCCACTGATGAGATAGTCGCCGCCGAGCGCGAGGATCACTGCCTTGGGGTCTCCGTTACCGGGTATATGACCGGGTTTCGCGCTTCCGAATCCCCAAAAAGAAGAACCGTCACTTCTCCCGTCTAATAAAGCCTCTGGGATAATAGCCCCAGCAAAAAGATAACCTACAACATGGTCAAAAGAACTCGGTGGGACGATACTCAGCAGCCCTTGCGAAAGGACGCTCAGCACTGGTGGCACATCGCCATCACGTACGGCCCAAGCGAAGCGAGCCATTCCATCGTCCTTCGGAAGCACATCCTGATTGTCGCCACCCCAGGCGAAGCTCCACGCGCGGACGTCGGGCATTAACGAATCCTCCGTGCCGGACCAATAGAAGTCGTACTCGAAGGGGGCGTTCAGAAACGGGTTGCCATTCTCCTGCACGTTGGTAAAGGGCACGGAAGTAAAGCTTTTCAATATCCGGCGGCCATTAATCTCAAACCAAAACCCCCCCAGTTCAGTGTGATACAAGTGCCCAAACTCACTGCCTGTGCAGTATTGGAAGGAACCCCCCGAAGGGCTTTGAATCGAGCACGATAGATCGGGCTGGGTCGTTGTCGGGAGTCGCCAGTTAGTAAAGCCTCCAACAGTCAAACTATCAGCCCATGCCATCGCACTGGCCCAGTTCATTTGGCCATCGGCATCAAAACCTGAGGTTTTGGCAAAGTTGGCATCTCCCAACCAGGTGATGTTTAGGTCCTCATCGTATATCAAACGCACGGTGTCGCCCCCTGGAATCCCATCGGCATCATGCAGACCTCGATCACGCAATGCCATTGCCAACGGAGTCGGGGGACGAGGAAGAATGACGGCCATGGTCACCTCCGCACTCGCACTCAAGACACCATCATCGGCGGTGAGGCGGAGTACATAGGTCCCTGTCTCGCTAAACGTGGCGGCGGTACTCCGGCTGTTGACGTTCCCAAATGTGACGGTCCCTGGTCCACTGAGCTTGGACCAGGTCGTGGTAACGGTAGGACCGGGCAATCCATCATGGGTTACGGTGCCGCCAAGTTGGGCATTGTTGGGAAGGATGATCGTTTGTGGTGGCCCCGCATTAACCGTTGGCGGTTGGTTCATAGGCGGGATGGGATCCATAGTGGCAGTCACCCGAAGGAAGTCCAATTCAACATTCGCGACGGCGGAGGAGATAAACATATTGATACGTTGACCACTATCTGTATAGTGAGGGATGAGCATGTCCACCGTTGCGGTTCCGATTGAATTGCCATCTACCCACCACTCAATACCGCGAGAAGTAACCCGGTATCGATAGACGTGCCAGTTGTCTCCATCAATAGGTTCATTTATCAGGAGTTGGCCAGAAGTCCGACCAAGAGAGGTGATAGAATCAGGTCCAACGCTCAAATCTGCATCAAAAAGTCCATTGGACAACCAGACTCGGAAGGGCGCTCGCTCATTGTTTGCACTCTCGCCCGATAGAACACGAGCACGAAATTCGACTTCAATTATTTGGCCAGGATCAAATGGCAGGTATTGAAGGTAGCCAAACGTACCTGAATTTTGGCCTTCATCAATCATGTGTAGCACACCGTCTTGAACAAAAACTGTATGTCGTGAAGCCCCCGGTTCGGTATTTATAAATTGCCAAGGTGGAGGTGGCAGTGTATCGGCTGAATAGTCAACCAAAACTTCACTTAATCCTATATTACCCGTACAGAAAATTGTCACTATAACCATTAATAGGATTCTCATCTTCATGACTTTATTTCTTTTTTTTCGGCTTTTGGGTTAATCGTGACCATACAATGTACAAGCTAAGAACTTAAAAGGCCTTCCGAACAAAAAGGCATTAGGACTATAGCTCGCCCAGCTTAGGAATCAAGTCCTACACGAAAGAAAGCTCAAGCAATTAATAGGGGTAAAACACACAAAAGTCGGTAAATAACCGGAATGGAATTGACCGACCCCTGTGAATGGCGAATTCCTCATTATGACCATGCTGCTATTGGGGGTTGAAGGAACCCATGACAATGTGACGGCCACACCATCCATCGGTGCCTGTATCATGCCACCTTTTGCGGAGCCTATCCAATTAGCCCCTTGTTTGAATTCTTGGGACCACCTCAGTAAGGGACAGATTCCTTAACCCACTATTTATAGATTCCCATTTCTCTCAAATGCTTTCTATTTACGCCCATCTCTAACTAACAGGTTGAATGATAGCTTCCGGGGCTTACCAGTCAGTTGGTACCTATAAAACGTTTTATTCGCTACTGATGGGACGTAAATAACTGGGAAGTACGGCAGGATCAAAAAATATGGAGAAAATTACTTTGTCTTGGTAACCAATTGGTTACCAAAGGGCCCACCTCTGTCATTACCGGGACAACAAAACGGCTAAGAAATTATTAAAACCATGTAACAAAACCGAAACGCCCAACCGACTCATGAGATACGCAATAGTAAAGACCAAAGCTGAGGACAAATGCCAGAAGAACTGAAGCCATGAGAGGTCAGGATGCCAATGTAACAGTGCACTCACAGACACAGTAATGATGACTGCCGTTTCTCGTGAATAAAGGGTGTCCAACATTTCATAGAAATATCGACGTAGAATAATTTCCTCTAACAGAGGACCAGTGAAAATGAGCGCCGCGAGTTTCAATCCATATTGAAATTCCGTAAGAGCCATCAAGGCCGGATCAGCTTTCAGGCCCTCTGTGCCTACTATGAGGCCAAATGCCCAGAATTTGAGAATTAATCCTATGGAAAGAACGACATAATCCTTCCCCCTCGGGAGAAACTCCGAGAAGGATAGGGCACCATATTGTTTGCTTAACACGATGACGATTAACAAAGAAGCAATATTTATAATTTGGTCATTGAACAATTCTACGGATATGCCAATGGTGGGATGCAACTTGTCCCTGAAGACGTAAGCCAAAGTGCTCACAATAAATAGGAACACGATAAAGGAAAGTTGTCCAAGGAGAATTATCCACGGGTCCCATGGGTGAACCGTATTCTTTTGAAGTTTTCCTTCCACTACTCTCTTTATCCCTTTCTGTGTACAAATCTTTTCGGCTGATTTGGAAGTAAATAAAAAGAAGTGTATTAAAAAAAAGCATCTTCAGTTCCCCTCTTTTACGGCTTCGATTGGTCCATCTATCTGCCCTAGGGGTAGAGGTCGGACCAATCCAATCCAAATCCAATAATGGGTCTAGATTGGGTGTTTACAAAACTCCTATCAAAACCAGAATTCGATTAACGAGGGATTAGAACTGCTTAGGATGGGGGCAAACTGGTGTTCCCAAACCAAAGATTTGGGAAGTAAAGGTTCATGATTGGTTCTAGAACAACGGTTTAGGAAGGAAAATTTATTGCCTTACTCTCCCCTCCACAAGCCCATTCTAGCCCATTCCAGCAAAGATTTCGGCTATACTTAGTCTTTGCCTGGAATAGGCCTGAATTGGCTAAAAAGTGGTGGGGTCGAGTACAAAATGAGCACAAAACTTCGTTTAAAGTTCTAGGTAATTATCTTCTGAATGCCCGGTTAACAGCAAGGACAAAAAGGGCGGCTTGAGTGGGAACTACAAGTCTAGCAACTGTGGCAATGAACTCGCCAAAAATTGATTCGGGGCGGAAATACGATGGTGATCCGAATGTGACAATTTTAAGTGTATACGAAAAAAATACACTAAAAAAGCCCAAAGAGCTTCCTTGCACAGATTTATCTACAGACAAACCTGACAAAATTATTAGTACATTAAATACATACAAAAGAATCAACAAAACCCCAAATGCCTGTAAAGGCCTTTGTCCATAGCCACTGCTGACCTTATACCACCACGTAAGAGAAAAATATTTACCAAAAACGGATAATTGTTTCAGTTTATTTTCCATTTCCCAATAGTAAAAATCTCCGGCCTCCGGATAATTTCTTCGATCCTCATAACTTTGCCGAATTTGTCGATAGGTGCTTTCTAGCACCTTTGGTTCTGTTTTTGAGGGTTCATATAGGCACTTTATTTGAAAATTTCTGATACCTCCTGAAACGATTTCTGTTGGCCAAGTGACCCCATGAAAATCAATTCCTCGCATGTCACTTTCCAAAAGAATAGCTTTGGAAAAATTTACATCCTTGAACTGAATAAAATGTGGCTGTATAAAAACCGCACCTTTAAAAGATACAGATAAATTTTTCTTTCCATCAGTAAATAACAATTTGTCTTTTGTTCCTATAAAACGGGCTCGCGTGAAATAGGCTCCCATGAAAACATCGGCTTTAAATTCGGTTTCGCGAAATATTACGGTGCCATCAAATGATGCGCCCTCAAACTCGACCTTTTTATTAAATTGGGTTTGATTGAAGGAGCAGCTTTCTTTAAAAATTGCATCGCGAAAACGAGCTTCGTCATTAAAAACTGTGGACACAAAGGAGGTTTCTTCCATGACCTTAACCTTATCAAAATTGGCCTCCCCCTTAAAACCAATTCCATCGAAGACAGACTTCCCCTGGAATTCGGCCTCCTTAAATGAGGCTCCCCCCTCAAACATAAGTTCCCCAACCTTCAGTACATCATTTTGATTAAATAAAGCTTCTCCTGAAAATTTAGCCCCATCAAAAGTGGCCTTTTCTTTAAAGGCAACGTTATCAAAGATAACGTGACCTCGAAGCTCTGCTTCGTTAAAAAATGCAGCATTTCCAAACATAGGAGGAGAAATCGACATCGGACTAAAATCAACATCGTCATAAAAGATCGCTTTCCGGAAATTAGCCACATCGTTAAACATCAGGAATTTAAAATGGACGGGCCCGTGAAACTCGCTGGAATCAAAGGAAGCCAATTTTCGAAAGACGAATTCACCAAAGAATGTTTCGCCCTCAAAAATAGCTCCGTCAAAGAAAACTTCTTGCTTAAATTTACAGTAACTAAAATTTACAGTACCCCGAAAAATTGCTTTTCTAAAAGACACAGGCCTATCCAATGTTAGAAGCTTCTGCACGGCGGGCTCCCCATGCATACCCACCCAGCCTTCAGGAAAGATTGCCCCATCCAAACGAATTCGATCTGTAGACTCCCTAGCTTCCAAAACTTCCAGGAGTGCATCAGAAAAATTCTTCCAATCTTTTTCTACGCTATGGTCATGAAGCGGGCAAGGCTTACCTGAGTTTATTCTCATCCACACACAATTATTTTTTTGGCATTCACTTGATGGCATTTGCATTAACTTCTTTCCTAATTCACAAAAAGCCTATTTACTTAAACCAAGGCTTTAATGCCTTTCACGCACTGCCAATTTACAAAAAATAATTCAATGGTTTTTTTTGCTTAATAAAGCCCATGCCAGGCTTTTCAATGTCAATATGAAATTTTCCGTGAGACTCAAAATTTTGCTGTTAATTTGCCCACGATTTCTACAATTAAGAAGAAAGCAACTTTTATTAATCGAAATGGCAGCGGTGAATAATTGAACCAATAATCACTTTAGGAGCAGTTTCCTTATTGTTATCATTCAAATATTGGCTTGAATTCTAAAACTATGCTCTCGACTTGCTCTGCCATTTGCCCCAATATTTCCAACATTGGATTCCCATCATCAAAACCTGGCTCCCCAAAAGCAACATAAAATGTGAAATCTTCTGGTCTGCACTCTATGCCGGAGGAAAGTTCTGCTCCTATTCTTAAAGGAAATTGTCTATCTTTAACTTTCATCGGATAATCAATCTTATCTTGCTTAAACCTTTCCTCTATGGGCCCACTACAATCTAAAGTCATCCGCCCAGTTTCCCTACTTAATACCAGGCTCTGACGGAGCCGTCCTATCATATTCTCCATCATCGTCCCAAGGTTTATGGTGTTGTATGCCCCCCCAACCGTTATCAATAGACGATGTTTATCAATATTATTTAGCTCGTGGAGCCGCCACAGAATATTATTCCCGCCTTTGTAGGGCTTGACTTTGTCCATGAGATCTAAGACGTTTTGCTTTGCTCCTTTCAATTTTTGAAGTTTTCGCTTTTGGTACTTTTCTTCATTTTCTGAAAAGGGGAAATAAACATAATTAAAAGGACCCTCGCTGTTTTTCCCCATACAAACTAATTGATAAGCGAGATGATCTAAGGCGCTTACTAAATTCTGAATTATGTCTCCAATCGTAGCTGCAAAAATAGCTCCGGGCTCTTTTATGCTTTTAACATAAAAGGTTCCTCCAGCTTGTTGAATCTCGATTGGGTGGGAATTAACGAATTCCTCATGAATTATTTTTAAATCGAAGAGATGTTTTTTGGCTCGATCGAGTTTTGCGGTGACCTGATAAAGGCGCCCTCCAATATTTGGCATACAAAGCCTTCTTAATGCTCGATTATTTATTCAAAGAATTTGAAAGAAAACTATCAGATAAAACCCTTCCATTCTGCAGATAGGAGGCATAAATTACTCTTTTTTTTGCATAAACCACTCAATTTTTAGTAAGGCAGATCAAAAACCTGTTTAATTGAAAAAAACAAACATCCTTGTAATTCAAGAAACTTCCCAATGGTAAATTCTTTATTCAAAAACAACTCATTCACATCATTTTCCTCGAACATTTTCAGGTGGAGACAATTCCCTAATTAGATATTCCTCAAGCGCAGCTGCCTCAAAACTTGTTTCCTTTGGCATCCCGATAGTAAAAAGATATCTAGGCTCTCCTTGCCAACCTGGACAAATTTTACATGGTCCCTTTGCTGAACCATTAAAATAAGAGCTTAAACGTACTCCCATGACATTTCTCATTGATGCCTTTCCCACATAGAGGAGCTCAAGTTTTTCGTTTAGTATCAAGTACACACCAGGCTGGTCCGAATTTGGCCATTGATCGGGCCAGGCACCTTCTATTTTCTCCAAATTTGTTCTTGGCAATTGAGGACAAAGATCATAAAGCCCACTTATTTTGAAATGTGGTAAATTAGAATTTCGAAATTTAGACTGAAACAAGGCAATTTTTTCTTTTAGGTCTTTTAAAGGAACCATCCCAACCTCCATACAAAGTGGTCTTCGTTCCAACAAACCCATACCGATCAAAAACAACTATTTGGATATCTTCAAAAATTTATAGTTTTTCCGTAGAGCAGTGCTCATGGAAGATCAACCAAACTTCCTTTTCTTTCCGGACTAAAGCCGTGCACTTTCCTTTCATATTGTTAAGGCGTACTTGACTTTTACCCATATCTGCAAATTTCCTTTCTTCCTGATATGTCATCCAACCGAGATTCACTGAAATTGGATGAATATTCAGTTCTGAAACTTTAAATGAAACACCACCAATCTCATTTCGTTTTATTTGTTCAGCCATGTAATCGAATGACCTGTCCACGTCTTTAAGAGTCAGGCTTTCACCATCTTTTACGCCGGAAAAGTCACTCGTAAAGTACCTCAAAAGTTTTTCGCTATCTAAAGTCTTGGGGAAATCTTCGTAAGCTTTTTTAACATTCATCATGGAAGTTTGGATTTCTAATTTTACGTCCGCGGCATAATTTTCATTCAGCTTTTGACAGCTAACTAACCATACAAATGCAGGGAGAACCAGAAATATTAGAGTATTAATTTTATTTTTCATTTGCCCCCCAGTTTACAGCAAGTGAACATGCCAAAATGCGGATGAAAAGCAGGAAGACTTTTCCCTAAAAATCTGTCAATTGTAATTTTGGCCCCATGCCCAAAAACAACTCTTTTTGATTCGTTTAGATTTGCCCCAAACCACGGCCCTCAAATGGTATCAGGAATACGAAAATTTGACACCTTCATTTTTTTTTAGCGGGAAAACTTCTGCCCTGATCTGGGTTCCTCACCCAGTATTCCTGGTTTTTTTTCTAGCATTTCGGCACTAAAACCCTCTCGGAAGGAATATTTTTTTCAATCGGGTTGAGGTTTTCTGTCCTCAACAATCAATCTAATTTTTCAAAAATGCTCCGAAACCTTCCCTTCGGTCACGATGAACGGAAAAATTCTTCCCCCACTGTATTCGTTTCTTAAACTATTTCCGATTTTTTTTTGACCCTTTTCCTGTTTTTTCACAAGATAACCTTCCCTACATAATTTAAAAAACCATCCCCTTTTTTAAATTGCCGGAATGAGCCGTGTGCCGATTGAGAAAGTGAATTTCCATGTTGTCTATTTCCACAAGAATGACCTACCTGGTTTTGGGCACTCACTTTTAAAACCGAACCTTGTTCATTAAGAAGCGAGGCAGATGGTTTCTCTGGAACCCAGACAGGGCACCCATAAACAGGGGAGCCTTCAGCTAATTGTCTATCCTTGACATACATAAAACTACATACAGTATAATAAATTAATTTATAATACGTATCTTTTGAGGATACAGAACACGGAACCACTGACTGATGCATCAGCCTTCATCATCCTCGTTGTGGACGATTGCTACCCTCTCCACGTATTTACAGATCAAGGCCTCCACCCTCTACGCGTGGGTCGCGCAGGGAAAAATTCCGGCGCTGAGAATTCATGGTCTGATTCGGTTTGATCCGAAGGATATTCAGGGATGGTTACAACAGTGGCGGGAGCCGTCTTCCCAGATCAAGGACCGAATGTCTCATGGTCCATCCTTGGCCCTGGACCTCGATCAGCTCATTGCTCGTGTGAAGACGGACGTCTATACTGCGCGCCAAGGGAAACCAGACCGGCAATTGAGCCCTCCAGCGAAAGGAGGCAATCATGGGGCTCTATAAACGTCATAAGGTCTGGTGGATGAGTCTGACGTACCAAGGCAGACAACTTCGTCGATCCACGAAAACGCGGGATCGGAAACTGGCCGAGGCGATTGAAGCGAAAGTTCGTGTACGCTTGATTGAAGGCCAGTATTTCGACCACGAGGAAGGCACCTGTCACACGTTTGCTGAACTGTGGGATCGGTATGAACAGGAACATATCACGAAGAAAGCGAGTCAACGGGCACTGAGAGGGTATGGGAAGCATGTGCGTCCCTTTTTTGGCGACAGAACCTTAGCGGAGATCACCCCGAAAGTGATTGTGCAGTATAAAGCGAAGCGGTATCGGGATGGCGTGAAACCCGCGACCATTAATCGGGAATTAGCCGTGATGAAGCATGCGTTTAATCTGGCGATCAAAGAGTGGGAATGGGCCACACAGAATCCGGTCAGTCGGGTTTCGTTTGAACAGGAAAACAATCAACGGGACCGTTGGTTGAGCCAGGAGGAAGAACGGCGGGTCCTTGCGGCCTGTACGCCGTGGCTCAAGGACATGGTGATCTTTGCCCTGAACACCGGCATGCGCATGGGCGAGATCCTTGCACTCACCTGGGAGACCGTGGATCTGTTTCGGCAGACCGTAACCGTTCTCCGGTCCAAAAACGGCGACCGGCGGACCATTCCCCTCAATGGCAAAGTGTTTGGCCTGTTGAAGGAGAGGATGAAAGGTGACAGTTCACCGACTGGCTTGGTGTTTCCCAGTCAAGCCGGAACCCCACGGGATGGGCATGACCTTCGGCGGGGGTTTCGGAAAGCGTTAGCGACGGCCAAGATTCAGGATTTTCACTTTCACGATTTGCGGCATACGTTCGCCACGCGGTTAGTTCAAGCGGGAGTGGATTTATATAAGGTCCAAAGGCTGCTCGGTCATCGCTCGCCGGTGATGACGCAACGCTATGCCCATCATTCCTCGGAAAGTCTGCGGGATGGAGTTAATGTGTTGGATCGGGATGGGGTTATCACAAAAATATCACACCCCGAACAACAACCGGGGGTGATGCATTCGTAAGTGATTGAAAATAATTGGTGGGCCGTGTAGGAGTCGAACCTACGACCCGCTGATTAAGAGTCAGCTGCTCTACCAACTGAGCTAACGGCCCACCTAAGAGAGAGAAGGTTGAAAAAGCTCACAAGCGGCGTTCTTGTTGCCCACCCATTTAACAGACGTACAATACGCCTCAGGGCATTCGCTGCCTGCGGTCTTGCTTGATGAACCTTTTGAACCTACTCCAATCACAAAATCTGAAAACCTGGTGCGCCTGACAGGAGTCGAACCTGTGGCCTTCAGCTCCGGAGGCTGACGCTCTATCCAGCTGAGCTACAGGCGCACGTAGGATTGTTCATTGACTCGAATTCTCTCTTCTTTTTTTGATCTCATTCCACCGAAAACGGAAGAAAACCCCGAAAATCGTCGTGGAAAGGTTCTGAAGCTAGCATGGATGTTTCCTGGATGTCTACCAGATTTTCCCTTCGATTAGTCGCAGGAGGGGGGAGGTTCCAACCCGGTTTGATACCGTTCAAACACGGCTTTGGATGCCTGTACCAGTTCGGGCGATTCCTCCAGCACATCGGCTAACAACCGCTCCACGTCCTCAGGGCTGAGTCCGTTTGAGGGGGCGATAAAGCGTTTGCGGGCCACGCGTCGTTCTTCGGGATCGTCCGGTTCATAATAGCCCAGTAATTCTCCGGCCTCCACGGCATCGGTCAAACGTTTCGTCCATTGATCCAACAACGCCGGCGTCCACTTCGCGTCTTTCAGTTGGCCATGGAATAATTCCAACTTGGTCCAGACCGCCCACCCGACAAAGACTGCCCAGGTTTCATTCAGGACTTCCCAGGCATCCTCTTTGGATAAAAACCTGAGTTCCGTGGTGTCTTTAAGCTGCCGGATGGGATTGATACGCACAAACCGGAAGCGACAGTGCAGTTGGGTATTCCCCTGGTCCAGCAGTCGTTGGCTATCCGGAGTAAGGTTGTCCGGGGCTGGTGTGGCATACAGATAATCCAAATAGGCATGCAGCAATTCGTGATACAGCAATCCCAAGTCATGATTCGTCATGCGCGCCAGGTCGGCCAGGGCGCCCCCGGCTTCATTAAAGGACAAACGCATATTCAGGATCATGGTGTGGTCTTGGGGGTGATATTCGGCGGCGTAGGTGCGCAAATCCTCAAAGATGACCGTGACGAAGGTCGGCGAGATATGTTGGAGGAAACCGGTGGGGAGTCCATGGCCCTCGGCTTGTTGTAATAGGCTGGGCCAGGGATGCCGGGGATTTGGGCGTGCAGGCGGGTTTTCCTCTGCGGCCCAGTTTGCTGGTGGAAGGATAAGGCCTAACAGGCCGGCGATGACGATCGCCCGTATTCGAATTCCAATGCAACTCACAAAGTTACCTCCACGAATAGGTCTGGTCTTCCTCGATCAAATTCCAGGTTTCAAAATAAGAGGTGGGGATGTGATCCAAAAACCGTGAAGGCTTGGAAAGGACCGATCCCGTCATTTTATCGTACACGTTGATGGGGTAGGTGAGGAAGAGATGGTGTTTGGCCCGGGTGATGGCCACATACAGCAGCCTTCGTTCTTCCTCCAGTTCTTCCTGTGTCATAAAGGAGTAGGCGGAGGGAAATCGCCCGTCCACCAGCCAGATGACAAACACGGCCTGCCATTCCAAGCCCTTGGCTGAATGAATGGTGGAAAGAATCAATCGTTCGTCATCGCGTCCAAGGGCTACCACGTCCTCCACGCTTTCATTCGGGGGTTCCAGCGTAAGGTCGGCCAGGAAATCTCCCAGGTCCGTATAACGTTCCGCCATGACGGAGAGATGTTCCAGATCCCGAATGCGTTTGGGATAATCGTCGTAATGGTCTTTGAGCACGGGCAGGTAATAGTCCATGATTTCACTGATGAGGGCTGCCGGGGGCATGGGCTCTTCACTCACTCGCTCCAGCGTGGCGGCCAGATGCCGGAGACTTGAGGCCGAGCGCCCCGTGCCCTGCTTGAGCGGATCATAGGGGTGGGGCACTTGATTCATGAGGGCGATCAGGTCCTTGGCTTTTTTGGGTCCCACTCCTTCCAGCAGTAACAGGATGCGATTCCAGCTGACGCTGTCCAAGGGATTGTGGAGCACACGCATATGCGCCAAGAGATCTTTGACGTGGGCGGTCTCAATAAACTTGAATCCCCCTCGTTTGACGAAGGGCAGGTTGCGCCGTGTGAGTTCCAATTCCAGATCAAAGGCATGGAAGCTGGAGCGGAAGAGGACGGCGATTTGATCCAAGGGAATCCCTTCTTCCCGCAGTTCCAAAATTTTTTGGGAAATGAAGCGCGACTGTGCGTTTTCCCCGACCGCCTGTACCACGACCGGCAACGGGCCTTCATCCTTCCGGGTGAACAAGGTTTTGCTGTATTTTTCCGGGGCGGCTTCTATGAGTTTATTGGCCATGCGAAGAATGGGCTGGGTGCTCCGATAATTTTCTTCCAGCTTGTAAATGATCGTACCGGGAAATAGCTCGGGGAATTCCATGATGTTGCGGAAGGTGGCTCCCCGGAAGGCATAGATGGATTGGGAATCATCTCCCACGACCATCACATTCTGATGCGTCGCAGCCAGGTTGCGCACGAGATCGGCCTGCATGCGGTTGGTGTCCTGGTATTCATCCACCAGAATATAACGGTAGGTCTGGCTGATGATTTCACGCGCCCGTTCGTCCTGTATGAGCAATTCCCGCAGCTTGGTCAGCAGGTCGTCATAATCCACCAGTTGCCGTTGGCGTTTTGCGGTTTCATAGCCCTGTTGCAATTTATTCAACTCTTCCAGAAATTCGCTGAAATGGCTGTAGTCGTTGAGCACCACATCGTCCAGGCTCTCCAGGGTGTTGGCCGTTTTACTAAACATTTCAGCCAGCGTGTGTTTGCGGGGAAATCGTTTTCCCAGGTCGTTCAGGCCCAACTGCCCGCGCAGGAGACTGAGTAAATCTTCCGCGTCACCCCGATCCAAAATCGTGAAGCCGGGTTCCAATCCCACGGGGCGCCCGAACCGGCGCAAGAGGATGTTGGCCACCGAATGAAATGTGCCGCCTCCCACGTGTTCGCTCCGGGATCCAATCAGCAGACCGACGCGCCCCAGCATTTCCTGGGCGGCTTTCCTGGTGAACGTCAGCAGCAGAATGCTGCCTGGTGGAATGCCCATGTCGATGAGCCGGGCCACCCGATACACCAGTGTGCGGGTTTTTCCGCTCCCGGCCCCTGCGATTACGAGCGCCGGGCCCTCGACGACTTCCACGGCGGCCAGTTGTTGGGGATTGAGTTCCTCCGCGTAGTTGCGGGAAAGGGTTGGTGGAGCGGCCTCGGGTAAGGGCCGCTTCAACACATATGTTTTAGCGCCGGATGATGACGAATCCATAATTTTATGAAGGGAAATGGCGGATATTTTCTAGGGAATTTGGCCTATGTCGAGGGTGAATACACGTCTGGAGCCGTGTATAGCATAGGTGGATGTGGCTTGCAACGAAACACGGGTCGACTGAATAATAGGCCTCCCTCGGTAATTATTGGCTTGGACAGCTCCATAAAGCTTGGGTATAATCACCCTTGTTTATATAAAGGAAATCATGATGGCAACCAATTCCGACGAAACTTATTCAGGAGTCCAGAAAGATCTGGCGCATACCATGATGAGCGTGGCCCGTGAGTCCGTGGCTCTCATCAAACGGTCCGACCAACAGCAGTCTCTCAAATTCCAGCGAAAGCAGGAATGGGATATTTATCTGGAATTTCTACGGATGCTGTTTAATCTGGTTGACCGATTGTCCGCGTTTTATATCCCTGTCCAAAGTCAACGCGATTTCATGAATAACCTGGAGGATTCCGTGTCGGCCCAATTGAAGACGGTGTTGGCGCCGTCGTTGAGCGCCAGTGAAATCGATGATATGGCCGTGACGCTCTCGATCGGGCAGGCGGTGGCGGAAAGCCGTCAAATCTATGAGAAGCATAAATTCGTGATCACGGACCAAAGCAAAGAGCGGGATCAGTTTTTTCAGTTTTTTTCGGAACGAGTGGCCGCCAAAGCCGGGGCGCCCGGGAAAAAGGAAATTACCTCGGCGGCCTTTCTCTGCGGAACGGCTGTGATCCCAGCCTTGAAAAGCCTGTTCGAAGATGCCACCAAACCCAAAGCTGATGCCTCGGTTACCAAACCGGCAGCAGGAAACGACCAATCTTCCTCTTCCAAATCCTCCTCTCCTGCTTCTTCGACCAATCCCACTGGACAGCCTCAGGCCGGTCTGATCAAACTGATCAGCGTGATGTCACGGTCACAGGGCGAAGAAGTGGAAACGTGGTGGGGACTTCATCCGCAGTTTCGCCGGGATTTACCACCCGATGAGGCCAAAGAGTTGGCGAAACAGATGAACCGGGCCACCCGTATTGTTGGAGAACGTTTCGCGGTTGTCGCTTCTCTGGCTCAAGCAGGGACTGACCAACCGATAGGTCATGCCTGATCCTTCCTTGACCGATTCATAAAGAACAGTGCGCTTCGTCACTCTCACCTTGTTGCCAAGGGTCATCGCTCCTTTTTGGAAGATCTCTGTTTAAAAAAGGTAGGTCTATGAAACGAACACTTCCTGCTGAATTTACGAATTTATCCGAATTGGCTCATAATCTGTGGTGGAGTTGGTCTCCCAAGGGGCGAGAAGTTTTTACCTACTTTGATCAAACTCTCTGGCGATTGACCCATCACAATCCCATCAAGCAGATGCAAGAGATTGAACTGAGCCGGTTGGAGGCTTTGCGGCATGATGTGGTGTTTATTCGCAAATATACCGCTGCCATGAAAGCCTTCCAGGATTATCTGACCTCCAAGGATCATTGGTTTGGCACGACCTACCCGAATCTATCTGGGGGCAGGATTGCCTATTTTTCCGCGGAGTTCGGGTTGCACCGCTCGGTTCCTCTCTATAGTGGTGGACTGGGGATTTTGGCCGGTGACCATTTGAAAGAAGCCAGCGATTTAGGTGTGCCCATTGTGGCGGTCGGGTTTATGTATAACCAGGCGTATTTCCGGCAGGTGATCGATCCCCATGGATGGCAGGAGGCGGTCTATGAGTCCGTCGATCGGGGGGCAATGCCAATTGAATTGGCCCGGAGGCCTGATGGAGAACTGGCCAAGGTCCAGGTTCGCATCGGCCAACGGGAGGTCGTATGTCTGGTTTGGCGGATTCAGGTCGGACGGGTCACCCTGCTCTTGTTGGATACCGATTCACCGGAAAATACACCGGAGGATCGCCAATTATCTGCCAGACTGTATGGAGGCAATCATCACACGCGATTGTGTCAGGAATTACTTCTGGGTATTGGTGGAGTTCGAGCTCTCAGAGCCGTTGGATATGATCCCCAGGTGTGGCATGCCAACGAAGGCCATCCGGCCTTTTTACTTGTTGAACGGATTGGCGAGGGAATTAGGCAAGGGCTGTCCTGGAATGACGCATTGGACCGGGTGCGTGCCACAACCGTCTTTACCACGCATACTCCCGTGCCGGCCGGTCATGACGTATTTTCTGCGGATATTATTCGGGAGCATTGCCAGTGGTGGTGGGAGGAATTGGGCTTGACTCAAGAACATTTTATGACTTTAGGTCGCCATCCCGAGTTTCCTCCCGGGCATTTTCATATGACGGCCTTGGCCATCCGGTTGGCGTCGTTCGTGAATGGGGTGAGCCGGGAACATGAGCAGGTCTCCCGGAAAATGTTTCACGTGTTGTGGCCGGAGCGGTCTGTTGATCAGGTCCCGATTCATAGTGTAACGAATGGGGTCCATGTGCCTACCTGGATAGCCCAGGAAATGGCTACCTTATATGCCAAGCATTTAGGGCAGGATTGGCGTGAGCAGTGTGATGACCACCAGTTGTGGCAACGGATCATGGATGTCCCTGATGAAGAGTTATGGGAAGTGAGGCGGTTTCTCAAACGAAAAATGTTGATTTTTCTCCGACAACGTGTGCGTTTGGGATGGACGGACGGAACCATTGATTCGACGCAAGTTTTGGCTGGTGGCGCCTTGTTTGAACCGCATCCGCTCACCATCGGGTTTGCGAGACGATTTGCCACCTATAAACGGGCTGCGTTGCTGTTTGCCAATCTTGACCGTCTGCGGACGATTCTGCTGAATCCTTGGCGACCGGTTCAAATTATCTTTGCCGGGAAGGCTCATCCGGCTGATCAGCCCGGGCGCGAGCTGATCCATGAAATCTATCAATTCGCCAAGGCCCATGATTTGGGTGGTCATATTGCCTTTGTTGAGGACTATGATATGCATGTGGCCAAGTTTTTGGTGCAAGGCGTCGATGTATGGCTGAATAATCCCCGTCCACCCCTGGAAGCCAGCGGCACCAGTGGGCAGAAGGCTGCGCTGAATGGGGTCCCCAATTTGAGCGTGTTGGATGGCTGGTGGAAAGAAGGGTTCGACGGGACCAATGGGTGGGCTGTCCTTCTGCCGCCGGTTCCGATTGGTGATTCGGAACAGGATGCTCTCGATGCCGAAGGTCTTTATACGTTACTCGAACAGGAAGTCATCCCGTCCTACTATGACCGGGGCATCGATGGGATTCCTCATGGATGGTGCAAGGTCGTCAAGCAGGCCATCCGGACGGTGGCCCCTCAGTTTAGTGCCCGCCGCATGTTGAAGGAGTATGTGACCCGTGCCTATGCTCCCCTCCTGGATGCACAGATAATGGAGTCCAAAAAGGAAAAACTGGCCTGAGGGTTCTGTTGGACTATGAGTGCCCCTGTCTCATTAGAGAAGGGCTTCATGTGACATATGGTTGTCCGGGTGCTACCATTGAGTCCAAGATGTTCGTTTTTTCCTGTAGGATTCCTATTTCCAGTCTGAGTTCTCTCTTATTTTCTCCAGGGGGCTCTATCTTTTTACAACTTCCCGGCCCGTCGAAGGGGAGTCAGGCGTGATCTTCGAAATTCTTCGAGGTGGCGTATGAAATTTATTCGAACTGTTATTGTCTTGGTCGTGATATTTGGATTGGGGTATTACACGGGACAAAAGCCTGAAGAGGTCAAACAAAAGCTGCGGGAATTTTCAGGAGTCGTGTTGGAGAATACGATTGGGGTTGACCAGCAATCTCGTCTTCAGCGGCAGATCCTTCATGCGAACGAAGGGATCATCGAAGGAAAAGCGTTGTTGTTGGATCACCGGATTATAGAAGCCTCTGAGGAATTTGAACGAGCCCTTCACCATTTGGATGAGGCCAGATCCATTGATCCCAACAGCTCTTTTGGGCAAAAAATTGAATTGGTTAAAAGGAAGGTGCGGGAGGCTCAACAACGCTTGGCGGATGGTCGCAACCTCCCACCAAACGTTCTGGAGGATTTACGCCAGGAAGTACAGAGCCTCCTTCCATAGAGGAAGAAAAAATCAGTTTCCTTTTTTTCTTCCTAGGCACTGACTGCTTGTTTTTTCCAGGCGGCCAACATCCGTTCAATCCGCAAGCGGACGACCATATCGGGATCTTTTAATAGCGGTTTCACCGCTTCTCGCCCGCGAGGGTCTCCAATTTTTTCGAGGGCGGCTGCCGCCGAAAGCCTAATAAACCAGTCGGAGTCTTTGAGCCTTTCAATTAATGGCTCAACACTGGCGGGATCTTTGATTTCCCCTAAAGCCAGCGTGGCCTGTTTTCTCACCACTTCGTCCTTATCTTCCAGGCATTCGAGAAGTTTCTCAATGGCCGGTTGACCGAGTTCTGCCAGAGCCCATGTGGCGTCATCCTTAAACTCGTCGTTCCGAAGCATCGACAGGAGTGGATCCAATACCCGTTCATCATTAATTTTCCCAAGTGTTTTAATGGCCGACTTTCGGGCATCGAAATCACGCATATAGCGAATGACCAGTTCTACTGCCGGTGAGCCGATCATGGCCAGGGCTTCGACGGCCGCATCCCGGACTTGCCAGTCTCCATCCCTGAGGCATTTGGCAAGTGGTTCGGTACACCGTTCATCACCCATTTCACCAAGTGTGATTGCAGCTTCCCGACGGATGACCCAGTCTGGATCGCCCAAAAGATCTATTTGAATATCGATTTCATCTTTGACTTGTTCTTCTTCCAGCTCCTCAACCTGGTCCTCGCTGCCTTCTTCTCCAGAATCTGCAGATGCTTCGGTTGTTTCGTCTTGGGATTCAGCCGTGATCGCGTCCGCCAACTGGTCGACTTCGTCCTCCTCGGGCAAGGCTTCTTTGCCTTCCAGCGACACGAATTCTGTTTGATCAGAAAATTCGTCTTCTCCCTGCTCTTGATTGCTTCTCATGATGTATGACCTCCTACCTAAGTATTCCTGTATGTCTTGAGAGAAAAAGCGTTTATGCCGTGGCGCCAGCTTTCTTGTTTTTTGGTCCATCTGCGCGCTGTTTAATCATCCGTAATTTCCGTTGTGCGCGTTTCAGTCGTTTTCGTAAAGAGCGAATCCGAGCCTGTCCCTCAGGACTTTCTTTATCCTGTTCCGAGGTTCGAGTCTTTTCCTTTAAAGAGGTGGCGTCATCCTTGAGAGAACGTTTTTTGGCCATAGCTGATGATATCTCCTTTACGAAATACGATTACGACTGCATGGGCATGTTCAACGTCTGGTCTTGAGTCTAGTCAAGGCGCTGAAAGGGTGTCAACGGGCAAATCTCACGGGCCCGTGGTTGTTGGAATGATTTTCATTAAAAAACCCCCGTTGGAGTTAGTCCAACGGGGGTTTTTGTGGAAACGAGTGTCGTAGAAAATGCTAATTTTTGCAGAAACTCCGCTCGTAAGCAATGACTTTCCACGCTTCTTCTTCGCTGATAGTGGCTGGAACCAAGGGGACCATGCCGGTACCAGGGCTACCGTTCTTGATTACCCACATGAGTTCACCATCTTTCCGCTTCTTGTGGAATTTGCAGTTGGTGAAATCCCGTGGGCCTGGGTTCAATACCGCACCAGCCGGTCCGTCACCCTTACCACTTTTTCCGTGACAATTCACGCAGGTGCCTTTGCCCTCAAAAATGGCTTTGCCCTCTGCCACGATTTCCGCAGAAGCATCTTCGGCCTTCTCATACAAAGGAGACTTATCCTTTTTGGCCGCGGCCCGTTGGTCAGCAGGGACTCGTGCCGGTAAAGGATCTTTCTCGGGGCCTGCAATGGCCAACCCAGAACCAAGGAACATAGCAGCCGTCATCATTACTAACACTTTCATCGAAAACTTCATGCAAGCCTCCTTACGTTAAACAGAGTTGATGATACCCAAATAAATCCGAGGGGGTGAGAGTGAATGTCCCCTCATTTTTCATTGACTGGTTTGTGCCGCCTAAGAGGGAGGAATACCCATATGCAATATTCCATAACCACTCAAACCTTTTTACTATATCAATCGATTTTTTAGGCTGTCAAGAAATAAGGGAATTTGGTACTGGTAACGTTTCAGGAAGCCAGGCCAATCATTTCCTCTAGACTCCACGCATGATTCGCTACTCCGGCTTCCATCGCCGGGGTCACTCGCAAGGTCGAATGCACACGCACAAAATTATAAAACATCGTATAGATCGCTATTGAATATATATGATTTTGAACCTTCTTGGAATGGGCATTCGTCAATCTGGTGAATCTCCGGTTCCCCATCCGAAATTGTAGGTTGAGTCTTTCTGAATAGCTTGTACTGACATGGTTCTTGTCCGGGTTGCCCGTGATCTTCGCTTTTCTGGCCCCACAACACACCCCAGGCGAATACCGAGTTTGATTGCCTGAGGGAGGATTACTGTACAACTTGACCAGCATGGCATAATCAATATCTGCATGGAAGGCATTCCAAACAGCTTCAAGATACGGTTTGTGCCCATCACTCGTTAATTGCACACGATGGGTTAACCGTCCAGCTAAATCACTGATAAATTTTTCAGCGTAGGTTGCATCTCTTCCACCAACCAACCAAGCAGGGATGAGTTTTGTATCGGCATCAATCGCTAACCAAGTCCAGACCGAGCCAAACCCAAACTTCTCTTTTAACTCATCCGGTAAATTCCGATCCTTCGCAAAGCAAAACGACCATATCTCATCTACCTGTATTCGCTTGCAAGTGAGATTGCGAAGATTTCTATCTTGGTGGTCCTTGCAAGCCTTCCCTAGGTTTTCAAGCAATCGCAGGACAGTCGGCTTTCCCACGCCAGTCATCCGGCAGACGCTGTTAATGCCTGCACCCTCTACGAGAGCGGCGATCACTTGGGTTCGTTTGGCTGTGGAGAGTTTGTTCATAAAAACTCCTATATGCTTATGCTTGCTCGTGGATGCATATTATGGTAATGTTTCATGCATAGTCAAGCAAGCATGTTAATTTATTAACCAAGGAGAAGCCATGGAAGACTTTTCGGGAAATGCTAGTGAGGCAGGGCAAACGCTCTCAGAATTAGGGGCCTCAAAGGGAGGCGAGGCCAGGGCAAGGGCATTAACTAAGGAGCAAAGAAGCGAAATTGCGAGGAAGGCGGCAAATAAAAGATGGGAAAGCAAGGATCCACAATTGCCAAGAGAAACCCATCAAGGGATGCTGGCAATTGGCAATCGCGAAATACCCGTATCAGTTTTAGATGATGGGACTCGCGTATTCTCTATTACTGGCCTCTCCAGAGCTATGGGAAGCAAAATGAAGGGCGGAGGGAGAAGCGCTATTGACGGATCCTTTCAACTTCCACCATTTTTAGCATCAGAATCAATAAAGCAGTTTATAAACAAGGACTTACTGGTTCCCCTTTTGAGCCCAATTTTATACAAACCACAACATGGGGGAAGACCGGCAGTAGGATATGAAGCAACCCTACTCCCTCAAATATGTGAAGTTATTTTAGATGCAGCCAAGGCCGGAGCATTCAGAAAGCGATCTAGTCCGCTCGTTCAAACATCGGAAATCTTGCTGCGTGGTTTTGCTCGCGTCGGCATTATCGCCTTAATAGATGAGGCCACAGGCTACCAAGAGGTTCGTGACAGAAGGGCACTCCAGGCCATTCTAGACCTCTATTTAAGAAAAGAATTGGCTGCATGGGCGCAGCGATTCCCAAACGAATTTTACCAGGAGCTTTTTAGATTAAGGGGATGGGACTGGAGAAGTAAGTCCAGCAAAAGGCCAAGACAAGCCGGAAAGGATACAAAAAACGTTATTTACTCCAGGCTGGCCCCAGGCATCCTAGAGGAGCTAGAAAAGAAAAATCCTCCAGATGAAAACTGGCACAGGAAGGCTCGCCACCATCAATGGCTAACGGAGGACATAGGTCATTCTGCCCTGGCTCAACATCTTCATGCAGTTATGGCGCTCATGAGAATTTCAAAAGATTGGCCGCAATTTACAGAGATGCTGGACAAGGCATTCCCTAAGCGAGGAGACAGCACACAGCTTTTATTGGAATATGGCCCAACTACTTCTTCTTAGCTTTGGCAGGCTTGCGCTTTGGCTTCTTGGTGAGAGGCTCTCCTAGAAATGCCTCCAGCACGTCGCGGGCTAGGAGGTTTGGGTCGGTTGGATTCTTGGGGGGATCCCCTTTTGGTTTCTTGGTGGAAGGTTTTCCTTTAGGTGCCATATCTTTTCCTTCTCATTTCCCCCTATTTTTTCGACGCTGCTGTTTTAGCCTGTTCCGTTCTTGTTTGGATTTAGGTTGATGCGCTGCTTTGAGCGTGAAAGGCCTGGCAGCCTCACCAATTTCTCTTTGAAAATCTATTTCCTCTACTGAGGGAAATCTGAAGCTGAAAATTGTTCGCCCATTAAAATTAGAAACTGCAAAATCACCAGTCCGAATGATGTCCATGCCAATAAGAACATCGGCGCCATTTATTTCTGCCTCGGTTGCCCTTACACCGGGGAAAGCAACTCCATTAGGCAAAAAAACATTGACCAAATATGTCAGAACTTCCTTTTTCCCGTGGACTCCAGCAACGATAACTTTCCCGCTTGGTTTCAGGCCTAACTGTAAAGCAATTTTATTGGTTATGCATGTGTTGGTGGCTCCAGTATCCCAAAGCGCCCTAAATTGAACAAGTTGAGGTGGTGTATCTGTCTGTGTTTTTATATCAAATGCTTCGCTGACATGTACCTCATTGACTAAAGCATGGAGAAACCCTGCCCCATATGAAGTGAAGGCTCTTACGTCTTTGTTCAGATATTTCACTGAAAAATAACGTTCTTTTATTGGAACGCTACTCTAGAATGGAAGCTTTGGGTATAGCTCTCTTGCCCTGGCAGGCAATGCTGAATAAGGAAGGTACCAACAGGAAAGTTTTTTTTAGCAGACTCATAGGCCTCAATTTCTGTATCATAATCCCCTACAACTTCTTCTCCTTTTATCACAATAAACTTATTTTCATAACGGCGCACAAGTTCTTCCTGATTATCTTTGTAATATTGAAATTCTTTATCAAGTGACATGCTTAATATCCTATTGTCTTTTCGGCTAGTTGGTCAATAAGCTTAAAGGCCCATAAAATTTAAACTTTACCAGTGCCGGGAATTTCAAAATGACTGAGTTTGTTGTGTTCGAAAAGGCCCATGGCCTTTTCGTTCAAACGGGATCGGGAGAAGATCTTTAAGGAGAAAAGAGCGGATTTTCCCCTTGACAGAGACAAAAATACAGAGCCCTGGTGCAAATTCCCAGAGCAATTGACGACATGTGCCACAAGGCAGAAGCGGGGTTGATTCCTGAGAGACGATGGTCAAAGCGAGGAAATGCTTCAGGCCTTCCGATAATCCCTTAAATAAGGCCACGCGTTCCGCACACAGTCCCAGATACACCGGGCTTTCGATGTTACATCCAGAAAAAATGCGTCCATTGGAAGCTAGCAGAGCGGCCCCGACTCGAAAATTGGATGAGGGGGCAATCGCGTGGTTTAGGGCTTTTTGAGCTTTAGCGAGAAGCCGTGGAACATGGAGTTGGATTGAACGTTTTCCATTGGTGCTGAAGTTGGAGTCATGGCGAGTGTCAGGCATGCAGGAATCCTCGCTTAGGGTTTGATGAGAATATCTCGAACCACTTGGCCAGGTTTGCCGAAAGGACCTTGGGTCTCTCCGTTTAATCGAATGGCCACACCAGCGGCATTCCCCAGTGTTAATAAGAATTGCTTCGAGGCTTTCCAGGTAATGCGTTGACCGGGTTGAAGAAGGGCTTCATTCGGTGTCTGGTTATCCGAGCGCACGACAACCCAGGTGAGTTGGGTGGCTTCAATTTCCAGGAGATGGCTCCCGGGTTGAGAAGAGCCGGGGGATGATTCAACTGGGGCTGGATTTGCAGATTGGGAAAGTGGAGTAGGTTTTATTTGGGTCTCCAGGGATGGGTCCTGAGGTATGAGTGTGGTGCCGGTCTCCGGAGATATGGCAGGAGATGACATTGGATCGGTATCCGGTGAAGGCGTTGATAAAGAGGTGGAGCTTGTCGGAGGCTCGGGGGACGGCTCCGGTAAATCAGGTGCAGACGAGAATTGATTTTCGACCTGATCCTGGGGGGCCTGAAGATCTGGTATTTCCTCCGTTTCTGAGCTTTGTTGCTGCGATGGGAGAAAATAGAAGAGACTTAATCCCAGGACGACAAATAATACCAAAACCAGGTTTCGGTTGAATTTCCCCCGGTGTTCGGCCTGAACTTTTGTGTGTTGATGTTGTTGCTCCAGTTGGTTTTGTTCATAAAAATTTCTGGAGGTATCCAAGAAACGTTGAAGCGCCTCCTCCTCATCCACTCCGATCGCTTTGGCATAGGACCGGACAAATCCTTTGGCAAACACTTTACCGGGCAGATTGCCAAAATTTTCCGACTCCAAGGCCTCCAGGTATTTTTGTTGGATGCGGGTTTGGGATGCCACCTCTTCCAGCGAAAGCCGTTTCTTTTTCCTGGCTTGCTGTAAGAATCCTCCAAACCCTTCCATCGATTGGCTCGTCAGGGTTGGCTCCTACGAAAGATTGTCAAAATGCGTCAGTTGCTTGAATGAGCGGAAGCGTTCGTCAATTTGGTCTCTGGTCAATTGCTTCATCCGGTCGAGACTAAAGGCCTCCACATTAAAGGAGGCCATGACGCTGCCAAATATTATGGCTTGTCGAAGGCCTGATTCCGAAAAATTTCCTGTAGCCGTCAAGTAGCCCATGAATCCTCCGGCAAAAGTATCCCCGGCTCCCGTAGGATCTTTGACTGCTTCCAGCGGATAGGCAGGGGCTCCAAAGATTCCTTTTTGGTGAAACATCAAGACGCCATACTCTCCACGTTTGATGATGACGGTTTTGGGGCCACGGGAGAGAATGCTTTTGGCCACTTGCACGAGATTGGCCTCTTGGCCCAGGGCTCGGGCTTCTCCATCGTTAATGATCAAGATATCGATCTTCTCCAGCACTTTCCAGAGAGCATCCCGTTTACTATCGATCCAAAAATTCATGGTATCCAACGCGACAACGGAAGGTCGAGTGACTTTTTGAAGGACATCCAATTGGAGCTCCGGATCAATGTTCCCCAGAAAAAGGGTCTTGGGTGTGATGAATTGACTGGGAATTTTTGGCCTAAAGGTTTCCAGGACGTTTAAATGTGTTTCCAAAGTCTGCGCTTCATTCAATTGATAGGAGTATTCCCCGCGCCATCGAAATGTTTTCCCCGGTCGTCGTTCCAGGCCTTCAAGGTTAATTCCCCGGCTGGAAAGAAACCGGATATGTTCCTCGGGGAAATCATCCCCCACAACCGCAATTAGATCAACCTGCGTAAAAAAACTTGCCGAAGTGGAGAAGTAGGTGGCTGATCCTCCCAAGACATCCGACGCTTCACCAAAAGGCGTTCGCACTGAATCAAACGCCACCGACCCCACGACAAGCAAATTACTCATACTCGTTACCTCTTTTTAGTTCGAGACTGTGTAGATAAATATCGCCGCAACAACATCTGATACCGTTTTTTGGCGGTTGCAGTGAAGGAAGCCAGCGGAGTGATCACGGCATGTTCCAAGGCGGTGTGACAGGCGCAGTGTCCCAGTCCTGTGGTCAGCTCAAGGGCTTTGGCCAAAATCAGTTGAGCCATTTCCACATTTTTGTGCATGATCTCCAGGATGCCGCCAACTGACACCGCCTCCTCGGTTTCATGCCAACAATCGTAATCGGTCACCAGGGCCAAGGTGGCATAACATAATTCGGCTTCACGGGCTAATTTGGCTTCAGGAATATTTGTCATGCCGATGACGTCGACTCCCCATTGCCGGTAGAGCAGGGATTCGGCTTTGGTGGAAAATTGCGGACCCTCGATACACAAATAGGTTCCTGGACGATGGACGGTAACTGGATGGGCATGTGCCGCTTGCCAGAGAATATCAGACAGGGAATGGCAGATGGGATGCGCAAACGCCACATGGGCCACAACCCCCTGATCAAAAAAGGTACCGGCCCGTTGGGTGGTGCGGTCAAGAAATTGATCCGGCAGTACGCAATCTCCCGGTCGAATGGCTTCCTTCATGCTCCCCACCGCACTGACGGAGAACACGCGAGTGACGCCGAGTGATTTCAGTGCGTGGATGTTTGCTCGGTAATTAATCGCAGAAGGCAGTATTCGGTGGTCTCGCCCGTGACGCGCCAGAAAGGCCACGCGCAGCCCTTGATAGGAACCAACTTTTATGGGGTCAGACGGTCTTCCAAATGGTGTGGAAACGCGAACGTCTTTCATATGGCTGAGGCCGTGCATTTGGTAGAGCCCGCTACCTCCGATGATGCCGATCTGGGCTTGAGGGGCACGAGTCGTGGCCTTTCGTGTTGTCACCAGTCACCTCTTATAGTATGGGAAATAACTTCACGAAGCTGTCTTGATCACAAAGGGATATCTCGCCGTATCTCCCAACGCCCCTTCGAGACCTTTTGAAAAAAATCTGGAAGACTTCCCGTGTGTGAGTCGGCTGTCCTGTCAGGCGTGGGTTGATTGTAACACGATCGATCATGAATGGTTAGTCTCATGCGATTTTTGGGGATGGTAGGGTGAGTTATAAGTGTCGGATTCCAGGGATATGAAAAAATTGGTGATCCGGTCAATGATCGCTGTTGTGGCGCGGTCAGGAATATCCGATTGATCGACGGATAACCATTGGATTCCCGGTTCTTTTGCAAACCAGGTCATTTGTCGCTTGGCAAAACGACGCGTATCTCGCTTGAGAATTCGAACGGCTTCCTCATAGGAATATTCACCCGCGATATACCCGGAAAATTGTTTGTATCCCAGCCCCTTCATGGACCCCAGTTCTCTGGAATAGCCATGATCCAATAACTGTTGTGTTTCCTGAATCAGGCCCTTGTCTATTTCCAATTCCACTCTGGTGTCAATCCGTTCATAGAGAGTTGCTCGATCCATGGTCAATCCAATCAGGAGATAGGGGTAGGGCGCATCGGTAAACTGGTGTTTGTCCTGGATATGGGAAAAGGGTTTCCCCAAAAGAGCATACACTTCCAACGCCCGTTGAATTTTGGGTTGATCGTTGGGATGGAGGCGTTTGGCCAATGCAGGATCAACTCGTTGGAGCTGATGAAATAAATAGTGCGGGCCATGGAGTTTCGCGTCCTCCGCCATTTGTTGTCGGAGAGCCCAGTCGGCTGGTGGTCCCGGGCATAGCCCCCGTAGGAGGGTTCGAATATACAACCCGGTTCCGCCGATCACTAACGGGATCTTTCCTGCTTGGTGAAGTCGGGAGATCTCCGGTATGGCCGCTTGCCGGAAATCGCCGGTGTTGAATGGTTGGTCCGGATCAACCAGGTCAATTAAGCGATGGGGAACTCCTTGGCGTTCGATGAGGCTCGGTTTGTCTGTGCCGACATCCATTTCGCGAAACACCTGTCTGGAGTCCGCGGTGAGGATTTCGGTTTGCAATTGCTTGGCAACCTGGATACCAATTCGACTCTTCCCAATTGCGGTAGGACCAACAATTGCGACGACCGGGTGCCGGGTTTTGATTAGGTGGCCCGTGACCATGAGGCGGTGTCGTCAGGTGGCCCGTGCGAAAAGGGTCTGTAATTCTTCAAGCGAATGGCGAAGAGCAACCCGGCGTCCATGAGGACAGGTCATCGGGTAGCGTTCTTGCGCCCAATCCTGGAGGAGCGTGTGGATTTCGGGTGGTGACATGGAGCGTCCGGCTTGTACGGCGCTTTGACAGGCTATTGTCGCAAAAATCGGTCGAAGGGCTCTTTCCAGGGAATCCTGGGATCTCCATTCGGTAAGTTCATCCAGTAATTCCATGACCAACGCGCCCACGGATCCCGATCCCAGCATTGATGGGACGCTCCGGACCACGTAGGCCGTTTGACCAAATCGTTCAATCTGCAATCCAACTTTTTCAAAGGTGGGCAGCCATTCTTCCAATTGGGTCTGTTGGTGTGGAGGGAGTTCAAGAGGCTCCGGGATCAAAAGACCTTGCTGGGGGAGTTCACGATTGGCCCAGTTTCGTAGCAGTCGCTCAAAGAGGACCCGCTCATGGGCGGTATGTTGATCGATGATATAGAGATCCTCGCCAATTTGCCCCAAGAGATACGTGTGGTGAATTTGACCAAGTGGGTAAATTGAAGTGGGATGTTCCGGTGAAACGTAGGGCGTAGGTGGTTCTTGCACCAATAACGATAAGGATGATCTGGTGGGTGTGGACGTGTGGGAGAGTTTGGTTGATCCCATTTTGGGGGAAGGGGGAGACCAGGAGGAGGGCTTCAATCCGCCTGATCTTAAAGGTTCAGTCGGAGTGGCTTCGGGAGTTTCCGCCTGCAAGGTTCTTTGGTTTGGAGTCGCAAAAAAAACATTTTTAATGGCCTGACGGACCCCACTATGAATGATCTCTGGTCGGGAAAATCGCACCTCCCGCTTGGTGGGGTGAACATTGACGTCCAGGCTATCAGGGTCCAGGGTCAGGAAGAGAATATATTGTGGCTGTCGGCCTTTGGGAAGAAATGTTCCATAGGCTTCCTGGATGGCATGGGCAATGGTGGAATTTTTGATAGCCCGTCGATTGACGAAAATTTCTTGGGGTGATCTGGTATTTCTGGCGAAATGGGGGCTGACGGTAAATCCTGTTAACTGGAACCCTGGGCTGTGATGGGTCAGAGGTACATACCGCTCGAGAAAGGGCGTTCCATAAATTTGTAACAATCGATCCTGTGTGGTGTTGGCTGATGGATACTCAAAGACCTTATTGCCCTGATGAAATAATCGGAAGTGAACCGCTGGATTGACCAAAGCGGCTTGTTGCACGACATAACAGATTTTAGAAAATTCCGTGGGAACGGATTTGAGAAATTTGAGCCGCCCCGGAGTATTGAAAAAGACATCCCGGACTTCGATTTCTGTCCCTCGGGTCCCCGCAAAGTCCTGAATGTCCCAGGTGACTCCCCCGATCGTAGAGGTTTCAGTTCCGACAGATGAGTCTGGAGGGATGGTTTTGAGGCGAAACCGCGAAATCGAAGCAATGCTGGGTAAGGCTTCTCCACGGAATCCGAGAGTATTCAGACGATGGAGATCATCTTCGTGTCGGAGTTTACTTGTGGCAAACCGCTGACAGGAAAGTTGGGCATCAGGACGACTCATGCCCTCTCCATTGTCCGTGATGCGAATAAGCCGACGCCCGCCTTCCTCCACCTCTATGGTGATCAATGTACTACCGGCATCAAGACTGTTCTCCAGCAATTCCTTAACGACTGAAGAAGGACGTTCCACCACTTCTCCCGCCGCAATACGACAGGAGACATCGTCAGGAAGGACCTGAATTTTACCCTGAACTGGTGAGTGCATAGCCGAGAAGTGGATGAGGGGACGGTCTCGTCTCTCGCAAACGCGAAACCTACCACCTTTAATGAGCTAGGACAAGCCTGACTTTTTCAATTGTTCCTTGGCGTGCGTAGCTTCCGGAGATTCGGGAAATTCTTGAATAACTCGATTCCAGAATTCCTGAGCCTTCGTCCGTTGGTCGGTTTCCAACATGAGTTGACCGAGCTTGTAGAGAGCAGAAATCCGGTATTTATTATTGGGATAGCTGGACACCACATGTTCGAGGGTTTGCTTGGCAGGGTCATACTGCTTTTGGAAGTACTGGGATTCTCCAAGGTAATAGAAGGCTTGAGGGGTCAGTGTCGTATCGGGATAATGTTTCACAAAACGCTGGAATTCTACTGAGGCCCGCTCATAATTCCCGTTGAGGTACACTTTATAAGCCGACCGAAAGGCCGAGGCCTCATTTTCAATGTTAGGAGCTGCAGGAGGCTCCGGTGGTTTATTGTTGTCCGTGGAGGAGCCGCTAACACCGTGGGAGGATGGCGACCCAGGGGGGGAGGTTACCTCAACGGGGGTAGATCGTGGTTGGTGGACCATGTTATCCAGCCGGCTTTCCAGGGCTTTAACACGAATAGAGAGATCTTGGTCTCTTCGCTGGGTAGTGGACCGGGTTTGCTCAATTTGTTCCCGAAGCATGGTACTGGTCCGTTCAAGCTTTTCTAGGAGGTGCCGGGTGTCAAGGCTGGCTTCTTCTTCCGTTTTAATCAATTCCCCTACGAGAAAGTCGTGCTCATCCAATTGCGACTCAATTGTGCCTAGGCGTTCCAGTGCTTGCTGTTCATGTTTCTGAGATGCCTCTTGTTGGACGGTCAGGAGCTGTATTTGTTTTTGGATATCGGTCAGATTTGGCTCAGTGGCACAACCGGAGATAACCAGAGTCCAGCCCAATAGACCAATCTTCCATGATTTGAATGGTGTCACGGGCATGTAAGATAACAATGTCATTCCTTCTTCTCTCGGATTTTCAGAACAATACTTGATCATAACATATACTGTACCAGGGGAAGGAAGATAGAAAAAGCACCCATTTTTGCTGGAATTCTGCCTAGGATGGAAAAGCTGCCTTGTGCTCCTTCCTCTATTTTTTTGATTTTGTGCCTTGAAGGCGGTTGACGTGTTGGGCTAATTGGCTCAGTCGGTCTTCATGTTCATCCACGCGTTCCCCCAGCTTGGTCCCGATTGTATTTACCACATCCCTCAGTTGATTTACGGTTTCTGTTAACTGGTTGAGATGATTAAGATTTGTCTGGGAGCCTTCGGCTACCCCCTGGACCTTTTGGAAGTTGGTCATTGCCCGATTCAGCCGTTGTTCCTGATCTTCCATCCGGGTATTGAGTTTGCCGCTTACTGACTCCAGAGCCTGGGCCACGGACTGAATACTCTTATTCACCTCTTTGAGGTGTGTATTAGTGGTCTGGGCGTCTGAATCGAGTTTGCCGACCAGACCGGATTGATGAATTTCCAAATCCTGCAATCGCTTGGAGATCTGTTCGGTCGATTGTCGTAATTGATCGGTCATATCGGCGGCGGTTTTCATCTCGGCCATTTGCCGGGCAGTGTTCTGCTGTAACTGTTCAAACTGCTGAGCAGTCTGTTGGAATTTTTGAAGCGTTTCTTCCTGTTGGGTGATCCGGCTGCCAAGGGATTGGCTGGTTTGTTCAACGGCGTGAGAGAGAGATTTAAGGCTTGCCGTGACTTCGTTGAGATGGTTTCCGGTTTTTTGGGTATTGGATTGTAATTGTTGCGTGAGTTCCGATTGGTGGGATTCGAGGACATTCATACGTTCTGAAAGTCTGCCCGCTTGCTGAATGATCTCATCTCCCCGCTTACCCAGTAAACTTCCCATGACATCCTGCGCTTCCCTGAGTTTCAGGACGGATTGAGAGAGCTCCTGCACCTGGGTGGCATCGGCTTGAACATGGGTTCCAAGAATTTCCATATCCTTTTGAAGTGCTTCGAGGCGAGCGTGAATTGGCCGTTGCTGCGACTCGACATCTTTGACCACTTGCGTGAGGGCTGTTTGGACGTCCTTTTCCAGGTAGGTTCGCAACGCCTGGGTGTCATTCTCCAGTTTTCCTTGCAAGGCCGTCATTTGCTCTTGAAGGCGATTGACTTTGCCACCCTGTTCATCAAGTCTCCCCCCCAACACCGTTCCGGATTGTTCTACCGCTTCCCGTAACTGGGTGAGCCCTTGTGACAACTCCTTGGTGCTCGCGTCGAGTGCTTGAAGACGTTCGTCGTGGGCCACCGTGCTTGTGTGTTGAGCCGTCAAATCTTCCCGTTGCCCTTTTAGTTTGGTCCCCATATCACCCAGAACTTCTTTGAATTGGGTCAGGGATTCCTGGAATTCGGTCATGGTATTGGTGAGTGCTTGATTCTTCTCGTCTACCTGTTGGACCAGAGCCGTGGCCTGTGTTTGAGTGGTTTGTAATTGGTCGCCCTGTGCTGTGACGGTCTCCCGGATGGATTGTATGGAATCCATCTGTTGCTTGAGAGATTTTTCAAGGTCCCTGATCCCTTTTTCACTCTCTTCATTTTTTCCATACAAACTGGGCAGGTCTCTTTCGCGAATCAGTTTCATTTGTTGGTTCAAGTCGGCAAATTCTGTGCGTGGAGCTAAATCATTCTGCATTTTGGCTATATCGGCTTTTTGTTTGGTCAGAATATTTTGGGATTCCGCAATTGCGGACTTTGCTTCGTCCACTTGAGACCCCAACGCCTTTTTTTCTTCTTTAATTTTGGCAATTTGTGCTTCAAGATCTTTTTGAATCTTGGCCAAATCGGCTTGTTGTGCAACACAGCCTGGTCCGACCATGAGCATGAGACCTACTCCAAGCATTCTCGCGAGGCAGGTAGTACCGGTGAATGGGGACAAGATTGCCATTCGATTAAAGCCAATGTTCACAGTATCCGAGATCCTCCTTCTTGATCAGGACAATTGAATATTTGGTTCGCAGCCGCAACGCTATTAAGGGTTTTGTACGAGAAGGTGTCCGCGCCGGTTAAGTTGGTGGCATACCTCTGTCGGATCCTGGCAGAACGGTTTGTCCTTGCCATAGGAAATGACCGAAAGGCGATTCTGATCTACCCCTAATTCATTGAGATAATCCCGGATAGCTCCCGCACGCTTTTTGCCTAGAATCATATTGTAGGCCTGTGTGCCTCGTTGATCGGCATGTCCTTCAATAAGCAATGTGGCGGAAGGATCATTCCGCAACCACCCCAAATTTCGTTCCAATGCCTGTTTGCCTTCTCCGGTTAATGTCCAGCTGTCAAACTGAAAGAACACATCTTCCAGTCCAGCGGATACCGCAGCCAGTTCTTCGCTTTTCATGCGCTCCAGTTGTTCATGTAGGGCATCGGAAGGCTCGGCTTTGGCCACCTGAAGATTCCCTGGGATTTGTTCCAAATCAGGATCTGAGATGCCTGGTTGAGAGGTCTCCATCTGTGATGAGGTCCCCTGTTGAACAGATGAATCTTGAGAAGATATATCCTGCAATGATGAGGGTGTGCCTTCGCTCGTTCCTGCCCCCATTTCAGCAAGCGTGGTCGATGGGAAGTTTCCCAAATTGTGTGAGCCGGAATCCTGAGGAGAAGAGCTGGACTGGGTATTCAGACTTGACCCCTCTTGAAGAGGAAGACTGTTACTTCCGTTTGACAAGGTCGAATCGGCCACCGTGGTTGGCTGATTTTCTGGTTGCGTCGAGGAAGGTTCCGCCATAGGGACTGGGTCGGGAATCTTTGTCAGGTCCAAGTCAGTGTTCGAGGTCTTGCCCCCAAGATTAGATTCGTCAACGGCTAGCCCTTTCAGTCCGTGAGTGTCAGCATCGCTGGCCTGATTGTCCGCTTCCAACCCCATGCCCTCTCCCACTCCAGGGGCTCCTGACAGAGTTGCCACATGAACCCGTTTTTCTGCACATCCGGTCATGGAGGCCATGGCCAGACTCAAAATTCCAATGATTGTCATCGTGTGAACTGCTGGATACATCTCTTGACTCCTTTTTTGAAAAACTACGAACACATCTAATCTAAATGGAAGACCAATAGGTTTTATGGTTGAAACGGTGACCATGAGGGAGAGCTTAAATGGCTCCCCATAGTTGAAATTTTCTCTAGCCCCTTTCCCTCAACTGTTATGATATACAGTTGGCTTTCTCCACGGCGAATGGAACTGAAAACCAGATGCCGTCCATTTGGTGCCCATGAGGGGGAATCGTCAATGCTTTGCCCCGTGGTAATTTGCGCGCGACGTTCCCCGTTAGGGGAAATTCTGCATAATTTAAATCCCTCTGAAGGAACCCGGCAAACATAGACGATCCAATCTCCCTTGGGGGACCAGGCTGGAGCGGCATTATAGTCGCCATCGTAAGTCAACCGGTGGACATTCGAGCCATCGGCATCCATGAGGTAGATTTGTGGACGGCCCCCTCGGTCTGAGGTGAATGCCAACTTGCGTCCGTCGGGTGACCAGGATGGGGAAAGATCCGCGCTATCATGGGAGGTTAACTGCTTAATGGTTCTTGTGTCCAATTCTAATTGGAAGATATCAGAATTTCCCTCCTGGGCGGCGGAATAGGTCAGAAGTTTCCCGTTCGGGGAAAAATTTGGAGTAATATTTAAACTGGCCGGGGAAACCAATACTTCTTCCCGCCCTGTGCCCAGATCACGTCGCATCACCTGCTGTTTACGGTCACGATAAGCGGTATATACTAAAGACTTTCGGTCAGGCGACCAGGCGGGCATCAGATTGAGATATCCATCCGCCGTCACCTGTTGCGGGTCATATCCATCATAATCCATCACAAACAGTTCCCGCCCATTGTCTTTCTCCCCGACAAAAGCGATTTTTGTTCGGGCAATCCCTTGTTCCCCCGTGTAACGGTAGACCAATTCATCTGCCCATCGATGGGCCATCAGGCGAATGAGACCGTCTGTGGTCTTTAAGGAGAAATATCGTTTTCCGGTTAACACGTCTTGATGGCCTGGATCAAAGGCACAGGCATCAAAAATCAGTCCTTGGACACCGCTTGAGGTCCCCCCTACCCCCAATCGTCCCCAAGTAGAGACGGTCACCTTTTGATACTGTGGGCCCTGTGAGGAAGGCAGCCCCACACATTTGTTTTCTTGAAATTCCCCTTGCGTTCCAGGGATATCCGCGACAGAAAACACCTGTGATCGTTGCAAATCGGCCTTTAGCACCGACACCACAGTCTGAGGGGCATTTTCTGAAAGAGCCGTGTCCCGTTTGACGGCTGGAAAATCCATGACCCAAATAGGAATTTTTTGAAATTCTGACCGGGTGGCCTCAAGAATGGCATCTTCGCCGATACTCAAGGAAGGGGTGAATAGTCCTAAAAAAAGAAGTAAGGCAAAAAGGTCAATCGTGGGGCTTGGAAATTTTTTTATCATAATAGGTTGATTATCCTTAATCCTGTTTGATGAAGCGGTATGACACATCAATGAATGATTTCTGTAGGTCCGGGGGGAAGGGAGGTAAAGGGTTTACAGCCTGAACGGCTCGAAGGGCCGCGAGATCATAATGATCGTTTCCTGAGCTTTGCTCCATGTGGGCTTGGGAGATTTCTCCGGATTTAGCGATACGGAATTTAAGGACTACCACTGGGTTATTCAAGGTCAGTGGTGGGGCAACCCATCGTTGATCGATGGCATCTTCCACCATCGCTAAATAGCGATTTTCTCCTTGTGAAGGTTTCGAAGAAGAGCTTCCTGATCCAGAAGGAGATTGAATCTGAACAAGTTGCAGGCGTTTTTTAATCGATTCAACCGGGGCTACCGTCGGGATATTCAATTTTGCCAGCTGTTGGTCCAATTCCGACTTCACAGGAGGCGTAGGTGTCGGGGAAGGAGGAACTCGACTTGATGAAGCCTGGGGGACTGTTGGTGCCGGCTGAATACTTGGAGCTTTTACTCCTGCCATGAGCTGTTTTATTAAATCCGATGTTTTATGTGATTCTTGTGTCAGCGGAGGATCTTGGATCGGAGTTGTAGGAATCTGAGCCAACTGCGGTTGGGTCATTTTGGGAAGGGCTGTGGTTTTGGATGGTTGCGAAGGGGAGGGCAATGATTTTTGTATCGGCCTCCTGGGGCTGACTGCTGGAGGAACCGAAGGAAGAGAATCTTTCAGGGAAGATGCCAGGGACTTTCCCGGAGCCGGAGTAGTAGTGGGTTCCTGGTGTCGGGTTCGGGGGAACGGCGTCGATGAGTCAAGAGTTGGGGGCTCAGGCACAGGCATAGGGGAGGGCTTTGGGGACGGGCGCTCAATTTTCTTTTGTTGTGTATCCAGGGGGTTGGGAATGACCGTGGCTGGTTGTGCGGTTTCGGGTTCAGGGGGTCGATTCACCTGGGGGACTCTTACCGGTTGAGAGGGCGTCAGGCGTTCAGGGCGGGCAATTTCCGGTGGAGCTTCGGGTAACTGAATTTTATCGACGAGAGGAGTTCGGTCGATTGGGGAGGTGGAAAGCTGCTCGTTTGGCATAGGTTGTTCCGGTGGCGAAACGGTTTCCAGCATCGAGGGTACTTTAATGGATCCCACCGCGCCACCGAGAGAATCTGAAAGCCGTTCGGAAGATTTTGCCGTGGCTAAAGGGGCCAGGGGTTCTTCTTTTGTGGCCTGAGACTGAGGGGCTGGTGGCGTTGGTTTGGTGACTGCTGCGGCCTTGGGGGAAGGACCAGGAGAAGGTTCGGTCGACGGTAATGAAATCAGTGAGACTTCTATCGCTCGAAAAGGTTGTTCCATGTCAGATTGAAACCGGAGATGGAGCGCCACAACGAGAACAAGAACATGAAGAAGGCAGGAGGCCACCACTCCCCATCTGAATGAGGCACTTTCTGGGGAGAGGTCGGCTGTGAGCCCGAGAGAGATTAGGCTTGGGGATGACGCATGTCCCATATCACGGTTGATTGACGGGGGAGATTCTGAATGATTCCTCTTCAATGGTTTCGATTTTAGGCCCGGTCACCATGCCGAGACGTTCAATGTGGGCACCCTTGATTTCATCCATGATTTGAACAACCGCGCCATACGGAACCGTTTGGTCGGCTCGAAGATACACGGAAACTTGTGGATTCGCCGCTTTGCTCTGTTGGAGTTTTGTCTTGAGATCAACCAAACTAATCAGATCGTTTCCCAAAAAAAGCGTGCGGTCCTTGTGGATGCTCACCACCAAACGCTCTTCAGCCTTAATATTATTGGATGCGGTGGTGGGAAGGGTGATGTCCAGCCCTCGATGCAGCATGGGAGCGGTCACCATGAAAATGACTAACAACACGAGGACCACATCCACCAAGGGAATCACATTGATTTCCGCAAGAAATTGCCGTTGCTTGAAACCTCCGGTCATCGGGTAATTTCCACTTCCTTTTCTTTCAAGGTTTTCTCATATTCCTCAATGGCATTGAGAAATTCGATGGAAAAGGCTTCCACTCGGAAAGCCAATTTCCTCATTCGCGACAAAAAATAATTGTAGGCCATCACGGCCGGAATGGCAGCGAAGAGTCCGGCAGCGGTGGCAACCAGAGCTTCCGAGACTCCCGGAGCCACGGCGGCAATACTGGCCGATCCCTGAACTCCGATTTCACCGAAGGCATTAATAATTCCAAGTACTGTCCCCAGTAACCCAATGAAGGGAGTTAAATTTCCGGTTGTGGCAAGGAAAGGCAGGTACGCTTCCTGTTGGTTAATTTGGTTTTGAATGATGTGATTGGCAACTTTTTCCAGATAGGGACGACTCGGGAATCGTTCCTCCGTTTGGGCTTCCAGGTTCATTTGCGGATGAAATAAGCTTGAAGATGAGGGAATGCGTTCGCACACTCCCAAAAATACGGCAGAACTGGGGCTGAGCGGCAATGTTTTCGCATCGGCCTTTAAACTCAGTTGGTCGACGGAATTGAGCTCATAGGACCGTAAAAACTGGGTCTCTTCTTCTGTGATTTTCTTAAACCGTCTCAGCTTGTAAACAATGATTCCCCAGGACACGACAGAGAACGTAGCCAAAATGAGAAGAATGACGATGGAAAGCCATCCCAATGATCCGATCAGTTCAGAAGGATTACTGAATGACATAAAATTTGTGTCACCTCCGCTCAGGAATAATCATCTGTGTGTGAGAAGCCGTAAATGGATTTTTGGAAACATCTTGGGAGAGAGAAATGGCGGGGCCGACGGGATTTGAACCCGCGACCTCCAGATTGACAATCTGGCGTCCTAAACCTAGCTGAACGACGGCCCCGAAATTTGTTGACCTTGGGCAAGCAGCCCACTACTCTTTCTATGGAGGAGTCGAAATGACGTAGGGTCAATGAATATATCAGATAATGTTTGAATATGCCAAAGAAAAAAATGGTAGGCGGAACAGGGATCGAACCTGCGACTTCTGCCGTGTAAAGGCAGCGCTCTGCCAACTGAGCTATCCGCCTGTGTTGAAAAAAAATTATGAAATTTTCCCCATTATAACAGTCAGTTAGGCCTTGTCAACTTTAACGAAATAGTGTGGAATACCGTTTGACATCCCATAGTGACGTGGGTATAACGCAAAACATTTAGCCATCTCATCTGCGGCATGTCCCTTAATTGAGGACATGTATAAAGGAAATCTTCTTCATGACTTACAAGATCAAAGATTTAACGCCGAAGACCGCTCATGAAGAAGCGGGAAATATTCTTTCAAGTAAAGAACGATTTCTGTTTTGGGTTGAGGAAAATAGAGGGTTGGTCTGGGGTGGCATTCTGTTAACGATCGTCGTCATTGTGGCCGTGGTGGCATTGAGTTGGCTGTCTCAAAAGCAACATGAAGAAGCGTGGGAGTTTCAAGGCAAGGCTCAGCAGATCTATTTAGATCGTCCGTTGGATGATGTGAAACAATGGAAGAAAAATATGCAAAGTGCTTCGACGATGTTCCAGGAGGTACAAGAAAAATTTTCTGGGACAAGAGGAGCTGAAGTCTCGCTTTTTTTTCTTGGCAATAACCTGATGGAAGAGCAAAAGTTTTCAGCCGCAATTGAAAAATACCAGGAATTGGTCAAGGGTAGTGCTCAAGAGCCTGTATTCAGGGGATTGATCCAGCAGCGTCTGGGTTTAGCTTATCTTTTAAATGGTGACCGGGATTCCGCACTAGCTACCTGGCAAGCCGTATTGGATAATCCGCACACACTCAATAAGGATCAGATTATTTTTGAATTGGCCAAGTTGGCTGAATCAGATGAACAGACTCAAGAAGCCGTGAACCAATACAAAAAGCTGATACAGGAATATCCTTTATCCCCGTTTGCCAATGAGGCGGGTCTCCGGGTTAAGATTTTGGCTCCGGAGGAACTGAAGGAGTCCACGAAAACTGAATCCACGGATACCGATGTAAAAGAAAATCCCGTGCCCGGAAGTGAAAAGTCAAATGAACCAGAAATTACAGACGTTGAAAAAGAGAAAAGTGAATAGGTCTGTTACCGGCTAACCATTAACAGATGTCCGGCTTGAATGATACTTGAGGAGAGGTTATTTAAGGCTTGTAAATCCCTGACACTGACACTGAATTGTTCTGCAATACTCCAGAGGCTATCCCCCCTGCGAACCCGGTACCATTTGGAATCTTCCCCGTTTTTGGGTTGAGTAGAGGGCCGTCCTTTGATTCGGAGGCGATCTCCAGGGTGAATAATCGAATGAGAAAGATTGTTCAGGCGCATGAGCGACTGGACAGATGTATGAAAACGTCTTGCAATGGTACCGAGAGAGTCTCCATATCGTACCCGGTAAACCGTCACCTGATCATCGGCATAATCCTCATCTCCCCCCCGCACTCGCAGGCGATCCCCGACCCGGATCACATTACTCCGAAGGTTATTCATTTCTTTTAAAGCCCCGACCTTCATTCCGTAACGCCGGGCGACGACAGATAAGCTATCGCCTCGTCTCACTTTGTACCATTCCGTTGGAGGAGGGGGAGGTTGGGTCCAAGCTGTCATCGTTTCCTGGTGGTCTTCGATGAGAGAGGCCATGCCAACGGGAACCTTCAGGTGATAGCCACTGTTCCCTTTTTGAGGCACGATACTGCGACGAAGTTCTGGATTGAGCCGTTTGAGCTCTTCGATTGAAATACCGGTCGTTTCATTGATGGAGGAAAAGTGGACCTGTTTTGTGACAAGGGCTTCCTCGAATTCATGAGAAGTCCCAAACGGTTCAAGAAAACCATACGCCGTGGGGTTTTTCGCAATTAAGGTGGCCGCAATGAACCTGGGAACGTATTCTTTCGTTTCTCGGCGAATATACCGGGTTTTTCGAATCTTCCAGAAGTCCCGCGTGCCGGTTTTGCTAATAGCCCTGCTGATTTTGCCTTCTCCTGCGTTGTAGGCCGCCAGGGCCAACGGCCAAGATCCAAATCGGTCGTAGAGATCCCGGAGGTGATGTGCCGCAGCGACCGTAGACTTGATGGGATCCCGGCGTTCATCCTGATACCAGTCGACCTGAAGCCCGTACATTCGGCCGGTACCTTTCATAAATTGCCATGGTCCCGATGCTCGGGCACGAGAAAAGGCACGAGGATTAAATCCGCTTTCTACAAGAGAAAGGTACATCAGTTCCGTGGGAATCCCATATTCTTGGAAAATGGGTTCAACGATTTCCTGATAATGATGAAAACGGTCAAGATAGGACTGAAAACGTTCTGGGATGCCATTTTGAAAATATTGAAGATTCCGTTCCACTGCCTCATTTAAGACCAGCGGGATTGTTCCATACGGGGATTTTTGAGCGGGAGAAGCCGGTTCCCAAGAAAAATTCAAGACTTGAGAAAACCGGGCCGGGAATATGTAAGAAACACTTTCCGTAAGGCCTAAGTTTATGGCCAGAGGACTGAATTCCCCATCAAGATCACTTTCTTCACCAAATGCGGTCTGACCCATTTCATAAGTGGGTGGCCAGGCCTCTCCTTCTACTCGAAAGAGGGGAAAGGTTGGTGGGCCTTGGGGAGGTTCAATTGGGGATAGTGTGTTCCTTGCAGCTTTGGTTTCCGAATCTAAGGGTTCATCCGAGACGGCCTGCGTAGGGATTCCGATTTGGTCCTGCCCTGTGGGATCTGGGGAATTCGCAGAGTCGTCTCTTAACCTGGGTTCGTGGATGATGTAAGGAGAAGGTATTTCCTCGGTCGGCTCACGAGTCAGTGCCGAGGGGGCTTTGTCGGGCCAAGGTGAAGAAGCGATGGCATCAATATGCTGAGTGAGAGGGTGCTCAAAATTCCCTGACGGAATTTCCTGGTTTTGATGTTGCTCGATATCTTGCGATGCACCGGCTATTGAAACGGATTGGGCGGCCAGCGCATATCCATGAGCCTTAAAACTCTGTAGGGGGCCTGACCGTGAAAATATGGCTGGAGGGTTTTCGGAAACCTTAAAATTTATGGGGTCGTTGATAAATGAGAATAGGTCCTGGTCTTTGCCTCTGGTCGCAAGCCGGTAATTATAGGTTAAGGAATGAGGGAAGTCTGGAGAATTAAAAGATACCTCAGTGGCCTTACTGTCTTTGGCAGCAAAGGGCTGTAAGATCAAGGACCAAGCGGCTAGGGGTATTAAAAAAGATAAGACCAATACCTTACGATTTGCAGGAACGAGGATTTGTGAGGTTCTTCCTAAATTACTCATATTATGAGATTTTTCGGAAATTCCAGGCACAACCTTAATAGGCTACCGATGTGGAAATGGATTGTCAAATAGGAAATGTTTATCCTGATCTGCATAAACTGCACCAGGCACAAAAAATTAAAAAATACAAGGAAATCAAGCCGGAGGTCAGACCGTCGGAATTGCTCGCCTGGTGGAGATGGGAATTTGTTACCGGTGAGGATTGACCGGGAGGGCTAATGTGAAGAATCTTCCACTTTCTTCGTATAGCAAACGTTTTCCGGTTAACATCTGGAGGGCATCAGCGAGAGGCAGGATGCTCTGGTCCAAGGTGGATGGCCCGCTTTCCTGAAGCCCTTTTCGTATCTGTTCAAAAGTTTTTGGCTGGTCATTACAAAATTCAAGAATAAACGCATAGGGCTGGTCAAATCGTTCACTGGTCGGAGTCTCCCATCGGCCATCATACACGGTGAGGTAGCTTAATGCCTTTGAAAAAAAGAGAAAGGGCCGGTTGGGGGAATGATATCGTTCCTTCCACCTACGCACCAGGCGGACAAAGTCGTCATATACCTGGGTATCTACTTTCCAATCTATGGCATACTCAAAGTCATACGCGATTTTATTTAAGTCGACTTTCCGTTCATCATAGACATATTCATACGCTATGCCGGGTCCGGTCAGACGAATGCCATATCGCTCCGGCCATTTATAATACGGGCTAAATCGTTCGAGCCATAGTTTCGACGTGGACTCAGGGGGTTGGAGATGTAGTAACGAGGGAATGATCTCCATTTGCCTTTGATAATCGGCATTGGTTTCTTGAGGAAAGCCCAGCAAGATATTCCAAGAGAGATCAATGTTGTAATAGCGACTCCATTTCAAACATTGGATGTTTTGCAATGGGCTGACGCCCTTATCCATTTCTTTAAGCTGAGCCTGGCTGAGACTTTCAATCCCCGGTTGCATGCATTTGACCCCGCCATGGGCCAGAGTCTGGATCTGCCGCTTGGTCAGGTTGCTTTTCGTTTCCATAAAGACTTCCAAATCCACATGACGTTGCGCTAACTGCCCAAACAGTCCGTCCACATATTTCATGTCGATGATATTATCGACCAATCGGAAGCGGCTGGTATCATACCGGCTTGACAGATACTCCAACTCGGAAGCGACCTGCGCCGGAGATTTGGCCCGAAAATCCATCGTCTGGGCATTCAGGCCGCAAAAGGTGCAATGATGTTTTTCACCCCACCAGCAACCGCGAGACCCTTCATACAATAAAATGCGATTGAGCCCCGTCGAACCTTGACTGTCCAATTGATCGAGTTCGGCAAAGAAATCGTCATAATCGGGAGGCGGGGCCTGGTCAAATTTCGTCACCAAATGCTCATTCGGGGTAAAGGAAACCTTTCCGTCCTTTCGATGAACAATCCCCGGTGGGATATCAGTCTCCTGTTTGAGCAGAATACGCTTCACCAATTGAGGAAACGGGTGTTCGCCTTCTCCGCTAACCACATAGTCGATCCAGGGAAACGCGCGGAATTGTTCGAGTCCCATCTCGCCGTCAAAATTCGCGCCGCCAAAGACAATCCGAAGATCCGGATACACATCCTTAATCAATTTTGCTAACGAAAGGCTTGCGACATTTTGGTCAAAGGTCGAAGTAAAGCCCACCACATCATATTGGTCCCAATCCACTGTGGTCAGAGCCCAGGTTAAAAATTGTGGAGCAATGGTGCGAGCGATTTCTTCCAAATAGCCAATGGCGCAGCCGGCCTCTTTGGCGGTGTCTTCAAAGACAGGCTTGAAGATTTTCGGGTATTGATCATGTTTCGGGTTGTCGCGAAAGAGCAAGGCTGAAAATAACCATTCACCAAAGAGCCCGCGCTTTTCGCACAATATTTCATAGAGCGGGACACCAATCTGGTGAGCAAACTGTAGATTGAAATGATAGGTTTTGGCACCAATGCCCTGGGATTTTAAAAGTGCCGACAGAGTGCCCAATTGGATAGACGGAAATTTGGAATACGAAAATGGCATAGTTACCAATGCAACCCTGGTACCGAATGAACGGAAATCTACCATGAGTTCCGGATCGGCAGAATCCATCTGATTCGCTTCAGGAAAATCTGGCTGTATCAGGGGAAGGCTGGTTGCCATGGAATCTTAGAGGTTTAGAGCGGGAAGGGCATAGGCTCGGTCGGCCTTTGCTGCTAGGAAAAAGTCACTTTCGGTCAGACCCTGGATTTTATGGGTCCAAATTTCCACTTTGCATTTCCCCCAAGCCAAATAGAGATCAGGGTGGTGCCCTTCAATCTCTGCAATATTGCCGATCCGGTTGAGAAAGGCCATGGCATCGGCAAAATTCTGGAAAGAGTACATTTTCTCCAAATGACCGTGGTCATTGAGAACCCATCCGGCCTCCAATTGGCCCAGCAATTCTTCTATTTTCGGTTGCGCCAGGGGCGGGACTCCCCCCCGACATGGAATGCATGCGTTATCAGCAAGACTCATAATGTGCTCCTCTCACCGTTTCCGAATTTCTGATGAAGTACCTCAATCATGCCATTATCTGTCTTTTTTCGTTCCAATACACGGAACGCGGGTTCCGGCTTCGACCAGCAAACATCAACCCAGGCCTGACCCGAATACCTCCAGGGCGCTTAACCACCTTACAGAGTAATTATAGACAGGCCCAACTTCGGTGCACAAATAAAAATGTTCCATGGTCTCATTCCATACCGCAAAATGTGATGGTGTACTGAAGGTGCTCCCGAGTAAGGATGCTAGGTATTTCCCAGGTGAATCCGGAGCTGGGGACTAAACCCAAAATACTGTTTGCAGGGGGCCTTCGCAATCCCGTGAATATTCGGTGAAAACTTCGTTGTAAGAAGTCTGGGGATTGGGAAGGCCTTGGAGATGTTCCAAGGCGCTTTCCATGTTTTGGGAATTGGCTAGTGATGCCTTGTTTTGTATTAAGACGGGTTTCTGGTGATTGAGCGAAGGTAACTGGGCGTCAATTTCCTGGCGGCTGAATTCCGACAACATCCACCCTAGGGGCAGGCGATGTTTGTATTTGCACAATTGAAAATGGGCGAATGCCCCCCCGTCTGAACGTCTTTACGGTGCTGGTGTAGACCGATTGTTGCCCGGTCTCTAAGGATATACCGGGCTTGATAGCCCCGGGCCGGATGAACATTCAGGAGAGCCCACACTGGGGAGAGCACTTCCGGAAGGAATACATGGGATCCGGTGAACTTTCTTCCTGTCGTATTTGAGGTTTAAGAGGATCATTGCTGACATGAATGACGATGGGATGAATTGTAAAATGATGTTGTTCGGCTAAACGTTCAATAGCCAAGAGAATCTCATCGGTAGTGACCGCACCCGAATTTTCGAAGTAGCCCCCGTCCACGACTCGAATGACCTGAGGATCCGCATTTTCTGTTGCCACATAATCCTTGGGCAGATCCTGCCGGAAAATGGTGCCAACCGGGCTTACATAAGTAAATCGGGCGCTCATATGAACCGCCATACTCAGTGGCACCCGTCGCCCAATACGGCCGGCCCGTCCAGGGCATCGTTAAAGTAATGTTGGAATGGGCGATGGGGTCTAGGTAATGATGCCCTTGGGAGAGCTTTGATGTGGATGGGCGGCAAATGGGAGGGGATGCATGATAATTCGCTGGCCCGTTTCCACAACGGTGCTATTTAAGAAAAGCAAAGGTACAGTATATTGGTGAGCTTTCCACAGATCGTCAAACGGCTGGGCAAATCGATCCGATCCTACGCAGGTCATCCAGCCTTGCTCCCATGATCGCTCCAAGGCCAGGGCCCGATCATCAAGAATGGCCAGGGGGAAGGAATTGTTGAAACATGTCAGGAACAATAACAAGACTACCGACGGTAGGCGCTCCGTTCGTCTAAACCTCATGGTTAACCGGGTTGGATTCCTTGGGGGTCGTGCAGCATGCGTGGCATCCATGAGCTTCGAGGATTTCTTACCCCCTGAACATTGTATTTGGAGATGAATATTGGGTCAAAGAGCAGTAACAAATGGGAAAAATGACCCGAGGCAGGACTAGCGCAGATCATAGAGATAGATTGAGGCGCCCTGTTGTTTCAATGAGGCCATCTGTTGACCTATTCCGTCCAGGACATATAAATAAAACTGTTCTTCGTCGATTCCAAACTGCTTATGGACATGGGAGAATACAATCCATACACGTGGATTTCCACTCAGATCTGTCAGGTCCTGGACATAATTGTCCCAATCCTTTCTGCTGACCACTCCCACGTGATAAGGGACATTTTCAAGCCCGAATCGGGTATCATAATATTCAAACGCCGCCCAAGTGGAGGGATAGAGATAGATGTCATCACCCTCCTGATAGTGGTCACTCAAATAAGCCATAATTGGTCTAACCTCTTCACGCTCCATTCTGGCAGGGTTCAGGAGATTTGAAAATGCCGTATGTACTGGATACAAAAACAATAGAAGGCAGAGACTCACCGGTATGATGGGGCCCGTCGGTTTGGCTAGATTAATAATCCTGTCAACACCCTCGCCAATAAAAATGATCAGGGAAGGAACGAGGAAGAGTATTAATCGTCCTTGAAAGGGATAGGCATGCAATCCACTGGCAATCAAGGTAAAGAGGGCAGGCAAGGTCAGCAAAAGTAACGGGTACCGTTGCTTCCTCAAAAGCGATGCCCATCCCACAATAAAGCACAATGCGGCCAAGCCGGAAAAATACAATCCGGCAGTTTGGGGAAATATGGCGAGGAATGTCTTGGGGAACCAAAGTAGTCCTTCAATAGAAAGTGGTGGCATAGGCATGAAAGCTGTGCTTTCACGCCAGGCTTTGACCATGTCGGGGTGGTGATTGAGATCGAGATGTGTGACGGAATAATTGAGTGTGAAACTACCCAACCAGAAGATGGCAGGCATCGCCAGCCAGACTAATTTCCGCCAATTCTTGGTTTCCCAAGACTGAATGACCAGCGTGAGCCCGACTCCGGCTAGAACAAAAATGGAGGGATGGGAAAACCAGATAAGAATCGCGCCAGCCAGGGAACCCAAAATGATCGAAAGGGCAACGCGGGAATTGTTTTTTAAGCAGATGAATCCTATCAGGGAAATGGCCAATGCAATAGTGACATCTGACGAGTATTGTTTAAATTCTGACGCATAACGGATGAGATGTTCAGAGAGGACAAAGAGTCCGAGCGCCATTGTCAGCCCACGCAGCGTTAACACTTGACGAGACAGTTCATAAAAAAGAAACAAGGCGAGGATTCCGGCTAGCAGGGGGATAATTCTAAGCACATACTCATCTCCGCCTAAGGTGAGAGCCAAAAGCTTTTCTACAAAAAGAAACCCAACCGGGGCCATTTGGTTATAGTCCAGAGGTTGGACCAATTGGCCAAATGACTTTTGGGTAATATTTAGTGCGAGTTTGGCTTCATCGACCCACAAAGATCTGTTATGAAGATAAGGAATCAGTCTGAATAGAATTCCAAACCCAATAATGATGCTTGCGAGAATTTTCCCATCTCCAGAGATTAAGAATTTTCCCACACGCCGCATCCAGGTAAATGGGAGAGTAGGTGTCTGACCGGACATAAATCGCTGGATTTTTTCTAACATTGTGGCTGAAATGTTTCTGGCACTATTTCAATCAATAGGTATTTTTGATCACAGCCCCCTTCAGGGCGGGAATTTCAGGCAGGGTCGATTCATCACATTACCTTTATTCAGGAATATTCGGTAGAGATGCCAGGAAACTTCATCTGTTCTGTTAAATCCGTCATGACCATTTTAAGTAAGTAGGTTGACTTCCAAACAGTTAATCACCGAACGGTCGCCGGCGTTGTATGTGCTTAACACTTACCCTGCCTGACTATCCGTTTCAAACCCTTGAATGAAGAGGGGGAGGGGAATCATTCTTTAAGAGGAACTAATAAATCGACGAGGATACCTGCCCTAGGCCATCTTGCAAATTCCAGAAGAGTTGAGTCCCCAGTAAATTCACTGGACAAACCCCGGCTGGTGTTGCACATATTCAGCCAATGATTCCCCGATACGGTGATGCACCACCGGAGAGGCGTGTGCGTCAAACCTGCTGGCCATGTATTGGTCCCTGGTAAATTCTTTTCTCAGGGAGGCCAAATTAAGGTGCCTAATGCTGTCCTGTTTCATCTGGTCCGGGAGAGGGCCCCAGGGGTTTTCCTTCAGTCGCGGAAGGAGGAGAACTACATAGTGAAATCCAAGATTTTCCGATGTTTCTTTAAATCGTTGAATATAACCGTAAGATTCAGGAAGGTCCTGGTCCAAGGGCAGGCTGTCTATTATTCGATGGTGAAAAAACCAGTGTTTGATTGTGTCCCTTAAAACATATAGCAAGTGTACTTTCCGGAAAAAATGATACATTGTCTCCGGAATAGGGAGAGAAAAAACGGTTTGATCAATAAGGTAACCCGCTGAATCGATGGTGGGAGTTCGGGACAAGTTGAAAACCGGAGGACCAATAGCCATGACAACCAAGTCGGGTTGAATGTCGACCATACGGTGTGAGAGTGTTGCAAGCATTTCCCGGAGACTATAAGCCGAACTCCCAAAATTAAATACCTTCACCTTCCGTTTTTGTGATTGATTGAGCAGATCCTCCAGAACCTGCGGGAAGGTGTCTGCAGTGTCGTGAACCCCCTCACCGAATGTGATGGAATCACCGACAATCCCGATACGATACTCGTCGGGTTCCTTTTGGCCATAGACCGTTCCGGAGATCATCGAACGCAGTCCAAGGCTGTCTGTATTCATAACGGCAAGGCCCCGTCCGCGTGCTTGCAAAAGATTAGGTTTATGGACGTAGGGAATGTCTTTGCTTGATTCAAACTGTGTATAAATGGGGTCGTAAATATGATGTTCCGAGTATCCCCAGAATCTAACTCCAATTTCCAGCATGATCAAAGTTGAGAAGACCAGATACCCGCTGTATAGAATCCTCTTCGGATATTTTCCAGACATCAATCGACTCTCTTCATGATGGTGTCGTTCCAGCTCATGAAATACCCGCATGTATTGGCAACCTGGGTGATAAACATGAGTGGTAAGACAGCTATGGCCCGCTTCCAAGAAGAAACTTGAAAAGGATAGGTGAAGAGTTTGAGGTAAAAGGTCAAAGGCTCCCACCCAGGTCGGGCCTTCATTTGACGGAAAAAAAAGGCTCCCTTTCCATAATTAAAATGTTGCCGCCAGAGTGTTCGGCAGTTCAGAGGGTGGGCATGGAAAACGATGGCATCTGGTGCAAAACGCAAGTGGCGACCTTGGGTGGTCCATCGGTCACACAACTCGCGGTCCTCACCTGCCGGCACCCTGTATATGGGGCTGAAGCCCCCGCTCTTCAGGAAGGCGCTCCGAGAAAAAGCAAGGTTATTGGAGGCAAAAAACTTTGGGCTCTGTAAATCTTGATTATAATACTCGTATAAGTAATCAAGGAGCATCTGACTTGTTTCTGCATAGAGATTGTTGGTAAGGATGTTGATCGTTTTTCCTCCAATGCCGCAATCGGGTGCATCACGGTAGGTATCAACAATGGCATGGAGCCAACCTGGTGATGGAGTACAGTCATCATCGATGAACGCGAGAATTTCTCCTTTGGCTTCGTCAGCTCCCCGATTGCGTGCGATGGCCGGTCCGGAATTATTCTGAGAGACTAGTTTGATAGCCATCCGATGGGAGAAGTGTTCAACGGTGCTATTCAGTGGAACTCGGCTTCCGTCATCGACGACAATCACTTCAAATCGATCTCGAGGGTAGGTGAGCCGGTCAATGGCCTGCAGGCAGGAGGAAAGTTGATCAGGCCGGTTATAGGTCGGAATGATGATGGAAACAATTGGAGTTAATGGGAGCATCTGACCGATCAGTGATGTTGGTTAACCTGAAACATGGCTCATCCAGGCCATCAGCATCATCAATTATGATTGAGTGCGGATCTGATCCATCGTTCGCATAATACTCAGTGATTCGTCCCATGGCATGAGAGGGCTTTCCATCATGCCTGCACGCAGGCACCGGTTAACTTCCGAAATCTGATAATGCAGACCTTCTCCTATCGGAGGGTCGCAAAATGTGGTGGTATGGATACCATGGAGGACCCGGTTACTGAAAGCCGGAATGCGTTCCCTGAGAAATCGGAGAAATCGGCTGCCTTTGGCACCCTGGAGCAAACGATTTTTGAGGGAGAATTTGTCTTCGAGAGTTGAGGCCCTATGATGGGTGCCTTGAGTGCGATAGCGCTGTAACGTCAGAGTCGAAGGACAAGTGATGGGATCGTGAATCTTGAGTTGACCGGTTGTCCCCATGATGGTTCCACTCCGCTGGCCTCGCACATTGATTGAGCACCAGAGAGTGGCTAAACGCCGGTCGCCATAACTCAGAAGCATTCCTCTCTGTTCGTCAACGTCTGACTTCCCCATGATTGATATACTCCTCGCTGTTGAGGGTCTCCCGAGGAGCATACTGGCAAGAGAGAGAAGATAGATTCCCTTCTGAAGAAGGGCGCCGCCGCCGAGATTTTGGTTGAAAACCCGGCCGTGAGGATCAAATGGCACGGAACTTCCCAAATCCGCCATAAAGTGTTGGACCTCTCCAATCATGCCTTGTGCCAGAATATTCCGCAGTGTACTCATGACCGGAAGAAACCGGGTCCACATCGCCTCCATGAGAAAGATTTGTTGAAGGCGGGCCCGGGCAATGACTTCCTCGGCCTCATGCCCGTTTATGGTGAGCGGTTTCTCACACAGGACTGCTTTGCCTGCAGCCAAACACATCGTAATGTTGTCCTTGTGAACCGAGGCCGGTGTCGCAATGTAGACCGCCTCTATTTCCGGATCATCTACAAGTTCTTGATAGGACCCGTACTGGTGAGGGATTCCGAATCGCGCACCGAACGTGCGAGCCGTTTCCTGACGACGAGATCCCACCCCTATCAACCGTGCGTCATGAATATAAGAAAAGTCTGCAGCAAAATGTCGGGCGATAAATCCTGTTCCAAGGATTCCCCATCCAATGTCGGCAGTGCGGTTAATTGACATTCAAGAAAACCCTCTTTCATCTACTTGACGCTAAGAGCATTCACGCCATCGGTGCGGATGAATGCACCTGTGATCCCGCTTTGCTTGATGGGGCGTCCATCAACAAACATAGTCCCAGGGCAATCCATCCGATCTGCCTCATTCGTCGGAGGAGAGCGAAGGCCAGTGCCTGTTCCGGTGTCAATCCCAGAAACGCAAACACGGCCATCACTCCGGCTTCTTGTGTTCCTAAATTAGCCGGCACAAAGGATGTGAGACGGTTCACGATCATCAGCCAGACTTGGATAAGCATGGCGGAGAAAAAATCAGGGGACAGTCCAAGTAAAAACAGGAATATCCAGGCCTCTCCTGCACCGGCGGCCCACCCCAGGAAATGCCCGAGGCAGGATAACGAAAACCGCTTGTGCCTCCCAAGAAATGCCTTGAGTATCCCATCCGTCGAAGACAGCATGCCTTCATGGCGATCAATCAAGGCCGTGAGCATATTCAATCGTCGTCCCAACCAGATAACGGGTCGAAATAATCCCGTATGCTGCCAAATAATCAATCCGGCCAGCAGTAGGCTAATCGCAACTAATCCCATCGTCAGGGAGCTTAGCAAAGAGGAATCGATGGCCAGGAATTTAGGCAGTATGAGCAGACCCATTCCAATAAACAGAAGTTCTGTGAGTATGATCGTCGTTTTCGCACTCACGACCGAGGCGATTCCGACATCGACCGGGACTCCTGCGGAACGCAGCAAGTGGATCTTCAGCAATTCACCCGCCTGTGCGATTGATGGAGTGATAAGCTGAATGGCCTGTGCCGAAATGCTGATTCGAATAAGTCTGAGAAAGAGGAGAGGGTTAACCGGGCTTTGGAAAGCCGCCCACCATGCACAGGCATTACACACAATGACGAAGGCAAAAGGTACCCATATCAACGGAATAGACCAACCGATATCCCACACCAGTCTACTGATGTCATTTATTCCGGTTTGCCACATGAGGAGGGCGAACAGAAAAAACCCGAGAAGAAAGACCACAGTTGTGAATCTCGAATGTGGTAAGGAGGGGCGGGCGAATTTACCTTGACTTTCCTTCTGTTGAAATTTTTCGCGTTCAGGAGTGGCGATGGATTTCTCCGGCCTTTTCTTAGCCTGGCGTTCTTCCTGTTCCTTCATTCGCGTTTCCGATTATTAGGTTGCATTCGATGAGACACATGACTGCCGGAAGTTTATCCGTTATCAGAACGTACCTTGAGCAAAGATTGTCCGGCTAAGCCTTGAGAGTCGACTCCAAGAATCTCACAGATCGTCGTGACAATATCGATGATGTGGGGAGGCTTGATAGGAGTTTTTATCTTTGAGGAGCCGGGAACCAGTAAAGCCCAGGAGTCCCCATTGTGACATCCTGTGCGGCCCGTTCCCCATCCTGACGATTCCACTTTGCCGAATTTGTTGGACTTGACCCCTGCCAAGGGGCTCACGAGGCGTTCGTTCCAATGTACCAGCAAATCGGGTAACAAATGAGTACAGGACCCGATCAGGCCCAAATCGGCCACACGATCAATCCGTTGAATGGCCGGGGTTCCGTCGTTGTTTTGGAATGTCTGAAGGCCGCCGATAATTTCATCCAAGGTCTTTTCAGCCTGTTCCGGTTCCACCACTCCGTCTCGCTCACGCCCCCGCAGGTTCAACCGGACATACCCAACGTCATCATTAGGCAGCATGAATCCTTTGGTGCGGTTCCAATCAATCCCCCGTAACTCCAACCGGGCCGCCAGCTCATTGGCCCACCGGTCGGGCATGGCTCGGGCGATCAACGCTCTCAAGGAAGTCGGAACCATAGAACGGACACGCCAGAGTGAGCCGCCCGAAGAAGCAGACCTTTCCGTCCCTTGTAGGGGATTGTCTGTCAGCACGGCTTCCAGCATTCCTGGTAATAAATGAGACCGGCTGGTGTTCGGTCCCATTCCCGATGGGGAGAGGATAATGATATCCGTCCCTGGAGGAAGGCTGGCGAGGATTCGAGCCATGGCCTGATCCACAGCCATGTAAATGTCCTTGAGCGCCGTGCGAAGGTCTTGATGGCGGTTGAGATCAATCTCTTCGGCATATCGTGTGACATCCAGGAATCGGTGGCCTCCCAGATGGGCTGAACTCAAGCTGATCCATATGAGGTCGAATTGTTCGCGCTTCAAGATTCCTTCGATGGCTTCCGCGCCACGGAGAGGGGCTGTGACTAAATTATTTTTCAGGGTGACAAGTTCCGGAGCAGCAGGCCGTCCGTACACTTCCTCGCCCAGAGGAGGCCGCCCGAACTCCCTGGTCAACTTTCGATGCATATGACTGGGAACCGAGCGACTGGTGAGCACCACTCGATTCTTGAATTGCCAACCGCTCAGAAAAATGCCATTCATGTTTTTCGGGGGTCTCATCTCATAGGGATCAATAATCAGAGATCGCAGACCGGCGCGACTGACCCGTTCCCACACCGCCTCAGGTGCCGGAAGGTCTTCAAAAAACCGCACACGTTGTTCGGTCGGAGACCAAAGCCAGGGGTAAAACAGACCATGGTTCGCCACGCCGGTGCCTGTATACAATGAGTAGGCTGCCGCTCCCTCAAGATGGGTCGCCGGGGTTTCGAGATCGAGCCACGTGCCACGGCTTCGAAGGCTGGCCAGAGTCGGTAGATTCCCTTCTCCCAGCATGTTCTCCAGATGCATGAGACTGGTCGAGTCAAACTGAAGAATGGCGATCATCGTAATTTCCTCTATAAGAAAAATGCAAAAACGTAGGCGTCCATCTCACGCTATCTCAAACTTCTTCTTCTTTAGAGGTAGTCCGTCTTGAAATTGGCGTCAGGAGGGAATTTCCGGCCAAACCCTCCAGGTCGATACCCAGAAGTTCGCAGACGGTGGCCGCAATGTCCACGATATGCGGGGATCTGGGAGAATCCTTAAAGGTGGATGAACCCGGTAGCATCAGAACCCACGCGCCCTCGCAGTGCTCGCCTGTTCGGCCGCTTCCCCAACCCGGCGACGGGACCGCACCAAAATCGGAAGATTGCACACCCGCAAGATGGGTCGGAAGGCGTTCGTTCCAATGGACGATGAGATCCGGAAACGGATGCGAAAAAGAATGGAGGGGTAAATTTTCTGTGGCTAATTCAACATGCTTGATTGTCGGTTCACCGTCAGGATCTCGAAAGCTCATGAGTCCGGATGTGATTCTGTCCATTAGTGCTGGAACCTGGGTTGGACTGACGATCCCATCCCGCTCGCGGTCTTTGAGATTCAACCGAATATAGCCGCAGTCCCCGCTTGGCACCATGAATGCCGGTGTTTTGCTCCAATCAATCCCCCGCATATCCAGGCGTGCCGTCAATTCCAGTGTTAGTCGGTCTGGAAGAGCACGTGCGACCCAGGCCCGAAGACCCCGAGGGACAGCGGCCCGTAAACGCCACAAGGAGTTCCCGCCGCCTCGTGGACTCAGAGATTCCTCAGGGGACCTTTCGGAAAGAACCGCATCCAGCATTCCTGGCAGGAGATGGGACCGGCTTGAGTTTTGTCCCATGCCGCTGGGTGAGAGAACCATGAAAACCGTATCCGAAGGGAGTGCCTCACGTATTCGCCCTATCGCCTGATCAACTGCGATATACGCATCAGTTAATGCTGTGTTTAAATCAGCCTTTATGGCCTCATCAAATTCATCCTGCGGAAGTCTGGCGGGATTCAGGAACCAGTGCCCGGCCAAATGGGAACTGGAGAGGGTAATCCAGGCAAGATCGAAGGGCTCACGCTCAAGCAGGAAAACTGCCGCGTCGGCGCATCGACGTGGGGCGTCCAACAGATGTTGTCGCATCGACATGAGATCCGGCCCTGAGGGACAGCCATAGACCTCTTCCACAAGGGGAGGGCGACCAAATTTGCGTTGGAGCTCACTTTCGAGCCCTCGAGGAACAGACCATCGAGGCATGGTGACTTTGTGTTTGAACTGCCATCCGCTTATGGCTTTTCCTTCAAGGGAACGTGGGAGACGGCATGTATCATACGGATCAATCACAAGCGACCTTCGATTAGCACGCCCAATTCTGTCCCAGATGAAGTCGGGGGATGAAAAATCCGTTTGTGGGCGAACACGCTGGTCGGCGGCCGACCACATGAACGGAAAATAGAGACCATGATCCGTCACGCCTTTCCCGCTATATAGCGAATAATAGGTCGCGCCTTCCCATGGGACAGCATCTGTTTCAAGCGGGCACCAATGGCCTCTGGTTTGCAACCCCTTTAGCGTAGGAAGACGATTCTCTTCCAGGAGTTTGTGAAAGTGGGGAAGATTGACGGCGTCAAATTGCACAATGGCGATCATGTGGGTCTCCTTCATACCTGACGCTAGATTTCGAGGACCGAGCAGGGCACGCCACCCTGTTTCGTTGACTGTCGCACGGCTTCGATAACCGACATGACCACTACCCCGTCCCTCACTGTGCCTAACGAAGTGGTCCCCGTATTTTTTCTCACAACTTGTCCAAAGGCTTCCAACTCTCCGGTAAGCGATTTCACTAATGGGTTCTCTTGTGTGGGACGGAGTTTCCCGATGATCCCGGATAAGATTCCACCGCGTTTGAATGAACCCGCCAAAGATCCGTTGTTCAACCGAATCTGAATTAACTCGCGATAGGGACTGTCGGAGGAACATACGATCACCGCATGTCCGCGCTCCAGTTCTAGTTCAAATTCCGCTCGACTGTGCTCAAGGCGTACTACTTTGGCGGATCGAACCCCGCTATTCGTGAGCCAACGGGCCAGATCGATGAGATGCGGTCCAAGATCCAGTAAGGCATCGTCGGACATATCAAAAGGATTCCAAGATTTCCTTCGATAATGGAGCTCCAACCTCATGCGCAGTGCGCCCTCTGAGGGCAATTTGTTCTTCAATTGGATGATCTCGGGATCAAATCGGCGGTTGAAGGCGATCCAGGGTTGGGGAGTCAAATTCAGAAGAGCTTGAGCCTGGGGAAGATCCACTCCCGGCGGCTTTTCCAAGAGTGTCGGCAGATGTTCTTGCGCTGCTCGCTGTGCATCGGCCAGATGACACCGGGTTGGCGTGGCGATGATGAGTGCATCAATGTTCCCCGCCTGTAGCAATGCTTGGATTCCCTTATAAGCCGGTACCTCAGGGGCGATGTTATGACATCGGGTTTGATTAAGATCCGCTACGCCCGCAAGTGTGACACCCGTTGCCTCGCGAATCGCTCGAATATATCCCGCTTCGGCAAGTCGCCCGCACCCCACGAGTCCGATACGAACCGGAGGTTCACAGTTAAAATGGCCTGATAGATCCTGCTGATGAATGGGTTTACTCATAATCGAGTGATCGGAAAGGACGTTGTCCGTAGTTTGGGATTCGAGTCTACCCCTCTGTAGCCCTTGGTGAATCTTGGAAAGTTTTCTGAGTTCCCCCCACACTTTCGATCAGTTCGAGGTATCTCTCGACATGCACGTCCGCCGTCCATTTTCTTTGTAAGGCCTCGAATCCTTGTTGCCCCAGAGAAGATCTGAGAGAAGGCTGCTCCAATAACTTGTCCAAGATCATCATGAGTTCTTCCTCGGTGTCGAATACGAATCCCCCCCCGCTTTCATTGATGACACCCGGCATGCCGCCCCGGTTCCTGACAATTACGGGAGTCTTCTGGGTGAAGGCCTCCAATATCACAATTCCAAAAACTTCATACCAAAGCGAAGGCACAATGACCGCCACCGCCTGTTCGTAGAACTGACGAAGTGATTCCCCTGTTTGAAACCCGAGGAACCGAATATTAGGGTAATTGCGAGCCAGTGTCCGCAACGTTGTTTCATACTTTCCCGTTCCGATGACCCAGAGTTGTGCTTTGGTGTAACGCTTAAAGAGTCCGATCAACGTCTGAAGCCCCTTCATCTTTTCTAGACGTCCCACGAATAGAAAATAGGGAGGGTCGGTAAGAAGGCCCTCTTGAGGGGTGCGTCTGGAATCCCAGCGGGACGTGAAATACGGTAATTCGGCGATTCGCATCTCCGGTTCCGACTCCAGATGTTTACCCTTGATGAATGCAGTCGGAGCCAGAAACAGATCGACATGAGGGATGGTTCGTTCTATGAGGCCGGTATATCTCCAGAATTGTGGCGGGCGGCCGTGTGTGAGCGTACAGGAAAAGCAGGCCCTCTGTGTACAGACCTCGCGATCAAACTTAAACAACATATGCGTGGGACACAGAAGCCAATATTCATGCAGCGTGTACAATTTGACGGCCCGTCCATACGTGAGCACGGTGGGGCCGCCTACCAACGAGATATTATGGTAATGAATCACATCAAAGGGCTGCTCAAAAATTTGGATCAGTTGTTTGGACTTGAATGTTGGCCTGCCTGTTTGTTGGGTGGCCAGTGGAGAGAGCAATCCGAACGGACTGTGTAATCTGTGCACCAAAACGTTTGGGTGTTCAGGAACACTTATTCTGGGAGGATGGCGGGATAGAAGGTGGAAAGCGTCAAGGCAGTGAACGACTTCCACATGATGACCGCGGGCAGCCAATTCATGGGCCAATTGCTGCACATATACCGCATCGCCACCGAAATGGTAAGGCGGGTAAAATGTGGTAACCATGCAAAATCGCATCGGATATCTCTTTCAGGTATTTCTTGGGAAGACGAAGTTCCCACCCTGCTTTATCTCGGGTAATCCCTTCATCGTGATGGATGACTTCAACTGAAGACGGCCGACCATCAACTGAATAGTTCCTTGTGGAATCAGCCGCCAGCGTCCTTCAACCGTCAGCGCCATGCCGTGGCTCCTACGCATTGGCCCCGATAAGCAGCCAGCATCCCGGGGATTTCAAGGATATGGGTGACGATGGTGAACGCCAACGCCAACGGTAGTTCATACGTCTTCACATTGTAATGCCGAAAGCAACGAAAGCAATCCCGGAGGGTGTCGAGAGTCTTGCCCGTCACAATTAAGGGAATGGCAAGGATACCAATTTGAATTAATCGTGCATATGGAAGGCGTTCATCGCGCAGGCGGGTGATCACGGTACCATAGCCATGATTCCGCCGTATGTCGCGCTCCATCGCCCATCCTTCAAATTCGTGAATGACCACCAACCCTGGATCGAATAGCAATGTCCCACCATCCCGGAGAAAGGCTTCAGACTGTATCCGTGAGGCAAAGGCGCCGAGACCTATGGGAAGAGGGTGGCGAAGGTAGAACTCTCGTCGAAAGCAGGCAGCGTTCCCTGATATGAAACGAGATGGACCGCAGTGTCCGGGATCCAGATAGGATCGGGACAAGAGACCCAATAGGCGCTCCATACGCGACCGGCCGGGATACAGAGTCTTGGCACTGATGGCTGCCACGGCTGGATAGTGGGAAATCGCGGCGCGTAGCACCTTCAGCCAGGATCTCTGCGGTAGACAGTCGGCATCGACGATTGCCACCCAGTCCTCCGTTACCGATTCCACCGCCCGGTTTTTCAATTCATAGGACGACTCGGCATCGATGTAGAGAATCTGCATGTTGGGCACAATTTTCAAGATGTCGCTTGGAATCCGGCCTTCGAACCGAGTCGACTCGACAAGAATAAACTCCTCTGCAGGGTTACCTTCTTGGTCCGCCCATGCCCGTAATGCGCGGCGGATGTCCCCCCACGATTTTTCCGAGCCGGCCGCATAGTCCGAAACGACGATGATCGATAACCTCGGCGAATTGTCTGTCGATTGTTTGAGAACCATAGAACAACCTTTTCTGCAGGGTTACCTTTTGGTCTGTGGGCATTTCACAGTCGAATCTTGCGCGGGGCATTGAGGTTCGACGTACTGTTACCCGCACTCGGTCTGTCCATCCATCGGACGGGACAACCGATTGCATCGGTCAGGATGACCGATACGCTGACCGCGACATCAACAAGGAACATGACAAAGAAGCCCGGAAACACCAAGTTAGCTGCGGAGGCTTCGGTAAGACCTTGGCCACTGCCGAGAACGCCTGACTTTTACGGGAAACCAGTCGATTAAGGAGAGGATACGCCGTCATTCGCTGCCTTCTTCGTCTAAACATCATCGCTCAGGGATCTTTGTCCACTGTATAGAGTTTACAAGGTTGTCTCTGGAGAAGCATTGAGGTCATCCCCGTTTAAGGCGGCTTTCATGTCCGGATTCCCACGACCTTGTTATAAATGAACCCGATGGCCCAACCCAGAATGCCCCCGGTCAGGGCTCCGTAGAAGAGTCCAACGAAGCTTCCAGCCCACGTGACAGAATATCCGATGAAATAGTTCGACAGTAATTGAAGGTGGGAGCCAACCTGTGGACCATTTTCAAGAAGGAGCCAGACCGTCATAATAAAAAGGCCTAACCCACCAATCAGCCCACAGGCAAATGCCAACACCCCCGCCTGAATTCTGGCCACGACCCGGCTAAGCTCTTCTTTCCCTTTTGGATCTGTTTCCATCTCTGCCCTCCATGCCTCCTCGTGGTTCTTAAACCTTGTCCAGAAGATGACGACGTCGATCCTTTTCTTCTCTCCATCGACTGAATTTCGCATAGGCCCTTATGCTCCAGTTCCTGAGTGACGCGCCTGCATAGCCTATTGAAAACCCTATAAGGCCTCCTTCCAGACATCCAATCAGAGCCCCTCTCCATGTCATTTGAAAACCAAACAGGAAATGTCCCAGCAAGGATAACCGGGGACCTATGACCGGTCCTCCTTTGATGAGGAGAATGGCCGTGGCGGCAAAGATGGCGAACCCACTCACGATTCCCACCGCCACACCCAAAGCAAACGGGTCGAGTTTGGCAAACACGATCTGGATGATTGCATCTTGCCCGCTTACGGGTTCCTCGTCCATGCCCTGCACCCGTGTCGGTACCATCCGGTCGCTGGCATGGGGTAAGGCATTTCGTGCCTCCTCGTGATACTCCTTCTCGGTATTCACTGCCCACACATCATGATGGGCCGCACCCATGATATTCCGAGCGGCATACACGCCTGTCATCATGGAATGATCTTGATTGTTGTAGCGATGCAGGCCGTTCCGTCCAATGGTCTGAAGATTTGAAAACGTTGCCAGATACTGCCGAATTGTCTGGACATGATCCTGGTATTGCTGATCATAAACGGGATAGGCCTTTTTCATGCGAACGACCGTTCCGTCTTCAACCTCGTGCGAATGAATGAGTGCGAGTTGAGCACATTCTTTGATGCCCAGTTCGATTAACCGCTCATTCGACCATGTCCATTCTTCATCTTTGTCCCACAGGAAATATTCGAGACCGAGTGACGTCCGTGATGGGTCCGGCACCATATACGGACTCCAATTTTTATAATTCTGTATTCTTCCCATTTTGACTTCAGGGGAGTGAATATAGATCCAATTATCGGGGAATACTTCTTCGCGGTTGACGACCAGGACTACGGTTAAGTAATCCCGATACCGGAGGCCAAGAGCCGCCTGTACGACCTTTTCCGGGGGTTGAGGGTCCAAAGCCACGATTAACTCGCGGAGTGGCATGGTCGATACAAAATGGATGCCCTCAAATTCAAGCAGTTCCCCCGACGATGCTCGCCCCGATGCGCAGATCACTCGGCCATGGCGATGGACAAGGCGCTCCACGTTGATACTTTTTAATGTTTGTGATCCGAACCCTGCCGTCAGTTCTTCACATCGTTCCCACATCATTCCTGGGCCCAGGCGAGGGTAATGAAACTGTTCAATAAGGGAAGTCACGATTTCCCCGTTTCTCCCGTTCTTTGCACCGAACAGGGCGTTTCGAACGGCTTCTTTCAGGGAAAGATTTTTTATCCGCTGTGCGGCCCAATCGGCCGATATTTCACTGCAAGGAATGCCCCACACCTTCTCCGTGTAGGTTTTGAAAAATATCCGGTAGAGACGGGCCCCGAAGCGATTGATGACCCACTGCTCAAAATTTTTTTCACCGGGATCGGGAAATACTTTGGTTTTGGCATAGCTGAAACAGACCAAGAGCGCTTCAACCGGACCCAAGCCCACGAGCGCATTGGTCGCTTTTAGAGGGTATTCAAAAAACCTATTATTGTAGTGGATCCGCGAGATGCGTGGCCGGAGGAGAAAGTCCTCGCCGAGAATTTCTTTCCATAAATTGTTCACGGTCGGGACTTTCGAAAAGAATCGATGGCCACCGATATCAAAACGAAAATCCCGGTAGTTGACCGTTTGAGATATTCCCCCGACCTGTTTCCCGGCCTCCAGAATGATTGAGGCAAGGCCGTTTTTCCCAAGTTCATAGGCCGTCGTGAGACCAGCAGGTCCCGCACCAATTACCACGACGGGTTGAGTTGCCATTACGGTCTTCCTGTTTTCCTTACGGCATTGAAGGATTCATGTGTTAGGGGGGAAATGATGGAGGTCTGATGCCTGCCTCTGCGAACAATGTGTCGGACAAAGCCGATGGCGAAAGCGAAGCCGCTATAGAGATAGTACAGCCAGTGCCAGGGAATACTTTGTAGAGCAAACCGGAGTCCCCGTTTTTTCAAAAAGAAGTTATAGAGAGGCGCGTTGATGCCCAAAAGCACCACCATAATAATGATGGCCACCGAGAACAATGGGTCCCACCATAATCCTCCAAGCGATGCTCCAATAAGCCCGTAAACCAAGGCAACGCATATGCGCTGGGAATGTCGAAGATTTAAATCATTTACAAACATCCGATCCCGAAGAATTAACTCCGTCCAGGGGATTGCCCGGTAAAAAAAATCCGCTTTGAGCATTGAAGCTATGCCCCAATGTTTTAAATGTTTAACGGTGAGGTCTTTACACAGATGGATCTCATATCCGGCCTTTTTCAATCGGTAGCCCAATTCGATATCCTCAATAGACGGGCGACGATAATTTTCGTCAAATCCGCCAACTTCCATGAAAACCTTTCGGCGAATGACTCCGCAGGCACCCCAAAATGTTGATGCGTTCTGTTGTGCCTGTTGATGAACATAGTGGTGAATGAGGTTTTTGTATTGGGACAGGAAATTCTTGGCAGCGGGGGCATCATCGTATGATCCAATCAGCGCGGTCAGGCCGGGAAAACGGCGAAACATTTCGGTCACCTGCCGAAGGCTGTCAGGAGACACGCACACATCGGCGTCGACAAAAAAAAGATATTCGCCTTTTGCCTGGAGTGCACCAATATTCCGAGGTCTGGCCGGGCCTCCCGAAGAGGTTGGGAGTTTGATCACATAAGTCCCGAACTTCTCCGCTAGTTGCGAGGATCCATCAGTATCTCCATCAGCGACGATGATGATTTCCATCGGAGGTGGATTCAAGCTTTTCAGGCTCTGGAGACATTGCCGAAAAGGTTCACCCCCGTTATACACGGGAACAATAATGGAAATGGTCAAGTCAGGGCCGGAAATTTCCGGAGCACCGGTCCCTTTTTCGGCCTTGGTTTTCAAAGGACTGGAGTGTAAGGGTTTTCCCTGGATAGGTTCGGTCATACTTCAATTACCCAAGAGTTGGTAGGGCTAAAATGAAATTCTTGATATATTATCGGATTGGCCATTTTTTCTCTGCAAAAACTGCAATGGCCCACCAGGGAACCAAGGTATGACGAATGGGATACTCTTGCGAAAGGAATGTACAAGGCCCAAGTATTCGATTGAGGAGGCCTAGACACAAAAATATTGAATTATGGGATTACCCAAAACCTACGTGGTTCCATCTTGAATCGTCAATAATTCTTTTATCGTAAATTAAGCCTTTTGTGGGAAAAACCGATCCGCAGCCTATCATCACCCACTTAGGAAATCGTTGACCTACCCGGCAATAGGTTCAACCCAGGTAAGTTGATTTTTCTGGGAATTAAAGCCCGGACTTTGGAAAAAAGACTATTCCCCGTTAGTCGTAGAGTTTGAGAGAAAGATCTCCACTTCACTAGAGAAATGCTATTCCAACGACGGTTCCTGAAGGAATTTGAAGGGAGTTTTTTTGTGGATGACCCTGGGGAGGCCCTCAGTTTTATTCTTTGTCGACAGCAAAGGACAAACTTCACCGAGTCATGAATCAACCGATCTCAAAAAAATGCCCATATTGCAGGGTGTCATTAAAGCGTATTCATGGGGGCTATCGTGGGTTTCCAAAGACCAATTTGACAATACGAATCCTGGACAGGTAGAAATCTCTTCGGAATTGGATTGTTTCCAGTCCGATACGAAGTAGGGTGTTGGGGGCCGTGGCCTTCATGGCAAACTGACCGATATTGCAAGGGACCTTTAAGAGGAATGATATGCCGGTAAATGCGCTACGAAAACGTGGAGCCCGGATGAGCTTACAAGAGGCTTTGGATCGGGTCGAAAAACTGAAACGTTTGTCGACCAGTAGTAATCCTCATGAAGCGGCATTGGCGGCCCTGCGGTTAAAAGGTTTTGATGTTAATGTGGCGCGATCTCCACGGGTTGATCCCATTCCGGTGGAGGGAACATCGGAAGAGGAAGGGTTGGATGCCGACTATCCTGTTGAGATATTAGATGAACTTCCCGATATACCGTATGAAACTATTGGGGAATTTGAGGTTCAGCAACCGCAGGGAAAAGCCAAGGTGAATTGGGATACCTTGCATTTTGAACTCCTGAAAATTGCCAGTAGAAAGGGAGTGGATGCCTTGATTCATATTCAGCTGAAAGGCACCGCCGATCAAAAAGTACTGTCCGCGACGGGGCTCAAATATCTCACACCCAAAGAAATTCTGGACATTCAGCAAGCTAAAGCCATGGATATGGAGGAAAAAGCCTATTTTGAAGCCCAAAAAGAACGTCGTGATGAAGCCTCCTCCCCTGGGTTGTAATCATATTCCTATTCCTGATTCGACACTAGAATAGGTAAGGACTAGTTGTAAGGTTGGAACATGTCGGTTTGACAATGGCTTGTTAGCATACCGTTAATATTGGAAAATCAGGTCTTGTCTCATATGAAAACTATGGTAAAGTGTCGTATTGAAGCAAGTCAGTTTCAGTAAATGTGGAATGAAATTTTGAGTGTGAGATCGAGAGGTAATGCCTCTCTACCCCTCTAAATCGTCTCCGTCAATCCCCTCACTGTCCTTTCTTCATAACTTCATAAGTGATCACCTTCGTAGATGTCATTACACGGGAGCCCTCATTGATCTGGGTTGGAGAGTCGGTGCGTGATGCATACATTGTGATTCCTGTGTTTAACAATCACTGGACATCGTAATCATTTTATGATTCTGACAATGTGGAAAATACTCTGTGTGGCGCTCGTGTTGGGAGTTTTTTTATGGAGTCCTGCTCTCAGTTACGGGCAAGGCGAGAAAAAACTTGAAATTCTCTCAGTCGGATTCCGCGGGGGACTCAATTTGGATCCAGGAGGGATTCCTCCAGGGGAAAAAGAAGACTTTCAAATCTTTGAAGCCTTTACGATTCTGGGTTTTCCTGGTGCCTGGGAATGGCCAAGTGGGTGGGAGGCCCGCTATACCTGGCGGTTTACAGCTGGACTCTTGCGGGGAGCTGGAGATGAAGGGTTCATTGGAACGACAGGGCCGGCCTTATCCTTCACCAATTGGAATTGGCGGGTGACCTTTGATATTGGGACGGGAGCAGCCTTTGTCAGCGATGAGACCTTTGGGAGGCAGGATTTTGGTGGGCCAGTTCAGATCATTGGTCATGGTGGGCTCAGCTACCACTTTCACGCACCTATCACACTTGGCTGGCGGTTCCATCATTTTTCTGATGCCGCTATCTATGGGACCGATAATCGAGGTGTGGATTTCCACATGTTCGAGCTGAGCTACCGGTTTTAAGGCGGTTCTTTTCCCAATCGAAACTTACCCCTGGGTTCATTTTTCGGGCGATCTTTAAGAAGTAGGCTGAAATTCGTTAGCCACGCCGTTGTTTGGCGATATCCAGGGCAGCCACACGGTAGGTCTCGGCGAGGGTGGGGAAGTTGAATATGTTTTCGATAAACGAATCGATGTGAATCCGATGCAACAGACCCATTTGCCCGATGTGAATTAATTCGGTGGCGCCTTCGCCAACAATATGCACCCCCAGCAATTCCTCCCCTTTCGCGTCGGCGACCATTTTGAGCAGACCGTTCGTCATGCCGGAAATCTGTCCACGAGCAATTTCATGAAACCTCGCTCTTCCCACTAGTGCTCCGCCATGTTTGGCGATGGCTTCCTGTTCGCTTAATCCGACGCTGGACATTTCAGGGATGCTGTAAATCCCCATGGGAATGTGTTCAGGGGACCCCCCCGGGGACAGGCCCAAAGCATGGCAAACAGCCCGACGTCCTTGTTCCATTGAACACGAAGCCAGGGAAGGAGGTCCGATCACATCCCCTACCGCATAAATGTGAGGAATGAACGTTTGGCAATGTTCGTTGACGGCAATAAGTCCCCTGGAGGTGGGCGCCAACCCGGCAGCCGGAATATTCAGGTATTCAATATTGGCCACGCGTCCCAATGCCACCAACATTTTCTCACTTTCGAGAGTCTGTCCGTTGTCCAAAGTCGTGATAACTTTGGAAGAGCCGTCCCACTGCACTCGCTGGATTTTTTGCATGCCCCGGTATTGGCCTCCGGTTTCCTGAAAGGCCTGACAAAATTCATCGGTGAGATCCTGGTCAAGGAATTTCAGCGGGCGATCGGCCGAATCCACCATTATCACCTGAACGCCCAATAGAGCGAAAATCGACGCGTATTCACTGGCGATAACTCCGCCTCCGAGGATCGTCAACGATTTGGGAAGGTACACCAGAGACAGAATGGAATCGCTATCGAGGATATGCTCATGATCAATCGGCACGTTCTCGGGAACACGTGGACGTGAGCCTGTGGCAATCACGATGAATGGGGCCGAGACGTTCGTGTGGGTGCCATCGAGATGTTGAATGTCTACTTCACGATCGGAAAGAAATTTTGCCCGGCCGTGCAAATGTTGAATGCCATTGCGAGTCAACTGCTCCTTCATGAATTCGCCGTGAGCACGGACTACCCGGTCGAGCCGCGTCATCAAACTGGATATTTTGACATCATCCCGCATGCGAAATTCAAACACATCCGTGGCCCGGAGAAATCGGACCATTTGAAGCGCACTTTCCCTGAGGGTCTTGCTGGGGATTGTGCCCTGGTACACACAGGCTCCTCCCACATCCCGGGTTTGTTCAATCAGGCCTACCCGTTGGCCGGCCTTGGCTCCTTGAATGGCGGCCTTTTGCCCGGCGGGGCCGCTCCCAATGACCAGCAAATCAAATGTGTCGGGAGAGGTCATAGGACAAAGCACTCCACGTTATGGCGGATGGGTTCTTTTAATTCCAACAAGGCCGCCATATCTTCAGGGTAAAAATTCAGGTCTCGAACAACTTGAAGATTTCGAAGAGCCTCCTCCTTCAGGTCCGACGTTCCTAAAGCATGAGAAGCTAAATGATCGGCCAGACAGGTGATGATCGTTCCTTTAGTCGGAGATGTGGCCTGATGATAGAGGTGGTCCGGAAAATATCGTATCGCTTCCTTGACCGGGTCGGGTAATTTCCAGCTGTCTCCTAAAGCCATGCCCGCCTGGATATGAAACTCATCGAAAAGCTTTTCCATCACCGCCCAGGAATGATGGGAACCGGCGAGGGGAGGGTATTGGGACGCCAGATGGAGGATGGCTGGCTTGCCAATGAGATGAAGCAGTCCACACAGGAAGGCATTTTCCACGTTATGCCGAATCCGACGAGCGATTTCTTTGCCGTAGAGTCCTGAAGCTAAGGCCTGTCGCCATAATCCCCTGACCTCTTTTTCATATCCTTTTGTTTTAAACACCCCGGTTTGTACCGATACGGAAAAAGCCAGTCCCGCCAGCATGTTTAATCCCAGCCAGGCAATGGCTTGTTGCAGGGAGACAATGGGAGATCGTGGCGCATATGCCGGAGAATTGGCGATGCGGAGTATTTGGCCGGCCAGGGTTTGGTCCTGTTGAATCAGAGCAGCGAGTTTCGAGGAATCAGCATTGGGATCTCCTGAGAGGAGGAGAACCTGGTGCGCCACAACAGGCAGCAAAGGGAGGTCCACCCCGGTCGTGTGTAATTGATTGGCTAGAAAGGGGCGAAGCGCAGCAAGTTCTTCTTCGACAAGGCAAGCCGAGGATGAGATAGTCATACCTCTATTGTGTCGGTTTTAAAACCCCAACCTTTAATAGTTGTAATAGTCGGAGGGAGATCATTCGGGAGGATAGTTCGTTGACATTAGGCACTATCTGGGAATAACGACAAACCATTGTTACAGTATATTAAAAGTGGAGGAAGGAATACCGAAAAGACAAAGAGATAGCTGCTAGGGTGTGGCATTGCTCTGAACGGGAGAATAGAGGGGGAGGAGAGGAGTGAAACGGTTTCTCTGCATCAATATTTTTAAAGGAGTCGGCCAATGAAAACCCTTGCGAATGCCATGATCACAGAGTTGGAAACCATTTCGGATAAAGCCGATGTGGTTGCCGCGGCCAAGCAGATGCGGGAAAAACAAATTGGCTCATTAGCCGTCGTGCGTCGTGGAACTTTGATGAGGGATCGGGATGAAAGAGTGGTTGGTCTGATTACTGAAACGGATATTATTCGCAAGGTAGTGGCTGAAGATCGGAATTTAGCCACGATTACGGTGGATATGGTGATGACCAGTCCTATGGTGGCCGTCGAAGCCTCTTGGCCGTTGCCAGAAGCTTATCAGATGATGAAGGACGCCGGTGTCCGCCATTTATTAGTGACGCGGAATGACGTGGTCGTCGGATTGGTTTCCATCCGGGACCTCTTGGTGCACTTACATGAGGTTCTTTGAAACATGGTCGTCGGAAGTGGGCCTGACTTTCCTGAGGCACTTACGATTGAATCATTACCCGAATTGTTCCATTGTCCATCCTCATCACGGGGTTGTTGAGTCTCCGGGTTATCTTGCCATCAAGTCCTTTATGTCGAGTAACATTCGATTTACCCGATAACAGGCAATCGTCGGGGTCCACAAAATCCATAAGAACCTGAATGCCCTTCGGAACAGGTTGAATGAGTGGGAGGGCCACCGCAGCTTGGAGAAAGGCTTCAAGCGCCGTCCAAAAACTTTTTCCGGACGGGTTTCAATTTATTCGTTCGGTCCGAAGGCCAACCATCGTCATTAAACACTCCGACAGAGACTTCCGGGGCGCGTGTGGAACTGCCGTAATACACGTCATAGTTATAGATTTATTTGTTTGACCGGATTATCTTTTGCATCACATCGGATTGGATGGTAATTTTCTCCATGTCCGGTCCGAGATCCTTAGTCACAGCGACAAAATAGACTTCCCCATCCACTCATTGAATCACCTTCTCCGGTGTCGGGGCTTCTGGGATCGATAGGGCGTTGTCCGTCACCGGGATAGGTTGTGCAAATCAGGATATTTATGACGAAAGGATTTCGGCCATCCACGCGTAAGGGTTCAGTCGGAGGGGACTCCTTACACACCGTGAATGTCTTATCGAGCTTCCACATTAGAGCTTAGGCTTGTTTCGGGCTCGGTTTGGAACAGGAAGAAGGGAAACGGTCAGGAGGCTGAGTAGACAATGTGAAGAATGTTCATGTCACTGAACCTCCTGATTTTATGATTGTCAAAAAACCGGCCTGAGCCGTTTAGTTGCTCCTAGAGTCAAAAGCACCGAAGCACCTATTGCTGCGATTGCAAGTTCCTTCCTCTGTAAGACCTGATTAAAACAATAAACTTCATATCAACGGATCGAGAGCAGAAGAGGGTGTTGGTGAAAATGACCCGTTTCATGAAATTATTTTTTAGCTGCATGCTGATTGACATCTCTTTTTTGGCAGGCTAGCCTCTGCGACAATAATCCCGTTCGTAACCATTACAAAGACAAATTCAAAACTAACTTTGATTGTTAGAGAGGAGAGTGTGATGCCAAAAGTTTTTCAAGCGCCATCGGTGATCAAACCAGCCGGAAACAAACCCAAGATTATTGAAGAATTTTTTGGTCGCGTGAATTCCGAGACGGATGCCGTGAGCATTGCCAAAATGACCAGTCCGGAAGGATGGCTGGAACCCGGCCAAACGCCTGAGTTTGACGAATATACGGTGGTATTGAAGGGGATGCTTCGCGTGGAATCCAAAGAGGGCGTTGTTGAAGTTACGGCGGGTCAGGCTGTACTGACCCCTAAAAGGGAGTGGGTCCGATATAGTACACCTGACCCCGGTGGAGCTGAATATATTGCGGTGTGCCTACCTGCCTTTAGTCCGGATATCGTTCACCGGGATGAAGAGTGATTGGCATAGAATTTCTGACGTGGAGAATAATTTGCCTGCGATAACCGGAAGACTGGATGGACAACAATGAAACGGCTTGACGGCAAAGTGGCAGTGGTGACAGGGAGCAGCAGTGGAATTGGTAAAGCGATTGCCCTCCGTTTTGCGGAAGAGGGAGCAAGGGTCATGGTGGCTGCCAGACGGCTGGATTTATGCCGACAGACCGTGGCCCAAATTGAGCAAGCGGGAGGGGAAGCGTGTGTTCAACAAACGGACGTGTCTCAAGAAGACCAAGTCGAACAGCTCATTCAAGAGACGGTCAGGCGGTATGGGCGTCTGGATATTCTTGTCAACAACGCCGGAGTGTTTGGAGGCGGCCGTCTGGTCGATATGTCAACCAGGTCGTTTGATGAAGTCATGAACACGAATCTTCGAGGGACGTTTTTCTGTTGCCGGGCCGGGTTTCGGCAGATGAAAACGCAGGGTGGCGGACTCATCATCAATATTTCAAGTGTGGCTGGGGTCCAGGCTTGGGCAGGGACGGGAGTCTATAGCGCGTCCAAGCATGGCATGATGGCGCTGACCAAGTCCCTGGCCGATGAAGGGCGAGCGTTCCACATCAAAGTGAGTGCAATTTGTCCTGCCGGAGTGGCAGATGAATTGGTCGATGCTTCGCCTGACGAAATCCTACGCAGTGAAAAGATTAATCCATTTGATATTGCAGAGACGGCCCTCTACCTCGGGACATTGGGGCCCTCTGCCGTGGTCCAGCAAATTGTCGTTGATCGACTGGGGGCGGATTGGTAGAAGCGGAGAGTTGCTGGTCGGGAAAGTGGGAATTAAAAAAAAACGACCTTCGGGATTATCCCGAAGGTCGTTTTGAGTGTCAGGAAATGTTGAAAGAAGATTACTTCTCTTCTTTCTTGTCCTCGTCCTTGTCACCTTTTTTGTCATCCATCTTTTCGTCTTTGCCCTCTTTATCCTTGTCGTCTTTATCATCAGAACCTAAAGGGAAAGTATTCTGAATCGAAGAAGAATCCCCTAAGGACTTCGCAAAAGTCATCCCGCCGAAGGATAATCCGACAATTAAGGCCAATAAAATGGTGAACAATTTAACCATGATCCTGCCCTCCAAAGATGATTGTTAAAAACTGTATTCCCCGCAACCCTTAAAAGTTTCGGGAGAATGATTCGTAATGTCATGCACTCGAGCAAAACTTATTCCAATTTAATGTAAGAACATGGAAATGCGTAAGGCATTGTTTTTAAATGAAATTATTTGTTTGTTGCACCTTCAATATTATTAGAAAAACCTAATAATTATTGACGAAATATTCCATGAAAAAAGTATCCAGAAAAACTATCCTAAGCATGATAAAAAATATCATTTTCTTCATATGGTTATGAAATTTTAGACCTATTCAATTCTTCCGATGTTCAAATTTTTACACCGTATGGAATTCCCTCCATGAGTATGGTTTTCACTTCATCTACCAATAACAATAAAAATCAAAAGACCGTTAAGCAATTTGAAAGGCCAATGTCTTTTTTGTTCCAGTTTCTTTGTTGAAAAAATGGAAGGAATCGGAGTGACAGATTGTGGTTGAGGGGGCCAGTTGGAACTTTAGTGGACTGGAGAAAGTTAAACCACAAGGAATGGTGGATGGGAATAATTAAGCGGCCGTCCAGAAACAGATGAATGGATTTCTAGACGGCCGGATAAGTCTTCAAAATGGTGCGTGACACCACTACTGATGCGGTAGAACGGGAAGAAATCAGCTGGCCTTCTTTTTTTTGGCGTGACCTTTTTTACCCTTTTTCTCGGCGGTCTTGGTCTCATTGTCACCGGCTTTGCCTTGATCTTCTGCTGTCTTGCCATGACCCTCACCCGCCTTACCATGATCCTCCATAGCTTTTTCCTCAGCGGCTGGGGATGAAGAATGTTCCATGGGCATGTCTTTGGCTTGCACCAAGCCAAGTGCGCCAAAGGTCATTCCGAACACCAATGCCATCACTGTCGCCAGTAATTTACGCATAAAATCCTGCCTCCTGTTGATACTGTTAGTGAAAGGGAAGAACCATTCAGGGATAAGAAATCAAGAATGGTTGGTTTGTGAAAGATTGAGTCTTAGCAAGCCATGTTCCATCTTTTTGAAGTGCCAAAAATTTCGTTAAGTCTTTGTTTAATAGCATCTTTTTTGACTCTTACTTTTTCTATGAATTTATAGAAGGACGTTTTGCTCAAGACAAATTGGGCAACTGAGGGACAAATTGTTTTTATTGCCTGCGGGGAGTCATGAATTTCATTCGGGGAAATTTTTTAAGAACTACAGAAAGTGCGGGCGGGAGTGGGTTTGGTTACTCAAGTCGGAGTTGGGGATATTTGGCTCCTGGTGGTTTGCTTCCCAGGTCAGACTGTGGCATGGGCACTGAAATACGGCGAAGGCAGGGTGGGGTAGGCACGGTAGATATGGCGGAAGACGTCCGCAGTTTTGACCTCCACGTCCGCTTCGGCAAAGCAATCCACAGGGAGACCGGTATCCTCGCTCCACAGAAAATCATGGATCGCCTGACGCACCACATCCCGTGTGGCTTCCTTCTCGCGCCACTGGTCCACCCGCAGTTTCTCTTCCTTCAACCTTGCCAGTAACTGCGTGGCCACCGTCTTGATGCGCTGAATGTCCGATGAGTTCAAGTCCGGCTTGTTCAGCAGGTCAAAGATGGCCAGGGACTCCTCGTCCAGTCCTTCGCGCACGGCGCGGTGGGCTTCGTCATCCAGTTCCTGCACCAGCTTAAATAGGGCCTCCACAGTATCCCCTGAGCCTTTGAAAGTGTTTATCTCGATGGGCATCAGGCCAAGCTAGTGAAATGGCCTTCAGGCAGGCACCAAGGTCAGAGGTTACCAGAGGTTGATTGACTATGATTGCGTTTAGAAGTGTCAGAGCATCTTGAGGGTATTGGTTACATAGTTCTGATTTGTGAAGAAGGCGGAGCAGGTAATTAGGATGTTCAATGGGCTGCAACCAGTCTTTTACCGTTGCCAGTGCATCACAGAATGCGCCTCGAGCCGAGATGGCCAACCGCACGAGTTGCTTCGCGATGCCTTTTGAAGCCAGATGACGCGACTTAGGCCAGATGGTTTGCCAGAAAGGTAGAATGCGATTAGTCCAGTGGGCTTCCCGCTGCTCGTCCGCGCTTTCCAAGGAGCGGACAAGTGTCTGAACCGACTCTTGCAAACCATCTTGAGGTAAGTTGTTGATTGTCTGGCGTAGCTCGGTGGTGGTAAAAGAGTCGGCTGGGTCAAGTGCGGCATAGGTGAGAATGGCTGCGTACTGTTGGCCGTATTCTTCCAATTCAGAATAATGACGAGCCGTTTCAAAAAAGAACATCTTGAATGCTCCCGCTCCTAGCAGTGGTCGATACAAACGAGGTGACCGGAGAAACCCTTCCCACGCGCCCCGAGCTTCGATGACCGAATGTTGCCAATTGAACAAAGGTAGTAAATGTTCCGCAGTCCAGTTAGGGTCGACACGGAATAGGGCAATAACATTGGCGGCGAGCAGCACTCGCCCATGGCGGTATTGATCAATCTGGGTGTTGCAAATCGATGTGAAAAGCGGTTTCAGCTCATTCGGTAAGCCTTGCCCATCTTCGAGTTGATGACGGAACCAGAAATGTAATAATGCCTGGGTGGCATGACCCATTGGATGATTAATCGCCCGCTGGACAGGTCGATCAGTTTCCATTCCATCATGGAGTTCCAAGGTCAAAAGTCGGCGACAGAGGTCAAGAAAAATGGCCTCATGTCGATCAAGGACCTTGGGTATGGATTCCAGCCACCAACTGGCACTGTGTGCTATGGCGAGTAGCGTTTCCTTGGGCATTTTTTGCACGACAGGTGCCAGATAGCGCCAAGAGCGTTTTAATAATTTTTCGTCACTCCAGGACTGCAACGCTTCTCGCCAGCGTTCGGTAGGCCATTTGTTTTCAAGTGTTAATGCGAACAGCGCGCAAGCCGCAGTCGAGAATTTCTCCCGACAAAAATCCCGCCAATCGTCCTCATAAAAAGCGTGACTGGGTTGCGGAACCTGAAGCCAATTTACTAATTCACGGCGTTTGCGGGGTGCCCTTTCTATCTGACGCTGATCTTCATAGTCGGGATCGCCAGTCCCGCTCGACCAGATTGAAAACTCGTCGCTTTCGTTGGTGGCAAGCTGCCATTTCGGATGAGCCCCTGTCAGTGAGTTTAGTCTTGTTTGTGCTTTGGTACTCAGAGGGCTACTGGTTGCCAGCTTGGCCAGACGCAGCCAAGTTTTGTGTTCAACCAGGTCTTGCCACTCTTTGTGTTCGATATCATCGCGGAACATTCGGCGTGGAGGTCCAGCCAGAATCCCGGTCTCCAGGTGCGCTTGTACCTCGATAGATAAAGCAGCACCGCGCAGCACGAGCAGGCGCATCGTTTCGCGTTGCGTCTCGACTGCCCACAGCCACCAGGCGTCGTCAGCTAGTAGCCAATCTACCCATTCCTTGTTAGGTATTATGTTATCGTGCGATGCGGCAAACAGTGCCAGTCGTTTAAAGGTAGGGTACGGTTGATCAAGCCAATCTTCCACGATGCGGCGTGCATGTTCGGGGTTATGTTCGATTGTGGCAAGCCAAGCGTCGCGCAGTAGTTCGATGAGTAACACCCAGTCGCGAAAATTACGATTTTGCCAGTGTGGACTGATCGAAGGTAGATCCCAATGGGAAGGATCACTCTCATCATTCGCCCCACCCAGCTCACGCATCAAGTCCAATGCGTCGCGCAGAAGATGCTGAATGTCATTGAGAAATTTTGGCAAGGACGATCGCCATGCCTCGTCCTGCACCAAATCATCTAACAATGAATGAGTGTAATCTGGGGACAGTACGATTTCCCAGTCGATCAGATCCTTCAACCGTTTGGGTTCGTTGGCGGGGCCTTCATCCCCTCCCAAATGGAAAGGCTTTCGCAGTGTCACACGGGGCGCAAGCTGCTCTCGTAGTTCCAGCCGTAGCGTGGTTGTGAGGCCAGTGGTTTTGAGGGTTTTTACCCAGTGGTGAAAGTCCTAATTGTGGCAGGGCGACTTCACACGTCCTGAGAGAAGTAGGCCCCAAATAGTACGCATCATTGGTCTTGGGATTGCTTTTGGCGCGTGGCTGCGGATGCGATCCAGTTCCTCGGTATTGCCTTCGCTCTCAAGCTTTTTGAGTTTGTCTAAAGTATCTTCGATCAACCAGCGGAAGTTGCTGTGAAGTTGTCCTCCCTGTTTAGTCACCCATAATACAAGTTCTGGGTCGTCCAGATATCGAGTCAACCACTGCGCTAGTTGATGCATCGTCTTATCCCAGTTGCTGTCGCCTCTGCCGCCATTCACAATCTCCATCAATTGGGCGTGGGTGTAAGGGGCGGGCCGTTTTGTTAGGCTGAAGGACAATTTGTCGTCCTGCTTCGATAGGGGTGGTACTCCGAACCGGGCCAAGTCGGCCTGGCGAAAGCGGGTGTCGCATAGGGGTTCCAGCCAATCCAGGGCGGGCACCGGATCAAAATCGGCAAAGCGTTTGGCAGGCAACCCGGATTCGTGACTCAGAGCCCAGAGCATACGGCCAACGAAATCGTCCTGCCGGGTGCTAGCCAGCGGCCGGGTCATCGCGTATTCGACGACGATACGCTCCTTGCCCCCCACCCCGTCGCGGTAGGTATTGGCCCAAATCTTGAGCGTCTGATGCAGGGCTGAATGGTCATTAATTCCCGCTGGTATTTCATAAAGAATCGGCGTAACCCCTTTTGCCTTCCACTCGTTCTGCTTTGTTTGTTCCTGGCCTGTTTGGAAATCACCAAATGCATAGGCCTGGGGTGTGAATTCGCCCAGCATGCGGTCTGCCGCGAGCGCATCCATCATGTACCGGAGCACCGGATCATTAATGCTGTAACCAACGAAGCAGACAATGTAGTTACGAAACAGCTCGCTGACGAAACGGGCCGCCCATCGTTCTGTTAGATAAGCCAGGCCAAAATCACCGCTCGACAGTACCAACTGTTGTAAAGAGTTCTCGTCGGGTTTTTCAGGAAGTAGGCCATGCAGATACACCACCCCATCCCAGCGACTGTTTTTGGGAATGGGTAGTAGGGGAGCTGGATATGTTGGTATGGCAGGTTTAGATCGTTTTGTCAGATGCTGGAAAATCCGGTCGAAGTTAGTGGTGACCAGGCGAATTGCCCCATCGCGGCTTTTTGCCAGTTGAAGTAATGCTGCATGGGTATCAGAAGCACCTTTTCGTCGAAGTTTGGGCTTGAGGATTTTGGTAAGTGCCCTCCGTACAGCCAGGCGTTGACCGGGGATACGTCGTTCCAGCAAATCCAGCGTGGCATCGTACTGCTCACGAGAGTAAGCCTCTTCCTCAATGGAAGTTCGTACCGTGCCAAGGGCAGTGTAGAGATGGTCCACCAATCCGTGAAATCCAGGCAACCCCGCAGGATAGGAAATTCCCGCGCCACAGAAGAATACGACACGGCCATCTTCGTGCGCCTGAAGCAGCAATTCAGGAATGTCGGGACCGTGTTTGATGAACTGCATCGTTAGACCGTTTGTGAAATAACCTGTTCCTGTCTGGGGAACAGGAGTCTGGAAATCTGGGTCTGCAAAGAATTCACAAAAATTTTATTTCAAGCGTTAGAATTGGTAATTCCATTGCCATCAGTTTTTCAAAGCCGAACGTTCTATTCTAGTCAACACCGCATTTGTTGGTGCTGGTTCCTGTGCTCATAAGTGACCTGTTTAAGGGGTGCCCACACTGTATCCTTATGAAAGATTTGGTGAAATATACCATTTGTTTGGTCTGTTTCCATCAAATTTAGGGAATTCTTTTTTCAACATGGACAAAGGGAATAGGGTTGGAAGACGAATGAAGAAGTATGGGGGAGCCCATGGGAAAAATTTTATTCCCTGGGCAATGCTCTCACAGTATCTGCTCGTATGGTCAAAAATTTTTCAATAAACCGTGTTCGTTCTTGAAGCTGAACGGATGAGTATCGGCCATTTCTTGGTGTGAGTCGGGTATAGTCTTGAAGGGCTAAGCGGGCACGATCGGCTTTATATGATCTAAGATGGGCCGCGATTTGTTTTAAGATGTCCAGTGCCTGGTGGTTGGCGACTTGATAGGTAAAGCTGGGGGTGTGGTTGGCTTTGGTAATCCGTTTGTTGGTGATCTTGCCCACTCCGGTGAGTGCCTGAACATATTTCAAAATGCTCAGTTCCGTACTGTTGACGGTTATGACCAAGGCTCAGTGTTTGTTGAGATTTCTTCTCGACAGGGTGATTGTGCCTTCTCCATCGATGAGCCCCGCGAGATAGCCTGCCTCCAGAGCTGATGGCGTTTTTACGGTTTGGTATATCATTGACAATCCCTGCGGCATTGTAGGCTGGGGACATAATAAAAAAAAGCCTCTGGATCATACGATCCAGAGGCCGATTGGTGGAGGTGAGGGGACGGATATTCCATGCTTTTCAGCGTGGGCCGGACTATGCCTTCATCCACGTGGGATGCGGGGCGTCTTAGCATCTTGCGATGCTCCGAGTGCCCGCTCATCTGACGACCAGCGGGTCTCTGAGTCTCTACAGGGCCAAAGAAGTTAGCCTCCTTCGACCCCTCGGCGTTGCCATGACCCGGTATTCCGGGCGGTAGGGTTCACCGAATGAGCCCCGTGTTCACCCGAGGATTGCTCCCCGGGGCGACCATGTTTGTTAATCGAACCCCTGTCCGAGAACATTCAGCGCAACAGCCCTACGTGTGTAGCCGATGATTTGTTATTCGCAGTGACCCACGCCCACCGACCGGCTTAGAGCCCCCGCTAGCCCAGAGTGTTCTCGTCCGCCGCCGCTGAGCACCAGCTTTGGACCAGTCTGCAGTGTGACGCCCCTTCCTCCCCCGCAGACAAAGAGAGGAGAGACGTCGCGGTCAATTAAGCCGCGAGAGCCAAATTATCGTTGGCACTTAAGGTTTTCCCGAAGGTTTTACGAGACTCCGAGAGCTCGACACGCTCTGTTGACCTCTTGATTCCCGTCGAAGCCAGTCACCCCCATTGTTAATGGTGAATCTTTTTTCAAGCTTGCAGTACTCTCTTTTCAGTTTACCCCAGAATAGAGCCGTATGCCACTCAAGGGATCAATTCATTCTCTCTCTCAAGATAACCATCTGATGGCTCGGATCAAGTGAGAGGATGAAACGATGGGTTCATCCCAATATTTTTTAGGAATCTGTGGGTAAGAATAGCTGCTTGTTGGTTTTCTCCATCATGAGCGATTAGTAATAAAACCAACCGAATCAGTGAGGGTACGCTTGCTACCCTTTCCTCGTTTTTGCACTTCCAGTGGATCGATTCTTCAATCGCCCTTGTCGATTCCATTCCTCGATTTCGGCCTAAAATTCATCCAGGCCGTACTTTTCACCGTTCTCTTTGGTATACAAGCAGGGAATACTTGTAATGGCTTTCTACTGAAAATTATGGATTCACGTTATCAGGAAGGAGAATGAGGATATGGCCTGGATGTTGTTATTTGTGGCGGGATTTTTTGAGATTGTCTGGGCTACGGCCCTGAAGTATACCGACGGATTTACCCGCTTGGGTCCCAGCGTGGCCACGGTGTTGGCCATGGGGATCAGTATGGTCTGCATGTCTTTTGCGCTCCGGGAAATCCCCATGGGCACGGCCTATGCCATTTGGACGGGGATCGGTGCAGTGGGGACGGTGATTTTGGGAATCGTCTTATTTGATGAACCGAGGACCGCAGTCAGGATTTTGTGTATTGTGGCGATCATTGCAGGGATCGCAGGCTTAAAACTATCCTCTCCTGCTTGAATTGTCGAGGGAACAATTAAGCCAGGCATGGAGAAAAGCATTTCCATTGTACTCAAGGTTATTCATGAAAAATTTCCCTAACCCTTAGCTCTATGTCTTATCCACTTTCTTAGAAAGCCCAAGCCACAAACGTATAGCGTTCGCCTTTGGTGACTTCTTTTACTTCATGCGGGTACATGAAATTTGAGGGAAACACCATGATATCCCCTGCCTTCAACGGCACCTCGTGGTGGCCGAAGAACACAAACTCTCCGCCTTCATAGCCTGCATTCAGCACGCCCAGGATACTGAGGATAGGGATGCCTTTTCGCTGTCCATCAAAGAGGGAGTGGATATGGTCGTAATGTTCCCGCATCATGGTGCCTGTGGAATACCGGTTAAATCGGATCGGGGTAAACGTCTTGATGAAACCTTTTATTTTTTCGTCCTTTTGCGGCACATATTTCAGCATATATCCCTGAAGGGCTTTGAAAATAAAGGGACCAAGGGTGTCCTGTAGCGCTTGGGTGCCGTTTTGTACGTCTAATTCCTTTTCTTTCTCGGAGGCATAATGATCGGCTCCGTAACTGTACCAGGAGTGTTTTGTCCATTCTTTGCCTTGGATGTCATTCAACACCCCTTCACAAATGGGAGGAGGGATCACATTCGTCACAAACACATAATCGCTGACCTTGTCCATAAACAAGCTCCCTGATGTGTATTCGCCGGTTATTGTGCCGACCACAAAATGCCATGAATGAGGGAGAGTCTACAATGATGAAAGTGGCGGATCAATCCGTTGGAAAAGCTTATCCGGCCTGTCCCCTCTTGCCGCGCTTCAGGAATAAGGGGGTATGGTGAAGAAATCAGAACGGGAAATCGAGGGAGCTATATGGAAAATTGAAATTCCGAATGTCCTCTGGAGGGTTCGCCCAGAATGCCGCGAGTTTTGAGTAATTCGATAATGGAGTGCGTGCAGTCATCAAAATTTTCCGGTCCTGCAAAGGCCAAGTCGGTATCGGGTTGAGGTCCGGTAAGGTCCTTGGCCATATGGATGGTGATGACCGGAATGGGGTTGACGAGTGTTTGTAACGTTTGGACCAGTTGGCGGTTGGCTTGCGGGAAGGCGTTGGTAGTGGAAATAACCAACGAGCCGGTATCGGTAAGGAGCCTGATGACTTCTCCAAAACGCCGGATGGCTTCGTCGGGTTTGGTGTCCTCCAGGTCCGCATCAAGACCGCGTTGAAGGTTTTCCGGCGATAACAAGTAGGCGTGACGTCCTTCGGCCACCAACACGGTTTCGAGTTTGCGTGCCAGAAATCCTTTGGCGGTCGTATCGGGTCCGGTCAACAATAACACCGCCGCTTGGTGTCCATACTGTTTTGCGCGATCGGCCGTGCCGACATCGCCTTTGACCCAGGCAGAATCCCGTTCCCGGGCTTCCGTGCGAAAGCTCTCCTGCTCGTCATGCACCAATTCGGTGATAATGCCGCCCCCTGCCACATCATAGTCATCCACCAACACGAAGCGTCCCGTCGTTTCAAAGCTGGTATAGAGATCAAACGCAATGGGTGTCTTGGTCCGGAGCGTGATGTCTGCTACTTCGTTTCGTTGTACACTGGTTTGGGTGTGCCGGTCATTCAAATTGTTGGCATCCACAATCCGGTGAATTTTGGCAATTTCGCATGACACTTCACGGGTGGCCATCCGCAGGCTATACGGTCGTCGCGTTTCCAGTGGTCGTTTGCCCAGCCAGAACAGATTGGCGCGTATCCGGGTGGAGACGAGCGGGCGGTCGGTTTCCTGGGCGGCGATTTGTCCACGCTCCACGAAAATTTGTTCGTCCAGGGTGATGCCGACGGACTGCCCGGCCACGGCTTGCGTGGGTGGTGGATCGATATTAAACGCTTCAATGGTTTGAATGTTGGCTGACTTGTTGGATGGTGAAAACACCAGGCGGTCGCCGATTTTCAGCTTTCCGGCGGTGATGCGGCCCACCAGGATTCGGCGGGCATCAAATTTATAGACATCTTGAATAGGCAGCCGTAGCGGCTTTTCCGTAAGCGTCGTTTCCAGGCTGAAGTGTGCCAGAGAATCCAACACCGAGGGGCCGGTATACCAGGGCGTTTCAGGGCTGGCCTGGGCAATATTCACCCCAAGTTTCGCGCTGGCGGGAATCACATATTGTGGCGTGACATTCAGTTGATTTAAGAAATCCCGGTACTCCTTTTCAATCCCTCTGAAAATGTCTTCCCGGTAGCCCACTAAATCCATTTTGTTCACGACAACGGTGACCTGCTTAACCCCAAGCATGGAGAGTAGGAGCCCATGCCGTTTGGATTGATCACGGACGCCTTCGAGGGCATCGATGATCAGCAATGCGGCTTCGGCTCTTGCGGCACCCGAGACCATGTTTTTCAGGAATTCCTTGTGTCCGGGGGCGTCGATGATGATGTATTGACGCCCTCCCCATGAAAAAAAGGTACGGGCGGTGTCGATCGTAATGCCTTGTTGTTGCTCCTCCAAAAAGGAATCAAAGAGAAACGCGTATTCGAACTCTTTGCCTTGTTGTTGGCAAATGGCTTGAATTTTTTCGATCTTGCCGGTCGGAAGGGTTCCGGTATCGGCGTACAGGCGACCTAATAAGGTAGATTTACCGTGGTCCACGTGGCCCACAATCACGATATTCATTCGCTCTTTCATTGCAGGATCGGTCGTCATGCTTACATGTATCCGTCTTTGCGTAATTGTTCCATCCCCCGGCCTTCGTCCTGTGCGCGGCCGGCCCGTTCCGCCACTTTGGTGTTCCGTAATTCGATAATCACCTCATCCACATTTTTTGAGGTGGACTCAATCGGGAAGGTGCAGGGGGCGCACCCCAGGCTGCGATAGCGTTTCCCGGTTCCCTGATCTAAATACAGGTGATCGAGAAAGGGGATGTTTTCCAATTTGATGTATTCCCAAATGTTGATCTCGGTCCAGTCCAATAGGGGATGAATGCGGATATGGGTGCCGGGGGGGAAGGAAATTTTATATTGATCCCAGAGTTCCGGCGGCTGATCTCGGAAATCCCATTCATTGTTTTTGTCCCGTGGAGAAAAATAGCGTTCCTTTGCCCTGGTGCTATCTTCGTCCGATCTCACACCCAGAATCACCCCGGTATAGCCCTTCTCTTCGAGTAACTGTTTCAACCCTTGGGTTTTTAAGGCGGTACAACATTCCACCCGGCCCCTGGTGTGATTCATGCCTTCGGCCAACGCTTTTTTATTTTGGCCGACCACCAGATTTAACCGCCACTCTCGTGCGATTCGGTCACGGTATTCAATCATTTCAGGAATTTTAAAGCTGGTGTCGACATGAAGTAAGGGAAAAGGGACATGACCAAAAAAGGCCTTACGGGCCAGCCAGAGAAGGACGGTCGAATCTTTGCCCATCGACCAGAGCATGGCTAAGTTGTCAAAGTTTTTATAGGCTTCCCGAAGGATGAACACGCTTTGGTCTTCGAGTTGTCGGAGATGTTTCATGTGGTCACCGTTGCGGTTGACATGGATGCAGAAAACCCCTCCTGGCTTTTGGGTTCCCTGGCGATGGCCTGGAGCAATGCCCCGGCTTTGCCGGAATCCAGCGCTTCAATGGCTACCGGGGTGGATTGGGCCAGTGAAGGCGCGACGCCGGCGGCGTAAATCAATAAGGCCGCATTCAAAATCACCCAGGCTCGTTGATCTCCACGCTGTCGGTTGTTCACCAGTGCGTGAATGAGAGCGGCTTCCTGAGCCGGAATAGAGGCGGTTTCCGTAGCCATTCCCTGACTCATGGCCTGGAAGGGGCCAATGCGGAGCCCAGCGTCTTGTGGACGAAACGTGAGTGGAGAAATATGACTGCTGCGTAATTCCCGTGCCGTTGAGGGTGCCGATATCGAGAGTTCGGGGAAACCTTCGACCCCTTGAATGATCAGGGCCCGCTTGGCCCCCAACATATCCAAGGCCTCAGCCATTTTATCGAGGTATGGCGGATGGGCAATCCCGATGACTTGAGAAGGAAGACGACCCGGGTTCAACAGTCTGGCGACTTGGTGAGCCAAATTTTGCACTCCGAACTCTTTTCGCAAGTCTAATAAGCGGGTTAAGGGAGCGTGATATCCTGCGAGGTCACCATAGACCCACGGTCGTTGGGCGAATTGCTGGGTCATGTCGGACACGGAGAGGGCCACTGGGATGCCAAGTAGGGCCAGAATTCGAGGAAGATCGGAGGAGGAATGAGGGGAATCCACTCCGTGGAGGAACATGCCTGCCCCGGCTGAGGCGGCGACCAGGCTGGCCGCGATGATGATATGGACAGTATGGTGTTTTTCTCCGTACAGGGGGACATCGACCATGCTGGCTGACTGGGCGAACTGAAGGGGGGCGGCATATTCCCTTGCTGCGGCGGTAAACGCGGCCAATTCAGAAATGGATTCGGTCTTGATCCGCATGGCCATGAGAAAGGCTCCTACTTGGGTATCCGTGACCTCTCCCTTGACGATGGCATGAAAAGCCCGCTTGGCCTCTTCCCAGGTCAGATCTTTAGCCCCTTTCCACCCCTTGCCGATTTTGGCGATGAGTTGTTCCATGGGTTCGGTCGGCATGTTAAAACGTGAAGACCTGATCTGCCGACATGACAGATTCTTTCCAAAAAGCCTCGGCGGATTGCACTTCATCCAATTCAGAAATCAGCTCTTCAACCCTGATGTCAAAATAACCGAGGGAATCCTTGCAGACGGAAAATTTGACATTGCCGGTCTCCTTGGCCTGTTGCATCAACGTCGGCAGGTGTTCCTTGTGAGATTGGCGAAGTATCTCGCGGACCTGGGCTTCCCGGCCTCGATATTCATTGGACATCGTGAGTTCTTTCACTTTGGCCTGGGTCATACGTCCTGCGGCCTCATCGCGAAAAAACCCGCTGACTTCCATCCCTGAGGCCGCAGCCAACCCCACCCATTCGCAAGCCTGTAAGAGATTGTTATATCCCCCTCGAGTAATAATAATCGCGATCTTTTTCACTGCTACCTCCACTTAACGGTCTGTTTGTTGGAAAAAATCGAAATGAATGTGGCTATCCTTCAATCTGTCTGTTTCACAGGATGAAGGCCGCATTCTGTCTTGGCGAACTGTTTCCACCGGCCGGAACGGGGATTTTCTCCCGGCAGCACCGGAGCCGTACAATGGGTACAGCCGATACTGGGAAAATGCTGATCATGTAGCTCATTGTAGGGAACATCATATTCCCGAATGTAGGCCCAGACTTGATCCCATGACCAGGCGGCCAGGGGATTCCATTTCACCAACCCGAACTTCGTGTCCCATTCGACGATTTTGGCCGTGGCCCGGGTAGGCGATTGATCGCGTCGGATGCCGGTGATCCACGCTTGATAGTGCTGCAGAATCTTTGTCAGAGAATCCACTTTTCGAAGTTTGCAGCATTGATCAGGATCTCGGAGCCAAAGGGCTTCGCCATATTGGGTCGCCTGTTCCTCCGGGGTCAGGGCGGATTTCATGCGAATGATTTGGTCGGCCTGTAAGTGATAGCGTTGAATGAGTCGTTCCCGAACGGCGTAGGTTTCGGGAAACAGAAAGTCCGTATCCAGGTAAAACAGTGTTCCTTGAGGATTGATCCGGAACATCATATCCGCGAGAACTACATCCTCGGCCCCAAAACTACAGGCCAGGATGAGCTGGTCCCCGAAACGTTGAATGGCTTCCCGCATGATCTCTTGGGGAGGCTCTCCCTCAAGAGATTGATTGAGCGTGTTCAGTTCTTCTGCGTTGAGCGAGGTTTTCATAGCGATTGGTTGTTCAGGTTACCCTTCAACCTTCTCGACGAGAACCTTGAAGTGTTGTTCGTCAGGATTCATCGGTTCTTGCTTGAGGACTTTGTGCCCATCGTTTCGTAAACTTTGAGGGACGTTTCGAATCGGATCTCCGGCATCCAGCCAGACTTCCAACTGCTCCCCCTCATCCATCATTTCCAACTTCAATTTTGTTTTCACGTAATTCATGGGGCATGCCACACCTCGCAGGTCATACACCGGAGCCTGGGCAGCCGTGTCTTCAGGTCCTGGCTCAGGGGTCGGCGTTCCATTCGTGCTGCCCTGGGTCTCCCCAAGTTCAACCGGCTGAAGTTTGAGATCTTGTCCGATTTGCTCGGTGGCGAGTCGGCACACATCCACAAATTTTTTGGCAAACGCCATTTTGGCAGCGGTAAAGTCTGATGAGGCGTCTTTGGAACCTAAGTCACCGGCTTTTTCCACGATTGGATAAAAATCTTTTGGGATGATGTTTTTGGCCGTCATCAGTTTATCGAATTCCAGCAGTGTTTCTTCGTCGGAATTGGGGTCGATGCCTTCGGTAACTAAAATAGCTTTAGCACCCGCTACCACCGCTCGGTAGGCTTTGTTGATGGCGATGGCATATTGATGCTTCTCTGCCAGCAAGCGGGCATGATACAGTTCTTGTTCGGCCTCGAGGATGCGATTGTCGATCATTTCCAACGCACCCCCTGCACACTCTCCTGGCCCGAGGTCTTCCACGGTGAATTCGTGGTCCCCTTCCCAATCAACATAAAATGTAGGATCTTCCTGATAAGCAGGCAGGATGGTAAAGGGAATGAGTTCATCCTTAAGTTTCATTTTGCCGGCCCGCTCAATGAAAAAGGGCAAGGATTCTCCATCCTTTCGTTCCCGTCGATAGACGTCCAAAATGTGGGTTACGGCAGCGGGGACATTTTTCGCCGGAACTTTCACGATCAGTTGGGCGATTTTTGCTGTTCCGTTGACCTTTCCGCCCATGTGCAACTCATACACCGGGGCCACGTGGTCGGCAACGCGTTTACCGACGCCATGGAGGCCGAAGGTGGCAATATGATGTTGGCCGCAGGAATTGTGGCATCCGCTGATTTTGACATTGACGCCCTCAAGGTCGTCCGGCGTCTTTCCTGGAGGAAACACTTCGGCCAGCGCCCGAGCGAGACCCTTCGAGGAAGTAATGCCGAGTCCGCAGGTATCCGTGCCGGGGCAAGCCACAATGTCCTCTACGCCTTCGGCCCCAGGATCGCCAAGTCCGTGTTTGGCCAATTCGGTGAAAAAGGGATTGAGGTAAGCCTCGGGAATCCATCGCACCATCATGTTTTGATTGATGGTTGTGCGAACGTTGCCATTGGAAAAACGTTCGATCAAATCGGCTAATATAAACATTTGCTCGGAGGTGATATCTCCGGAAGGCAATTTGACGGCTGCGGCGTAAAAGCCTTCCTGTTTTTGGCTGATGACGTTGCCTTTGCGCCAGAGGTCAAATCCCGCCTGCTCTTCCGTACTAGGCGAGCCGTTAGGGGAAGCTTTGGTAGGGTGCTGCCCGTTACTCGAGCCTGATGCCCCATTGCCGGACTTGGTAGGCATGATTAAGGTGGGGGCATCGGGGTATTCGGATATCTCCATGCCAAGCTTGGTGGCGCCGGATTGCAACATAGCCTCGTAGGTAGTTTTCCACCGGCTCTCAAATTCCTCAAATCCCAACTTGTCGATGACAAATTTCATTCTAGCCTTGCTGCGGTTTTTTCGATTTCCCAGGTTATCGAACACTTTCAGCACTGCCTCGATGGAAGGGATCAGTTCCTCCATGGGTACAAACTCACGCAGGGTTTTGGCGAGACGCGGGGTAGATCCCAAGCCTCCGCCGACAACCATTTTGAATCCGATTTGACCTTGAGGATTTCGGGTAGCCAGCAGACCCACATCATGAATGGGGGTAAGGGCACAATCGTGTTTACAGCCCGAAAACGCAATCTTGAATTTTCTGGGCAAGCTTTGGTTCAGGGGATTCCGTAAAAGATGATAAGCCACCGTTTTGGCGTAAGGTGTGACATCAAAGACTTCTCCCGGGCAGACACCAGCCAACGCACAAGCCGTGACATTCCTGACTGTATTGGCGCAGGCCTCACGGGTGGTAAGCCCGACATCGGCCAGCATTCGCATAATGGTGCCCACCTGAGTGAGTGGAACAAAGTGCAATTGAATGTCTTGACGTGTGGTCACATGCCCCACGCTGGTCGCATAGGTATCAGCAATAATGGCCACTTGGCGAAGTTGATTGGCTGTCAGACCTCCAAAGGGGATTTTGATGCGGACCATTTGGACGTCCGGTTGACGTTGGCCATAAATACCGAATTGCAACCGGAACGGCTTAAATACATCAACGGGGGTTTCCCCGCTTTGCAGCCGTGTGACTTCTTCTTCAAATGTTTCTATTTCCTCTAAAATCTCAGGCGGAATAGGAGCCGTCTGAACCTGAGGATAGGTCAATGTCGGTGATGTGTTCATATTGTTCCTCTTGTAAGGGCAGTAGTAAAAACGTCTGAAAGAGGCGTTGTGGAAACTTTTGAGACCGGAAAAGTGAAAAGAAAAAATGCATTAAACTGATTTTTCATAATTATTTCACTCATCAGAGGTTACCATTTCAAATCGGTTGCAATTTCAGAGCGAAGGTGGATTTGGATTTTTCCGTGCGATCATGAAAAGAATTAAATATGATACATCAAGGCACGCTGGGTTTCGAGCTTTTCATACTGTTCCAGCAAAGATTGAATGGAAATATTGGTTAATACCCCTTGTTCGGCCTCTTCAACTTTTTCCCAAATACCTGAAAGCAAGGCGGTTGAAAGATGTTTTTTGTCGGCGCTTCCATTGTTTCCTGAAATTCCCGAGGCAATCGTGGTTTGCGATCCGTTCATGGAATTGACAAGCGTGGCCAAGGAAATCTGGCTAGCTGGCTTGGTCAGGGTGTACCCTCCCTGGGAACCACGAGAACTATGTACAATACCTTCTTGTTTTAACCGCTGCATGATTTGTTCAATGAATCTGCTCGGTATTCCTTGCCGTTGTGCAATCACTTTGGCTTGGACGGGTTGAGAATCCTGGTGGCGTGCTAGCTCTACCGTGGCCATAATTCCATAGGTAACTTTTATTGGAAATCGGTTCATATTGTCTAATTCATACTTAACCGATAGGAATTGTGTAAATTTAATGATGTAACTCTGGGTTTGTCAAGCCTGGAAGTTTCAATTTGTGGAAAATGTAAATGTGATCGTATTGTGGGTAAGCTGTGCATTTAATGGCCAAATTTGAGAGGAACAGGACTCAATATTAAAAAACGTATGACCGATACACATAACTAGCCCTTGTCCAAGATCTACGCGTTCCTAAGGTTTTTGTAAGAAGGAAGATTTCCATGAGAGACCTTTCCAGTCTTCTGGAGGAAGTCCAGACCATCGTGAAAGCGTTGCGGGATGAAAAGAACTATCTTCAGGACCGACTCCGGAAAGTCGAGGACGAGTTGGGAATGGCCAAGCAAGAAAAATCACAATGGGACAAGGACCTGCAGATGACTCGGAGTGAATTAGAGCGGTTGCGTGAGGAAAGTCAAGATAAGCTCAACAGAGTTCTACCTGAAATTCGTACACTTCAAGATCAGCTTCAAGATGCTGAGCTGCAAAATAATCTTCTCAATATCGAGCTCACCAATGCCATCAATTCCAAAAACGAACAAATTTCACAGTTAGAAACTCAACTGAAAAAGTATACCAGCCTTCTCCACGCCAATTCGAACCTGTAACAGTATGGTCCTCTAGCAAGGGAGCGGGGCTCTGCTCAATCCTTGCTTTCTTATCTTTACTCTTTCCATTGTTTGGCAATCGATAACCTGATTTCGGTCTATCCCTATCTTTTGGTAACCTAACCAAGGCAATGCTTCAGAGTGTTACTCGGTCTTTGAATAGGGGCATATGGTTTTTCTGGGATACCCTGACGAAGACTTTCAAAACTTGTACAATTCCATTCTTCATTTTGAAATCGGGCTCCACTTAATCCGGAGAGTAGTCGGCCGGATCCAAAATGACGCATCATGTTTGTCACCATTTAGATTTTCAAAAAGGAGTACGTATGCCAACTAACCCCAAATCGAAAAAATCCAAGAAAGGCTCACCTCTTAAAACCAAATCCTCTACGAAGCCGGTCAAATCCAAAACGAAATCCTCTTCACCTTCAACAAAAAAGAAGACATCCCGTGGTCGCCCTGGGAATTCCCAAAAGGACAAATCAGGCCTGGCTCCTTCACCCAAAACGGCTGTCAAACGTGTTCCTAAAGCTCAGTCAAACAGTAGCAACTCAACCTTAACAGTTGGTGCGCCGGCTCCCGCCTTTTCTCTTCCTGATGAAACTGGGAAGTTAATCAACTTATCGGATTTTCAGGGGAAACAAGTAGTGCTCTATTTCTATCCAAAAGATGACACACCGGGGTGTACGAAGGAGGCCTGTGCGTTTCGGGATGGGATTCAAGAAATTCGTACAAAAGGAGCGGTTGTCGTAGGTGTGAGCGCCGATTCGGTGGGGTCCCATCGGAAGTTTTCTGATAAATTTCAATTGAATTTTCCACTCCTGAGCGATGAAATGAAAGGTATGCTGACAGCCTATGGCGTGTGGAAAGAGAAATCGATGTATGGCAAAAAATATATGGGGATTGAACGCACGACCGTGCTAATCAAGGAAGACGGGACCGTTGGGCGGATTTTTCCAAAAGTCAAAGTCGATGGACACTTTTTGGAAGTATTGGAGGCCTTGCAGTAAGAGAGAGGACCACAGGCAGACCCCACCAGCCATCGGAGATCAACCTTTAGTCGGTAAGAGGGATTGAGGGGAGGAAAAGCGATCGCCGACAACCGGTTGTCCCTTGCCATTCCAGTGACCTGCGGCCATCCATAGCGTGGTGTGTTGAATGGCAAATGTCCCTTTTGGCCCAAGAATGAGACATCCCGCTTCGCCATGAATTCGATGAACCAATTCTTTCAGTACGTGTCTGGCAGCACGGGAGGGACTGTATCCGGATCTCATGAGTACCGCCAATCCTTTGGCCATCCCCATCCGGATGATTGATTCACCGATGCCGGTCATTGAAATGGCTCCGGCGAAATTGTCTGCATAGAGACTCCCGATCCAATCAAAGGGGTGTCACCGACCCGTCCCGGGAACATGACGGGCACTCCACCGGTGGAAGCCCCTGCTGCCAGGTTCCCTTGAACGTCCAAGGCCACAGCGCCTACCGTTCCGTACCGACCCATTTTTTTGTAGAGAGAAAAGGTTCGAGTATTGATTGACGTCTTTCCTCGAGGACGAGAGTGAGGTTGGGCGGGTTTGTTTGATCGCGGTAATCGCTTGAGGGCGAAATGTCGCGCGAGACGTTTCGCGGAGTCCCCAATGATCAGCACGTGATCCGTTTCGGTCATGACCAGCCGTGCAGCACTGATGGGGTGCAGAAAGCCTTCCAGGTTAGCAACTCCACCGGCTGTCAGCTCTTTCCCTTCCATGATGGAGGCATCCATCCGTTGAACTCCATCAAGTTGAGGGAGGGCGCCCAAGCCGGCATTAAATAACCCTGATGCTTCCAGGCCTTGGATCATCTGCTCCACAACGGTTAATGCGGGTTGACCTGTCTGAATGAGTGCGTGTCCTCGGTGAAGGGAATTTTTCAGATAATCAAGTTGGGTTCGTGTTGGACGGCGTGAGCCGGCACCCCCGTGGATTAAGACCGAAGGCATATGCGAAGCCGTGATTTTTTTTCAAAACGCTGGAGAAAGCCGGAAGGTTGTCGTGAATCCCTCAAGAACGGAATGGCTGAGGGTTCAGATTAATGCCGCAGGTTTGATTTTCTCATAACTCACGTGTTGATTGCCACCGTGAGTCTTCGCAAAGTAGACAGCTTCATCCGAAGCTTGGAGAAGGTCTTGGACATTGGAAAAAGGTTTGTCAGGGGAATGCGTGGCGATACCCAAGGAAATGGTGACGGTAAGTTGGTTGTCCCGGGAGACTTCATGCGCTGTGGTTCGGAAGGCCTCCAAAATCCTGTTGCACACAATATGGGCGGATTCCGCAGGGGTTTTTGGCAGAATGAGGACAAATTCTTCACCTCCGTACCGGCCCACCAGATCGGTTGTGCGGACTTTGGAAATAAGGGTCCGAGCGGCTGACTGGAGTATGACATCCCCGGCATGGTGTCCATAGGTATCGTTGACCGATTTGAATTTGTCCAAATCGCCGAAAACCAATGTGAGACATTCTTCTTGAGCAAGAGCCTGTTCAAATGAGGATTCCAAGGATTTATCCAAAGACGCCCGATTGAGGGCCCCGGTAAGAGGATCGTGTCGATTACTCTCTTCCAAATTATTAAACTGGGCTTCCATGGCCACGGTGCCGATTTGCAATTCTTCCACCTGTTTCAGGGTTTGAAGATTCCGGAGTAGTAAGGCTTCTCGTGCACTGTCCAAGATAGTCTGTGGATCCGTCCATGTGGGGATCTCGGTTTCAAAGAGTCGTTCGGTTTCTGCCAAATGAGTTCTGGTCTTTTCTAAAATTTCCATGAATGTTTCGGAAGGGAGTCCAAGCCAGGATTCTGCCTGCTGTTGCAGGACTTGAAGAGCCTCACTCCCCATTTCATAAAGAAAGACCTCAGCAATTTTTCCTGACAAATTGATGCAATACACGAACCGAGCCCGTTCATCTTGCGAAGGAACACGATCAGGGTCATCACTGCCGGCTATGGCGAGGCGGAAGCGATCCGGAAAATTCCATTGAGCCAACAACCAGCTGCCGATGGCCGCATGGGTGACTCCCAACATGTCTTGTTCACGCTGTAACAGGCTTTTATGACATTTTGGATTCAGGCCCGGGCTGGCGTAGAGATCTGGAAAGGCTTTATCCAGAGCCAGCATGCCTAGGTCTTGGAGAAGGCTCGACAAATATAATTCTTCCACTTCGACCATTCGGCAGGTGATCCCGATGACGCGAGCAGCCGTGCCCGACAAAAGTGCCCGCTTCCAGAAAAAACCATAATCCAAGCAGGATCCGACGTTTTTTTTCAACGAGGTGGTCAACGAAAATGAAAGAGCCAGAGAGATAGTGGCATTCAGGCCTAAAATCATCAGGGCCTGATGGAGATTTTCGATTTTTTTGGGGTAGGGATAGACCGGCGAGTTTGCGATTCTGAGAATTTTACTTGATAAGGCCGGGTCGCACCGCAATAGGTCCGTAAATTTTTTGATGTCCACCTCCGGATCATTGACCAGATTAATGATCTGGGCGGCAATGGTCGGTGGACTGGGAAGGCTTGGGCACAATCGTAATTTTTCTTCAATTTCCGGTCGCATTGACTTGTAAGCTTCCTCTGTCCTGGCGAGGGCCGAGAGGAGTCCATCCTTTGTCGCCCCAAGTGTGCCGACCCTCCCGGTTGCCTGGGGAGAGGCGAACAGGGATGTTCTCTGCTAATCCTCAATGGTTTCGGATATTTTGGATGTAATCTGAATAGGAAATGACGATCCCCTGGCTGAATGAATTGGGTAAGGCTTAGACGATCGGGCAGGGAGAACTGGCAACTGCGAAACGGAGCAATTTTTCCATGTTGAGTTCATTTGTTCTCCGGTCATGCTTTTTATAGAGAAAACAGTCGTGTCTTGACCGGGGATAACAAGAGGGATACGGAAACTTGTCGATCGGATTGAACCGACCGGTCTCCGCTCCGGTGAAGGGCCTTATTTGAAAAATGGCCTGAGGACTTAATGCAGCAAAATATCTTTGCCCTGGCGGTAGTGGATATCTTGAAACCGGTCAAGATCCAACCGCACGAAACCGAGACCTGCCACGCACAGCTCAAAATTGGAGGAAAGTGTTTGAAATAAGGAGGGCGAGGTTTGGGATTGGGGATCCTGAATGGTGGCAACAATATTGTAGGATCGTTTGCCCGCCTTCATGTAATCGACCAAAAAGTCTTTATGGTGGATAAGTCCCGAGCATTTAATCCGGCGGCAATATTCGGGAAAAAGCCCGGCTAAGAATAGCGTCAGATCCCCGATGTGACGATGGATTTCCCGTTCTTTGTCGCTTTCGGAATTCTGGCTGTTGACCTCGGCCTCGTAGAGGAGCTCTACAACTGTTTCAACCGGCTCCCCGTCATGGTTTCTGATGCGAGTCAGTTGGTCGGCGTGGGTAAACTCAACAAGGAGATTGGAGACATATTCCGTCACTTGGAAATTGGGCCAGCCTAATGCCTCGGTAAAATTGCGTTCGGTCAGCTGGCCAAATAATTGACGTAAGGGGTGCTGGGCCGGGATAGGTGTCATATTCACCCTTTCGTTACTGTCTTCCCAGGATCTGACCTTTCGTGTCGTTCTTTCCCTCTATCGGTTGTGAAGAAGGGCTTCTTAACGATGTACCGTATTTTCACCCGGCTGTCCAGAAGCATTGTCACGGGTCCATCGTTCTCAAGGGAGACTATCATGTTCTCACCGAATATTCCGGTCTGAACCGGAATATTATTTTTTTTCAGGGCATTCACGACTTGTTGATAGCGTGTGCGGGCCTCGTCCGGGAGAGCGGCCTTCTCGAAGCTGGGCCGTCGTCCTTTTTCGGTATTGGCTAAGAGGGTGAACTGGGAGACCAACAATATTTCCCCCTGGATGTCTTGAAGAGAATAATTCATTTTGCCGGCTTCGTCCGAAAATAGACGAAGATGCCGAATTTTGTCGACGATAAAGTCCACATCATCATCTGAATCATTCATGGCGACCCCGAGAAAGACAAGAAGACCCTGCATGATTCTGGCGATCGAAGCATCGCCAACTGTGACTGAAGCTTCTCGGACACGTTGCAGTAAGGCAATCATTGGCGAGGGCGAGGCCTATACAAAAATATATCAAAAAATTTCAATCTAGAGTGCACGGTGCCCTCCTTGCTTATTTGAATATTCTCAGTGATTCATGTGTGCGGCGTGTGGGGCATTTGTTTTCGAATCATCATTTTTAGGTGGCTCAGTTCCGGAGAATCCAAAAGCTGATGTATGCCGAAATATCCCAATGCTCCTCCCGTCATCGCCAACATTAACCAGAGTATTTTCAAACCCAGTTCACCGGGTGTCTGCCAAAGGGAAAGGCCGGCTACCCAGAGCGCCCAACCTATGAGCGGGGCTAACGCTAAGATTGTCCGACCGATGGAACCAGTCAAGGATTTCCATAAGAGTCCCTGGAGGCGTTTATGGAGGATAACTACCAGGATCAGCGTGTTGAAGATTGCGGCCAAGCCGGCCGCCAGGGCCAAACCCATATGTCCCAAAGGGGTCATTAGCCAAAGTGACAATGCGATATTGATCCCGACGGAACACACGGCCACGATGGCCGGTGTGCGCGTGTCCTGGAGCGAGTAAAACGCCGTGGCCACAATACGATAACTCGCGAAGGCCCAGAGTCCGATTGAAAAACCGAGAAGCGCCGAAGCGGTGCCGATGGTATCGTGAGCCGAAAAGGCGCCATGTTCAAAAAACACATGAATGATCGGTGTCCTCAAACAGATGAGGCCGGCCATGGACGGCACCATAATAAAGAGCACCAGGCGTAACCCGAAATTCACCGTCTCCCGAAGTTCGATAAGGGATCCGCGTGCGGCTTGCGCCGAAAGGGAGGGTAAAAGGGCGGTAGCCATCGCTACGCCAAATATGCCAAGAGGAAATTGAATGAGACGCATGCCATAAAACAAATACGTAGGACCACCCTGGAAATGTGAAGCTAATATGGTGCTCACGGTGAGATTGATTTGAGTAACCGCCAGGCCTAATAACGAGGGAATGAGCAGGATGCCCATTTTTTTTACACCGGGATGGGCGGGGTGAAAGTTCCAGGTGAAGGCCAGTCCTTTTTTTTGTAACCCGGGAAGTTGCATGAGAAATTGAGCGAGTCCGCCAACCACGATGCCGAGGGCTACCGCCAAAATTGGCTGGTCAAACATAGGGGAAATCATCACGGCGAAAAGGATGACACAGATATTAAAAAACACCGGAGCCAGAGCAGGAATGACGAATGAACGAAGCGAGTTGAGTATGCCCATGGCCAAGGCGGCCAGGCTGACAAAAATCAAATAGGGAAACATGATCTGCGTTAGGAGAGTCGTGGTGGCCAGTTTTGATGCATCGGCCCGAAAGCCCGGCGCGAGCAGCCACACGATTCCTGGAGCGGAGAGAATTCCCACCACGGTCACCAGGGTTACCAGAGTGAGCAATGTCGTGAAGGCTGCGTTGGCCAATTCCCAGGCTTCTTTTTGCGATTTGGTTGAATGATATTCGGTGAAAACCGGGATAAAAGCCGAGGACATGGACCCTTCGGCGAATAATTCTCTGAGCAGGTTGGGAATGCGATAGGCCACATAAAAGGCGTCTGCCGCGGCATGGGCCCCGAAAAGACTGGCTAGGGCGATATCACGGATAAACCCTAAAATCCGGCTTAAAAGGGTGGCGCTCCCAATGATTCCCGCTGCCCGGCTAATGCGATGGGTCTCACTGATCTGAGGCGGTGAGTCTGAAGGGTGCGAGGGGGGCTGGGTCATTCGGCTTGAGCGGGTCCTGGATGAAGGATTGGAGCGTGAGACAAGGGGCCTGTTGTCAGCAGAGAGTAGAATCGAGAAACTGAATTGACACCCTCCGGATCATGCTTTAGCATCAGTTCCCTTTTGCTCCTGTATCTGTACATCTTATGGCAAGTGTAGCTTCTACTCAATCAACATTTCCGCGTTGGTGGTGTTTCGCCACCGCCTTTTCCACCGGGGCGGTGGTGATGGCTTTGGAAATTTTGGGGAGTCGTCTTCTCGCTCCGGTGTTTGGCAGTTCGCTTTTTGTGTGGGGGGCGTTAATCGGAGTCGTGTTGGCGGCAATGAGTAGCGGATATGCGGCGGGTGGATGGTTGGCCGACCGCTATTCTCCCCCACGGGTTCTGGCGGGCCTAATGTTGGCTTCGGGCGTGTGGACACTTCTGTTGGCCTGGGCCGGACAACCGGTCGTGTTTCAGGTATTTCAATGGATTCAAGATCCTCGTTGGGGGCCTTGCTTTGCCGCAGGAGTCCTTTTGGCGGTGCCGGCCTTTGGCCTCAGTGGGGTGCTACCTGCGCTTCTTCGGCTGGCAATTGCCGACATGGGGCACTTAGGGCGTCATACGGGGTCAATGATTGCGGTGTCGACGATTGGGAGCCTTATCGGTACATGGGGAACCAGCTTTTATCTTCTGACGTGGTTGGGAAGCGCAGCACTGGTCGCGCTCCTGGGAGTTGTCCAGGTAATGGTTGGGATTTTTTGGTTGTTTTTGGAAAAGAAGGGCTCCGTCGTTCTGAGGGGGAGCATGATAGCTGGTATCGGGGTCGCCATGTGGATGAGCTTTCATCCGGTTATTGTAGTTCCTTCAGCCATTCATCAGGAAGATAGTCCTTATCAACAAGTCAGGGTGAGTGAAAACAATATTTTACGATATCTGGTTCTGGACAATACCTTCCATGCGGTAATGCTTAAAACCGACCCCAACTTTTTAGCTCTTCCCTATTCTCAAGTGATGATGGGGGTGTTGCCCATTCTGGAGAAACCCAAGCGCGGGTTGATATTGGGTAATGGCGGCGGATCCCTTGCGAAGTGGCTAGCTCAGCATTATCCCGAATTGGATTTGGACGTGGTGGAAATGGACCCGGCCGTGGTTCAAGCGGCCGAACAATATTTCGATTACGCTCCTCCCTCCAACCACCACGTCTATGTGCAGGATGCCAGAACATTTTTGCGTGGGACCCAGGTGCAATATGACGTGGTATGGGTCGATGCCTTTGCGAGGCATTTGATTCCCTTTCATCTGACTACCAGGGAATTTTTTCAGGAATTGCGAAAACATGTGAGCCCGGAGGGAGCTGTGGCCGTCAATTTGGCTTCATCCGATGCGCCGGCCAATGTGAGGAGGGCTCAAGCGATTGTGTCCACGATGCGGCTGGCCTTTCCCGAGGTAGTGGCTTATGGTGTTGCCGGTCCGGATTGGATGAAGACTAAAAAGGGTTCGGTGAACCTCATTTTCTTTGGTGGAACGCCTGTGACGAACATGCTCGATGCCAATTTTATGTCTCTGGTCAGTCGCTCACTCAATCAGAATCGGTTCCCGCCAGAAGGCTTTGCATTTTTCGGATCTCAGGCTCCACTCCATTTGGGTCCCGGTTTAATTCTGACCGATGACTTTTCTCCTCTAGATTTACTTCAAGGGGAAGCCTGAGATCTTTCCGGCTTCGCTCTCCCTCACGAAAGCCGGGAGTTCTTGAAATATTGTAACTCAGGCGGATTCTTGCGGTGCTACCCTAAATTGGAATTATGGGAATAACTTTGCCAATGTCTTCCAGAAACGATTTTATAATCTGATGATAACCGGTCCATACCCAGGCGGGTGTGGGGTTGTTCATCTGTTTTTAACGAGCTAGGGGGATTTGCCAAGGTCGAGTGTTTGTCATCCTATCTTGAGAGATAAGGACCTCCGGTATTGACACCATGGTCTCTTGATGGGATGGAAGGGTTTGAGTTGGTCTGCCTGCGTGTAGGAGGAAGATCCAGGCGGAAATCCGCCTGGACTTGTGTCATCGATAACCCCTTATTAAGCCTTGACAATTTCCTTGGGCCAAAACTTATATCGAATTTGAGGAAGTTGGGCTCCCTCAAAATTCGGAATATCATACAAACAGCGGTCGATGGTGGCCACTTCTTCTTCCGTAAAGGAGAAAACTTTTCGTGTTTTCCAAAATTGATCCAATGTAAAGTAATCCCCGGTTGCCGGCTTGTCTTTTAACGATTCTTGCAGTTTCTTGAGCGCGGCGGTATCGACCCCTGGGATGCGGCCATTATTTTTCGTAATACACCATTTGACGATTTCCGCTACCCCATACATGCTGAGTTCAATGTCCACGGTTTTTCCTGCCATGCGTCCCTCCTTCAAAAATGACGAAAGAATTCTCTATACCACAAAGACCGGTTTCTCTGCCAGGGGTTTTAAGGACAGGAAAGGGGAATCCAACGATCGGTCAAGGGTCACTAGGAGCCGCATGGGTGGGAATTCAGGGAGGGTTGTGAAACTCCGTTGAATTTTACAAGAGTCGAGGAAACCCGTATACTCGGCTCTTGCCGGTGCAATTGATGATTTCAAGGGGCTTGCCCCCTGGGTCTCTCCCTCTCCATGGAACGATCCTCATCTATAAACCCCAATTATCGAAACTTCTAAGTCGTATGACATCCCTATCAGGAAAATGCTTGGTGGTTAGTCTTGGGCTTGCCAGTCTGGTTTTGGCGGGGTGTCCCGCTCGGGAGGACTATCAACCTCCAGACCTTGTGTATCATTATAAAGATTTTCCGGTCGGAAAAAGCCCTACCTCAATTCGTGTTGGCGATTTCAATGCGGATGGGTTTGCGGATCTTATTACCAGTAATATTCAAGGAAATTCCTTGTCTCTCTTATTTGGCAACGGAGACGGGAGCTTTCAAGATCAGAAAATCATGACTGCCTGCCAGGAGCCTCGAAACATTGCGGTGGATGATTTTAATCTGGATCATAACGTGGATTTAGTCGTGGCCTGTTCAGGGGATGATCATGCACTCGTGTTTATGGGGCAAGGAAATGGCACCTTTTTGCGGGGCACTCAATATCTCGTGCACCGGACTCCGGTGAGTATTTCCACCGGTGACTTCAACGAGGATTTTCTCCCGGATATGGTTGTGGCCCTGCGAAATGACAAAATTCAAGTGTTTTTAGGCATGGGCAATGGAAAATTCCGGGTGGGACCGCTGTATGAATATGGGGATACTCCCACGTCCGTTGATGCGATTGATTTGAATGGTGATCAACATTTGGATTTAGCGGTGACGAATGGTGGACCTATGAGCAATGCGGTATCCATTTGGTTAGGTCTGGGGGATGGCACCTTTTTGTCGCCGGTTGATTACAAGACTGGCAAACGGCCGTTGGGTGTCTCCTTTGCCGATTTTAACAATGATCATTTTGTCGATTTGTTGGTGATCAACGGAGAAATGAATACCATTACCGTCTTTTTGGGAAATGGAGATGGAACGTTTCAACAAGGAAAGGACTCCGGCGGCGATGCGGGTCCTAACCATGCCGTGGCTCAGGATTTTGACGGGGATAAAAATATGGATGTAGCGGTGGTAAATATTCAATCCGGAAGCTTATCTCTTTTATATGGGAAAGGGGATGGAACCTTTAAATATCCTCCCAAGCATTATGGTACCCCCCATGGGCCTTTTGCTTTGGCTTCGCTACCCCTGGCGGTGGGGCGGGGCGAACAACCCGGCTTAGCCGTGGTCAATAACGCTTCCAACAATGTATCCGTATACTTACATCATGGTTTAAAAATCCGAACGGCAGAAAGTCCGACCCCGGCGTCCTGAGGACTTTAGTGCTCGGTTTCTTGACACCTTCTTTGACCCCTGTTTACAGTTTTTTCCGCTGTTCTGTATAGCATGTGATAGCGAAAGATGTTCTGATTGCTTGGTATTCTTTGAGGAGCACCGTGCGAACATTCGGTTGGTGGTTTGGCATGGGTTCCTTATTGACCCTTGCGGTCTTGTTAGTGCAAGGCGGTGTCCGTGACCTGCTGTATGGATCATCTCATGCCGGCACATGGGAAGGGGTCTTATCGATGGGACTCACTATTTTAGGAGGCGGGGTATTAGCGGGATGTGTGGCGGTGATTTTCAACCGGTTGCGATGATGAGCGATGCTTCTCAAAGAATGTGAAATACAATGACCTGTCTTCGCTGTCAGGGAACGATGTTGGTCGAACGTCACTATACGAAGGTGACCCGCCGGTTCTATGCCAAATGTATCAATTGCGGGTTTTGGTTTGATTTGGCGGATGTGTTGAGATTTTTTAAACGTGTGGTTGAAAGCGGATATCGTGGATTAAAAATTCGTGAAATCCTGTAAGCGGGTAGATTCCTTCCTGTTCTGGTTTCGGTAATTTTTCTTCCTTAGTTTTTTGCCAGTTCCTTCAAGGACATCCGGATCAGGCTTTCTAACTCATAGGTGTCTCCAAGTTGATTCAGAGCTTGGGAAATCGCTTTTTTGACTTCCGGAGTTCGATATCCAAGGTTCAGGAGTGCCGAAGTGGCCTCTTCCTCCGACACAGACGGATAGTGGGAGTGCCCTTGTGAGGATTCAGAGAAAGTGGACAGAAGAATCCGTGAAGTTTTGTCTTTCAATTCCAAGTTCAAGCGAGCGGCGGATTTTTTCCCGACTCCAGGGATGGACGCCAAGGTTTCGGCGTCATTGGTTTCGATGGCTGCGCACAATTCCTGGACGGACAGAGTGGATAAGGCGCTGAGGGCGATTTTTGGACCGATACTCGTGACCCCGGTCAGTAACAGAAAGGCTTGCTTCTCCTCTATGGTGCTAAACCCAAAAAGCTGGATGGTATCATTGCGAATATGTGTGGAGATAAATAATTGGACTGAGGTGTTTACCTCCGGAAGCACAAAATAGGTGGAAAGAGGAATAGCGATCTGGTATCCCACCCCTTGCACCTCCAGGATAACCTCTTGTGGAGTCTTATTCGAAAGAACGCCTGCGAGTGATGCAATCATCTGGATTGGTTCCTATGGAGATGGCCTGAGAATCCGGTACCCCAAGTCGGGAGATGAACGGTGAAAACCCAATTTTGGAAAGTCGACCTGAAAGCAGGAAGATTTGGCCGAACGCCGGTTTCGGATTTAAAAAAAACCGCTGTTCCAAGCGAAGAAGCCGAGGCAAGAGGGATGATCGGATCGAGCGGACTTGGGTTATCCTGCAGCCGCTATCTTTTCCATAATTTCATCGGAAATATCAAAATTAGCATGGACTTTTTGCACGTCCTCATGATCATCAAGAATTTCCATCAGCTTCAGCGTTTGCTCGGCGGCCTTTTCATCCAAGGCAATCTGATTTTGTGGAAGAAAGGTCAGGTCAGAAATACTCGGTTCGATGTTTGCGTTTTTGAGTGCTTCCTTCACGGCTTCAAAATCGCCCGGCTCCGTAATAATTTCAAAACTGGAAGTGGTTTGTTTCATGTCTTCCGCCCCGGCCTCAATGGCGAGATTGAACAGTTTTTCCTCGGTGATTGCGCCTTTATCAACCACTAACAGCCCTTTTTTCTGGAATTGCCACGCCACGGCGCCCGGCTCGGCCATATTTCCATGATTTTTGGTGAGAAAACTTCGGATTTCGGCCACGGTACGGTTCCGGTTATCCGTGGTGATTTCCAGCAAAATGGCTGTCCCGCCTGGGCCATACCCCTCAAGCATAAATTCTTCGATTTGCATGCCCGGCAACTCACCCGTTCCCCGCTGAATGGCCCGTTTGACCGTGTCGGCCGGCATGTTCACTTCCTTGGCCTTGGCAATGGCTTGCCGCAACGTCGGGTTGCCATTGGGGTCCCCACCGCTACGAGCGGCGATGGAAATTTCCCGAATCACTCGGGTGAAGATTTTCCCACGTTTAGCATCCTGGGCACCTTTATGGCGCTTAATTGTCGACCAATGACTATGTCCACCCATGTCGTAGACTCTCTGAAATCGTTTGTTGAATAGTGAAAAATAAGCCTAGGGGGAGGGCTTCTAGCATAGTGTTTGAGGGGAGTCAATCAGCTTGGGGTGGGCTCTTGGGTGCATAGATGAATTCCAAGGGTTGTAGGTCGCTAGGTCTTTTCTCAAGCCTTCTTCAGTTGATTCCCACTAGGGAAGCTGGTAGAGAACCCAACTATGAATGTTGTATTCATGGGAACCCCGTATTTTGCGGTGCCAACGCTTCAGCAATTGGTGGACTCCGAATTCAAGGTCACCGGCGTCGTGTGTCAGCCTGACCGGCCTCAGGGACGGGGACAGAAAATCCAGATAGGGCCGGTGAAGAGCTTAGCTCTTGCCAGGCATATACCGATCGTTCAGCCCCTCAAAATGAAGGATCCGGCTTTTCTGGAAATTCTGCAGAGCTGGAATCCAGAGGTCCTTGTGGTGGCGGCGTTTGGAAGAATTCTCCCCTCCCAGATACTCCAACTGCCTCCCAGGGGATGTCTGAATGTGCATGGGTCGCTTCTCCCGAAGTATCGGGGGGCGGGTCCCATTCAATGGGCTGTGATCAATGGCGACCGTGAAACAGGTATCACCATCATGAAGATGGATGAAGGTATGGATACCGGAGCGATCTTGAGTCAAGAAACGGTCGCAATAGGTCCAGAGGAGACTTCGGGAGAATTAGGTGTGAGAATGGCGGATGTAGGTGGGGTATTGTTATTGCGGACTCTTCGGGACTGGGTGGCCGGCGGGGTATCGCCTCAACCCCAAAATGATCAGAAGGCCACTCTCGCCCCATTGCTAAAAAAAGAGGATGGGATGCTTGATTGGACTCTCTCAGCAGGTGAATTAGCCTGTCGCATTCGTGGCCTGTCGCCCTGGCCCGGGGCCTATACGTTCTTTCAGAAGCATCGGTTGGTACTTTGGAAGGCTGAGAAAAGTGACTTGGGTCCTGATGAGTTGGGTTTAGGAAGTGATGATACGTCCGTGGAACCTGGTACGATTATCGCGGTCACTAAGCAGAGAATGTTTGTGAAGACCGGCAAGGGCCACCTGTCCATTCTTGAGCTCCAGCCCGCCAATAAGAAGCGTATGCCGGTGGACCAATTTTTGGCGGGGCATCGCCTGGAACCTGGAATGACCTTTTCCAACAGGTCTGCATAGGGGTTTTGGTCTTGATGTTCTGCAGGCAATGGCTTAATGCATAATTCAAAGATTTAAGAAGGCGGTTTCAAGTTCCAAGTGCAACGGGTGAATGATGACGCAGTTGCGTAAACACTTCCAAGGGCGTGGCCCAGTCCAGGCATTTTCTCGGTCGCGTGTTCAATCGCTGGGCGATGGCATTCAGTTC
>JBFWRU010000010.1:0-136149 GCA_050248735.1 Nitrospirales bacterium | reverse complement strand
GCTGCCAGCGATCCCAAATGTCTGCTCGTTGTTCAGCACTCAAGTAGATGCGGGTTCGGTGTTTCATCGCCACACTCCATCTCTAGAAGGTAAGATAAAGTGTTGCGTTGATCAATTGAACTCACAGTCGTAAGCAGACTTTCGCGTGTTGCCGGGCTGGGGTGAACCTTCATCCCTTCACCATACAAATTCCGCGGAGAAAAGGGAATATTGGAAGGTTGGAGGGAAGGCTGTTTGCTAGGCGTTGACCTCAGGTAATTTACCTGGCAAACAGTTGCCCGATGTCCTTGAATGCCTTGAACTCCAGGGCGTTGCCGGAGGGGTCGAGCAGGAACATCGTGGCCTGTTCGCCAACCTGTCCTTTAAATCGGACGTAAGGCTCAATTACGAATTTGGTTCCGCGCGACTTCAGACGCTCGGCCAGTGCTTCCCATTGAGGCCATTCAAGCATTCATCCCGTAGCTTGCCATTAAAACTCTCATTGTAGTCATTCTCCCAGGGGCTGCCTGGTTCGAGAAACAAGGTGCCCACCTCCAACTGGGTGAGCCATTGTCGAACAGCCCTTGCAGTAAATTCTGGTCCGTTATCCGAACGAATATATTCCGGACGGCCGTGTTGCAGAAACAGCTCAGCCAGCCGATGTAGCACATCATCTGCTCGAAGATGCCGCGCGACCTCAATGGCCAAACATGCTCGGGTATATTCATCGACAAACATGAGCAGGCGTAGTGGGCGGCCATCATGCGTCCGCGTCGCCACGAAATCGTATGCCCAGACATGATTGCGATGATCAGGGCGCAGGCGCACACAAGAGTCCTTGTTGATCCAGAGTCGCCCCCGTTTGGGTTGTTTCTTCGGTACCTTTAAGCCTTCCCGCCGCCAAATTCGTTCCACGCGTTTATGATTCACGTGCCAGCCCTCGATTCGAACCAACGCGGTGATGCGTCGGTAGCCATAGCGCCCATACTTTCGAGCCAGCCGCACAATCGTTTTGGTTAACGCTTCTTCGTCCCCCTCAGCCCTAAGTCTGATACCGCTGTGTCGATCGAGGTTTCCCCAGCACCTGACACGTCCGCCGTTCCGCCACCCCCAGTCGTTGCCCAAATGTGTGAACGGCTCGGCGGCGTCGAGTGGGGCTTAGAAGTTTCCCTCGGCGGCCTCCTTCAATATTAATTTGTTCAGCGTCAAATCGGCGACTGCCCGTTTCAAGCGGGCATTCTCGCGTTCCAAATCCTTGAGCCGTTTGGCCTGATCGAGCTTGAGCCCGCCATATTCCTGGCGCCAGCGATAGTTAGGTGGGATCGGTGATATTCCACTTCCGGCAAATGTCTTTGACCGTCTGCCCTTGGCCCAACAAGACCTCCGCTTCCCGAAGTTTGTGAATGATTTGTTCAACCGAGTACTTCACACGTGCCATGATGCCCTCCTTTTGAGCCGCCCCCTATAATTCGGTCCAGTTTTCATTTTGGGATGGGGATGCTATATGGGACCGAACAAGGAGATGTGAGATGGCCCGAAAGGGGCGAACGCCGGAGCAGATTATCCGCATACTGAAACAGGTGGATGTGCTGACTGCCCAGGGAAAATCTATTGAGACGATCTGTCGGGAGCTGGGGGTGTCCGACGCCACCTATTACAAGTGGCTCAAAGAGTTTGGGGGATGCAGGTCGATCAAGCTCGTCGGCTGAAAGACCTGGAAACCGAGAACAAGCGATTAAAGCGTGCGGTGGCTGACCTGACCCTGGACAAGCAAATCTTGCAAGCGGTGTTGCGTCAAGACATCACCCGCCTGGCGCTCCAATATGGTTGATACGGGTATAAGCGGATCGCCGCGCTGCTCAAAGCCGAGGGGTGGCGGGTGAATCACAAACGGGTAGAGGGCATTTGGCGGGAAGAGGGCCTGAAGGTCCCGCAGCGTCAGAAGAAACGGAGACGGTTATATCTGAACGATGGCTCGTGTATTCGTCTCAGGCCCTACTGGCCGAATCATGTCTGGAGCTACGATTTTGTCGCTGACCGGCTCTCCAATGGACGCCCCATCCGGATGCTGACCGTGATTGATGAATACACCCGCAAATGCCTCGCGATCCGTGTGGGCAATACACTCAAATCCGATGACGTGCTGGACGTCCTCAGTGATCTGTTTATCACTGCGGGAATGCCAGTTTACCTTCGCTCTGATAATGGCAGTGAATTCACAGCCACCGTGCTTAAAGATTGGCTGCGAACCCTCAATGTCAGAACAGCTTTTATCGAACCGGGGAGCCCGTGGAAAAATGGCTACAATGAGAGTTTTAATGGCAAACTGCGGGATGAACTTTTGAATGGCGAAATCTTCTATACCCTCCAGGAAGCTCAAGTGCTCATCGAATGGTGGCGCCAACACTATAATCAGGTGCGCCCTCATAGCGCCTTAGGCTACAAACCACCAGCACCAGAGGCGGCTATTTCAAGATGCGCATGAGCTGCATTCACGATGGATCAATCACTGGGGGCAGGCCACATTCGCTCAATCCCTGGTTGCCAAGATCCCTTAAATGAACGAGTGAAGGATCTAGCATCGAAGGCGTCATTGGAAGAAGAAAAAATGAGTCCATCCTTTTATTTGTAAACGAATGAGTGTAGTATTCCACCGCCATCCTGTTGAGGGGGACAGTCGCCAATTGCCCTCAACACACCAACCAAAACGGTACGGTCGTCTAACTTTGACAGTCCATCATATTTCGACGACTGGAAGTCCAATGAGTTGAGAAGCACTGGTGGGCAACAACTCAGCCTTTGAACCGTATGGCCACAGCATTCGACTTACCCTGAAAAACGAGCTCTGGCCCATTGATCTTCCGCGAGAAGCACGATAATGGGTAATAAGCCCGGTCTTATCTTCCTAGGAGGTCTCATATGCGAGTGCTAGCATGCAGTGGTCAATGGCGGTCGAAATTGCCTCAACCTCTCAGCGTGACTTTTAAAGTCTTTTGGCTCGCATTCGTCATGAGTGGGGCCATGGTCGTGAGCCCACCGGCCGAAGCGATGAAGTTTTATAACAACTCAGCTGAGAGTGTGTTCGTGTTGGTTGACGGGCCCGGACCCGAAAACCGCCAACTCGTGCAATCGGGTAAAACTTGGGTCTTAAAGCCCGGCAACCTTCCCGGTAAATTGGATCTCGAACCACAGCAGGAGTATTCCTACTGGGTCTGGACCTCCGAGGCTGAAAATGAAAAGGTAGACTGGCAAACGTTGGACAAATTTGAAAAGAGCTTACGCAAAAAATTTGGTGTCACCCGCGATTGGGCATATACCCGCGACAATTATCGCGGAACGTTGAGCTGGCCTAAAGGTCTGTTGATGATCGCCAGGGGATTTGACGACGACGATTTCTGGCTCAAATATTACGGCCTGGGGCGTACCCCTATTGCCGAGAAGGGCGGTTGTTTCTGCGAGGGCAAAGACTCGGTTCGCTCAGGGCTTGGCTGTAAGGGGCTGGATTTCAAACGGAAGGGAAACAACCGCTCCGAACATCCTGACTTGGCCTGCAAGAGTCCTACCTTCTGGAAAAGGGCAAAGTATATGGGCTCATACTGGTGTCCGAAAGGTTCTTTTTTTGATCCCCGAAAAGGCGGTGAATGCTGGTCGTGCCCGGCAGGAACCAAGCGGTCACTGCACGGCGTCACGAGTGCCAAGGCATGTTTTGCGAAGGGCAAAACCTCCTACAAAAAAGCCGTCAAAAAACGAAATAACTCGCGTATCGGGCAAGGGTGTCCCAAGGGACAATTCTGGGATGTGAAGGGCGGCCGAGGTTTGTTAGGGGCCTGCTACTCCTGTTCCAAGGGGTATCGGCGCACGGCGAAGGCAGTCACGTCGTCCAAAAGCTGCCAAAAAGGACCAAAGACGTTTGAAAAGGCGACCTTCCAGAGGAAGAAAGCATGCAAAGCTGAATGGCCAGGGTCCTTCTTCGATCCCCGGAAAGGCGGTCAATGCTGGCTCTGTGGGAGCGGCTACTCGCGCAACCTGAACCCGGTGACTTCGGCGCATGCCTGCGAACTTTATCAGACCTCCCTAAGCAAGCATAAGGCTTCGACGCCATTTACGGTACGATTCCCACCAGAAGTCCACTCTCGTGGGATTGGCAATCTTCCGCCACCGGTCAACCCAGATCCAGAGCCGCCGACGCTCCCTGCTCCGTACCCTAACAATTAAGCGGGGCCATAGAAGCCGCTTGAAAGGTCATTGTAGAATTTTACCAGACGAGCCTCACACTTTCGGGTGTGGGGCTTTGTTGTTTGGCTACTCTTTGAGGGGGTCGTCTTGAACGGAGGGCCATATCAAATATTGTGGGGAGTGCATGGGACTCTTTCTAATCATGACAACTTGGTTTTATGAGGATGTTATGAACGCGTGGGATCCCAATATTCCTATGAGGAGGGAACTCTGCCCATAGTGGGTGAGAGATGAAAATTTACTCCCAGGCTTACTTCCAGTTCGGTCCCGGTTTACTCCCGGCTCCAGCTCCACTTCAAGCACACTCCATCACAATCCAAATGTCTGAATTCCCTGTATGGCCAGAGGGTTTATAGCAGTCTATCTCACTCAAGTACCCTTGATCGCTATTGGTTGAATTGGGATTCTGGTTCTAACGGTGAGGGTTCGACTCCTTCTCTCCCAGGCCTTACCAAGCCTTGGAAGCATCGGAATCATTCCTCCGCCCCCATTCATTCTATTTTTGCTTTTAGTAAAAGCGAAAATTGAAAAGCCGCTCTGGGAGAAACTGAATGTCCGCTTTGGGTCGCAAGCAGAGTTTCGCGTGTCGCCGTACCTGGGGTGCTGCTTCATCCCTTCACCATACAAATTCCAGGGAATAAAGGGAAAATCGGGGGATTGGAGGGAATACTGTGGGCTACACGTTCACCTGGGACGATTCACTTGGCAAACAGTTGACTGATGTCCTTGAATGCCTTGAACTCCAGGGCGTTGCCCGAAGGGTCGAGCAGGAACATCGTGGCCTGTTCGCCAACCTGTCCTTTAAATCGGACGTAGGGCTCGATCACGAACTTGGTGCCGCGCGACTTCAGACGCTCGGCCAGTGCTTCCCATTGCGGCCATTCAAGCACAATTCCGAAGTGCGGAATCGGCACGTCACGGCCATCGACGGGGTTGGTGTGCGCGTGATCCTGGGAGGCCGTCTTGGGGTGTTCGTGGATCACCAACTGGTGACCGTAGAAATTGAAATCCACCCATTGCGTACTGGAGCGCCCCTCTTCCAGTCCAAACACTTCACCATAGAAGCGTCGGGCGGCAGGGAGGTCGTAAACGGGGATTGCAAGGTGGAAGGGGGAGAGACTCATCAGAGACTCCGATCGGTTTTAGTGGTTAACCCATGGGGACGACGCGAGCGGACCATGTCGGCCACGCTACCCCCAGGGTGTTCCCGAAACCCGACCCGTGTCCAGCCTGGCGTGAGGAGGGTCGGTAGGTTACCCGATGGCGCCGCCAAGAACCGGGCGCGCACTGAGAGGAAGCGGGACAATCGGAATAATTGGCTGTGATTTGAGATACGCATGATGTTCATGCATGACGGCCCCGGCAGGCAACTGGTCCCACAAGGGTCCCAGTTTTCCACGGATTTTCCTGGCGTAAAATTCAGGCAGCTCTGCGGTTTCCCCTTCCATGAATTTTCTGACCGGGATATTGGTGTCCAGAAGTTTCCGGATTTTGGTGTGATATTTGATCCGTCCGAATCCCTCGCTGGATACCGACCGCACAAAATTAAACCACTTGGGAATCCAGCCACGATTCAACACCACCCGCTTGGCAATCATCGGCCAGGAAAAAGCATGTTTCGAGATATCCACGACATGGTCATAGAATTCCGGCCAGGCATAATGTTTGGGTCTGACGTTCATGGCGTGGTTGTTATCCAGAAAATGGAAGGGAAAAGGCAGCACCCTTCCCTCCTGCTGCAACGCCAGGTTAAACGGGGCGGACCGGCCAAACGAGGTCAGCAATGAAAAGGCCGGGAACGCTCCGGGAGCGGCATCCAGAAATTGTCTGGTCAATTCGAACGGCTCCGGCCCTTTATCCGAATCCAGGCCCAGGACAAAGTTCACTTGCACATAGGGGATATATCGAAGAATAAGGTTGACATGATCGGCCACTTGTTTGACTTTGTCCTGTCCCCTCTGTTGGCCGGTGCGGGATTTATCGCCCATGTCATACCAGGACTCGATGCCGGGCAGAATGGCTTTGAAGCCATTGTGTTTCAGTCGTTTCAAATGGGGTTCGGACAAGAGCGACAAGGTGCTTTCGGCAATGAAGTCGATACTATTGGGAGGAATGGCGGTTTCGATCGCCCGCATATATTCCTGAAAGCGAACACCGAAGTTGGGATCGTGCCAGGCCACGATGGGTCGCTTCATTTTCGTCCTGAGAAATTTTAAATCTTCGCTGATCTGATCGAAAGACAGCGGTTGATAATCCACATTGGCGTCCACGCAGAATCCGCAGGTATAGGGACACCCCATGCTGCCGATCATCGGAACAACCTTAAAGGAGGTCGGAGCTTTGGCCAGGGTCGGCTCGATGAACTTCCAGCGTTCCTTCACCCCCGGCAGCTCGGTCGGTTGCCGGGCAGCCTGAAGATGTTGTCCGAATGGGCGATGGGGCGCACAGTCCGAAAGAATGTCGTGAATCAACGGTTTATCGGTAAATCCCAGGACATAATCGAAATACCGCTCGGCATCTTCGGGATAACTTCTGGCATGCGGCCCGCCCAGAACCGTCACCGCCCCACGGGACCGGAACAGGTTACTCAGGGCATAGGCGGTTAACGCCGAACGGGTGAAGGCCCCGATAAACACCAGGTCGGTTTCCTCCAGCAATTCCCGATGCAGATCCTCCCGCCCCGTATAACAGATAAACCGGACATGATGTCCCAATTCCTCACACCAGACGCCCACCACTTGGGGCATGATACTGGCCAGATTTTGATTCATGACCCTGGCATAGAGGGAATTGGTCGGGCCTTTGGTGACCAAGTCCAGAATTGTCACCCGAAGAGGGCGCATGGGGGCCTCCACATTGAGTTCTTCAAGATCCAGTTAAGAAAAATAAATTAAGGGGGGGCTAAGGACAGGTCTCCACGAACTCAATCACCTTAGCGCACCCCAGGAGGAAGGTCAAATGAACTAGAGATCAGAAGTTGCAATATGGACATTCTTACGGTAACGTCATAGGTGAATCGACCGTCTTGTCGGAACCAAGCCCTCCTCCCGCCGTCCTGGCCGGTGACGAAGCCCAAAAATCCACAGACCGGACTCGATAGTCCCTCCGCAATGGCAGGTTGGTCTGCCCTTGTGAATGAGGGGTGCGGCCTTTAATTAGGAAAGATACGAGCATGAATCAAAAACGTCGAAAAGATCTTCGCAATGTCGCCATCATCGCCCACGTCGATCACGGCAAAACCACCTTGGTCGATGCCCTGCTTCGGCAAACCGGTGCGCATGTGTTCAAGGAAGGCGAAGCCGTCATTATGGATTCGAATCCCTTGGAAAAAGAACGCGGCATTACGATTTTTTCGAAAAATGCGTCCCTGCTCTATAAAGATACTCGCATCAATCTGGTCGATACGCCCGGTCATGCCGACTTTGGCAGTGAGGTCGAGCGAATTCTTCGAATGGTGGACGGCGTCCTTCTGCTCGTGGATGCCTTTGACGGCCCGATGCCCCAGACCAAATTCGTCCTCAAAAAATCTTTGGAATTGCACCTGAAGCCCATCGTGGTCATTAACAAGATCGACCGGCCCAACGCCCGGCCTGAAGAAATCGTCAATCAGACTTTTGACTTATTTTGTGAACTCAACGCCACCGACGAACAACTTGATTTCCCCATTGTCTATGCCTCCGGCAAAGAGGGACGGGCTACGTTAGACCTCGTCGACGAGGCCGTCGACATGAAGCCCTTATTGGACACCATCATCCATCGCGTGTTACCGCCCGTGGCCGATCCCGAGCAACCGTTTCAAATGCTGGTGACCATGTTGGAATATGATTCCTATATCGGTCGTGTTGCCGTCGGACGGATTGTGCATGGCCAGATTGAAGTCGGAAACTCCATCGTCGCCGTGAAGAGAGATGGGACCCTGGCCAAAGGAAAGGTCACCAAGCTGTTGGCCTATCAAGGACTCGTTCGCGTGGAGAGCCCATCGGCTCTCGCCGGTGACATTATTTCCCTGGCAGGCGTGCAGGACGTTCGGGTGGGAGAAACCCTGGCTTCTCCGCAAAACCCGACAGCCCTGCCCACCGTGAATGTCGATGAACCGACGATTTCCATGAACTTCTCCCACAACACCAGTCCCTTGGCCGGAAAAGACGGCGGACGGTTCCTCACATCCCGACATATTCGCGAACGCCTGGCTCATGAAGCCATGATGAACGTGGGAATCAAAGTGGAGGAGACCGACGGGGGTGAACGATTTAAAGTTTCAGGACGAGGCGAACTCCATTTGTCCATTCTCATCGAGACCATGCGGCGGGAAGGCTTTGAATTGGAAGTGTCTCCCCCCAAAGTCATTTTCAAGGAAATGGACGGGGAAACGCTCGAACCCGTCGAGCTGGTCGTCATTGAAGTCGACCCCGGCTATCAGGGCGCTGTCATTGAAGCCCTCGGCGGTCGCAAAGCGGAAATGAAAAATCTGATCATCAGCTCGGTCGGCACGGTCCGCATGGAATTCCACATTGCCTCCAGAGCCCTGTTAGGATTTCGCAGTGAATTGTTGAGGATGACCCGAGGCACCGGCGTGATGTCGCAAACCTTTTTTGAATACCAGCCTTTCAAGGGAGAGATTCCTCATCGTTCGACCGGAGTGCTCATCTCCCATGGTCCCGGACAAGCCGTGGCCTATGGCCTGTGGGGTCTCCAGGACCGCGGGGAAATCTTTCTCCAACCCGGAGCGGACCTCTATGAGGGTATGATCGTCGGCATTAACAACAAAGGCAACGATCTCGTGGTAAATGCCATCCGGGAGAAAAAACTGACGAATATCCGTGCGTCGGGCTCCGATGAAGCCATTCATTTGATTCCGCCCCAAGAAATGACGCTGGAATTCGCACTGGAATTTATCGAGGACGATGAATTGGTGGAAGTCACGCCCAAAAGCATTCGTCTGCGCAAACGGTATCTCACCGACAACGAACGCCGGGCCGCCAGAAACCAATCCAAAAAAGCCCAGTAACCAACCGGGCATAGGTCCGGACACAAGATCAATCTTGAGTTCGCCTGACAGGGTTAATACGATCGAAAACGGATACGGTCACGCCAGCGGCTTTCGAGAGCACGACCCGCCGCTAACGAATCCCGGCCCGTCTGCATCTCCGTCATACAAGCGCGAATGTGAGCGCGTTTAATTCCTCGAAGGGAAAATCCCCTGCAAGGCGATGCAAAACCTGACACTCAGAAACGGCTGCATGACGTTGTGAGGAGCACCTGTTCCTGAGGCCGCCTGGGGGAGATGGCGACGTGGATTCAAGGGACCTGCTCCGGGCCTTCTTAAGTCGGCCCCCCCGCCCTGGACGGCCCAGGCTCTACCAGATCCCGCGCTCTGAATATTGCCTCTGGAAGTCGAATCTGAAGCAGGCTGCGAAGAAGGCGCCTCGCTTGCCACGAGGGTATGCTGTTCTTCTCCTCCCTTTTCACCCTGGGCTCGTTGAGTCAGGCCCGGCCCATTTCCCGCATGTATTGCAACACGCCCCCGCAGATCAGGCAACCCGAAAGTCGTGCGACCATCACCTCCATAGTTGACCCCTAACAAGGCAAACAACGCCTGGTTCTGATTAATGGGAAGCAGTTGCCCATCAGCATTAGCCCAACCTCTGGGACAATAATTGGCTCCCGTCATCATGATTTCTCCCACGAAGGGCTCAGAAGCTGCATAAATTGGAGAAACCATCAAACACATGCCGCCGAGTAAGGCGACCCCGAGCGAAGAAAATGTGTGTGTTTTCATCGTCCTTTTCCTCCCAAGTCCAGTTGAAACCCATGAATCTGCATGGAATCTTGAATTGATCTTAAGGCGTAAACACTTTCCTTTTCATTCCTGGGCTCCGGCCCATGTTGTTCTGGCGGCCAAAAGATCCACCGAATGAAGCGAAGGTCATGCTCCAACTCTCTGCCCCAAGGCTCTGATAAAGGTTGTACAGAAAATGAGAACCTCAGGCTACCCAAAGCACCCCGGGAATGATATTTTTTCGAGGCATGAGTATTTTCTCTTTTGGATTGCGGAACATCTCATCATTATTTAAAAACGTCAAGAAAATCGCAAACCGGTTGGGGCCTACGTCACCGTCGTAAATGAAATGGTGCCTTGTCGCGGAATAACCCACCTCATGGGTACGAGTGAGATTCACCTCCCACTTTCAGATGCCTCCCTTCCTCGGCGTTCAATATTTTTCACCGATCCCTGCTCCCATATAGTATTTAGGACTTTCCTCTTAAGGCATTTTGTCCTATAATCGAGGTCCTACCGTGAGACGGGCAAGAGGTCGTTAAAATGGCCAAAACCCGAACCAGAGCCACCCAATGTGGGAGTCGGAATGAAGAAAAACCTCTTTTTTAAGGGGCACGGACTCGGTAATGATTACATTGCCCTGAATCCTGCCAATCTGACCTTTAAGCTGACTCCTCGCGCCATTCGCGCCCTCTGTGATCGCAATTGGGGGATTGGCAGCGATGGGATTCTGGCCCTGGCGCCGTCCAAAAAAGCCGACTTTGGTTTGCGAATTTACAACCCGGACGGCAGTGAAGCCGAAAAGTCCGGCAACGGGTTACGAATTTTCGGCTGCTATCTCTATCACACCAAGCTCACGAAAAAGAAACACTTTACGGTTGAGACCAAAGGGGGATTGGTTGAAATATCCCTGGAGGTCAATGGACAAGGGGAAGTCACCGGCGCGACAGTGCAAATGGGCAAGGCCTCCTTTCGACCCATCTCACTCCCCTGTACCTTGCGTGTCCCTGAATTGATTCAGCAACCCGTGAAAGCTGCCGGACAATCCTTACGATTCACGGGGGTAAGTGTCGGCAATCCTCACTGTGTGGTGTATCGAAAGAAGGATGAGAGGTGGAGCCGGGAGGAACTCCTGCAGATCGGCCCTGAATTGGAAAATCATACGATTTTCCCAAGACGGACCAACGTTCAATTAGCCGTTCCCACCGGACCTCGAGCCATCTCCATCCTGATCTGGGAACGTGGAGCGGGAGAGACTCAAGCTTCAGGCTCTTCAGCCTGTGCGGCCGCCTGCGCAGGCGTTCGCCTGGGTATAGTGAAAAGTCCCGTGACGGTGAAAGCCCCGGGCGGCATATTGGAAATTACGGTAGACCCTCAATATTCCATCACCATGAAAGGACCGGTCATGGAGGTGGGCCGTGGAGAAATGAGTTCCGGCTTCGTTGCAAGCCTGGCGAAAATCCCACTCGGAAAAACCGTTCGTCCCTCTCCTCTGCCGTCTCCCCAGAACCTCGCTCCGGCACTTATCCCCCAAACGTTCTAATATAGGCCAGCACATCCTGTATTTGTTGGTCGGATAATCCACCCTTCCAAGCCGGCATGGACGTTCCAGGCTTTCCCTCCCGAATGATTTTCAACAGGTCCTGATCATTTTTTCCCTTGACGGTCTTACTGGTCAAGTCCGCAGGCGGCGGAGTTAGGTGGACAGCAACGGGGCCATCTCCCTTCCCTTTTGTTCCGTGACAACTCACGCAATTGGTTCGATAGACCCCGGCTCCCGCTTCGACATTTGCAGATTTCCCTTGAGCGAGCGCTATTCCTGAAAAGCACGCCAATACCATACTCACCAATAACAGACCTCGCATAGCTCTCCTTTCCTGCTTGCCTTATGAAGGTCATCAGATCAACAACCCCTTCCCCAAGTTTTCCCTATTATCGCTATTCCGGTAATTTCGGGAATTCAAAGGGAATAGGTTCGCCGGTTAAGGCTTGGAGAAAGGCCAGTAAATCGGTTTTTTCCTGCTCCGAGAGTCCCAAGGGTTTCATCAGGGGACTCAAGTTCGGGTTGGCATTCCCGCCTTTATCGAAAAAGTCGATGACCTCTTCCAGAGTCTTAAAAGCCCCGTCATGCATGTAGGGCGCGGTTTCCGTGATACTCCGCAACGTTGGTGTCTTGAACGCCCCTTTGTCACGATCCCGCCGTGTCACATAATAACGGCCTAAGTCTTCTGCCTGAGGCCCGACCTGCGGAACGCCCAGATTATGAAAATGATTGTCCGTGAAATTGGGACCATTGTGACAGAGAATACATTGGGCCTTTCCTTTAAAGAGACCCATTCCCCTCTGCGCCGACTCATCCATAGCCTTCGTATCCCCTAACACAAACTGATCGAACGCCGAATTGGTGGAAATAATGGTTCGCTCATAGGCAGCGATCGCCTCAGCGACTCCCTGCAAACTGACGCCGGTTCCAAATACTTTTTGAAACTGTTCTTGGTAGCCTTTGATTTTCCCGATTTTGGGAACGACATTTTCATGCGTCTCCGCCATTTCAACAGGATTGTGAATGGGCCCAATGGCTTGCTCCTCCAACGACCCGGCCCGCCCATCCCAAAATTGAACCGGATTGAACGCGGTGTTATAAACGGTGGGTGCCTGTCGCCCTCCCCGTTTGCCTCCTACGCCAACCGAGGTCTGATTGGGATCGGCAAAGCCGGCGACCGGATTATGGCAAAACGCACAGGAGATCGCATTGTTTTTGGATAACCGTCCATCAAAATACAATTGTTCCCCTAAAGAAATCTTGGCGGCATAATTTAAATTGGTCGCAGGAACCGGCACGGCCGTCGGTAAGGGACCGATGTCAGGTACCGTCAGACCGTCAACGGTGATCATATTGCCGACTGCATCATGACCTAATTCATGTCCCAACCCATTGGAACTCAAGATGAAGAAGCCCATTATTCCACACACCAATATTCGATTCAGGGTTGATTGCCTTACATTCATACTTTTATTTCCTCCTCATATAATTAATTGATGCCAGCTCATCCACATTACCTTGGCCCGAGAGATCACAACCATGTTCTTCGTACCATCATTTCTGATCATTTTGTGCCCTCTCACTATTATAGAGTGATCTGACTTGCGAAGAAAGCAAGTAGGGTGCTGTCCACCATTTCGTCTGGCACTCACATAGCGTTGGAACGAATCATCTATCTGTCGGACACCAGGGAACGGAACGAGGAATCGTACGTCCCGAGATTATGTTGATAAACCCGACACCGCTTCCCATCTTTTCCATCCTTCCTCAGTTGCAGCACGCGCTGAATCACCACCTTCTTGTTCTGCTCAGCGCGGACCCAGGGGCCGGAAAAACGACTCAGGTCCCCTTGGCTTTACTGCAAGAACCATGGCGTGGCTCGAAGAAAATCATCATGCTGGAGCCGCGACGGTTGGCGGCGCGCGCTGCGGCCCGCCGCATGGCCTCGTTGATGAATGAACCGGTGGGAGGCATCATTGGCTACCGTACCCGGTTGGACACGAAGATCGGTCCCACGACTATCATCGAAGTGGTGACAGAAGGCATCCTGACCCGCATGCTGCAACAGGATCCTTCTCTCAACGAGTATGGGCTGGTCATCTTTGACGAATTTCATGAACGGAATCTCCAGGCTGACCTGGGCCTGGCACTGACACTTCAGACCCAATCGCTATTTCGCAAAGACCTTAGAATTTTAATCATGTCGGCCACGCTGGACATTCGACCACTGACTCAACAATGGCAACAGGCACCGGTCGTGACGTGTGCCGGGAGAATGTATCCGGTCGACACCCGATACCTCGGTCCATTGGAAAACCGGGATTTTGCTCAACACCTGGCCAAAGCCATTCACCGTTTACTGCAAACTGATTCCGGCAATCTGTTGGTCTTTTTGCCAGGGGCCGGAGAAATTCGCCGACTGGAGCAGCATTTGTCGGCTCTCACGCTTCCCCCACAGACCATGATTGCTCCCCTCTATGGGGATCTCTCACCGCAAGCCCAGGACCAGGCCATTCTCCCCCCGCCCCCAGGGTGGCGAAAGATCGTCCTCAGCACCAACATTGCCGAAAGCAGTCTGACGATCGAAGGTATCCGCATGGTGTTGGATACCGGACTCATGCGTGTCCCACGCTTCGACCCACGGAGCGGCATGAGCCGATTGACGACGGTGAATATTTCTCAAGCCTCTTCGGAGCAACGTCGCGGACGAGCCGGACGGACCGAACCCGGCCTGTGCGTCAGATGTTGGGCGGAAGCCTCCCAACGAACATTGGCTACCCGGACACCACCGGAAATTCTTCAAGCCGATCTGACTTCACTCGCCCTGGAACTGGCCGTGTGGGGCATCCAGGATGCCTCAGAGCTTTCCTGGCTTGATCCGCCACCGGCGGGAGCGTTGGCTCAAGCACGGCAACTTCTTCAATTTCTTGGGGCGTTGGACGGGGATGGCCGGGTGACAGAACATGGACGGAAAATGAGCGGCTTGCCGGTCCATCCCCGACTGGCCCATATGGTCTTACAAGGTGCCACGATGAAATATGGGCCGTTGGCCTGTGACCTGGCGGCCATATTGAACGAACAGGACTTCTTGAAGGGAACAACCGCTCAGAGCCAGACAGACATTCGAAGTCGAATGGAGGAATATGACCGGCAAACCAATCGGCATACCGGCTCTGGAGTGATCCAGCGGATCCGCCAGGCTTCTCAAGCCTGGCAACGGGACCTGGGCCTTTCCGTGCAATCACGGCCACGGAACCACCATCAACCCGACGCCATTGGCATCCTGCTTGCCCTGGCCTATCCCGACCGGATCGCTCAACGCCAAGCGGATGGAAGCCGACGATACAAGATGGCGAATGGCCGCCTGGCGCGCTTTCACCAACCTGACCCGTTGGAACATGACGAATTTCTCGTGATTGCCGATTTGGATGGGACCCGACCCGTCTCCCGCATTTACCTGGCCGCCCCCATACATCGGGACGATCTCTCCAAACATTTCTCCAATCTCATCCAGAGGACAGAACTGGTGACCTGGGATGAATCGACACAATCCGCCATTGCAAGCAGGCAGCTCCGCCTGGGAGAACTCACACTCGAAGAAAGTCGCCTCCACAAACCCGACCCCGAACTTGTGATGACTGTTCTGCTTCAAGGCATTCGGAGCCAGGGCATTGCTTCTCTGCCTTGGTCTAAGGAACAGCGAAATTGGCAGAGTCGTGTCCGGTTTCTTCATCGAGTCATGGGATCCGAAGCCGCCTGGCCGGACGTAACGGATGAGTCTCTATTGAACACACTCGAAAACTGGTTAGGCCCCTACCTCATCGACATTTTCAGTTTTTCCCAATTGAAGCGAGTTGACCTGACCTGGCCGCTGCAGGCCCTTCTTTCGCCGGATCAGCGCCGCTCTCTGGATACCCTGGCTCCAACCCATTTGCCCGTCCCCACCGGATCCCGCATTGCCCTGGATTACGAATCAGGAGAAGTTCCCATTCTGGCGGTCCGTCTCCAGGAACTCTTCGGCATGACCGAGACCCCCCGTATAGCCAAGGACAACGTCCCGGTCTTGATTCATCTGCTCTCGCCGGCCCGGAGACCGGTTCAAGTCACCCAGGATTTGAAAAGTTTTTGGAAAACCGGATATGTGGAAGTCAGAAAAGAATTGAAAGGCCGCTACCCCAAACATTTTTGGCCGGATGATCCACTCCAAGCTCCTCCCACCAGAGGCATCAAAAAGCGCTAGTTAATGTGGGTGGAAATTGCCTAATCCAAGCGGCCAGAAAATTCTTAAGGGAAGGCTTTCGCGATATAATTACAACTAAACAATGTTTCATCTACAAACTATTATTTCATGAAGATTTATTCAGGTTCCAATTATAGTCCAGATGACTGACTCGGAATTTGTCATTATTCAACATAGCCGAGATCTGTTCGGGCACATATCCCGCCAAATACGGACGTACTCCTCCTTGGAATTCGAAATCCTCCGAAACCCATTTAAAGATGGACGAAAGATATACTCGTTGATTGGTGGCATCGATCTGAAGACCTTTTTTCTCATTGGCAAGAAAGGACTTCATCTGATCATCCAACTGTTCATTCAATTGTTTCGGGGTATAGGCTTCAGGACGAAGATCAGGGCAACTCAACGAGGCGCACACGATCCCCACGTGAATCCGTGGCTCTCCCATTTTTCGTAAAATGTCATGCTCGATTTCATTGAGGGTTCGTTCTTTCCCGCCGACCGTGCCAACCGTCAGCTTCCAAACCGGATAGATCAATCCTCCCGCATCCTTAATGCTCGTAACCGGATAATGATCCAAGACCACTTTAATCGCCATAATGTTGTAGGCGTTGATCCAGAAAGCCAGTCGTTCTTCCTTTGTCTTAAAATTGGAAAGTTGTACCGTTTCCAGATCGGTTATGACATTCCTGTAAAGCGGGTCTTTTTGCAGAGCCCGATAATTCACAGCCTGGAGAGGAATCCCCTCGATGGTCTTCGGCGCTACGTATTTTTTCAGCAGCGTATCCCAGTTGCCCGCATCAAAGGCCAGCAGCGGCTGACCCATCACCAGAAGACAGATGAAACATCCCCAGATCATCACTCCACGCCACTGCATTGATTTTCGTGCTGTCATGGTCATACCCCTTTACCGATAAAATTTGTCGAGACACAAAATTCAGTCGATCGAAATCGACTATTGGTATTAGTCTGAAAATCTTTTGTTCGATTACATCCTTGTGGACAAGGAATCGAGGACCTGGTTCTTCATGGCCATATAACCATGGATATCATCGACCTATTGCTTTTATTTTGCAGAATTTTTAAGGTACGTCATCAGTGTCTCATGCCCTCTCCCTTTTGTCCTGTTGGATTCGATCAATCTGAGCGAAGGAGTCGTGGTTGTGGAAATAAAACGGAATCCTTTCATCGTCCTTTTGATAGCAGGAATGATGGGTGGAATGTTTCTTGGCTGTACGTCGGTGGAGCTATCCAAAATCCCGAAGAAACCCCTCCCTGCCTCTCCCCCGATGCTGACCGAATTGACCCTTGAATTGCCACCGGAAGGGGGAGCCCGCCAGCCTGTTGACTCTTCGCTTTCCCCGGCCCTGCAAGGAAATATTCCCAACATCGTCATCGTTGAGAAAGACTCATCGGCCTTACGAACCGCCGCAGAGCAAGACCCAACCGTAAAAACCGAATTGGGAGAGCGGTACGGATTCATTGCCATGGAAGAGGTCGCCGCCAACCAATGCCGCATTACCGTTCAGGAGGAAGGATCCGCCCCCAGGAATGCATCGAATCATCCTTCCAAGCAGGACAAGGTTCATCGCCTCACCTATTACAGCTATACGCACAACTCGGCGATCCATGTGTGCCTCAAGGAGAATAATGTTGTGTCGGTGCAACGGGACTCTCGAAAAGGCTACCAACCTGAGGAAAGCCCTGAAGAAATTGAGCATGCCATTGCCCTCGCACGACAAGATCCACGAATTGCTCAAGACGTGCGGAATTTATTTGGCCATGCCATCCTGACCTCCCCCGAGGAATATCGATATTTTTGGGTGAGCGATGAAGCGGGCTTTGGCAATCGTGTGCTGTGGGTCACGTTTTCCGAGACTGCGGAAAGCCTGGCATTGTTTTTTGCCCGTGTGGACCTCACCACTGACACGGTTTTGGATGCCGGAAAAGAACCCGGGCCACAATAAATCATTGAATCGGTGCGGATGACCAATGAGGAGTCTCTGACATGACTTATACACGTTCATTTCTGATTACGTTCTTGATACTCGGTTTGACCGCTCTCGTCTCGCCGGCCTCTGCCGACTGGGAATCCCAACCCTTCGAGTGGGGGAAATGGAAACTGCAACTGGAAATGAAAGATGCAGCAGGTTTGGCAATTAAACATGTCTCGTATGAGGGGGAACAAGTCCTGGCCAAAGCCAGTCTACCGGTCATACGTGTCAAATATGTCAGGGAATGGCCCGCCTGGCATCCGTTCAGCTGGTTTGGCGTCGGCCGGTCCAGCGGCCGTTGCGGGCCGTTTGAAGACCGAATCAGTCCACAGAACCTCTCCAAAAACAATAATTGCCAAGGCAATAAGCTCTGTACGCGGACGCTTACCATTGACGGAGTTCAGTGGTTGGAAACCGGGGTGTTCGCCAAGATCGGGCAATATCATTTATACCAGGCCTGGTACCTGAGTGAAGACGGACGGCTCTATCCCAGCGTGCAAAGCTGGAATCTGTCCTGCAATACCGATCATGACCACCATGCCTATTGGCGACTGGATTTTGATATCGGCGGACCAGACCAGGATCAAGTATTCGTCTGGGATAAGAACGTGTCAGAGGATAAGGGGTGGGGGCCTGGCTGGAAAAAGTATGTAACCGAAACGGACGATAAGAAACCGGCGAAGGACAGCCAAGACCGCGTCTGGTTCGTTCGGGATTACGAAACAGGGCACGGGGTGTGGATTATCCCGGGACCTCACGACGGCCAATCAGGAAAATTCTCCGACCGGGACATTTCAGTTCGTCAATATTATCCTGATGAAGATTCAGGATGGCCCTTCGGCGCACGGGGAGATCTCGATTTCATGGGAAAAGAAAATATCCAGGAAACGAATTCAGTCTTTTGGTATATCGCACACTTACCTCATAAGGCGGCCGAGGGTGACCGTCCTATGCGCTATTGGATGGGACCACTCTTGAAAATCCAACGTTAACCGTGGAATCCGTTTGTTGATGCCGATCCTCCCCAGACCGGAAATATCATGCTAGCTGCTGTTCCGTGCTCCCTCGCAATTGACTCTACCCAATTCAATTCCTCATGAAGGACCCTCTTTTCGGGAAAGCCGGGAAAGATGTGTGCCCATAAATGCAGGCACATAGTTTTCCGGAATTATTGATCGCCTTCCACATCCGGTCTTTGATATGGTGGAAATATCCCCTGTGTTGGAGTTGCTTTGTTGGGGACATATCAAAATTATTGTAGAAAAGGAACCGTCTACCATGCCTCATCTTTTTGCCACCCGAACCCTTCTGATATGCCTCCTAGGATTACCGTGGGTTTTGACGCCGCCCATCATACTTATGGCCGGTGAACCGGTCACCGGGTTCCGGGACTTAAAATTCGGGATGACCCAACAGGAAGTGGAAAAACTCGACGCCTGTTCCTCAGCCAAGGAATGTCTTTTCGAACTCAATGATAAAAACCGGTATTTTCAACTGTTATATATGGGAGATACCACGGAGAATGAACCATTGCAGGCGGCACTGAAAAGCTCAGGATCCGGCTTGGCAAGGATTACCATTGACATGGGGCAGTATACCGAAGCCTGGTATAAGCAATTGCAGCGTATTCTGGGGGATAGCTATCAACTAACCCACGACATCTCCCAGAAACAGATTCAAGCCTTTTTAGGGCAGCAGCTCCAGGAGTTAACCAGTGGCTATGAAAATGGGCAGATTTTATTAACCGTCATTCGGCGGGAATTTGGCAATATGGTCCTCAAAGTGGTTTATCAATCTCCCGAGATGGCTCAGGCCTTTCTCAAATCACAACCACCCTCTTAATGTTAACAGGGCCGGGCTAGGAAGCTTCCTTGGGGACCCGTGGCCACACCGGAACAAGCAGCCGGGATCGCAATTTGGATCCTCCAAGAAAAAACGATCTCGGCAACTCGATCACGCCTATCTGCCGTTGCCGATGCATCAGCTTTCGCCAGCACCGGCGACAGAGATCATGATCTTTCATTGAAACAGCCCTCCCGAGTTTACTGGAGTGGGGATTTCGTTTTGGAGAAACGAAAATTTTAATTTCCCCTCCGCAGTCCGCACATTGCTCTGCACAGGTCGGTAATATTCGTCCATGCCTGGCAGACACCGTACCAAACCCGTATATGTCATTCGAGCGTCCCGGATACCACTGTCGTAACGACATTCCTCCGCTTTCCGAGGATTCCCATCGAACGTGTCGACTCATGGCGTGTTCCTCCTTACAGCGAATTCATAATTAACACCGCCTCTCATTCGCCAATTTTTGCAAGGGCTATGCCTCCCCCATCGAGAGACAGGAAACACGAAAAGTCCGTGATTAAACCTGAAGGGACCGCAAAGGAAATGAGGAGATCATGACTCCCAGGACTCGGCAGTTTTTTCCGATAGGAAAATGATATAAGGAAATTTATTTGTCGTTATTTTTGACAGGTTGGGGGATTTATTGACACTCGGAGTACTCGATGCGCGGGAGATTTCTGAGGCTTTGAACAATCAACACTACCTCTATTTTGAAAATGATCAGGCATAAGAAAACAGTCTGGAATAACAATGAACATATCTTTCAGAATTACGAACCCGGCTCTGAAGACAAAGACTCATGCCAAGATGACGTCAACCTATTCTCCAATCCAGAAGTTCATGGCTTACCCGAAAAACTCACACATCAATTTTCACGCCTCTCTCCGTCAAACGGGCACTCGATCCGGGGCCGGTTCATTTAATATCAGCCAATACAGTCCCAAATTTTGTACAGCACCGGAGAACTCCTGGAAGTCCACAGGCTTTCGTACATAACTATTGGCCCCAAGCTGGTAACTTTTCACGATATCCTGTTCTTCCTTGGATGAGGTGAGTACGACCACGGGCAAAAATTTCGTCCGATCATCGGCCCGGAGGCGCCTCAACACTTCCAGGCCATCGATTTTCGGCAGCTTCAAATCCAACAGGATAATTTGCGGCATGGCCGACAAATCCCGTCCGGCATAGGCCCCTGTCCCGAAAAGATATTCCAACGCCTGCACACCGTCCCGTGCCACCACCACTTCATTCATGATGTTGTTTTTCTTTAATGCCCGCATGGTCAGCTCTTCATCATCCGGATGATCCTCGACGAGTAAAATCACCTTGTTGTTCATCGCGCTCCTCCTTGTCTGCCTTATAGCGTAAAATGAAAGGTCGCCCCTTCCCCAACCGCCCCATCTGCCCAAATTTGCCCCCCGTGCCGTTGAATGATCCGATGCACGGTGGCCAGTCCCACGCCAACCCCTGGAAACTCCGTGTAGGCATGTAACCGTTGGAAAGCTCCGAATAATTTATGAGCATAGGTCATATCAAACCCCGCTCCATTATCCCGCACAAAATAGGCGGGCTGCCCTTTATAAGGCTCATATCCAAATTCAATTCTGGCATCCTCCCGTTGACGGGTAAATTTCCATGCATTTCCAAGCAAGTTTTCCAGGACGGCTCGAATCAATTGAGGGTCAGCTGTAGCGAAAAGATTCTTAGCCACCACGACCTCCACCTGTCGATCCGGGTCAATTTTGTGAAAATCTTCCAGGATGGCTTCCACCATGCCACTCATATCCAGGGTTTGCGAACGAATTTCCGCCCGCGTCAGGCGGGCCAAGTTCAGCATGGCATCGATGAGTTGAGACATTCTCTGGCTTGCGGCGCGTACCCGGTGCAAATAACTTTTTCCGGACTCATCAAGTTTGTCCGCATAGTCTTCCAAAACCGCTTGACTAAAGCCGTCAATCCCTCTGAGTGGAGCCCGAAGATCATGGGACACCGAATAGCTGAAAGCCTCCAACTCCTTATTACTGGCAGAGAGTTGAGCCGTCTGTTGCACCAATTGGGTGTTTAATTTCCGGATATCCTCCTCCGCCCGTTTCCGTTCGGACACTTCGCGGATCAATTCAGCATTGGCGGCCGCTAATTTACTGGTACGTTCCTGAACCCGTTTTTCCAGATTATCCCTGGCCTGACGGAGTAAATTCTCGGCCTGTTGCCGCTCGGAAATTTCCAGCTCCAATTGTTGATTGGCATTTTGCAGATCACTCGTTCGGCATCGAACTTCTTCTTCCAGATCTCCGGCCACTCGACGAAGCTTCAGAATCACGAGCCCAAATCCGCCTAACCAGAGAATGACCAACATCCCCATCGATCCATACGCACCCGACAGGCCGACAGTCGCCATGTTCTGAATATTATCGACCGGGTATATGACTTCCAACATTCCCCCTACCTGCCCCACCTGCCAATCACGTTTGGGACTGTCGGGAAGAGCATTGTGACATTCCACACATTCCTTTGACATTCGATCGGGAGTCGCATATCGAAGCACTTTTACCCCATCCTCCTGCTCAAAACGATAGTAAGCCTCCTCGGAAGATTGTTGCAGTACCTTCCAGGCTTCCTGTTGAAACCCTTTCGTCAACCCTCCTTGTTGCCTTCGTCCAGGAAACGGATAGGGGCTGATCAGTCGAATCTTTTCTCCGGGGCGGCCGGCAACCAGTTTTTCACCAAGGGCAAAGCTGAGTGTCGCCGGCAGGGGAATCTCACGATCATGCCCTTGATAATCCACTGTGGCCATAATCCCCTGACCGTGAAGCCGTTGAACGACTTCGGTGGTATACCATTTCCGGATTTCCTCCAATGCCCGGGTATAGATGCCTGCTCCCTGCAGAGACATCGAAGCCACCATTTGAGTCTTTAATTGAGTCACATGTACATAGATAATCAATAAACACATCCCAAAGAGCACCGTGAGCACCAGGATGGTGTGCTTATGGGCCAGTTCCATGCCTGCAGACAAGCTCTTCACGAGGGTAGCCCCCATCCCCGATGAGGACGTGACGCGATTCAGCATGGAAGCCCATCTCGACCGATTCTTTAATTGAGGAGACCGGTCTAATAAGCTGGAAAATATACTCGGCATAGTGAGGAGACTCTCTCGTCTGTCCTATCGGTTTTTCTGAAACGGTTATTGAGCGTGAGACCGCTCATATTCCTGGCCATTTCTCCCATTCCTGACCGGTTCTTCCCTGTTCCACCCTCCGTTGCATTGAAAAATCCTGAGTGCTAGGCTTTCGGAGGAAGAGGAATTCATTCTTCACACATTACACGGTTACTCCACCGTGCAATGAGGAAAGGCGTCACCATAGACTAATCAGGAGGACCAGGATGGGTGTCAAACTGTACGTCGGAAATTTACCTTTTGCCACGACCGATCAGGACCTACGAGATCACTTTTCCGCCCATGGAAACGTGGTATCCGCCAAAGTGATCATGGATCGCTACACCGGGCGATCGCGGGGATTTGGTTTTGTGGAAATGTCTAGCCCAGATGAAGCCCAGACCGCGATCACGGCCTTACACGAGACAGACATGGGCGGCCGGATTCTGGTGGTCAATGAAGCGCGGCCTCAGGAAGATCGACGTCCGTTCGGCGGGCGTCCGAACAATTCCAACTAGTCCACCACGCCCTGGAACCCTGCCACGAGATTTACCGGTATTCCCGGGCTGATTGCAGGCCCAAGCCCCGTGAAACATTTTCACATGGGCGCTTGGTTCTGAAGCGCCAAGGCCATCAAGGTGTCCTCGGATTCCGATTCCGGAAGGTGGCCCTCGGACTCATCCATTGAAGGAGCTTCAAACTCCTGATCCTCTTCATAGTTTTGTCGCACTTCCGTGATTTCGATATCCAGCTGAACATCGGGATACAGTCTTCGTAAGTCCCACTCCGTAATCCACCCTCGTACATATTCCCGCATTCTCGTACTTGCCAGTTTTTCCACGGCCGAAACAGGAGGGGCATCCCAACTGTAGGCAGACCCGTGCAAGGTGCGCAGCCGTTCGTACAGTTCATCCACCATGGAATCATAGGGCCGGACAAGGGCATCGTCTGTTTGCTCGATAAAACGAATACCCTTGAGGGCTTCCTTGGCTTCAAGACTTCCACCAGACAGTTCACTCAATTCGCTCATTGACTCAATTTTCTGTGAATCCTGCTTTTCCTCCAGCACCGCGAGTTGGAAATCATCGGTTAAGGCCACCACGGCCCCCATGGCTGGGTAAGCGGTCTTCTCTAAGAGTCCCAGCCAGCCAGCGATTTCCTTATAGGATTTCATGCGTTGTTTAAACGAATAGCGTCCGATAATCTCCGCCTCGTCAATCAGCAAGATCCAGCCTTTATATCCGGCCGCCACGATCAGCCGGGACACAAATTGGAATCGTTGCCAAGCCAGCTCCTGGGTGGAAATTTTCTCAAACGCGTACGGGGTATCGGAGGGACAGCCTTGCAGATATTTTTTTAATTGACTATTACTGATAGGATCTCCCGCCCAGTAGCGAATCAACCTATGGCTCAACTCAGGATCATTAATCATTCGTTCATACAGATACAACGTCGCTGCCAGTCTGGAATCACAGCCTTGCGCGCCCTGATGTGCCCAGGCAAAGAAATCGGCGTATTGCGGGCTTTGAAAATTCAATTCACTGCAAATTTCCGTCAGCGCATCGCCTTGCTTACCCGGTACAATGGCGTTCGTGATCGCTGCCCGAAACAGCGGCACACTATTATACAAGGGGGTTTCCTTACTAATCACAATGGGACTACATACAAAATGCTGTTTCACCGCCAGGTGTTGTAAGGCCTTCAGGAGATGGGACTTCCCGCTGCCGAATCCCCCTTCGATGACTAAACCCGGAGTGGGAAGACCAGTGGGAACCTGCTCCTCCATCCGTTGAAGCATCCGCCTAAACTTCCCTTCGATATCCGGCTGACGACTGCCCAACGCCTGGACGACATCCTTATTGGGCACTCCAGACCGCAAGGCTTCAATCACCCGTTGATGACTGACATTTCCATTGGCCATCGCCGGCCGATCCGTTTGGTTGCTCTCTTCCGGGGAATGAGCAGATTCCTCCGCATAGGAAGAAAGCCGAATCAAGGCTCCCAAAGGATTTTGATAATGACGATCCCGGACTTCGTCCCAAATACGTAACTTCAACGCCTCATACCGATTCAGCCCTCGACGCGTATCGGTTAAAAATTCCGGCGGTACCACCACCACCAACAACACGCCCTCAAGTTCATCTGTTCCGTCAATAAATTGACGCAACATTTCATAGGCATCCAATGTCGCAGACACGCCGTAATAGAACCCTTCCGGCACCTCAGGCTTCTTGGTCACCAAACATCGCCCCAAATCCAAGGTCAACACCAATCCCGGTTGTCCTACCAGACGAAGCCATCGAGCCAAGGACGTAAACATATAGCGAGCGTTCGTTCGTACGATTTTCTGAAAAATCAATGCTTCTTTTAACGTGGAGAGCTGTCGCAGATCTCCTTGTAGCCATGCCTTAACAGGCTCGGTCATAAACGGACTTTCCGCATTCGAATCCATTTGCCCCAGACATAATCGGATCATGGCCAGGCGAAATTCCTGGCACATGTGCGTATCCCGGTAAATAGCGCGCTCAAGCCACGTATTCAGATCTCGGCGCAGCAACGGCTCTGCACGATCATTCAGTCTGGCAATCTCTGCTAAGGAACATTCTTTGGGTGCTGTCGGCACCTGATAGCCATTGTCTTGCAACAGCCGTCTCACAAATTGTGCCGCCAAGGCATCCCACTGGATTTTTTTGGCGACTGCATAAAAAAACTTATCCATCATGTGGACCTTGGTGTCCTTCGCATCCACGGATACAAACGTAAATTGCTCTTCCTGGGACAGACTCAACAAATGCTCCTGAACGAGTTCCCGATCCCGGTCTGAGGGGGCCACGACAAATTTGACCGCCGCTCCACCTTGACCGACAAAGCGTTGCAAGTATTCCTGTCGAACCGTTTGTATCCACTCATGTGGTCGCAAATCCATGATAGCCTCAATCTTTCATTCCGGTTTCAGCCCTGATCGAATCCCGGATAGGTTACAATGCTTCGTCGCCGATACAGCCATCCCGCCAGATCGTTGGATAGGATGGAAGATCATGATGTCTCCGCAAGAGCCGGACCGAGTATCTCTTCCTGACCGTTTTCCAATTCCGTGTCTTCGGAATAGTCATGCTTGATTTCCGTTAATTCAAGATCAACCGACCGATCTGGATCCAATCGCTTCAAATCCCACTCGGTAATCCAGCCCTTCACGTATTCCCGCATTCGGGTACTGGACAATTGTTCAATCGTGGGTACTGGCGGAGGCTCCCAGGCATAGGCCGCCCCGTGGATCGCACGTATTTTGTGATAGATTTCCTCAACCAGTTGATCATAGGGGCTCACAAGAGGAACGCGCTCGCACTCGATCAACCGCATACCCTGTTCGGCTTGACGGGATAAAACCAGATCCGTTTCCGATCCCGTCTCACGCAGTTTTTCCGGCACCTTTTCCCGATCCCCTTTTTCCTCCAAAATGGCGCTTTGAAAGTCATCCGTCAGAGCAATGACCGAGGCCAACCCGGACTTGTAACCCAAGTCGGCAAAACTAGAGGCCTCCAACCGACCCAGCCATCTGGCTAATTCGGCATAAGACTGGGCACGCTGTTTAAAGGAGTATCGGCCGATAATTTCTGCTTCATCAATGAGAAGGATCCATCCCGAGTAGCCGGCCGCAATCATCAGGCGTGACACGAATTTACAACGTTGGAGCGCTATTTCCATGGGTGATACACGCTCGAATCGGTAGGAGACACTGGAGTCGCATGCTTTCAGATATCGCTTGATCTCCGTATCCGATAGAGGGTCGCCGGCCCAGAATCGAATCATGCGATGACTCAGTTCGGGATCATTCACCATCCGTTCATACAGAAACAAGGTGGCGGCAAAGCGTGCATCAATTTCCCCACCCTGGCGATGCACCCATTCATAAAACTCGCCGTATTGGGGGCTTTGAAAATTCAAATCGCCGGCAATCTCCGAGAGGGCATCTCCCCGGCGGGATGGGATATCGGCCGCACCAATCGCGGCAGAAAACATAAGAGCGGGGCTATAGAGAGGGGTTTCTTTACTAATCACCACTTTACTGCAGACAAACTTGGCTTCCAATGCCATTTGTCGCAAGGATTCCAATAAATGCGATTTGCCGGTTCCAAATCCGCCTTCGACCAGTATCCCTTTTGTGGTCCATCCCTTATGAATACTGGCTTGGGCATCCTGTAACATCTCTTGGAATTTCGATTTCACCGTGGGTTGCGAACACCCCAACGCTTGCACCACACCAGGACTCGGCACACCAGCCCGTAATGCCTCAATTACTCGTTGATGCTGGACATCGTCCTTTCGGTTCCCCACCCTGGACACTAAGCGGCGTTCATCAAGCTTTTCCTCTTGGCCCGACAACCGAACTAAGGGGGCGAAGGGATTCTGGCGGGTCTTATCCCGAACATCATCCCAAATGCGAAGCTTTAACGCTTCATACCGATTCAGGCCCAACTTCTGATTGCTCAGAAAGGCGGATGGGGTCAACACCACTAACGCGAAGCTTTGAATTTCGTCACAGCCATCAATAAATTGGCGTAACATTTCATAGCCATCCATCACCGAAGAGGCGGTATAGGTCATACCGCTGGAAGACTTCCCCTTTCCGCTGCTCTCCAGAAAAGCCGAGATATCGATACTCATCACCAGACCGGATTTCCCAACCAACCTGAGAAAATGCGCTAATGAGGCAATAAGGTCGCGCGCATTGTTCCGACAGACCTTCTGAAATATCAGCATTTTTTTCATGGGTGTCATTTGCTTGAGATCACCACGAAGCCACGACTTGATGGCTCCTGCCACGGCAGACTCTCCGGGAGGGGCATCCAATTGAGCCAGACACAGTTGAATGATGGCCAAACGAAATTCCCGGCTCATCTCATAATCCTGGTACAGAGCCGACTCAAGCCAGGAATTGACGTCCCGTTGAATCGCGGCTTCATCACACCCATTCAAAGCGGCCAGACACGACCACCGACACTCATTCGCCTGTTCGGCAATCTTGCGTTTATTGTCCTTAAACAGTTTTTTGACAAATTGAAGAGCCAACTCATCCCAATCAATTTGGCGGGCCATTTCATGAAAGAGGAGATCAATCAATTGAACTTTGGTTCGGCGGGCCTCCACTTGAACCGTGACATACCCTTCATCCCGGGCCACATCGGCCAATCCCTGGACGATGGCCGTCATGTCTTGCGGATTTTCAACCACTCCAAATTTGACGGTAGATCCGCCCCGACGGACAAAACTTTGTAAATACCCGGCCTGTAATACGTTCAACCATTCTTGTGGAGACATAGCGTTTTCCTCAACATCTTCTGTAACAGTTACTGAATATTCGGTCCCCCTGATAGAATCTTAAGATAACGATCTCTTCATCAGGTTTTGACAAACGAAATACCGTAGTAGGTTTTTTCCCGTCCTCCCTGGGCAATGACCGTCAACGTTTTATTGGCATCTCGCACACCTGTGCTGGCATGAAAATTCGCCCGATGCCCGCTCTTGGTTCCTACCGCGCCACATTTGTCCAGTAAATACACATCTCGCCCGAATTCCTGTCTGGTATATTCGGTAGCTTGCCAGGGCAACAAGGTGAGCAGCTGGTAGAGTTCCAACAGAGGAATCACGGTTCCCTTTCCCACCAGATGTTTGCCTCGTCCTGCCACCACGATGGAATAGGCTGTGTACAGCATCTCCAGAAATGTCTGAGGTTTAAACCGCAACGGTTTGTTTTGCACTTCCTTCAATCGTTTGACGAGGACTGAAGGGCGAAGGCGGCTCTCCCGCATACGATCAATCGAAACTGCACATTCTTTATGAAGGATTTTGAGCAACACCGGGTAGGAGAATAAATATCCATCATGCTCATAGATATTCACGCCCATTTGCTGGGCCGTGGTCAGCAACTCCTGACGAAAGGCCTTGCCTGCCAGAAAGGTGGCTTCATCGAAATTTAAATTTTCCTGCGCCTTCAAAAAATCGCAGCCTAACCCCAGCGTGGCTTGTTTGCCCTCCTCCAGTAATTTCCGAAGCTTTCCTAAATCGCCCACCTTGGCCGCTTCTTTAATTTTCTTAAAAGAAGCCATCACGTGTTTGGTGGTCTTGACCAAATTACCGGCCTGGTCCTCCACCTCAGCCAAGGCTCGCTCAAGACTGACTGTAGGGGATGCTTCCGGGTTGGAGGAAGAAGGCGGAACTTCCGGTAAATCCAGAACTCCGGTCCCGCTTCCGGAATGATGCTCTTCCACCATAGACTCAAAATGTTCAGGACTCATCACAGTTCTGTTCCCTTGTTTTCAGATCTATTCCCAAAACTGGCACACCCGGTTCTGTTGAAAGTGGCTATAAAGTTCAATCGGTAAAAATGTCCGTTTTCTTTATCATTTTTCCACTACGACAACGGATTGGCCGCCTATCGCATATTTGACCGTTGTGAAAAAGGTCCGTAAGGTACCATCAATTAAAACGGAAATTTGAATAAGACCATGAGCCATCCGCCACCTTTTGCGATCATTACCGGAGCCTCTCGCGGAATTGGCGCCGCCTATGCCCAGCAATTAGCCAAACATGGATACAACCTGTTGCTGGTCGGAAGGGATCACAATCGCCTCGACCGGATCACTACAGACCTTCAATCGAAATATGCGGTCATGGTAGAAAAGGAATACTTGGATTTAACCGAATCGAGTTCCGCTCAAACTTTACATACCCGTGCCCTGGAGCTGAACCGGAACGTCTCTCTCCTGATACACAATGCCGGATTCGGGCTGTATGGCACCTTTGCCACTATGCCTCATTCAAAAATCAGGAACATGCTTCACCTTCATGTCCTTCAGATCACCGAAAGTACCAGGTTGTTTCTTCCTGACATGGTGGCGCAAGGCCAAGGGGCCATTATCATTGTCTCGTCACTTGCCGGCTTATTCCCGATTCCCTACATGGCCGAATATGCGGCGACCAAAGCCTACCTCAACACTTTTTTCGAAGCCGTTGCGCAGGAAACGGATGGCACCGGGGTGACCGTTCAGGTGTGTTGCCCGGGATTTACCGACACGGATTTTCATCGTACGGCAGGATATCGGCCTCGCCATGTGCTCTTCCCGCAATCCCCCCATCAAGTTGCGACTGTTTCGTTGAAAGCCCTGGAATCCCGACAAACATTGGTGATGATCGGGTGGCAAGGTCATCTTGCCTATTGGATGACCCGAGTGCTACCCAGAAGGTTCCTTATGTCCCTGGCAGCCAGATTTGTTAAACCTCCTTCCCCACTTTCATCTCCCCCTCCCACGACTTAAAAGGAGCACTTCATGTTAAACCCAGTCATTCACCTCATTCCTCGCTGGATATTCACGTTATGCTTGCTGATCTTTCTCACTGCGGGAAATGGCTGCTCAGGCCCCAAACCGGTTCTCTACCCCAATCAGCATTTGAAGGAAGTTGGAGACGATCAGGCCAGTCTAGATATTGAAGAATGTCAGGTTTTGGCAGAAGAATATGTAGCGTCGAATGGAGCCGCAACGGTGGCCGGAAATACCGTGGTTGGGGCAGGTGTCGGTGGTGCCACAGGCGCCGTGGGAGGAGCCATCAGGGGAGGAGCAGGGATTGGTGCCGCCGTTGGTGCCGCAATGGGAGCCACCGTCGGTTTTTTTCGAGGATTATTTCAGGCCTCGGAGCCCTCACCGACTCACAAAGCCTTTGTGAACCGTTGCCTGGCGGAACGGGGATATGAATCAATCGGATGGGATTGAAAAGAAAGCCCCTGGAACGAGCCTCTATGTAGGGGCCTCCGCCCGACGGAGGGTCCGCATCAAGACCGGATCCTTATAGGCGACTTCGCTTAGGGCATCCAATACATGGAGATCTTTTTCTTGTTGGAGAGCTTTAGCCTTGGTGTATTGCCGGACATTAAAACGTGCCACCGAAGGCTGTCCATTAATAATTTGACAGGCCAACACCCCTTGATCTTTTAGTTCCAGCGTTCCACCATGGTCCAATAAATTTCTGGCATCTTCCATGGTAATGTCATGCAATTCGGCAAAATCCTCCAAACCACTTGTTTCAATGAGTTGTCCATCAGGCATGACACATTTTCGCTTGAAGTGAGGAGACCAATCCTTCCGGAAATCGATATACGTCAGATCTCCACCAGCCGCAACGGACCTTTCGATTTTGGAATAGTCCAACCCCAAATTAGGCTTTTTCAGGCGATCCTGTAATTCCTGGGGAAGTCCCCGATAAAATACACGTTCCGTGGCTTCCTCTAGTGACACACCATACCCGGTTCGCATGCGCTCAGCCGCGGCAAATTGCTCCAAATCCAGCAACCAGGTTTGTTTGGGTTGTTGCCCGTTGGGATCGACTTTCGCGACAAATGCACCCTTCGTCACCAGCAATCCCTCTTGAGGAAATACATAGACGCCACCGTCCTTCAGCAACGATTCCATGGTTTCCAAAGGAATTCCATAACTTTCAGACAGGACCTGTGCATGCAGGGTGAGGTTTTCGGGCTGGGTCATGGCGCAAACCATAACATTCCCCGGTGGATCATGATCGGTGTAATTTTCCAATACGTTATACAAAACAGGAGGTTTATCTTTTTTTACCGGACGTTTTTTTAATTTGTACATCGAACAGAAACCCTCCATTAGGAGAAACATTCCTTTTTACCAAATTCCCCCTCCCTAATGCACAGCTTTTTAACCCTTCTGTTGCGATTTCTCACAAGACAATGGTAGAAGCCATTCCATGAATCCCAAAGATGAGCTTATCGGAGCCTTTCACCGCCTCGGAGCATTTCAATGGAATCCAAAGGAAGGATTCCGGTTGGCCTCCGGCATCATAAGCCCCTACTATGTGGATTGCCGAACCATTCTGGCACATCCCCGACCGCGTTACCTGGTCGCACAATTGGCTTTTGAAATACTTAAAGATTATTCCTTTGCCTTAATTGGCGGCCTTGAAATCGGTGCCATTCCCCTTGCCACCTGCATTTCCGATTATGGCTATACGTCCAATCCCAGGCGTGAATGGAAAACCTTTGTGGTCCGTAAGCAACCCAAGGACCATGGGCTGGGGAAACTCATCGAAGGACACATTCAGTCGGGGGAACACGCCTTGATCGTTGATGATGTCCTGACGACCGGCGGCTCCATTCTAAAGGCTGCGGAGGCCGCCAGACAACAACACCTGACCGTGACACATAGCCTGGTGATTGTCGATCGATCTGACGATCAGGGAGCATCCACTCTCTCCCCTCATGGGATCCAACTGCTTCCCCTCCTTACCCTTGAAGACCTGACTCAAGGTAACTGACAACCTGATCGATTGCTATCGGTATTACCTCTCCATCCTCCGCTAGAAGCCTCAACTGAGCTTCTTCCTTGACCATCCTGCAAATTGCGTCCTACAATTTTAAATAAGGGTAAGCAGGACAATAGGAGAAACAAAGTCCGGACAAGAGATCCCGAACTTTGTTGAAAAACTTGCAGTATACCCTTTCACCTTTTACCTCCAGAGGTCATCATGACGAAACGCACACTGGCTCTCGGGCTTTTTTTTCTGGCATTCCTGACTATCACCCCGGTTCTCTTCGCAGCTACCGAACCATACATCTTACAGGTTCAACAGGTAAAAGAAGGGCTGGATAAAGCAGAAAGACCCGATCAAAAGGGATTTGTCCTGGTTGATGTCCGATCGCCGGAAGAACACCAAGGTGGATTTATCCCCGGAACCGATTTTAATATTGATTTTCGGGACATCCAGGCCAGGCATCAGGAACTTCATGTCAAGTTGGATGATCACATAGTGGTCTATTGCCAATCAGGACACCGGAGCAATATTGCCGCCGAAACCCTAATGCGACTTGGATATCAACACGTCTATAACGTAGAAGGAAGCATGAATGCCTGGGAAGAAGCCGGTTATCCCGTCCAGCATCCCAAATAAATCACCTGACCACCAAGGAAGCCTCGTCAAGCCCTATTGAATGTCCTGGACCGTGGTGTAGATTTCGTTGAAGCGCTGGTGCATTTCCCTAAAGGCCTCCAGCAAGGTAGGGTCGAAATGGGAGGGTTTGGTACGATCGTTCCCATTGAGCATGATGTCACAAGTTTTTTGATGGCTATAAGAGGGTTTGTAAGGCCGCTGACTGCGGAGGGCATCATACAGATCACATAACATGACAATTCGACCGGACATCGGAATTCTGGTGCCCTTCAATCCATGGGGATATCCACTTCCATCCCATCGTTCGTGATGAGTCAGGGCAACCTCCCTGGCCATTTCCAGCAGCGGAGAGTGGGACCCCGCCAATAAGTTTGCCCCCAACTGTGGGTGCTGTCGAATCGACAGCCATTCCTCTTCGGTTAACGGTCCTTGCTTGCCCAATACCGAATCGGGTACGCCAATTTTTCCAACATCATGCATGGGAGCCGCGATAAATAAGCCCTGGGCTTTGGAAGCCTCCCACCCAATGTATAACGCCATGGCTTGCGAATAATGACTGAGTCGGTCAATATGAGCACCGGTTTCCTCATCCTTATACCGCGAGGCGCGAGCTAATCGAAGAATAGTATCTGTATAGGATTTCTCCAATTCCAAATTTTTCTGCTGCTCTGCTTCCAACGCCACCTTCAGATCTTTTGCATATGTTAACAATTGAGCATGGGCTTTCTTCAATTTGTCAGATTGTTCGTCTTTCATGCGAAGCATATTTTTAAAATCTTTGGCAAAAATCACCAACTGAGCTCGAGTGGCATCCAATTGCTTTCGTTCCGGAGTTGGGGGAATCAATGGTTTTTCTGGTCCTTGTGGAGAATGGCGAATAGCCGCCCTGGATGACTCCGGGAAACTAGACGGATTTTTCTTCAAGCCAACACCTCCCTGACCTTATGTATTAATTCCAGAGGGCTGAAAGGTTTCACCAAAAACCCCGCCAGCCCTAACGCTTGCACTTCCTTGCTCGATTCACGCTCATCTTTGGCTGTCAACATGACGACTGGGATTCGTGCGGTATGAGGATTTTGGCGAAGTTGATCGACAACCTGACAACCATTGAGGCCAGGCATCATCCAATCCAGGATTAATAAATCGGGGATTCGGGAATAAATCGCGTGGAGGGCAGATGGGCCATCCACGGCGGTTATAATGTCATAGGAGGGATTTTCTAGGGTGACTTGGACGAGCAACCGAAGATCCTCCTCATCATCGGCGATGAGAATGGTTTTGACCTTATTGTCCATAATGGTCCTTTCGGTTGCGTGGTCCTGGAAAAATCAGGAGTGGTCGAATTGGGTTATTGCATCACTCTCCTCCTTGAATTCATTGAGACCAAGATCCCGAGAATGGTCTTCAATGGCCTCCGGTTCATCCTTGAACATCTGCTTGTCTACTTTTCGCGCGACGGTGATAAAGCCGGAATGAGCCACCATCCGATGGTCTGGCCTGACACTGCGGCCTTTGATATTCCAGGTTCGCAACAAGGTTTCAAAGGTTTCTATGAGTGTAAACACCCGGCTCTGCTCCAATGCCTGAACGGTCTGCATGACTTGAGGAACGGTGGGTACATAACTTAAATACATTCCCCCGGTCCGTAAGGCCAAAGCCGCATGGGGGACAACCCGCCAAGGTTCGGGGAGGTCCAACACGAGCCGATCGAATTTCCACTCCGAAACAACCTCGCCAATTTCAATTCCTTCGTAGGCGTCACGGATATGGAGGAAAAAGTTGGGAACTTTCCCCATATATCGCTCAATATTTTTTTGAGCCGTGGCAGCAAAATCTTCACGGACTTCATAACTCACCACACATCCGCGGTCTCCTACCGCCCGCAGAAGTGCCATAGTCAGGGAGCCTGACCCGACTCCCGCTTCAAAAACCCGAGCTCCCGGGTAAATATCTGCCCAGGTCGTAATCATGGCCAAGTCTTTCGGATAAATGACCTGGGCCCCTCTTGGCATCTTTAACGTATATTCGCCCAAAGTCGGTTGAAGAGCCAACATAGACCGTCCACTCGAAAAGGTCACCATGGTTCCGTCCGGCTGGCCAATAATGGCATCATGGGCAATTCGATCCCCGCTATGCTGAAAGGTATCCCCGCTCCGGAGAGTCACCGCATAGTGACGCTCTTTTTTATCTACGAGATGAATGCGTTGTCCGGCCTGGAATTGTTTCATAGGACCGCCGCATTCTAGCAAGCTCTCACAGTCGATTGACACCCATCAAAGGGGGGAGACATGTTCCTGAGTATTTGATTCACTCCTAATCCTAAAACTCCATGGCCTTTCCGAATCTTGACACCCCTTTTCATACAGCATATTATTGTGAACACTTCTCTGGGACTCTCATCCTCGTTATTCCTCCACCGCTTGAATAATCGATTTTCACAGAAAACGGGGTTTTCCAAAGGGGCTCCTTTCAAATTGGAAGGAGGCTCGATCTCATCCACTAAGCTCAATCCGACCATAATTAAGAATTTAATGGACCGTCATCCTCTGAATAATGGCTTTTTTTATCCACGGCTTCGGCCAGGGTTCGAATAAAAGGTTAAGATGACTGACAATCCATTGCTTTCTTTCACAATGAGGAAGACGCTTCCATGAAACGTTTATTTGCTGTTGTAGGCCTCGGACGATTTGGATATAGCGTGGCCCAAACACTCGTGACCAAAGGATGTGAGGTATTAGCCATTGATCGAGACGAAGAAAGGATTCAAGCGATCAGTGACATAGCCACCTTCGCCGTTCAGTGCGATGCCACGGATGAGCGGGCCTTAAAAGCCGTAAGTGCCCAAAACGTGGACGTGGCGGTCGTGAGTATCGGAGAGAACATTGAGGCCAGTATTCTGATTGTCCAGACCCTGAAGGAAATGGGTGTCAAATCCATTATTGCCAAGGCCGTAGCCCCTATTCAAGGAAAAATCCTGAAAAACCTAGGAGTGGACGAAGTCATTTACCCGGAACGAGACGCCGCAATTCGCCTGGCACATCGACTGGTTTCTCCCAGCGTCATTGAATATTTGGAGTTAGCCCCGGGTTATTCTGTAGAGGAAGTATCCGTTTCGGAGAAGTTGTCCGGATTAAGTTTGGAGGAAATTAAGTTACGAGGCAAACACCACCTGAATATTATCGGGATCAAACAACAAGTGAGCAGAATGGTCAAAGGCCGGATGGTCAAGGAGGAAACGTTTAATTTCACCCCGAAACCGGATGATGTCGTGGAAAAAGGCGATGTCTTAGTGATGATTGGGAGAGAGGAGGATCTCGATCTATTCTGTAATGATGTGTAAGAAATCCAACAGATCCGTCAAATCCCACCGCATTTTTTTACTATCCCAGGTCAATTTTCTCTCAATATTTGCCTTGCGAGTCATCCAGCGAGCCAATTTTATGCCGAAACATATTACAGCATGAGATTTCCTCCCTCCCAACCGCCAGATTGAATACCTCCAGCGGACAATTAGGAAGGAATCCCTTAGGGTTCTGAGCATATTTAGGGCCAAATGGATAAAAAAAGAAACCCATGAAATCTGTAATTCCATGAGATTCATCAAGAACTTTTCAACCAAAAAGTACCCTTATAGGCTTAAATGGCGTAGTTTTTGCTTTTTAAAACTTGACATTACAGTAATTAGTCTCATCTAGGTTACTGACGTGCACCTCAAATAGGGGGTTCCTAAACACCAAGAAAGGTCCTATGAACTACCAATCCGTCCTTGAAGATCCTCAACATTCACAAACTGAATCCCAAGAAACCAAAGGTGAAAAACCATTGGTTAAGGGCTGGGGACCGGCTTTGGAATCCCTCTATTTCCGTTCATTCGGAAGTCGCCCCCTTTTGAACAAAGACTCCGAAATTGAATTGGCCAAAGAAATTGACCAGGCTTCCCGCAGCATTCGGTCAATTGTTAAACATGCGTTACAATGCATCGCTACCACAAAAAAGGGATTTGAACGTGATGCGGCCATTTCAGTATTAAAAGAAACGCTGGCCCTCAATGGACTTTCTGCTCCAGCCGTTGAAAAAGTGCTCCAGGTTTTCAAAGAGATTTCTGCCCTAAATCCTGGCGCAGCGAAAATCCTTCAACCCTTATCTCTTCAACTGAAACAGGCCAAGTACAATTTAGAGAAGTCCAAATCTGAATTAGTACAACGCAACCTTCGGTTAGTGGTGGATATTGCTAAACGGTATAACGGGCATGGCTTGGCCTTTCTGGACCTGGTGCAAGAGGGCAACATTGGCCTCATGAAAGCGGCCGAGCGGTTCCAATATCGGAAAGGGTTCAAATTCAGCACGTATGCCACATGGTGGATTCGCCAGGGCATTACCCGAGCCCTTGCCGACCAATCCAGAACAATCCGGGTTCCTGTTCATTTAAATGAGATTTCCAACAAAATTGCGCGAACCGCGAAACGGTTAACTCAACAATTTGCCCATCCGCCGCAATTAGAAGATATTGGAGAAGTGTTGAAACTGAGCCCCGAAAAGGTCCAAGAAACACTTCAAGCATTCCAAGACCCCATTTCTTTGGAAACACCCATAGGGGAAGGCGATACCTTTTTAACCGACTTCATACCGGATAAGAGCACCTTTACCCCGGATGGCCCAGTCTCACGGAGAGAAACCAATCACCAGGTTGAGCGGATTCTAGAAACTCTGACTCCCAGAGAACAAATGGTAATTCGCCTACGCTTTGGTATCGGGCAAGATGAACCCTGGACACTGGAAGAAGTGGGACAATCTATGTCTGTGACCAGGGAACGAGTCCGTCAGATCGAAGCCAAAGCCCTTCAAAAACTCAAGGAACCGGCCATGAAGGATCTTCTGGTTTCACTGAAATAAACTTGAGCCTTTTGCAAAATTTCGTTAACCAGATTTTTTACTTCAAAGGTTCATTTCTAAATCCCTTGTCAGAACCCCACATTGCTATTATGATGCAACGGTTCTTTTTCCCAAGCTATAGGGATAATCCTTTTTGTGACTCGACCGTCAACTCCACCAGAAACTTGCGTCCAGTCTATCCGGGAGGAATTCCGCACCCATCTTGAAACTTTATATTCGCACCTCCACCTGGCCCCTCCATACCACAGCATTGAAAAAGCCATTCAACTTCTAGCCAATACCCTCAGAACCAAACCAATCCACTTTCACAATTCACTCAAGACGGATGCCAATTTCAAGTGGGATTTTTTTCGAGAAATGTATATGACTTCTGGTTTGAATCGGAAACATAGAGGAATTATTTCAAACTTTCTGAAAACTCAATCGTCAGCAACTATGCCTGACGACACATTTCAATTCTTAAAAAATCACCAAGACTATCCTGAAACATGGGGGAAGCAAAACGATCAAAAGTCGACTTCCTAGTAAATTACCTAGACATTAACCCTCAAATGAAATATATGAAGAAATGAAACAACTGTCGCATTCATACAACAGCAACCCATCTCGCTTCTTCAGGAATCACTCAAACCCCCAATACTTTAGATATTCTAAATAAGCATATTTCTTGCATTTTACTCTTCTTCAAAACATTCTGAAGTTATGAGAAACCAACAAACCCTTTCAAAGTCTGCTTTTTTCAGCGGAATTGGCCTTCATTCGGGTAATCCGGTTTCAATGGCCATTCATCCCGCCCCAAGCAACACCGGGATCGTCTTTGTTAAGCACGTTGGAGATCGCATTCTTTCCATTCCTGCCAGCATTGATTTCTTGGGCAATACCGATCATTGCACAACACTCGAATCCGGTGATTTTCAAATTCAGACGGTGGAGCATATTCTAGCAGCCTTAGTTGGTCTAGAAGTCGACAATGTCTATGTGGAACTGGAAGGAGAGGAAATCCCGGCTGCAGACGGTAGTGCCTCCACGTTTGTAGAAATCATTCAACAGGCTGGTATCATTGAGCAGGAACCGCTTCGAACATATTTGAAAATAGTTGAGCCCATTAAGGTAGGAGACGACCAACGGTCGATTTCGGTCACCCCTTCTCCCCTCCCTCAAATTTCATATTTCATCGACTTTCCTAATCATCCTCTGATCCAACAACAGGAATTCATTCATGCCTGCACCCCTATTGAATTCCAAAAACAAATTGCCAGCGCGCGCACATTTGCCTTTCGGAAAGAAGTGGAATTTTTATGGTCCCGAGGGCTTGGACTCGGTGGCTCACTCTTGAATACGGTCGTTTTTTCGGATACGGATCTGGTGAATGAGGGCGGGTTACGGTTCACCGATGAATGTGTACGGCATAAAATTCTGGATCTGAGAGGAGACTTGGCCTTGCTAGGCATTCCTGTCATCGGCCATTTTGAGGCGAAATGTTCCGGCCACTGGCTACATGCTGAACTAGTCAAAGCCATAAAAAATCAGCCTGAAAAATGGATTTTATTCAATGCTGGCTCACAGACGAAAACCGATATTACTTCGGCGACTCGGATGAACTCCCCCGTGACCGATCTTCAACCAGCATTCCAAGCCCTGTAATCGGATATCTCTTTCCGCCATCTGTCTCTCTTGATATTTCTGAAAACCTCGCATCCTTGACATCTCCAAGTCATTATTGCCTTGCTCTACCAACCATGGTACCGTCCCTGCTTCCATGATGCATCATTTATCCCATTCGTTACGGGTTACCCTCCTGGTGACGTTAACCATTGCCTTGTTTTGTCTGGAAGGTAACCATTCCGCGATTTCCGGAACTCGCATTGAAAACGACCCAAATGGCTTCTTGGGTATTCCCTGGGGAGTTCCCCTAAAAAATCGAATAGAATTCACCGAAATTGATTCAATAGATATCGTTCGAATTTTTGCCCTACGGGAGGGCTCTCCAGAAGTATCGGGCATCCCGATGGAATCGATGAAGCTCTACACTTTTGACGGAAAATACGCACGTGCGACCTTTCATTACCGTGGCGACCGAATCCATGAATCCCTGATGACGTATTTAGAAAATTATTTTGGAAAAACCGATGTGGCTCAAGGAGGAATGGCACGAGGACTGAACCAACAATACACATGGAGAGGCCCGGAAACCGAAATCACCCTCACCTACCACGGCTTCCGGGAGCGAGGGTTTCTCACCGCCGAAAGCCGTGTGTTGGCACCCCTATTATTACATGCCTCCCCCGACCAAGCCTACGAATAATTCCCCCCCAACCTTTTCCATTCAGAAGACCAACAATCAATGATAAAAGGCGAGTGAAAGCATTGGCCATCCGGTCGATAATCCTCGGACTCGGAATGGGTATACTCCTTCTGCTTTTCCTTAATGCTTGCGTCACCGCCTCCACCGTTGAACCCTGTTCAGGCAAATGGCTTTTCAGAGCCGGAGCGTAATCTAAGTCTTTCCGTTCCCCAAGAATGGGACGCTCGCTTTTGAGCGTATCCACCGCATCCACCGCCCGCATGATGCTGTGGACAAAATAGGAATCGTGCACCCGATCGGAGACCGGCTGTGGAAATCCCAGGCGAATATGCTCAAGAATTTCCCGATAAGGAGTTGCCATTCCCTGCCTCCCATCTGTTCATTTTCACATACCACGGTTGATCCGAAGATCTTCAAAATGAGACTTGACTCTTTCATACAACAGGGGCACCATGGCCCCTAACGCTCAAGAATACTTTATCCTACAAGCCCCACAGAAGCGATGCCACAAGCCATTCGTCCTGATCTCTTCGCCATTCATCCCGGGCACCAGATCACGCGCTTGCACATTGGAGAGGGCGGGCACCAGCTGGTGGTGGTCGACCAGTTTTATCACTATCCCGATGACATCCTTCAAGTGGCATTAGAACTCCCGTATACGGATCGATTTGAAATCGTCGGCAATTTTCCCGGTGTGCGAGCCAGCCTCAATTTTGACACGTCAACATTAATTCAAACCTTGAGTACATTTTGGGGTTGTGCACTCTCCCCGTTTTTTCATCCCCAGCCGGTGGTATTTCAAGGTATCAAAACCCACAACTATCGCCTGAACGTGGGACAACGCCAACCGCACATCGATCAGGACATCACGGCCATGGTCTATCTCAATCCGGCACAATCCTGCCTGGGAGGAACAGGACTGTATCGCCACCGACCTACGGGCTTGGAACGGGTTCCCATTGTTCCTGATGAAACCATTCGCCGACTGGCCGATCAATTGGAGCTGAGCGAAGAATTTTTGGCCAGCCCTGAAGGGTATGAAAACTTTCAGAATAGTATGATCTTCAATCCCCTGTTTGCCAGAAGGGATGAAACCTATATCAATGAAGGCAACGAATACTGGGAACTCCTCTACCTCATTGAAATGCAACCCAATCGTCTGATTATCTTCGATGGACGATGTTTTCACTCTCAGTTCATCCATCCTGGAGATTACGAGCAGGCATTCAGGGTCAACCAAGTTCTCTATCTTCGTCGAGACGAAAACCGTCACCTCCGCTCCTAGTCCCTATAGTCTGAAACAATTCCTGACAGCCGTGTCCTTTACCCTAAGGACACGGTGACTCCGTTCCCTGCAGGAAGCTCTCCTCCCGATAACCTTTCGCCACAAACAGAAACAGACAGGCCACCAATAACATTACTCCGGCAAAGAACCAATAATACGCCGCTCCTTCCAAAAGAACAGATCCATCCGATTGTTGAATACAATAATTCACTAAAGCCGTAAAGGCATTACCAAGAGAAACGGACAAAAGAAACAAGCCCATCACTAACGATTTTAATTTCAACGGGGCTTGAGTATAGGAAAATTCCAGACACGTAATCGACACTAAAACCTCTGCCATCGTAATAACCACAAACGCCAGCAATTGCCACACAATCGAAGGTTCCGCTCCTTCCGAAATTTGAGTCTCGATCAGGGCCGAAATCGAGAAAGCCCCCACAGCGATAAAGAGACCGAGAGCAATTTTTTTAAGGGGTGTGAGGGTCATAACGGATTGAAGAGCCGGATAAACCACATAAGTAAACAACGGAATAAAGATTAAAATGAGAATAGGGTTCACGGCCTGAATCTGAGAAGGCAGCCATTCCACTCCCAACCAATGACGATCCATATGCTTGGCCTGGAGAACCCAAGCCGAAGAGGTTTGGTCGTACAAGGACCAAAAAAAGGCCACAAAAACATAAATTCCACAAAGTTTGAGAATGGGTTTCCATGATTGAGGATTTTTCAAATCCTGAACGATGGACCAACCACTCGGAGCAATATGAGCATACCCTCGTCTTCCAGCATAAAAAATTCCCGTGGCTGCAAACATCAATAAGCCGGGCACACCAAAAGCTAACCCCGGGCCATAGTGCTCCAGCAACCAGGGGGTCAACAGCGTGGACCCAAAGGCTCCCACGTTAATGGCAAAATAAAACCAGGAGAAGGCCCGAGGTAATAAATGGGCATTTTGAGTACCGAATTGATCTCCCAAATTCGCAGACACACAGGGCTTAATCCCCCCCGACCCTACCGCAATCAACGTCAACCCTATTGCTAATCCCGCCCGGGTGTGATCCAAAGCTAATGCCACATGGCCCGCACAATATACTAATGACAAGAGAATGATTGTTCGATATTTTCCCCAAAGAGCATCCGCCAAAAACGCGCCTAAAAATGGAAAAAAATAGACGGCCGAGGCGAAGAGATGGTAGGCGGTCTTGGCTTCGGCCTCACCCATGAGATCCATTTTCCCTTCCGCACTCATCAACATGCTCGTCATAAACACCACTAAGATCACCCGCATGCCGTAATAACTAAATCGTTCGGCTCCTTCATTGGCGACGAGATGCCACACCCCCGGAGGCATCCCGGTGGTTATAAGCGGGTGGGAACGAAATGACGATATTGCTCTATTCATAGTCACCGATCTTCATTCGTCTCCTTGTGGTCACCCATGGTATAGGTACACTTTGCCAACCATCCCAATCCAGCGACTTCATTGCGCATGCAGCCATCCATCCCATCCGGCCCTGGCATGGGTCGAGTCCTTCTTTCACTACTCGCCTGTGTGAGTCCCTTCACACCTGATCAGACGCTGGGATCAGAGGTCACCACACTTGAACCGGTGGTCGTAACCGGAACCGCACAACCGACTCAATTGCATCAGGTCACGCAAAGTATCACGATCCTAGAGGAGAAACAATTTTCCTCATGGCAACCCAATCGACCGACCACACTACTGCAATCCATCCCGGGCATTCACATTGATGAAACAGGCACGAGAGGAGGAATCAGTTCTCTGTACATCAGAGGAGCCGACCCGAACTTTACCCTGATCCTGCTTGACGGTATCCCTCTCAATGATTCAACCAACCAGCGTGGAGGTTCCGTCGATTTATCAACTTTGCCCATTGAACGCATTGAGCGTGTTGAACTGATTCGCGGTCCCCTCTCCGCGATTTATGGATCAGAAGGCATGGCCGGAGCCGTCAATTTCATCACTCGATCACCTCAACCGGAACAGAAGATTCGCGTTTTGGGAGAAGGGGGACGATTTGCAGCGTTCCGGGGAACACTGCAGGCCAGTGATCGCTTGGGGCCCTTGGTCGCTCAACTCTCACTCGCCCATTCCCGCAATGGAGAACAAGTGGAAAAAGACCGGTTTTCACTTACTTCCATCGGCTGGAACATTAATGTCGAAAACGCTTCGGATTGGGACATGCATCTCACGGGACAGTTTTCCGATTCCACCACACGAAACTTTCCTGAAGGGAGCGGCGGGTCCCGACTCGCCGTCATTCGATCAACCGAGCATCGCCAAACCCAGGAACTCTCAACCGGCCTTGTCCTCGCGGCTACTCATTACAATTATTGGCACCATCAATTCCAGATGAATTTTCTACGACGATCCCAATCCATTTCCACACCGGGCATTCTTTCTCCCGCGTCGATCTTTCAGGTGCCTCCGGCCGAATTCAATACCCTGTTTCATCGACTCCAAGGTCGGCTTATCGAAACCTGGGACGTGAATTCCCAATGGAGGTTTTCAGGGGGAGGGCAACTGACATACGAACACGGCGAGCGGTCAGGGACGCAAGATTTGAGTTCATTCGGAGGTTCCTCAGAAACGGCTTCGGATTTTTCTCTGGACCGTGTCCTGGGAGGGATGTTTGGCGAACTCACATGGTCCCCGACCGATACCCTTGTGTTCAACGGAGGCATTCGTCTCGACCTGCCTCAAGGATTTGCCCAACGGCTCAACCCACGCGTGGGAGCCAGCTACCGCCTGCAACCGTGGTTAACTCTTCGAGGGGGATACGGAACCGGATATAAACTCCCGAGCCTGGCCAGCTTGGGCGATCCGCAAATCGGCAACCCCACACTGGAACCGGAAACCAGCACTGCCTGGGACATAGGATTCCAGGTAGAGTCCCTCAATCAGACCATTTCTGCCAGCCTGGAATACTTTCACAACCAATACCATGACCTGATTGACTTGGATCCCTCCTTGCTGAATCAGGGCATCTTTCAACTCAGTAATCTTCAACGAGTGACAACCAAGGGAGTAGAACTTTCTGTAGACCTCACGCCCACCAACCGACTGTCGTTCAACGGCACGGCGACTTTTCTTCAAACACAAATTTCAGAAACGAATGAACGGTTACGCAATCGTCCTACCTGGCGTGGCACCGGTAGCGTCACCTGTCAACTGACTTCAGACTTCATGGTCACGGGACGTGTCATTTATGTGGGATCCCGACGAGACTTTCAGGTTCCAACGCAAATCATCACAGTCGGGGCATACACCAGATTCGATTTAACCCTTGCCTACCGTCCCTCTTCTTCCTGGAATGGATATATGGTAATTGAAAATCTCACCAATAACTCCTATGAAGAATTTCGTGGATATCCAGCTCCTCCCCTGACCTTTCGTCTCGGGATTGATTTTCAACTTCCTACCTCCAAATAAACCTGAGGTAATCCAACTTATCCTCTTTCCGGTGGATTTTCTCAGGACAATTTGGAGGTTCCGGCCTTAAGGCTGGCAGTTTTTCAACCGAAAAGGCGGAAGTAGTACACGGTGCAACAGGACATTTTCTGCATCAACGCCTTATTAAAGGTATACCGAGAGAAGGACGGCTCATGCAACTTTCACTACCCCTGGACACTGCTATTAGTGAACCCTGTTCTTCCATTTTTGAACGGATTAAAACCTGCAACTCTCTTCCGGTCCTATCGCCTTTGGCCTCCAAAATTTTAAAAATCTGTCAAAGCGAGGAAACCAGCGCCTCCGAATTGGCCAAACTGATCTCTCAAGACCCCGGCCTGGTGGCTCAAATATTGTTTATGGCCAACTCAGGGTATTATGGAGGAGCTCGTCATAAGGTAACGAGTGCGGTGCAAGCCGTCACCTTGTTGGGATTTTCCACCATCGCGAATTTGGCCCTCTCCTTTTGTTTCTATCGCCTGATCAAGGATCTCCGAGATACCCCCCAAGCCGGCATCGATCAAATCGGATTGTGGCGTCGATCTATTTTTGCCAGTGTGGCCGGACGAGCCTTGGGAGAGCAATTTCACTACCCGGATCCCGAATTGGTTTTTCTTGGCGCCCTGCTGCAAGATATCGGCATTTTGGCGTTAAACGAGGTCGCAGGGGATGAGGTCACGGCATTACATGAAAAGGCCGGACGCAACCATCACGCCCTCAAACAACTTGAATTGGAACAGTTAGGTGTCGACCATGCACAGGTGGGTGCCTGGCTCGCTCAGCATTGGCAATTGCCCGCAGAATTTCAAGTGTCCATCTTATACAGCCACACCCCCGAATTGTTCCATACTCCCGTCGAATATCAGTTCCTCGTGGATAGCGTGGCACTCTCAGGATTGATTGCCGATTTCTGGATCAGCTCCTCTCCGGAAGAAGCCTTGGCAAAGGTCAAGGAACAGGCACAAGGAAGATTACCCGTGTCTGCCGAAGATTGGGGACCTCTTTTGCACGGCATGAACAAAGCCCTGCCACAAATAGCCAGTTTTTTTCATACCCGGCTGGGAAATTGGGAAGACATTCACCAAACGTATCGTCTGGCTTTGAAGCATTTGGCCCCTTCCTACCAAATACAACCAGCCTAGAACAAGTTCCCCTTACTGCTCTACGCCGTCAAGGTCAAACGACCCCGCTGCTTTCCTGAGCCAAGCAGACCTGGTTTCGCCCGTTTTCTTTAGCCCGATACAGGGCACGGTCGGCCCGCTCCAACCAGGAAGAGACGGATTCGCCCGGCAATAATTCGGCTCCCCCAATCGAAGCCGTCACCGGTATTGACTGATCCTGATAGGTAAATTCCTGAGTGCGAACCGATTCCAGAAGACGCTCCCCCAGACGTTGAGCCAGCTCTCTTCCCGTTCCCGACAACAACACACAAAACTCTTCCCCGCCATACCGGGCAATAAAATCAGATTTTCGAGGGAACGTCGATACAAGCCGATCAGCCAATTGTTGAAGCACCGCATCCCCCATGGGGTGCCCATACGTATCATTGATGCGTTTAAAAAAATCAATATCCACCATTAATAAACATGTGGGAGATCCCGAAAAAAAGCTCAGGCTGGCCAATCGTTCCAAATGCTCATCCAACGCGCCCCGGTTGAACAGTCGAGTCAAAGGATCCTCCATCATTTGTTTGCGTGCCGACCCCAACTCCCGTTCTACCGACCGAAGTTTTTCCCCTAATTGTTGCACCCGTTGGTCTTGTCGTTGCTTGCGTTCATCAACCAGACCTTTGATGCCCTGCACCGCTGACAATAATGCCTGTTTCATCTCGGCAAACGAACTTTTTACGGTGACTTCCTGCAATTGGGTCAAATACTGCGATACTTTTTGATCCGTTTCCTGGTCTTCGATCACGGCCTGCCCCATGGTCCGAGTAAACTCCCATAAGACCTCACGGACATCTTGGAGATTTTTCGTCACATATTGCTGTTCTTTTTGCCGATGGGTATTGACAAATCTGGCCAGTTCCCCCCAATCTCGTCGAATGGTCCCTTCTGTGCTTTCATTGGCTTCGTCCTGATTAACCGTTCCGACTAAAACATGCAGGGCCCATCGTTCAAATTCTTTTTCAATGGCTTCCGCCGTAAGTTCCTCCAACTCAAACGCGTGCCGCCCGAACACTCGCAAGGTTCTAGCCAGGGACTCCAAGGCCTTATCGGCCGTACCGTCTATTTCCGGCACAGAACTCTCAGAGGTTCTTGATGGAGGCGATGAAGCCTCTTGGGTTTTTGTCTTTTTTCCGTTCGTCCACGGCAACATGCCAACCTCCAGCAGATATGAAAATTCACATAATATCGTTACAATAGGGCCGGGAAAGCCCTACCGGATTGAGACAAAACAAATAGCTCGTTAGAGTGAGTTATCGGTAGATTCTAGAAGTCTCTTAAGACCGCTTCTGGCAAGATTTCCTCGACAAAACAGAAAAACACCATTCCCCCTTCCCGCGCATCCCGGCTAAAGATACATGTCACAGACACAACCGCAATTCATTTCCAGTCCACACAATCCCCAGGTCAAACGGTGGATGTCCTTGCTCGAAACGCCAGGCATCAAACGGCACCAGCAGTGCCTCTTGTCGGGAATACGCATCGGAGCAGAACTCCTCAGGCAGTCCCCACACACCATCCTTGAACTACTCACCCCCAACGAAGGAGCTCCATCGGACACACTGGGATTCACAGGTCCGGTATACAGACTCGCCAATCAGCTTTTTCAGGAACTCGACATCTTTGGCACCCATGCTCCTCTTTGGATTTGCAGCATTCCTGCTCTGTCGCCCTATGATCTCACGGCGGCGCCCAAAGGTCTCGAGATATTGTGTCCTATGGGAGATCCCGGAAACTTGGGTTCATTATTGCGAGGATGTTGGGCGTTTGGAGTGGATCGGGTCATTCTGCTCAATGAATCCGTCCATCCGTTTCATCCGAAAGTCATTCGAGCCAGTAGCGGAGCAGTCTTTTCATTAACCCTTCACCGGGGATGTGCCATAGGCGACTTGGGGCAACCTGATATGGCTCAGTGGATTACCGCGTTGGATATGATTGGAGACGACATGGGTATCTGGGCATGGCCGAAACATACCCGTCTTCTCATTGGAGAAGAAGGCGTGGGACTTCCTGCTGTTTCTTTCGCCCATCGGTTGAAAATTCCACAGGCTCAGGAATCCATCCCCCTGAATGCTTCCGTGGCAGGAAACATCGCGCTCTATGCCTACCGGCAAACTCATCCCTCTTCCACAGCCCGGAGATCACATCGATGATCTCACCGGGACTGTATCGTCACTATAAAGGAAACTATTACCAGGTGATTGGGATAGCCAAACATTCAGAAACCGAAGAGGAACTCGTGGTGTATCGCGCTTTATACGGCACGTTTGGCCTCTGGGTCAGACCCCTGAAGATGTTTAAAGAACTGGTAGAACGAAACGGGAGTCTTGTTTCTCGATTCGAGTTCGTAAAGGAAGAACACCCACCCCTTAAGTCGGACACCACACCAGAGCAGGCTTAACCTGACAAAAATCCCTTTGCCTCTAAAAGACATGAAAGGTGATTCCGGCTTCAGGAAAGGTGATGAGGTTGTTCCTTACGCGGACATGCAAAAGCCTACAAACCGATGACCTTGCCTGTAAGCAAAGAGAGGGGAACCTTCTTTTGGTAAACGCTCTTTATAGACCTTAATGGCAGGCCAAGGGATTAAGACACATTATCCAATCGTTCAGCCAAGACCGCTTGAGTTTGTTTCTCCCGGTATTTCTGAATACGTTTAGCCAGGGTAGCGTCCCCAACAGATAAGATGGCTCCAGCCAACAAAGCCGCATTGGTTGCCCCCGCATTGCCGATGGCCAACGTGCCCACTGGAATTCCTTTGGGCATTTGAACGATGGACAACAGGGAATCCATGCCCTGCAATGCCTTGGATTGCATCGGCACCCCCAAGACCGGCCATTGGGTCTTGGCGGCAATGACTCCCGCTAAATGAGCTGCCCCGCCAGCCCCGGCGATGAAAACTCTCGCACCTTCCGCTTCAGCTTCTTCAATGTATTTCACCAGCGCATCAGGAGCCCGATGTGCGGAGAGAACACGGCATTCATGAGAAATGCCCAATTGCGTCAGCGTTTCGCTGGTGAGCCTCATTGTTTCCCAATCCGACTTGCTACCCATAATCACGGCGACACGCAATGACGATCCAGCCATAACACGTATTCTCCTTTGTTTAAACTGTCCACAAACCCGACACCCTCGTGCAACGGTTCACCTTGTTGACCATGCCTCAAGCCCTGCCTTAGACTTAGGCTGAAATAGCATATTCAAAAACTTCATCAAGGTCCAGATCAAGAATCGATTCAAAACCTTCGTGAAGGGATTTATTCACATCATCATGAAAAGTGAGGGTCATCATGGCTTTACGTCTAGGAGATGTCGTCCCTGATTTTACCGCAGAAACTACCCAAGGAACCGTCAAATTTCATGAATGGTTGGGAGATGGCTGGGGCATTTTATTTTCTCATCCCAAAGATTTCACCCCGGTCTGCACCACCGAACTGGGTACGATGGCGAAAATGACCGAGGCCTTCAAAAAACGGAATGTCAAAGTATTGGCCGTCAGTGTGGATCCGCTCGATTCTCATAAAGGGTGGATTAATGACATCAACGAAACGCAACAGTGCACAGTAAGCTATCCCATCATTGCCGATCCGGAACGCAAAGTCGCCAACATGTATGACATGATCCATCCGAATGCCCTGGATAACATGACGGTCCGATCGGTTTTTGTGATTGGTCCGGATAAAAAGCTTAAGTTATCGCTGACCTATCCGGCATCCACAGGCCGGAATTTCGATGAAATTCTTCGGGTCATTGACTCGCTTCAACTCACTGCAAAATATAAAGTGGCCACTCCCGCCAACTGGAAAGATGGCGAGGATTGCATTATTACGCCGGCTGTGACCGATTCCGAAGTGCCCGCCCTATTTCCAAAGGGACATCGGGTCGTCAAACCCTATCTTCGCTATACTCCGCAACCAAATCGATAGTGTGATTCCGAACTGTCGGTTTCCCGCAGGACCTTGGTACCACTGAGGGTCCTGCGGGACCGGCCCATGTTCAATAACTCTCTTCGGCCGCTTTCTTCAAAACCCTGTGCGTTTGGATATGCATTCCCTTAGAACTTATGATTGGTGGGTTTCAAAGAGACGAATCCCAAGGGTAAAAATCTTATGACAGGGTCGACACCGCATCTGAACGGCATTGCGTTCAACATTCACCGACGTGATCCGAATCTCATCAGGGTGGGTTTGAAAACAGGCGTACAGCCCATCAAGCCCGTTGACCCGGAATTCTTGTCCAGGTTCGTTCTGCTCTGAAAAATGGAGGGGGTTGACGGTCATCCGATGCCGCATTCGACAATTCACACAGAAAATGCCCACGGTTTCGGGTAGCCCGACCAACTTCAGGCAAAGCGAAAGGGGGTGAACGGAAAAACATTGCTGAAAAAATGCACCACTCTGAAAAACTGGCATTTGGGTACGGCCTTCTTCCTTCTCAAATTAACCGGTGATAATCATCGATCCTCTCCCCACCCACAATCTGTGGATCATGAATACGACTTGCACCAATCCGAATCACACCCTTCCCGTTTCCTTCACGCTAATTCATTGGAGGCAATCCCTGTTGAAAAGGATCGGGAGCTTTGGGCAATTGACATTCCTCTCGTTCCCAGTCACGGAGCACCCCTTCTTTATCGAAGGTCAGCACGTAGTTATAACAATAAACCTTTTCACGAGGGCCACCTGGCTTGCTCCCGAACAAACTCCCCGCCTGTTTGCCAAAAGTTCTAATACCAGAAGGATCTAACTCACTTTCTGAAATGGCATAACGATAGATCCATGTCGTCTCGTCAGACAGGAGGGGATCTTTGACTTGATGCGGCTTCCCGAGTTTTTCCCGAACATCGGTTTGGGTCAGAGACCCAAGGCCCCCATCAATAAATCTATCCCGCCAGGGGGCACAGCTCATGACCGAAACAGCCATAGCACAGAGCAGCCAACGACAAATTCTGTGTTTCCAAAGACCCCGATTCTTGAAACCGGGAAACCGTGAGAGGGTCATTGCGTTCGATTCGCCCACAAATACCAGGTTCGCACCAAGGCAAACAGCTGAGCAATCACTCCGGCCGCAATCAGACCGAGGGCAGTAGGCAACAAACGGGAATGAGGTTGATCCAAGCCTTGAATACCCAAAATAAAGCCACCAGCCACACAGAGGATACCCGCCACGCGGGCAATCATCACCGATGTCGACCTTCCAAGGGAGGAAGGAGTCGACGAGGAAGGGTCCGGCTTGTTGGAGTTTACTGACATGTCCTTAAACGTCCGGCAAACATCTCCGCTACGATTTCGTCAATTTCCGGTAACGGATCCGGTGGGGCTGATCGGCAGCTTTTCCCAATCGTTTTTTTCGATTGCCTTCATACTCAGAATAATTGCCCTCATACCAGACCACCTGACTATTGCCTTCAAATGCGAGAATATGGGTGGCCACCCGATCCAAAAACCAGCGATCATGACTGCTCACCATGGCACAGCCGCCGAAATGCTCCAGGCCTTCCTCCAATGCCCGCAAGGTATTCACATCCAGATCGTTGGACGGTTCATCTAGCAACAACAAATTCGCCCCCTCCTTGAGCATCCGCGCCAAATGCACGCGGTTCCGTTCACCGCCTGACAAATCCTTCACTTTTTTCTGCTGATCCGACCCTGAAAAATTAAACCGCGAGACGTAGCCTCGGGAATTGACCTCCATTTTCCCGAGCGGCACCGTTTCTTTGCCCCCGGTTATACATTCCCAGACATTCACATTATCATTCAACACCCGCCCTTGGTCCACATAGCCAAGCTTGACCGTTTCCCCGATTCGTAAAGTCCCGCTATCAGACTTTTCAATGCCGGCAATGATTTTGAACAAGGTAGACTTCCCTGCACCATTCGGCCCTATCACTCCGACAATACCGCCTTTGGGCAGGGAAAATGACAGCTGCTCAAACAGGACCGTTTCCCCAAAGCTTTTGGACAACCCTTCGGCCTCCACCACCACATCTCCCAACCGGGGGCCTGACGGAATATAAATTTCCAAATCGTCCGTCTGTCGGTCCTGCTCCTCACTCACCATCTGTTCATATTTGGTCACCCGGGCTTTCCCCTTCGCCTGACGGCCTTTAGGGGACATGCGAATCCACTCCAACTCCCGCTCCAGCGTTTTCTGCCGTTTGGACTCAGACTTTTCTTCTTGCGCCAGTCTGGCCTGCTTTTGCTCCAACCAGGACGTATAGTTGCCCTGAAAGGGAATGCCCTGCCCACGGTCCAACTCCAAAATCCATCCGGCCACGTTATCTAAAAAATACCGGTCATGTGTCACCGCAATGACGGTGCCCTTATATTCCTTGAGATGCTGCTCCAACCATCCCACCGTCTCCGCATCCAAATGGTTGGTGGGCTCGTCCAACAACAAAATATCAGGCTCTTGAATCAGCAGCCGGCACAAGGCCACCCGACGTCGCTCGCCTCCGGATAACAAATCCACCTTGGCATCGGGCGGTGGACAGCGGAGCGCATCCATCGCAATCTCCAATTGATGCTCCAATTCCCATCCGTTGACTGCCTCGATTTGCTCCTGGAGTTTGCCCTGCCGTTCAATCAATTTCTCCATCTCTTCCGGGCTCACATCTCCGGAAAACGCCTGGCTGATGGCTTCATAATCACGGAGCAGTTTCACCACTTCCGCCCGTCCCTCCTCCACCACTTCCTTCACAGTTTTGCCGGGCTCCAAATACGGCTCCTGCTCAAACATGCCAACGGTATATCCCTTGGACATCGTAATCTTACCGATATAATTTGTATCCAACCCGGCAATAATTCTGAGCAGCGTACTCTTTCCTGACCCATTCAATCCCAGTACGCCGATTTTGGCCCCATAGAAAAATGACAGATAAATATCTTTTAATACCTGCTTTTTCGGTGGATGAATACGGCCTACGCCCACCAACGAAAATATAATTTGCCGATCATTCGTACCCATGCCGTTCGCTCCAATCCATAGTCCGAGGAATGTACAAAACTGTCAGAAATGTGGAAATTCACATGCAGGTGCCAACCTTAACAAAGCTCTGGCATTATTCACAATCCACAGGCCAATTGGGAGGTCGTTCTCTCCCCGAATTCTAGGGAGAAAGGCGGAAGACGGAAAGAATTCCCTTAAAACTGGCATTGAATTACAATCGATACCGAGTATGATAAAGAAAAGCCTGTGTGCCCCAAGACCTTCAGATCGTGAAAAACGGGCAATCATTTCACTCATCTCATTGTTCAATAAAACTTAGGTCGAGCGCTTTGCCCAATTGCATCAAATACTGCTCTCGTTGCGGCACCCTGGTTGAGGAAAAAATTCCCCCGGGAGAAACTCTTATAAGAGCCGTGTGTCCTTCCTGCCAAACCATCCATTACGAAAACCCCAAAATTGTGGCGGGTTGCATACCCGAATGGAAAGATAAAATCCTTTTGTGCCGGCGAGCCATCGAACCCCGATTGGGGCTCTGGACCTTTCCTGCTGGATTTATGGAACTGGGCGAGAGCACCGAAGAAGCGGCCGCACGGGAAACCCTGGAGGAAGCCTGTGCACAGGTCAGTATCTATGCCTTATTGGGGATCTTCAGCTTGCCTCACGTCTCCCAGGTCTATGTTGTGTACCGTGCCCATCTCCAAAACCTGGACTTTAAAGCCGGGCTGGAAAGTCTGGATGTGGAACTCGTCGCTCTCCCGGACATTCCCTGGGAACAACTGGCCTTTCCCGTCATCCATGAATCCTTAAACCGATATGTGCAGGACATCCAGGCAGCTAACCCTCAAAGCCACTCCGCCGTCGTCCCCACAAAAAAACACCAGTCATTTTATACTTCCTAATCCCTGACCGACAGTAAAGCCGATCTAATCAAAATGGACAGCAGAAAAAGAGTGTCTGGTAAATAATTGTAACCTGCGTGAACGGTCGTGAAGGCTACCGTTTTTGGATTTTTCCGTGGTGACCCCCTGCAAGACCGATGAACCACTTGGATTAAATAGAGGGATAAATATGAGCCAAGGGGTCAAATCACCTGTTTCAGGCTTGAAGTAAGCGGATGGGAGATGGGGCAGGGGTATTACGACCTCGACTGCTCTAATTCCAACAAGGCGGTTTTGATGGGCAGGCCGCCGCCATAGCCTACGAGTTTTCCATTTGCACCGATCACTCGATGACAGGGCACAATGATCGAAACCGGATTTTGGCCATTGGCCGCCCCTACGGCGCGGGAAGCTTGAGGACTCCCAACCTGCCTGGCAATTTCCCCGTACGACACCGTTCGCCCGTAAGGAATGCGTTGAAGCGCCTGCCAGACTCGGCGTTGAAACGGGGTACCCTCAAGGTTTAGCGGAATGTGAAAACCGAATCGCGAACCGTCAAAATATGCCTTCAACTGCTCCATCACAACGCGGAACGGCTCACGTGCCTTTTTCCATGACCCCTGAATATCAAGCGGGTGAGCTCCATCTTGAAATTGCAACACCTGCAAGCCTTTCGCGCTTCCAACCAACAATAACCGGCCGACGGGGCTTGAGCAAATCCAATAAGATACCTCGGCTTCCTTGGAAGATTTCTTTGTGACCGATATTTTTTTCATAGTGGGCCCCACGTTGAGTCTACTATTCTTTTCCTGCCGCTCTATCAGACCACATCTCCTCCTCGATTGACCACTCCACAATCTCCCGCTGAAACACTTAAAATGAGGTCATGCGGTTATGAAAGAGTTTTTAACGATAGACAGGCCAATGAACATTTGCCTATGATCGGACTATGTCCATTCATCTGCACCTCAGCGCGTGGTGTCAAAACAAAGGACTCTCGCTTGGAGACCTCAGCAGGAAAACGGGAATGGACTTGACCAGCTTGCAGGATTTTCAAAAAGGGGAATGGGACCCGCCGTTATCCGCAATTACCTCAATGGCCCAGGCATTGGATATCCCGGTCTCCTGGCTTCATAGTGATCCCCGTATTATTCAACAATTGTGGAATGACCCAGACGACGACAACCCGACCCTGCCCGACCCGTCTTTATCCGATCCCATTTCCCAACGAATAATCGAGGCCAGCCGGGAATACCAGGACATCTTTATCTCTCTGACCAGCATACTCCATCACGGAGATCCCAAGCTTATTCGAGCCGCTCAGGTCAACCTCCAAAGCCTGTTGAAACAGGTGCGTCCCACTACCCTCCCCTGGGGATCACGCCCACCCGGACATTTCGAACCACCCAACGATTAGTCGATGACATTAATAATGTCCTAGCCCATCCAGAATCGGGTGAAGGATCAGAGGATATCGGAAAGAGGAGGGTATTTCAGCGAAGAAGGGCCCGTTGAATGATCTCAAGAAGCTCATCAACGGTAAAAGGTTTTTGGAGAGTGAAGGTGGGTCGGAGACTATGAGGAATGGGCCTCCCCCCGCTCTGAAAATGTGCCATGGTGCCGGATAAGGCAATGATGGGAAAATGAGGACTTCGTTTTCGAATATTCTGAAATGGCGTTTGGCCGCCATGAGACAACGATCCGATGTCGGTAATCACTGCGGAGGCCTGCGTACCTTGAAGATTTTCAAATCCTTCCTCAGAAGTCGCCCCTTCCACCACGGCATACCCCGCATTTTCTAAAAATAAGGACACAGTGTCCCGCACATTTTCATCGTCATCAATAACCAAAATTCTATTCATTAGGGGAACCGGGGTTTTGATATGTAATCAACCATCCCTATTAGCGATTGGACTAATCACTAAGGAATTTTAATCGCAAAACCCATTCCTGATCTTCACCTTCCGATTAAATGGCCAATTTTGTCATTTTTTTCAATAGGTTAAATCAAGCAAACCTCCTGTCAAACTCGCAAATTCTGAAGGGAGTTTCCTTCAAACACCTCCTTTAGCTGGAGGTTTTTCCCTTCAGGACTTGCGATCATTCACCACCGTTTCCCTTAAAGCCGTGGAAAGAAACCGAGTGCTTTTTTTACCCAACCAGGTGGTCTGTAGAATTAATCCAAATACCACGGCCATCAGTCCGACATATAAACCCGTCCATCCTCCATAAAATACTCCCAATCCCAAAAGAGTCGAACACCCAACTCCATACAGAAAAACGGCTTGTGTCACGCATTTTGTCAGGCCGTGTTGAACCAGTATTCCATTAAAAAAACCTTCCCAGGGACTAAACAGAGGCATGAGCAGGGCAATCCACAATCCTTTTTGAGCCATCAGGGACAAGGCAGGGGTTAACGCCGCAACAGCATCAAACCAAAACGTCGCCAATGGCGTGACCGCAAGAAATAGCAAGGTCCCGGTCGTACAACAAGCCAATCCTCCAGCAAAATATTTGAGCGGAATGACCATTTCACGACGGACGCTGAGTGCAATCACCACTTCCTGAAAGGCAAATCCCACGCTCCGGAAGACAAAGGTTAACCCTCCCAACACCGGCCACACCGCCAGAGACTCCAAGGCCATTGGCATTCGGCTCAAAGCGGCGCTGATAATGGGTAAGGTTGCCAACGTCATCAGGGGTGTCGCGGCTAACGGCACATAAAATTTCACCAGCTTCCGAAGGGACAAGTCGGAGATCTGAGGCTGGCTCCACACCATCCTGATTGCCGAACGGGCTATCAAGTGAATCAATCCGGCTTCCACGATCACTCCGGTGACCATCGCCGTCGTGGCAACCACAATCCCTGCCCTCCCCGTTTCCCAAAGCCCGAATCCCAAGAGACTTCCACTGACACAGATCCGCATGAAAGTCCCCAACACAATAAGACGAGTTTGACCGGTCCGAATAACCACCCCCTGCAGAAAACGTCTCAAGGCAATGGCCAGGGTCCATGGGGTCATAATTTGCAAGCCTACTCTCGCTGGCTCGACAATGGGAGCCGGTGCACCTAACCAGTCCACCACAATCACGTCATATAACGGAGTAAAGGCTACGGCCATATGGAGCATCGTCAACATTCCACCGAAAACCCAGATGAAGTTTCGGAGAAGAACATAGGCCGGACCGTCTTTGCACAGCACCGTGGAAGCCGACAGGATCATGATGATCGGCGCTTCAATGATGAGGGACAGAGGAAATACAACACCACCCCATGCCGCCAGGTGAATTTCAGGGTTAGGAAATCTGGATAAAACAATCGCAACGAGAGGGATTTCAAACCCCATCAATAACCAACTTCCCGCCAGAGGCCACCACAGGCGGAAAATATGGGAAAACGGGGAACCGTGTTGGTTGTGCAAAAGAATGTAATCCTAGGGAGGAAAGAGTGGGACCAATCCACTCTTCGTCATCAACTGTTACAGATCGCGGCAGGTAATTTCAACTGGAGAGGGACCAAACTCAAAAGAGTTGCTCAGGCCATACCGCAGGAGCCGGGAAGAACAGTCATCGACCCGGCTCACTGCTATTGATTTGATCGTCACCAGAAAGTGCGAGTTAACTGGAAGGTTCTGAAGGATCGGATTCACCGGAAAAAACTTGAGCTACGAGTTCCGCTTCTTGCGAAACGGAATCCTGCAGGATTGTGGACTCAGCGGTCTTGTGGGAGTGAAGTGCCTTTGAAGGCGTTTCCTCATAGGTAAACTTCCAATTGGCGGATTCCAATTCACACGCTTCATTCGGAAACATTCGTTGGAAGTCCAACTGAGTTACCCAACTTTTTACATATTTTCTCATGCTGGCATCCGGAATAATGGTAGCCGGCGCATCCGTAGCCTGCTCCCACATACGCCAACCATGTCCCTTCAAGTGCAGCGTCCGCACCGTCCGGTGCACATCCTCGATGACGTCCACCGGTGGCTGTCCGATCGGGATGCGCTGGGTTTCCAACAGTTTCATTCCCTGTTCGGCTTTGGCAGCCAACTGGATATCTTGCTCCGTTCCTTTCACTCGAAGTTTTTCCACCAACTTGGTCTTATCCCCTTTTTTCTCCAGAACTTCACTGCGAAAATCATTGGTGAGAGCCAGGACCGTCCCCAGACCAGGCAAACTGGGGCCCCCATCCATTTGCATCAATCGCGCCACTTCCCCATAGGATTTGGCGCGCTGATTAACGGAATACCGTCCAATGAGTTCCACTTCATCAATCAAAAGAATCCACCCTGAATATCCGGCAGCCTGCATAAGCCGGGCTGCAAACTGAAACCGTTGTAATGCCAACTGGGTGACCGAGGCTTTTCCAAATGCATATTTCTCCGCAAATCCGGCTTCTTGCAAATACTTCTTGAGATCTCCGACACTCACCGGATCTCCCGTCCAAAACCGGGCCATCCGATGGCCCAGCTCCATATCCGAACTCATGCGTTCGTAAAGAAACAAGGTTGCCGCAAATCGGGCGTCAATTTCGTTCTCGGGATTATTGACCCAATTCACCAGATCTTTATATCGGGGAGTCCACACATCACATTCACTCGCGATTTCGGTAAAGACCTCTCCCCGTTTATTGGGGATAATCGCAGATTCAATGGCGGAATAGTACAACCGCACAGGGTGATACAGCGGCGTTTCCTTGCTGATCACGATCCGGCTACAAATAAAATGGGATTCCAGTGCCAAGTTTTGTAAATATTCCAGCACATGGGATTTTCCGGCCCCAAATTCCCCATCAATCACCATTCCCCGGGGACACGTTCCGGCTGTAACATTGTTTTGTGTCGCTTCCAATAATCGCCGGAACCGCCCTTCAATTTCCGGCTGCAAACACCCAAGGGCATTGACCACATGACGGTTGGGCACACCGGCCCGAAGGCCTTCGATCACTCGTCTGGCCTCAAGATCGGGAACGATAGGTAATGATGGCGTCAAATTAGTCACGGACTCGGGGATCGACTCAGGTTGGTTCATCAAACCAATCCGCACCAGGCAGGATAACGGATTTTGCCGATGCTTCGGTCGGATATCATCCCACACCCGAAGCTTGAGAGGCTCATAGCGATCTACCCCTCGGCGAACATCAGAGAGAAAATCCTGCGGACTTAAGATCACCATCAATAAACCTTCGATGTCATCACTGGCATCAAGAAACTGGCGCAATAACTCATAGAGATCCATGGTGGCTGATGGCGAAAAGACTAACTCCCCTCCCTGGGCAACCGAATTTCGTTTTTGGAAGTATTGCGAGATATCCACTGTCACCACCAATCCTCCATGCCCACTCAGCCGTAACCAACGCGTGAGGGACGACAACATATACCTGGCGTTGTGGCGAGCGACTTTCTGGTAAATCAGCGCTTTTTTCACTCCCGAAACCAACCGCAGGTCACCACACAACCACTCTTTGACAGCGGTTCCCAAGACCTGATCCGTATCCCCGGCATCCAGTTGGGCCAAACATAATCGAATCATGGCCATTCGAAATTCACGGCAAAGGCCCGGATCTCCTTCAATCGTTTTTTCCAGCCAGGTTTGTACATCGCGCCGCAACATGGGTTCTTTTCGTTCGTTCAATGCGGCAATTTGCCGAAGAGAGAACTCTTTCCGATTGGATGGAATCTGATAACCGTTATCCTTCAACAGGCGAATCATAAATCGATAGGCCAAATCATCCCAATCCAATTGCTTGGCAATTTTATGGAACAGTTTTTCCACCATATGAACCTTGGTGAATCGGGAATCGACCTTGGCATATACATAGGCCTCTTCATGAGCCATCGCTTCCAATTGTGTCTGGCACTCCAGAATAGCCTCTCCTTTCGTACACACACCAAACTTGACGGCCGCTCCCCCTTCGCGGATAAACGCATGTAAATATTCTTTTTGAAGCATACCCACCCACTCATGGGTGCCCATGGCCGGCAAGCATTTTGTATCCGACGGTTTCATTTGATCAGGCGCAATGGCTACCCGATCTGACACAGGAGAGGAAGGACCGTCATGTTTGGTTGGAGGGGCTTCCACCGTTGAAACGCCCTGATCTTGTCCCTGTCGACTCTGGAGACGATTTAAGGCATCAATTAAATTGCTCATAGGCGCATCCACTTTCCTTCGAAAAATTGTAATCCCCCCCTCGAATTTGAAGATGTCTTCTCAACTCGGAAAATGTAGACTCAACTGTGTGGCATACTTTTGCAGTTGGGCCACCCTGGCCTCAGCTTCTTCCTTATGCTGAATATGGAAGAGGACTCGCCCGATTTCAGCCGGCTGTACTCCGAGATCCAGGGCATCCAAGATTCTCAAGTACAGGGGCCACTCATCCCGTCGTTTTCTCCGCTCCAGTTTTTTCCCAACCTGATGTGACTGCCATTCTGTTAAGTCAGCTTTGATTTTTTCAATTTGGCCGTTTAACGGTCGTTTGAGATCAAAGACCGCCGCTACTTTCCATTCCGGTAAACAGAGAGACACTTCATCGCCTCCGGCCATCCAATCCGGTCCTTGTCCGAAATAAATCCGCCCATAATCGCTATCAAAGGAAAGCATCCACGGTTTGGCGATCGCGGGATTTGGCAATCCGCTTAAATGATATTTCTCTAGAGAATTCGGCATTCGTGCTTTAAAAGCCGGATGATCGGGCGGGAATACCGGTTTATTAAAGCGGGTGGGATAACTGGGATTCCGTGCACACCCAAGATTATATTCGTACGTTTGTGGATAAAAATTGGCCCAATCCTGTCGATAATCGGCACGACGCCGAAGAAACTCCCATCGCCAAAAGCTGTCATTTAAATCATTCGGGGATGGGTAGGTAGCCTCATCCATCCAATTTAAGGCACCTTGGGAATAGGCATTCCCATACTGGCCAGATGCTTGGTGTCCTTCCCCTGCACGCATTTAGAGCAAACCCTTTAATTCACGAATGTAGAAGAAGACAGTCTTCAACAAGCATTCACCCCTTAGGACAACCTGCCCACAACTGGGGACCTGGATAAATGTGCATAACTCCAGCTCTTATGAGAGTCATAGGAGATGTATCAACGTATACTTAAGATAAAATGCAGGTTCGAATCGAAGACAGGCAGGGGAAAACGGGTGAGAGAAAACAGGACCTAGACTTGGCTGGAATGATACACTTTTCGATTTGACCACGAAACACCGTGGATCCAGCCCATCCAAAACAACACTGTCACGCAACATGCCAAGAAGACCATTCCAAGCACAAAAAATATTTTTCCTAACATGTTTCCTAGCCTCTGCTAAGCTACACCGCTTCCAACCTGCCCACACAGAGATTTATCGGCAGGATACGGTGTCACCTTTACCTTTACCTTTTTAAGTAAATTTCTAGCTTTGGGGAATCTGGCATGCATCATAAGGAGATCGTACTAAAATTGAACGACTTAAACCACCCCCCCAGACCCTTCCTAAGGGTACGAAAAAGTCTTGCCAAAACCAACCCCTTCGCACTAAAAATTCGCCACGACGGAAAAAGCCCTTCAATATAGATAACTTTAACTTAATGATAAATACGTGAATGAGTAACGGAATCACAAAAAAAGAACAGTCCTCTCAACCCAATACTCATTGGTCACCAAAATTTATCATATTCCACAAACCCAAAGGCCTGCTGGTCACCAGAAATGACGAAAAACAGCGCACGACAGTCTACGACGCCCTCCCTCCATTTTTTTTACAGGATGGCTGGGTACCTATTGGCCGACTCGATAAACTCTCCAGAGGACTATTGCTCTTTACTCAGCATGGGAATCTGGTTGATCTGTTCACACAACCCGGGGTTTGCGAAAAATGTTATGACATAGTTGTGCGGGGAAGAATTTCAGAGGAAAATCTTTCTGACGCACGAAATGGCGTTCCATCCACCTTTGGTCTATTAAAAGTTCACCAAGTCCAAAAACTACGTGAGATTGGACCAAAAACTTATCTCCAAGTCGTTTTAAAGGAGGGGAAAAACAGACATATCCGCCGTCTGTTTCACTCCTTCAAAGATCCACAATTTCATACCCCCCTAAAGGTGTTGGATTTGAAGCGAATTCGAATTGGAACGCTTACACTCGATATACCAGCGGGGGAATGGAGATACATTACCCGATCAGAGGAAAAAAGACTTCTGCAATCCGCGGAAGCACTTACAATATCAAACGACTAGGCCGCATTATCTCCGATCTAGGACTTTTCGATTTTTGCCCAAGAATCCCGAAGGGAGACTGTCCGGTTAAAGACCAACTGTTGTTGGGTAGAATCCGGATCAAGGCAAAAATACCCCTGTCGCTCAAATTGAAACCGACTCCCGGGAAGAGCATTAGCAAGGCAGGGCTCCACACGGCAATCTGACACCGTAATCAAGGACTGAGGATTCAGAAGCTCCAGGAAATCTTTTTCTTCTCCCTGGCCGATGGAGCCAGTCTGACCCAACAAAGGTTCATACAATCGAACCTGGGCCGGTATGGCATGTGGCTTCGATACCCAATGCAACGTTCCCTTCACTTTTCGGCTCGCATGGGACCCACCACTTTTGGTGTCCGGATCATAGGTACACCGCACAACCGTCACCTGGCCGGTGATGGGATCCTTTTCAAACCCGACACATCGAATGATATAAGCATACCGAAGACGGACTTCCTGGCCGGGCGAAAGCCGAAAAAATTTCTTGGGGGGCTCCTCGCGAAAATCGTCTTGTTCGATCAGTAATTCACCAGAAAACGGAACTGTGCGCTTTCCCTGACTGGAATCCTCGGGATTATTGACCGCCTCCAACTCTTCAACCTTTCCCTCGGGATAATTTTCAATGACGATCCGAAGTGGATGAAGCACGCCCATGACCCGTTGCGCGGTTTGATTCAAATCCTCTCGAATTGCATGCTCCAACAGAGCCATTTCGATGACGCTATCGCGTTTGGCTACTCCAATTCGTTCGCAAAAATTTCGAATGGCTGCTGGGGTGTAGCCCCGGCGCCTCAGCCCCTTAATCGTTGGCAACCGGGGATCATCCCACCCGGCCACGTGGCGCTCTTCGACTAATTGAAGCAATTTACGTTTACTCATCACGGTAGAGGCCACATTCAATCGCGCGAATTCAATTTGTTGAGAATGACAGGCCACTTCACATTCCCGTAACACCCAATCATACAAGGGTCGATGGTCTTCAAATTCCAACGTGCATAATGAATGGGAAATCCCTTCCAGGGAATCCGAGAGCGGATGAGCAAAATCATAGGTCGGATAGATGCACCAGGACATTCCCAAGCGATAATGCGAAGCCCGACGTATACGATAGAGCGCAGGATCACGCATATTGATATTAGAGGCTGCCATATCAATTTTGGCCCGGAGCACATGCGTCCCATCTGCAAACTCCCCATCTTTCATTCGGGAAAACAGATCAAGATTTTCTTCGACGGAACGATTCCGATAAGGACTGTTGCGTCCCGGTTCCGTGAGTGTCCCACGAAAGGCTCTCATGTCTTCTGCGCCAAGACTATCAACATACGCCCGGCCTTTTTTGATGAGACCCACCGCAAAAGCATACAATTGGGGGAAATAGTCGGAAGCAAAAAATAGTCGGCCCTCCCAATCAAATCCCAACCACCGAACATCCTCTTGAATGGACTGCACATAATCCATATGCTCCTTGGTCGGATTCGTGTCATCCAAACGAAGATTGCATTTTCCGGAGAATTCCTGTGCAATCCCGAAATTCAAACAAATCGACTTGGCATGTCCGATGTGCAGGTGGCCGTTCGGTTCAGGCGGAAACCGGGTGTGAACCCTTCCCCCAAACTTTCCGGCCTCCAGATCTTCCCGGATTTGGGTTCGAATAAAATCCTGTTGATGAGATTGCTCTGAAGACATCACAAAAGAAAAAATCCGAGCTTACGGTGAAAACGCTTTGTTACAATGGTAAGAAATAGAAAGGCTCACCCATCTCATTGAAAGCCCAAGCATACAAGCCAGCTTTCGCCCTGGCAAGAGTGAAATCGATAGATAGGGATGAAACAACATCGTCGAAAACTCCTCAATCGCTCTGACCCATTTTCACTCACGGCTACGTGAACACCCCGCGATTATATGGCTACGACAACCCGCCTTGCCCGTGTCTTATGGTGGTCAATTCCGACACTCATTCTGATCCTTCTGATTTTCTATGCATCGGTACCAGCCTTGCTCAATTATTTCATCACCAGGACATTAGAAACTCGTGGGATGACTGACGTGAAACTGATCATTGCTCATCCTGGTTGGAACAGTTGGCAAATTCCCTTGCTTTCCTTTCAATACTCAAACACTTCATTTCCTCTGGATCTGCAATTGGAACAAATAGAGATTAGATATTCCTATCAGTCTTTAAAGAACGGGCTGTTGGACCAGATGACAATTGGGCCTTCTCACATGATTTGGCAGGTACCACGCATCGACCAGGAGGCTAATCAGGAAGAATACACTGACATCCAAACACTCACGCAGGGAGGAAATATCGCAACCCAATTGACCGACTTCCCCAGCGTCTTCTTTCCTTTGTCTGTTTTGAAAATAGAAGAACTTAGCATTAATCATTCCCAAGATTCTTCATCCCTCCAACACACAATTCTTCAGGGAACCATACAAAACCGGGGAGGTGCCATTTCAGGCCTTCTTCGCTTTCACCGCAACGATATTCCAACCTATATCGTTCAATTTGACGTGAATCAGTCGGGAACCCTTTCCGCATTAATTGGTCAGGACCAGACACCATCTCATCCAGCGCTGACCATCACCACACACATTCTTCCCGTTTCCTCAGAATATCTCTCTCATCAGGGAGGTGTCCAAATTGAACTCGAGTCTTTGGTGACCTTTGCCACCTCATTGTTTCCTCTTGCGCCGGAATTTCATGACTTGAGTGGAACCTTCACGGCGGATTGGATGGGGAAATTCCCCGTGTCTTCAATCAATCCGGAACGTCTTTCCATAGAAGGGAATTTTTCTCTTGACTACCATCTGCCTACCTTTTCACCGCAACTGCACAATCTTCACACCTTCTCCAACGGCGCCTTCACCTGGGCCGATAACGTACTCAATCTACTCATTGCCCCGGCCACAAAAGGCACCGTCGACTGGGTCGCGGACTCCACAACATTGGGCTATTTTGCAAAAACCCGTGGCCAACACCTAACACGATCATGGCAATGGCACATATCGCAGCCGATAGGAGTGGTCATTCCATTTACCGATTATCCTCCAGCCCTGGACATCCATGCCGGCCAGATCAAAGTCGCTATGGCCAATCTCTTCGAAGACCTCACACTCACCCTGGACCTTGCCTCGATACACTGGGATCAACCATCAGGAATGTCCGGAAAGGCCATTTTTCACACGGCGGGCCATCTGGGATCCCTTGAACAGGACTCTGTCCTACTCGATGACCTAACCTGGGGAATGAAAGGAGAATTGGCCTATTCTTCTGATGATCTCCACCTGCACCTTTATACGGGAACCCGACTTGCCAGCAAGGGAATCCACACTCCGGCCTTTTACCTTCCCCAAGTAGAAGGCATACTCAGACAACCAATGTCCTTACAAGTGGGCCTCCCCTCCTTGAATTGGAAAATTCAACCTTTTGGATGGGATATCAACCTTCACACTCTCACTTGGAAAAATCTGGCCCCATGGAACATCAAACGTCTGGCCTTAAACATATCTATATTAGAGAAAAAGGGCCCGGATTGGCTGATAGAGGGAGGGGTTCAACTTAACGAATTCGGCCTGAGCCTGAAGGGGCAAAAATTCCCAAAGGTTAATGCCATCCTTGATTTTTCAGGGAACGCCCACGACGTCACAATCCAGTATGCTATTCGAGGGCTTCCCGCCCTTTTTCTCATCAAGGGCACAGTCCAGGTATCGCCTGACATCGGAAGTGGAAAAGGGACATTGGTGCTCTCCCCTTTGATCTTTCAGCCTGGCTCCTCGACTCTTCGCTCGTTTCTTCAGCCTTGGCCGTGGCCATTGTTTGATATTAGAACCGGGACCCTCTCTTCTTCAATTGACATGACCTGGACAAGAGGAAAAACTCAGTCGCCTCTCCCAATAAACATTGACCGACTGCAGGGATTTTTACGACTTGATGATCTAGGCGGTTACCTCAAAAACACGATCTTCGATGGGTTAGAGGGACACGTTGCCTTGCTGGGAGACCAGAACTCTCTTACCCTTGCTCCCTCTCCCATCCGTCTCAGGCAACTGCAAGCCGCGATTCCCCTTTCAAACATTTCTGCCATCGTGTCAGGATCAATGACATTCTCCAACCCTCAAACCACTCTCACCATTCGACAAGGAACCGTATATCTGTTAGGAGGACGAGTGACAGCTGCCCCTGTCACCTTGAAATCAACCCAGGCTTCACATCAACTCCTCCTGTCAGTCGAAGAAATGAGCCTCGCACACATTCTTGAATTAGAACAGCAGAACTCCGTAAAAGGAACCGGGAGTCTCAGTGGTTCAATCCCAGTTACAATGACCTTTTCGGATATCGAAATTCAGAATGGTTCATTGAAAGCGCGTCCACCGGGAGGCGTACTCCACGTTGACATGAGCCGCTCCGGACAGCCATCCTGGCTCAAATCTCAACCGAATGTGGACCTGCTCATCCAAAGTCTAAAGAATTTTCATTACCATACGCTGAATGTTGGTCTCGACTATCAAAAAAATGGTACTTTACAGTTAGATACTCGGATAGAGGGTAATAACCCGGACTTCAAATCAGGACGTCCAATCCATTTTAACCTCAAAATCGAGGAAAACATTCCAGCCTTACTCCAAAGCCTGGAATTGGTTCAGGGCATAGAAAAATCCATTCAACAGATGATCCCGGATTCCAAAGTCCGTCCCCCTCAACCCCGTGATTCAACCCACTAACCAATAACCATGAGCACACCAAAGGATTCTCCCAACCAGCATTCTAATCCAGAGATGAGGCATATATGACTTATTCTCGGCAATCCTCCATTGGCAGGTTTGGTGTTCTCCCGATCCTCAGTGCCCTCTTTTTTCTAGCCTGCACTCCCCACGTTGAAGTCGTCCCGCCTGAAAAACCGATTACCATCAACCTCAATGTGAAGATTGACCACGAAATTCGAGTCAAAGTGGATAAGGAATTAGATTCTGTATTTTCCGATAAAAGCGGGTTATTTTAATTATTCAAGAGGGCAACCATGGACAGAGCCTTGCCTAACAAAATTCGTATCACTCAACTGCTGATCGGATGTCTGCTCGTCGGCTTCTTGGCTCTACCGAGCTGGGGAGTAACCCTGGATGAAGCCAAACAGAAAGGAATGCTCGGGGAGAGACCGGACGGATATTTGGGCGTCGTGACGCCATCGACGGACACTGCGGTCATCGACTTGATGAAGGAGATTAATCAAAAACGGCAGGAAGTGTATCAAACCATCGCCGACAAAAACGGAACAGCCCTTTCTACGGTAGAAGCCTTAGCCGGCGAAAAGGCCCTGAAGCAAACGCCACCAGGGCAGTATATCCTGCTCCCTTCGGGAGAATGGTCCATCAAACCTTAGGCAAGGATCGTTCCAGAGGAAAATCACGAAAAGGTTTTGGTATACACAAAGTTTTGTCGAACAGACACCCCGTCTTTTGTTTGGCCGGTTGCCACCTTTCCTTGAGGAGCGGGAACTTTTTCCTTCGCATCTTTGGGGAACTCTTCTTTTTTGGATTTTGCATCAACAGCCTCTTTTGAGGTCTGAGTTCCATTTTCGCCCTCATCCTGGCCCATTTTTAATTGCCGGGCCCACATATTAGGCTGACAGACAACATTGAAATTTGGCGCAGGAACGGAATCATCAATTCGCCAGAGCTCTAACTCCATCCCATAAAAGTTCACATCATCCCGTGAAACCGAATTTAACCAGTCGAAAGTCTGGCGAATTTCCGGTGAGATATCCTGTCCCACGCAAATAATCGCTTTGGCGTCCAACCCGGCAGCATATATCATCAACTTCCCTAACGTATCAGGTTGAATACCGGATAAGGCTCCCAGGACAATGACATAGCTCCCGCGTTTGGCATCCTTGGCTAGCACTCCTCCTTTCAACGTGTCGAGGGGAATTTCTCCCCCTGCTGGTTTTAAAGCGACTTCAATCGCTTCTCCCAACATTTCGAGAATTTCGTCTTGTTGAAGCCATGACCCGAATCCATCCGGTTCATTACCCCATACTTCATTGAGACTAATTTTTCTCAGCTTTCCAACAGGTTTTGCCATAACACCCTCAATTCATCAAAATTGTTTCCAAAGATCCAAAGAGTTATATCAAGTTCTATCGACCGGATTTGGGAAAAATTAAGGCCGCCCTCATCTTCACAGAAACATCTAGATCGACTTATTACGAACCATTGGAAGAAGCTTTCGTTAAATTCATTTGAAATATTTTCCAGTTTCAATAAACGATCGCCTCATTTCCTGGATATTAGGTTTATTTACAGATATTTAGGCTCATTTCCCTATGCCAATGAACATTATGAGCAAGGAAATTAGGAGGTTTCTTTGTCAATAGCATTCTTTAGAATGGAATTAGCTTTTTCAAGCATTCGTATATGAAGCGGCCCGATCCAGACATGGTGGAATACAATATTATTATGAAACTCACCTTTTCCCGGACACCGCCTTTAAGGTTAGCGACTTTCCCTCAGTCTCCTTCAAGGAAAAGCCACCTCTCCGTTTACTAATCGGAGAGGTGGCACATCCGCTCCTATCCTCTTCCCTTTCCTATTTCGCAAAGAAACCTCCTATGCATATTCCCCATCCAACTACCGACACCATCAAGTGGGCAAGAAAGCTTGGAAAATTCAAGACTTGCACACATGCATCGTTGTAAGGGAGCATCTTTCCACCACGCTATTCACATTGCTCTTTCTTCAAAAGTGCGCTAGGCTAATAAGGAAAAGGCTTCAAAGGTCTTCGTCAAAGCCCTCCATTCCCTCAATACTCACCATTCATGGCAGCATCACAGGTTCTTCACCACAAAACAGGAGGTTTCTCAAATGAACCACAACTCTACGACTGGGCGGTTTCATCGAAATATTCTCGGAAGCCTATTGTGCTTGGCTTTCGTCCTATTGGTCAGCGGATGCGGTGATAGCAGTGATAAGGGACCGGCCGAACAAGCAGGGGAAAAAATTGATAGTGCTATTAAAGAAGGCAGTAAATCCATGAAAGACGCCATGGACAAAACCGGCACAGCTGTCAACGAAGCAGCTCAAAATACTGGGGAAATGGCCAACGAAGCCATGGAAGGAGCCGAGAAAAAATTAGGGGAAATGGGCGAAACCGTCAAAGAGACAACCGGAGAGGCGGTGAAAGATGCCGAAAAAATGGTGGAAGAATCTAAAAAGTAACTTTCTTCCATTTAAAGCATTCAATCTAGGAAGGGCCGTGATATGCGGCCCTTCCTGTTTTGCACAATCCATGTGCGGGCAAACTTTCCGTCTGGTCTTCATAGGAAAGACTGGCACATGAATCCGAACGATAACGAAGCGCATGAATAACGAGTCAAAACCCATCTGCTTATGTCCAAAGACGCAAGAGCACCTTAAAAGTGTTGAGGGATATCAGGCCAAAATCCCATGGCCGTTTCCTGCTCCCAGGTGACCTTCGTCAAACTTCACGCTCGAATCCCTAACTTCCCAGACAACGCTTTTCAATTACAGGGGATGCAGGAACCACCTAATTTCGGTTATCTTTCAGGCAACATTCTGCGATCTAAGGAACACGTCGTCCATAAAAAGGAGAATCGGGCATGGCAGATAAGTGGATCAAAACCATAATTGCGATTTTGATGGTCTTGGCCTCAGTGGCCTGGGCAAATTCCCAAGCCAGGGCAGAAAACCGATGGGGATTTGGAACCGATATTGGCTTTTTAGCCGACACTCTTGACGATGAAGTGTTTACCCTGAACTTTCAGGCCGATTACTTCCTGGACTCCCATTTTTCCATTGGACCCCAATTATTAATTTCACCGGGAAGTGATCTCACCCAAATTACATTGGCGGGAATTGCGAGGTACCACATTCCTTTGGGCGCCGTGAACATTATTCCATTTGGCGGACTCGGTTTTGTGTATGCCGATCTCGAACGGGGCAGGGTTGACGATGATGATGTCAGTTATACATTTCCCTTCGGAGTGACCGCCGCCTTTCCGGTCAACCGAACCATTTCTCTGGCCAGCACCCTCATCTTTACCTTTCAAGACCTGGATGTCGATCGGCGTCTCAATAGTGACAATTTTAATATTGGACTATTATTCGGGTTCCGGTTCCAACCGTGAACGGAAACTTTTGGCGGGATGAGCTGAATGGCTTCAACGGGTAACTGATGACCAGGAACGACGATCGGCCTCTATCCAACTTTTCGGCGATCGCTCAATCCGTAATCTGTTCTAAATAGCTGATCATTCGATCAAGAGCCTTCGCATTGAGGCGTTTTCCATACCACCGAGGCATCACCCGATCCTGATATCCCGACACCACATAGGCCCCGGGATCGAGAATAGACTCTTGTATATACTCCCTGATGGTGGTAGCCATTCCCCGATATTCTTGATCCGCCAACCGCAAGGGAGCATTGGTGCCCAAAACCAGCTTGGGCCCCTCCCGACCTTTGGCGGGTTCAATACCCGGAATCGTATGACACACGGCGCATCCGGATTGAACAAAGAGCTTTTCAATCGGCTCATCGCCGGTGGCCAGTGGAACATCAGTAATCGATACAGGTTCGGCTGATTTCTTGGGGGAAGCGAGCGTCCGCTCCTGCACGCCCTTTACCTCTGAAGCCGGGGGTTTGGGTGGCTTGCCGGATCCAAAGTTAAACGATAACACAGCCATAATTCCACATCCGACTACCATGAAGATCAGGAACGAATCACGACCTGGTGGGGGAGGAGAAGGCTTTTGAGGTGAGGATAATTCTTGTTTCTTCATATAACAATTCATTCAAAACACTTCGCAGGAATACATCATGGGATTGCATCCTGTCAACGCATATGACACTTCAGAAAGGTTAATATCCGCCCCCCTGGCGACCTCATGAATCATGAAATTCGTAAATCTTGCAGGACATCTCTGTCATACGATATCCATTAGCCTTCGATTAGCCTCCGATGCACATACACACCGCCGATTCCCCCCCCTTCATTCCACCCTGGTGGTTAAAAGGTCCTCATCGCATGACGCTGTTTCCGCGGTGGTGGCCGCGCACAGCCTCATCCCGGATTCCGCCCCCTCAGACCAGAATTTTTAACGTGACCGCCGAGACTGGCCTGCTCACTCAATGCCATTGGCAGACCAGTCCCTCCGAAAAACCCACATTGCTTCTCGTCCACGGTTTAGAAGGATGTACCGAATCACATTACATGGTGGGACTTGCCCAAAAAGCCTGGAGCCGTGGATGGAATTGCGTCCGCATCAACCAACGAAATTGTGGTGGCTCAGAACACCTCACCCCGACCCTATATCACGGGGGGCTCAGCCAGGACTATGGAGCCATTGTTCAAGAATTGACGGAGGGGGACCACTGTCAGCACATCTGGTTGATCGGCTATTCAATGGGAGGAAACCTGATCCTCAAACTCGGCGGAGAGGCAGGAGAAAGCCTTCCCGCCCTGCGTGGCTTGGCTGCAGTGTGTCCCAACATCAAACCGGCCGCATGCGTGCGAGCCCTCCAAGAACCACGCAATACGATATATCATGGGTATTTTTTAAAAAGCTTAAAAGCCAAACTCCGGCGCAAAGCGAACCTCTATCCCGGGAGATGGGATCTTGACCGCCTTCCGCACATTTCCACCATGTGGGAATTTGATGATGTGTATACCGGACCGGACGGAGGATTCCGGAACGCCGCCGACTACTATGACCAGAGCGCTTCGCTACAGGTGTTATCCCGCATTTGTAAACCCACGCTCATCATCACCGCCCAGGACGATCCGTTTATCCCTTTCTCCATGTTTATCAATCCAATCATTCACGCAAATCCTTTCTTGCGTCTCCTGACTCCTTCCCATGGCGGTCATTGTGGATTTTTTCAAGGACGCCGTCTTCAGGAAGATCCTTTTTGGGCTGAAAACCGCATACTCGACTGGATTCAATCTCAATTTCTCTCTATATCCTAAATCATCATGATTCCCACTGCCCGATTCATCGTGAAAAGGAATCCATCCCGGTAGACGGGCTTCCTCTTTTCCTCATTTCGCCTCTTGCGAGGGGCCTGTCAGGTAGGGTAGAACCTTGTTCTGATGGACATTCCCTCGTTTCCCGTAACCCTGAACCCTCTTCCCTCCTTCCACTCATGAGCCTTAAACCCAATTCGCCCGGCAAGGGTATTTTGCGCCAGATGCACAAGGCGCAAGAAAAATATTTAGAAGGATGGGTGGATGTTCCGGCCCATTTGCATCATACGGCCTATCGCATGGCCAACCCGCCGATCGAACGTCCACAAAGCCGGAAAGAGTTTCAGCAGCTCCTAACCTGCCTTGGAATCGAGCCTTCCCAAATCATGTTGGAAGACAAAGTGGGGTTCGGTGTCAAAACCGGAACGCAGGGCGACCGACTCATTGCTATCTGGGAAGCTCACACCGAATATTACAGCTACCAGGTCTGGCATATCCCTCGTGATAACACTCAGTTATTGGGATTCGGCCCGTTGAGATTCCCTCAGTACGTATTTCCTTTCTCTCCGTTGGGTCTTCAAGTCAACGCATTAGACCTGTTGGTCACCCCGTCACGCACCTATGATCAGGAGGAATTAGCCACTCTTCTTCCTGGCCCTCAAATTTATGCCAGTAATGTGTTGAATGAAGATATTTCGGTGGCCACCAGTTTTACGCCGGACGAACATGGTCGAGAACGATACCTGATCTGGTCTCCCGACCCGCTCCTGTTACGCCCTAAATTGTCAAGACTCATTGATATCCTGACCACCCTCGAAAACTACACGCATCTGATTTTGGTTCCATATCCGGCGTTTTCACGAGCAGTGGATCAGGTTCAAATTTTTGAACAACGACATTTATACCAACGCACTCTGATCACGAGAGAACTCAAGCAGGCCACCCATGGTACCCTGCAACAGTGGCTGGAAGGATTGACCCATGATTTCCTGGAAGTGGGACGACTCGCCGATTCCATGCGGTATCGGCTGTCAGCCTCAGTCCCCTACGATCGCATTGTGCATAGCAATACCCTGGCTCTCCGAGAACATCCTCTGCCATACGGCCAAACCCTGACGGATTATGTTGAATCAAAAATTACCGGAGTGGCCGATGGGTATCAACAATTGCTTTCTCGCATCCATGCTTTGGAACAGGACTTTGAAGGTACTATTGCCGTCTTGCGGACCAAAGTGGAATTATTGTTACAAGAACAAAATTTGGCCCAGCAAGATCAAAACATGAAACTATTAGCCAGCGTCGATCAAACCACCAAAAGCCAAGCGGTGCTTCAACATACCGTGGAAGGCCTTTCGGTCATCGTCATTGCGTACTACGTTAGCGGATTAGCCAATTATATTTTTAAAGCTCTCCATGAACTCGGATGGCTCTCCAACTATTCCTTAGCCTCCGGCATCTTTGTGCCGGTCGCTTTAGGCCTCTCCTTTGCCATTATCACCTTGGGACGAAAACATATTCACAAGAAGCTCTTTCCTTCACAGCCTCCTGCCTCGTCCTCACACCAACAGGGTCAATAGCCGACGCTCCTCCTTTCGGACAGGCATTCGGTAGAAGCTCCTAGCCTTCCACCTGACCGACCAGTCAGAAAGATACCGCACACCTAAAATCGTACCGGACCTATTGGGGTGCCATATTCCCGGATAAAGTGTCCTCCATAAGCCGAAAAGCTCCGCCATTGAGATCATTTAAGGCATGGGTGAGGAATTCCGACAACACGTATATGTATAAAGCCTTATCACGAATGAGATACGACTGCATGCACCAAGGGAGAGAAAAGGACAACGGATGAAAACTGCGGAAGAAATAGTTTCAACCTGCACCAACTTGTATACCCTTCCTAAAGTCTACCTGGAAGTTAAAAAGGTGATTGATACTCCAGAAGCCACCATGGCCGACCTGTCTCGAGCCATCAGCATCGATCCCGGGATGACCACGATGGTCTTGAAATTAGTGAATAGCGCCTTTTATGCCATGCCAAGAAAAGTTGAAACGATTTCCCGCGCCGTGGGTATTTTGGGCATGCAACCTCTCCACGATCTCACCTTGGCCGTCGCGATCACCAAAACCTTTGCCGGCCTCAACCAACAGGTCATGAGTATGGATGTCTATTGGGCCAACAGTTTTTTCAGCGGACTGGTGGCACGGGAACTGGCTAGAAAATGCTTTCTGGTCGACAGCGAGCGAATGTTTGTCGAGGGTTTGCTTCGAGAGATCGGTCATTTAATCCTGTATGAGCAATTGCCCGAACAGGCGGAACAAGCTTTGCGTGAATCAGCGGAAACCGACACACCGGTTCATATGGTTGAACAACGCCTCCTGGGATTTGATTTTACGGAAATCGGCCAAACCCTTATGGATGCCTGGCAACTCCCTAAAAATCTCGGGATCGCCATTCGATTTCAACATCACCCCAATGGTACTACAAACCATGGCTTTGAGGCCGCGCTGTTAAACATGGCCCAGGCCCTGACTGAAGGCTTCCAGTCCCCTCATGGGTATATGCAGTGGCAAACCCTCGTGGCTCCTGAATCATGGACGCTGACGGGACTGCACGAGGAGGCGCTGAAAGAATGTATGCTGGAAGCCGGAAAACAACTCTCCTCTATGCTGGACCTGATGGAAGAGGCCCAGGTTCAATTGGCATCTTAAGTGCTTCATGGAATAGAAGAACCTGGGCTCAGAAGAACTTGCCAATAGCCACGTTGCCATCGCCCCATCTTTCATGAGGAACATCGCTTCGGTTCAACAAAGAATACTAAACGGCCAGAGCTTCGGTCTATTTTTGACGGCAAGTGAATGATTCGATATAGGGATCAGGAATTACATTCAGGACCATATCTCTCATCAGAAGAATGCTCAGGGTCTTATGGTGCCAGATCAAAACTAATCCACAGGAGAGGGCTGGACGTTTCAGGGTTTGCCCACCACCATGATTTGAGTCCGTGAAACCTTAACCGCTCCCAGATTCCCCCCTTTGAGAGTAGATCCTTTCTTCTTCATTTGTTTCATTCCTTTTCTCAAGAACCTTGGACCGTTTTCTTTCCCCTACCTCCTCGCTCACAAGCCGCTTTCACGAATGAGAATTGAAACGGCACGGGTCCAGACATTTCCCATGAAACTCTGACCTGTCCCCTTCACGTGGACCACACCTCTGACCACTTGGTCCCATAGTGGAAGATCATCCTCCACCTGTAACTCCACCCGATAGATTGAATGTTCGGCCATCAATTTTCCCTGATCATCCTGACGAACAGGAATCGCACCGGTATAGAGAGAGGCCACATAGGGCATCACCACTTGGGCTTCATCAACATGCCGGAGATCTTTCAGGTGACTGCGACGGGGCCGGCGCAGTGGATCATCAGGATAAAACCATCCCTCACTGCCCACTCCCAACCGGGACTGTTCCTCTTCGGAGGCAAATGCATGAATGACCTCACCGCTGTGGCCAATGAGATGGGCCAAGGGCTCCTTGGTATTCACCCAACGCCCCACCTGAAGCGAAGGCATCAAATCCGTCACCTTTCCCGAAAACGGTGCCGTCATCACCAATTGCTTCTTCAGGGCTAACACCCCGTCCAACTCCCGGATTTCCCCTTTCAGCGATTCCACCACCACCTGATGATCATTGCGATCCGTCTGATAGGCCGCCTCCCGCTGCAGCCTGACCAGCAAGCCGGCTTTTCGTTCTTCAATAAGTCGAAGCTGCCGCTCAAGTGAAGGCGACTCCAGAATCAACAGCGTTTCCCCTGCCTCAACCTCCTCCCCTTCCCTCACCAACAGCTCAACAACTTTTGATGGAGCCGGTGGATATAGACTAGCCCGTTCCGTAGCTTGCAGCACCGCCGGAATCGACACAGTGGAATCGACAGGCAAAAACCCGGCTAAGACCAGAATCGTGACGGCCGTCATCACCATTCGGCCCCGAAGCGATTGCGCCACCTCTTCCCTCCGTTTCCACCATAATTGTCCTTCCTGCCATACCGGCCACGCCAAAAACCAGCCCACCTCCACCACGAATAACACAATACCTAGGACCTTAAAAAAGAAGTGATACACCAGTATGGCGATTCCCAGAAACATCACAGCCCGATACACCCAGATAGCCCACGCAAAGAAAACCAAAAAACGTTGACGGGACGGCGCCAGAGTTTCCGGAGGAGAATCCCCCCACGCAAACAGCAGTTCCCTCAACCGCCATTGTCCGAATGCGAAGGCCCGTCCCTGGAGGTTCGGAATACCCAACCAGTCAGACAAAACATAGTAGCCGTCGAAGCGGAGCAAGGGATTCAAATTTATGAGAAGTCCCATAATCCAACTGGTGGTGGCCAGCACAAACAGGACACTCCGGACCACACCCTCAGGAGCCAGATGCCAGAGAAAAGTGGCAAGGGCCGCCAGACTGAGTTCAACCACCGTACCGGCAGCCGCAATGGCGGCGCGTTGACGACGGGAAGTTAACTTCCAGGAATCGGTGGTGTCGGTATACAACACCGGGACCATCACCAAAAATCCCACACCCATGGTCTGCACCGTGCACCCATATCTGGCAGACGTATAGGCATGCCCCAACTCGTGTAGAATTTTGACACCCACTAAGCCGATCACATAGGCGGTCAATCCCTGCGGAGAGAAAAAAAACAAAAACGTACTGGCAAAAGAGTCCCACTGTCGGATAACGCCGGTCAGGCCGAGTGTGCCCAGAATACAGACCAGCAACAGCGCCGTCCTCGAAAAACAGGGCGCCACAACCGGCAGGGTCGCTCGAAGAAAGCGGTCCGGATGGACCAGAGGGATACGAAAAAACAGATAATGATGCAAGGCTTTGAGCAGCCAATGTTGCTTGGCCCTCTCCGCCTGTTCATACAGGCCTTTGCTTCCTCCCTTCGGTGCGTCTCGCGTCAGATTATGACGATAAAGAAATTCCATAAACGCTTTGACATCCTGAACGGTAATGTTCGCAGTCGTCGTGTCCGTCACACGGGTCACGATCTTCTTTGCCGTTCCGGCGGACCACTGGGAAAGAATGTGATAGGCCGTCCAACCGATTTGAAAATACTGCTGCCGAACCGGGTCAAGAATATTCCAGGTCGGCACTCCTTCAGGCGTGGGCGTGCCCGGGAAAATCTGTAAATCCTCCCGTAAGGGCGGGAGCGAATAATCGTCTTGAGCAAAAGCCGGTGGCATCAAAACCCCACGGTTTGACGAACGACCGAGAGTGGCCGTCGAAAGAGATAAAAGAACAGCGGAACATCGTCTCCATAAATTTTGGCCGTACCCTGCCAACCAATGCGGATCGGTGAGCCGGTCTCGGCCAGAGCCGCCTTAACCCGGTAGGCCAACACTTGCGTCGGTAAGACTTCAGCATGATAACTGACATGCACCAACCGGGCCCCGATGGCCTTGAGGGGGTTGGCATCCAAAAAAACATCAACATCAGCCCCTTCCTGTAGAACCATGGCATCTTCCACCGGCAGATCGATTTTCAGCTCAATCTGGTTGGGGTCCGCCACCTCCATAATGCGTTCACCCACCACAACCGGCCGCCCCACCCAATCGGTCGAGTCGCCAAAAATGACAAGCCCTGTCCGGGGAGCGGCCACATCAATTTGTGCCAGCCTCTCCCAGGCATAATCCCGTTCCACTTCTTTTAAACGGACTTCGGTGGCCTGAACCGGGAGATTCCCTCCTGTCTCATCATCCAGAAAGGCCCCCTGGGAGGTCTTCCGATATTCCATCAAGGCCACCGCCAGATTTTTTTCCGCGACATCGAATTGATTGCGAAAATTCTTGTCATCGTATCGAAAGAGCACATCCCCTTCCTGCACAAGTGTATTCGGCTTGACCACTACCTCGGCAATGACTCCGTCCACCGGAGCGGTCACCACCGCCGGATCCCGCGCAATCACTTCTACCGGAGCCAGGGTCGACAGGCGAACGGGAAGACACATGGCAAGCAGCAGAGCCGTCACCCCCGCCCACACCCATTTTTTCTGAAAAAGCATTTTCCAACGCCCTGCCCGGGAGTTGGACGGCTGCAAGGCTTGCCAGGCATGGGCCGCGGTTTCCGCCACCCGCTGGATCAACTGGTCCTCACCTTCCTGCCAAGGTGTTTCGCGGGCCAGCCAAATTCCAGCCACGATCCGCTGATTCGCCCACAGGAGTGGACACCACAGGACATGAGAAAAGGCAAAGCGCTTCCAATCCAATTGCCAATCTTTCGGAATCTGCGAACTCTCCACATGACGCGGAGCTTCAAGGAGATGCTTGTTCCAAAAATGTTCCAGCAGGGTTTCATTCCACTTAATCATGGGCGCCTGACGGTCAAGCACCGCCACACTCGACACCGCTTCGATACGACACGCCCGTCGCTGAGTGGGGTTGATGGAGACTAGAAACCCCTGCCGAAACTTCACCAACCGCCGGGTTTCGTTAGCCAGAAGAAAACTTAACTCCTTGACGGATTGTGCCGCACGAATCTGGCTTTCCAGACACAAAAGGTCGACGAGTATTTTGGGATCAATATCGGAAGAGAGACCACTGGAAAGTTTGGCTCCGGCCCCGGGCAGTGCTGCCGGAGCCCGGGGAGAGGAGTCAGGACGATCAGCCACCGCGACAGATCCCCCCATACGCCTTGATCCCGTGGCAGGGTTCGTATTCATTGGACCGTTCATATTCCTGAAGGACCATCAATCATGACACGAGACTTCATTCTTTCATTGACAGACGCCCTGTTATTTTTTTGCCAGGGGGACGACATCGCGTTTAAGGGTCGGCTTGAACGTGTTCCGTTCGGGATCATTCCGATCGGTAAAGCGCGCACTTCCGCTCATCCCGGCCAACACCTGAGGCGGTTGCTCCATGAAGGAGCCAAACACACGAATGGTTTGACTCACCGGGTCGATCCGGGCACCCACTTGTGATACTTGGGCTTTATGGACGGTTTTCAGTTCATCGATAAAAAAGGCAAACGGACTGCCCGCCTTCAGCCATTGCACATCCAATGACGGCACAATCAATTCGATATCAAAATGTTGGTCATCCAGGATACTCAGAAGTTCGTCGTAGGGATTCACGCTTTCAAAGGGGTTCACGAGCGCCTTGACCACTCGGCCATCAAACGGAGCGGAAATGCGACATCGGCCCACCATGACCTGTGCGATATGTTCCGCAGCCTGAGCTTTTTTCAATTCGGCCCGGGCCACATCAATCTCCAATTGACCGATCCCGTTGAGCTTGCCCAGCTCTTCATGGTGAGTGGTCGTAATGTTCCGGGACTCCGCCTCGGCTTGAGCCGCCTGTAACTCCGCCACATATTTTCCGCATTGAAAGTCCACCAGCAAATCACCTTTTTTAAATCGTTGCCCGTCACGGAAGGGAATCTTTTTGATTTGCGCCTGCAATTCACTGGAGATCATCACTTCCATGACCGGCTTGATAACTCCCCTGACCGTACTCAAGTCGGACACCCGCAGGCTGCTCTTTCCTTTATCCGGCTCTTTTGCCTCCGCAACTTTAACCCCGCTTCCCAGAATCACAAACAGGCCAACACAGAGAACCAACACGTGTTTCACGCTCATCATGGCAAGGGAACCTCCGCGGTAGGGGTGAGTGGAGTCAGGTGTGAAAATACGTTTTCACGCTGTAACCATTCCCATCGTTCTTCCAACGCCTGGGTGAGAGCATCGAGTTCATCGCTGGAAATATCCGTGGGGAACGGGTCCTCCCCGATGGCCGCCAACAAATTGGCATAGCCCATTTCAACCTTGGCCTTGGCCGACTCATGCCGTAACTCCGCCACGAGACTTTGCACTTTTTCACGAATCACTTGATGCTCAGTAGTCGCTTTCACGGTCCAGGAACGATTCATCATGTCCGTAATTTCCTGTTGGGTGTCAAAATACCGTCCCGCCATTTTGACATCCTGTAAGGCAGCCTGATACTGGGCGGAGGCCACATGCACCTGCGTTATGATGGCCATGGTCAGCGCCAAGCTTTGCGCATCCAACACCTGATCCTGTGCCTCAATCACTTGTCTCCGGGTGGGATGTCGGAACACGTTCAATAAATTCCAACTCACCTTGGCGCCATACGTCAGCCAATTGTTATGAAACAAAAAACTATTCGTATCATAATGGGCACCGGTAAACATGTTAATGTTCGGCAGAAGCTCCAGAATGGCAGCTCGGGTTTCCTTGGCGTTGATTCGCTTTTGATAATCCACTTTGCGCAATTCCGGACGATTCATGAGCGCGCGTTGTTCCAGCTCGTCCAGATGAACAGGCAAGGGCAAATCGGGAAGTTGATGCTCAGGCACGGCCAATTCATAGGGTTCCCCAGGATCCAGGTTCATCAGTTCGGCCAGGTGTACCCGGGCTAAGGACAAATCCTGATACAGTTGCTGAATTTCCCTTTGGGCTCCGAGCAAATCCCGTTCATATTGGAGGAGCGGCAGTGGCGAGTCGAGGCGACGGTCTTTGATAGTCTGCACCTCTCCCAAGGCTTTCTGCACCCATCCCTCCAAAAAGGCCAACCGTCCCAACACCCGTTCGGCACTGACCGCTTTCCAAAAGGACGATCGCACTTCCTGAATCACCCGATTCGCCACACGCCGTTTATCTTCCTCGGCCACCAGGACGTCATTCGCAGCCTGCTCGGCCCGCACATACGACAAACCGAAATCCAACATGTCCCAACTCAAGGTCAGGTTGGTCGTAAACACATTTTTATCCGAAGACGTCGACGGCTCCAACGAGGTTTGCCCCGACAACAGGGAACGGCTCCGCGCGCCGGGAAAATTACTGCGCCCGTTATAAGCGGCGTCTGCTACGACTTTGGGCAGTAAATCATAATGAGCCAGATCCAATTGGCGATGCTCCACCATCTCCTTCAACACTTCGACTCTTGTCTCCAGATTAAATTTCAGGGCCCGGGCCATGGCCTCATACAACGTAATGGGACGAGACACCGGCTGCTGATAGTGAGCCAGAGTATTCAGATCCTTTTTGACCCGTTGCTGAATTTCCTCATTGGTGAGCGGCGTCGGAATCACTGCACACCCTGTGACCAGAATAAGCATTCCTATGGCATATCGACTCACCAGAACATGTAAACGCGCTAATAGCATCATCAATGGATTCAATAATCTCTCCGGCGATCAATCATGAACCCGGATTGCACCGGCATCCATTCATCGCCTGGATCTCAAGCAGTCGCACGCATCGAGTCGACTGGGAAAAAGATTGAAGAAAGCACCGGCGTCAACTGCTCACCGAAATCCGTGCCTTTCCGAGGGAATAATTCGGTGAGCGTAATTCCGATTTTCCATAGCTCCGTGCTCTTTCGCACCCTTCCCATTTCTTTCAGGAATGGACACAATGGGTCACAATTCACAGTACTCCAGCTCTGTTTATCGGCGTTTCATTCCTTCGTGTTAAAAATTTGAGCCATTTTTCATTCCCATCCGACTCAGGGCATAAGCATTGAACAACAACGTCTCAGAATCTTGATAAATACGTATGGCCACCAGATCGTTTCAATATGATTTGCTCCACGTGTGCATCTTTTTCATGGCTTACTCATCTTCTATCAGTTACTGACTGTGGGTTCTCTCATTCGTTTATTTTTTGCCAACGGCAAAGAACGAATCATCTTGGATCAAATCCTTTGCACTTTCGTCCAGATAATTCCTCAAATGTCCGAAAAGGGAAGGAAGGCGGAGAGCCCTGTGCACTAGGAGTATGTGTCTATGGGATGCGATATCATCAGAAGTTTCCTGGTTGGACTCTGCCATTCAGGGTCGGCAAACACCTCACCTAAGACAACAAGAGCTGCAGGAACAACCACTATTCGCGAAAAAATCAAAGCCCAATGCCGGAAGATGTCCCGATCAAAGAAGAAAGATACACCCAAACCTTCAACTCGAGTTGCGCAGTCCAACGCCCTGGGCACGCTCCTCGCCCTCGAACCCCGGATCATGTTTGATGGCGCCGCCCTAGCCACCGGCGCAGAGGTGTTGCAAACCCCCGCCAGTCAAGACCAAACTGAAATTCCCGAAATCAACGGCGACACCACCATCGATTCCAGCCATGCCGATACATCCGATAGCAACGCCCTCTGGTCCTCCGGCTTGTCTCTCTCTGCCCCGTCCAACCGCAATGAAATTATTTTTATCGATACCCGTGTCGAGGATTATCAAACCCTATTGCATGGAATCGATCCCGACGCAGAAGCCGTATTGTTGGATTCCACCCGTGATGGGATTGAACAAATCGCCGAAGTGTTGGCCGGTCGTTCAGACATAGATGCCATTCATCTGATTGCCGAAGGGAATCAAGCGGAGTTACACCTCGGCAGCACATTTCTCACACAAGAGACAATTAGCGGGCGATATGCCAACCTGTTCACGCAAATCGGAACAAGTCTCTCTTCCGACGCCGACCTGCTGATCTATGGTTGTAACTTTGGACAGGGAGATGCCGGGTTCGGTGCCATGCAAACCTTAGCCGAACTGACGGGAGCCGATATTGCCGCAAGTACGGATCGCACCGGACACGTCAGCGAATATGCCAACTGGCAATTGGAAGTCGCGACGGGCTTCATAGAAACGTCAGTCGTCATTGGCGAAGCCACGCAAGAAGCCTGGGAAGGGGTCCTCGCGACCTTTACCGTCACCAACACCAATGATGCTGGAGCCGGCTCACTGCGCCAGGCCATTATCGACGCCAATGCCGCACCCGGAACCGACACGATCGTCATTCCGACGGGCACCTATGTCTTGACCACCGGAAAACTGCTTATCGATGACGATGTGATCGTCACCGGTGCCGGCGCCGATACCACCATCATCGATGGCAACGCGAATGAACGTATTTTCGAAACCCAAGGCAGCATTACAGTCACGATGAGCGGGCTGACCATTCAAAACGGACGTGAAATCAGTAATGGGGCCGGGGTATATGTCAACGGTAACAGCATCCTCAATCTCAGCGATGCCACCGTGTCCAATAACAACGGTACTGGCGGCGACGGCGGCGCCTTTCACGTACACGGCACGCTGAATCTCAACCGGGTCCTCATTGCCAATAATTTGGCAGATGAGGGCGCCGGGATTCATTTTCACGCTGCTAACGGAGGCACCCTGACCAACGTGACGTTCAGCGGCAACACCGCTGTCAATCAAGGGGGAGGGGTTTTGACGGATACCCCCATCACCGTGATCAACTCCACATTCACACTCAATAATGCCAATGACGCAGGTGGCATTTATACCAACGGTGCCCTCGTTCAAATTTCCAACACGATTGTGAGCGGCAATACGGCCGCTACAGCCAATGATGATGTCCTGGGCAGTTTCAGCAGCAGTGGGTACAACCTGATCGAAGTGGTAGGCGGAGCGACCGGTTTTGTTGGCAGCGACATTACCGGCGTGAGCGCTAATCTTGCTGTCCTCGCCGACAACGGCGGCCCCACGGATACCCATGCGCTGCTAGCCGGCAGCCTGGCCCTCAACGCGGGCACAACATCGGGTGCCCCTGCGGTCGATCAGCGCGGCATCACGCGTGATGCCGCGCCGGACATCGGCGCCTACGAATACAAGTCAACGGCCTTTGTTTCGAAAAATGAGTTCACGGTGAACGATCCGTCAGGAAACAACGAAGTCACCAGCGGTCCGTTCCGAGGGGCGGAACGGGCGGTCGATATTGCACCCAACGGCGATTACGTGATGGTGTGGACGGACGAGACTTCAAGCAACAAAGTGTTGGCCAAGGTATTGGACGCCAGCGGCAATCAGAAAGTCGCCCAGTTTCAAGTCAACATCGGTGGCGGAAGTAACGAATGGGCCGATGTGGCCATGGACGACAGCGGGAATTTCGTCGTCACCTGGACTCAAGGGAACGATGTGTTCATGCGTCGCTTCCTGGCCAACGGCACAGCCGTTGACGCCGGGGACGTGCGGGTTAACACCGTCACGTCCAACACTCAGCAAAATCCATCCGTGAACATGAATGGCGCCGGCAATTTTGTCATCGCATGGGAAGGCGACGGCGGCGGCAACGAAGGTATTTTTGTTCGACAGGGCAGCTTTGGCGGTGGATTGGTTGGCAGTGATATTATCGTCAACACCGCCGCCTCTGCGAAGGATCCCTCGGTAGGAATCGCGGATTCCGGAAACTTCGTCGTCGTCTGGGATAACGGATCCGACGTATTCTTTCAACTCTACAACAGCGCCGGCACGGCACAAACCAGCGGTCAAGTGGATGTGTTCTTACAGCTCAGCGCCGGTGGGGCGGCGGTGGATATGAGCGGCGACGGCCGCTTCACCGTAGCCTATCGCGCCACAGTCCTGGATGTGGATGTCTATGTCAGGCAATTCGATGCGGCGGGCAACCCACTCTTCCTCCCGAAAACCGCCAACACCACGAAACTCTTGACTACGCAAACCAATCCCTCGATCACTATGGATGATATCGGGGAATTCATCGTCGTGTGGGAAGGCGCCGGTAATCAACCTGGTCATGTCGACGGAGCAGGGGTCTTCGGTCAGAAATTTAACGCCGGCGGACAAAAAATCGGATTCGAGTTTTTGATCAATCAAACCACCGCCAACACGCAGGACCGCGCTTCCGTGGCCATGCTGGACCGCGACAACTTCGTGGCCGTGTGGACCGGCAGCGACGGCGCGCAAACCGACATCTTTGCCCGCCAATTCGGAAGCACGGCCTCCCCAACGCTGGATCTGGATGTCAATAACAGCAGTGGGGCTTCCGGCACCGATTATGCCTTCACATTTACGGAGGGCGACAGCCCCACCGCCATTGCCGACACTGATACCGACCTGGCGGATGCAGATAGTACGGCTTTTGCTTTTGTGACCCTGTCCGTCAGCGGCCTGCTGGACGGCAATTCGGAGGTGCTCATCCTTGACGGCGACACCTTTGCGCTGGCCACCGACGCGCCCGGCCAGGACACTACCGGCGGCAACTACCATGTCCGCGTGTCCACGGCCTCCGGCACCGCCACGGTCAGCATCATCAAGCAGGGGGGCGGCACCTTTAGTGAAGCCGAGGTGGAAACGCTCATCAAGGCGATTCAATACAAGCACATGGATACGAACGCTCCCACCGACGGGGACCGGCTGATCGAGGTGCGGGTGAACGACGGCACCACAGACAGTGCCGCCGCCCGCACCACGATCAATGTGGATACTGCCAATGACCAGCCTGTATTCGGCGGCCTGGACAATACGCCCACCTTCACCGAAGGCGGAGCGGCGGTGGTGCTTGACAGCACCGCTACGATTACGGATCCCGAACTGGATGCCGCCAATAACTATAACGGGGCCACGTTGACACTGATCCGCAATGGCGGCACCAATGCCGAGGATGTGTTCGCCAACAGCGGCACGCTCAATGCCTTGACCGAAAGCGGCGGCCTGGTGGTCGGCGGCACGACCATCGGCACCGTCACCACCAACAGCGGGGGCACACTGGTCCTGACCTTCAACGGCAACGCCACCACGGCGCTGGTCAATAACGCACTCCAGCAGATCACCTATGCCAATAACAGCAACACCCCCCCCGTCACCGTACAGATCGATTTTACGATCAACGACGGCAATGCCGGAGCCCAAGGGAGCGGGGGCGCTCTTAACGGTGCAGGGTCGATCACAGTGACCATTATGCCTACGAACAATCCACCCGTAGCCGTGGCTGATAGTTTCACCGTGAACGAGGGGTCCATGAATACGCTCAATTTGGCCGGCAATGATACCGATGCCGATGACGCCTTGGATCTCACCAGCATCACCATTGTCTCAGGCCCCACCAATGGCGCCATCACCAGCGTAAATGTCAATGGAACAGTGGATTACACGCATGATGGCTCGGAAACCCTCACAGATAGCTTTACCTATACGATCCGTGACCTGACGGGAGCCACTTCGAACACCGTGACGGTCAGCTTGACGGTGACCCCAGTCAATGATGCCCCCATCATTGCTTCGAACGGGGGCGGCGCGAACGCGAATATCTCCGTCCTCACGGGCACCACAGCGGTGACCGATGTGGATGCCACAGATGCGGAGAGCAACCTCGTGACCTATAGCATTATCGGCGGGGCCGATGCGGCGTTGTTTACCATCGACCCGACCACAGGGATTCTCACATTCATCACTGCACCGGATGTTCAAACACCTGGGGATGTGGGCGCCGACAACATATATAACGTAATCGTGCAGGCCTCGGACGGCACTGCAGTGGACACTCAGGCGATGGCTGTTACCGTCACGGATGTCCCTCCTGTGGTCATTCCTCCGCCTCCCCTCCCAGATCCCGTACCCGACCCGACTCCTCCTCCAACCAACGACAACATGGATCAGGAGCCTGACGGGGATACCGTCATGGAAGTCATTTTCCCTGAATCTTCACCGGGACATTTCTCCAATGCCCATCAAGGCGCAAGGACACATACTCTCAAGGAGTCCGATAGCCTTGGGCAACTTCGGAAGAACGAATTGGCCGACTTTGAACTTCCCAGCCATATCAGGGGTTTGGACGATGTGGTCAGCAACATGATTGAGTCACTGAAACAATCACTGACCGCCTCGACTATCAAGAGTGAGATCCAATCGTTATGGCCATCATCCTCGGGATTTTTGAAAGATCTCGATCGTGTCCGCGATCTCTTGAACGGAGTCACGGCCTCCGAAAAGTCTTACATGGCTTCCAGTATGGCGATCACCACCGGATTATCAGTCGGCTATGTTATCTGGCTTCTTCGAAGTGGTGTGTTACTGACCGCCCTGCTTACGTCGGTTCCGGCCTGGCAATTCGTTAATCCTCTGCTGATTTTGGCCACTCCTGCCAGAAAGAAAGGTCAAACGGACACCGAAGACGATTCCATCGAAACCATGTTTGAGCAACCCTCGGCCTCAGCCAAATCTTCGAAGACGACGAACATCGGCGAAGACAAAAAACCGCGTTCCCGCTGGTTCAGGCACCCCTGGCGATGAAAGGGTTTTCCACCAAATCCCGCCTGGCCTTTGGCCAAGTCAGTCTGCTCATCAGCGTGCTGCTGACCGCCAGTTTATTGGACCTGATGCCTGACCGCCTCGCCGCCGTTCGCGAGGGACGCGCCGCATTGGCCGAGTCCATCGCCATGAATACCTCAATCCTCATCACCCAAAAAGACGTTGATCGCTTAGAAGGAATTCTGCACCTCGTGGTGGACCGGAACCAAGACCTCCTGTCTGCGGCGTTGCGCACGGAAGCAGGAGAGCGGTTGGTCACGGTCGGAGACCATGAAGACTTATGGCAGGATCACGAATCGGATTGGTCTACCAACACCCAAATCACCGTCCCGATATGGGAGGGAGCCACCAAATGGGGACGAATCGAACTGCGGTTCAACCCGCTGGTTGGGGAAGGTTGGATGGGCTTCATTACTAGCCCTCATACGAAATTACTCTCCTTTGTCGCCCTGCTATGCTTCCTGGGCTTTTATGTATATTTGGGCAAAATGCTGAAGCAGCTGGACCCCTCTCAAGCGGTTCCCGAACGTGTACGATCCGCCCTGGATACGATGGCGGAAGGTCTTCTCGTTCTGGACAACAAAGAGCAGATCATGCTCGCGAACCGTGCCTTTGCCACCCTCTTGACCACGACGCCGGAAGCGCTGTTAGGTCGACGGGTCGGAGAGTTCCCCTGGTCGGATATTGACGACCATCCATTGGCATCGGGGATGCACCCCTGGCATGTAGCCTTGCAATCCGGGGAGGCACAAAAAAATGAACGGGTTCGGTTGACCCTGCCGGATGGAGTCCGGCTCACGTTTATGATCAATTGTTCCCCTATTCTTGGCAGTGGGGCCAAGCACGTGGGCGTCCTGGTCAGCTTTGATGACGTGACGCAATTGGAAGAAGCCGAAATCGAGCTCCTGAAGTCCAAGGAGGAAGCCGAGGCGGCCAACCAGGCCAAAAGCGCCTTCCTGGCCAATATGAGTCACGAGATACGCACACCCATGAATGCCATCCTGGGATTTACGGAACTGCTGAAACGCGGGTTCGGACGGGACTCGGCGGAAACCCGTAAACACCTGGAAATTATCCATTCCAGCGGCAAACATTTACTGGATCTCATTAACGACATTCTTGATCTCTCGAAAGTCGAATCGGGTCGCCTGGAAATTGAACGGATCCGGTTCAATCCTCTCCCGGTCATTTTGGAAGTGGTCAAGGTTCTTGGCATCAAGGCCGGTGAGAAAGGCATCGGGCTCAATCTCAAGGTACCCGATGACGTTCCGGAGACCATCACCGGTGATCCTGGCCGAATGCGGCAGATTGTGACCAACCTGGTCGGGAATGCGGTGAAATTCACCGAGCGGGGCGATGTCACGGTGACTGTCTATGCGGAACCTCTGATTGGAGACACGCTCCGGTTTCATATCGATGTGGCCGACACCGGCATCGGGATGAATGCGGAAGCCACCGGCCGGATTTTTCAAGATTTTGTACAGGCGGACGTGACCGTAGCCCGAAAATTTGGCGGGACAGGCCTTGGCCTGTCCATCAGCCGAAAGTTTGCACTGGCGTTGGGTGGCGATATTACAGTAGAGAGCGAGCCGGAAAGGGGCAGCGTCTTCAAAGTTACCCTGGATGCAGGAGAAGCGAGAGGAGTGGCATGGATCACCCCCGAGGAAGCCTCCTCAGACATCGATCCACAGTTTACGCCAACACGCACCAACTGGGTTTTTCCGTCGGTACACATTCTGGTCGTGGACGATGGGCCGGAAAACCGCGAACTGCTCAAGATCGTATTGCAGGAGTATGGCTTGTCGGTGGATGAAGCCGGCAATGGCCGGGTGGCAATCGAGATGGCCATCGCCACGGTATACGATCTCATCCTCATGGATGTACAGATGCCAGAAATGGACGGATTTACCGCCACACGTCTGCTCCGGGAGCAAGGCTTCCAGACGCCTATTGTCGGACTAACCGCCAATGCCATGAAAGGATTTGAGCAGGAATTGCTTGAAGCCGGGTATTCCGACTATCTGACCAAACCAATTGACATTGACCGCTTGGTGTCCAAACTGGCCCAACTACTCCATGCCCAGCCGGGGAGTGAACGGTCCACTGAACCCGTCATGCCTGGGCCAGCACCTGTTCGGCCGTTCGAAACGGAGGATGCCTCACCTATTGTTTCCACCCTTGGGACAAACAACCCGAGATTTACAAAGGTGATTGCACGATTTGTAAACCGCCTGGGCGAACAGGTGCACGCGATGGAAGAAGCCTACTCAAATCAAGATATGGAGACGTTGGCGAAACTGGCTCATTGGCTCAAAGGAGCCGGCGGCACAGTGGGATTCGATGTATTTAACCAGCCGGCCGCCGAGCTTGAAGAGGCCACCAAAGCCGCTGCCCTAGCAGCCATCGATGAAAAGCTTCAACAGATCCAAAAGCTGGCGACAAGAATTGCACTTGATGATCCGCTCATTCCGGCAGAGAGCACTGAAGTCCCAACCTCATCTAAGCCGGTCGGCTGAACCCTCGTACTTTTCCTACCCCGGGTTAGGTAGGTATTTCCTGCTGCCGGACGAATACATATGACGTACCCCCGCCACATTCACTGAGGTTCGTGACCATTTTTACTCAGGTTCCATTGGGGAATAACCGAAGAATTTGTAAAGCGTCCAACGGGCATCTCCGACACGAAAGTCAAAATGTCGGGCTGAAAAAAGATGAGAAGGTCTTGCGATATGAACGCGGAACAGGCAGGTCAGGAAAGTTTGTTCACACCGTCAAATGGGGAGGGACCGTTGACGACACCATTGGTTCACGAATTGAGATGCGGTGCCAACTCACTGCTCGAGGGAACCATTATGATGGTCGACGACGAACCAACAACCATGGAGGTCATGCAGGCCTATTTGGAGGACGCGGGCTATCGCCATTTTGTCCTCCTGGAGAAGTCCTCGCGGGCTATTGCCGAAATTGAGGAGAAACGGCCGGACATCCTTCTCCTCGATCTGGTCATGCCGGAAGTCACCGGCTTTGATATTTTGCAGCAAGTCAGGTCCCATACCCGCCATCAACACCTTCCGGTCATTATTCTGACCTCTTCCTCGGATGCCGAGACGAAACTCAAGGCTCTTGACCAAGGAGCCACGGATTTCCTGGCCAAGCCCGTCGATCCCAGTGAATTAGTTCTGCGAGTTCGCAATACGCTTGCCGCCAAAGCCTATCAAAATCAACTCGCCTACTACGATGCGTTAACCAATCTGCCAAATCGGAGCTTGTTTCTGGACCGGTTGGACTGGTTCCTTCGGCGGGCAGAACGACATCACGAAATTCTGGTGATGTTGCACATCAGGCTCAACCAGTATAAACGGGTGACTAATACATTCGGGCCTCAAGTCGCGGACCAGGTAATCGCCCAGGTGGCTAAACGGATCAGTTCCTGCATTCGAGGCTCAGATGTCGTGGGGCGTGGAGTAGCCGATGTCAACGCGTTGGATAGCCTGTTTCGCGTAGAGGGCGACGAATTCTCGCTGTTGTGTCCAACAATGAGTCATACCGAACAGGCGACCAAGCTCGCTTCTCGAATTCTTCAAATCATGGAGGAACCCTTTAATGCTCGGGGCACCGAAGTCTCCATATGGCCCAGCATCGGCATCGCCAGTTATCCGGGAGATGCACGGGATGCGATGGCATTAATTCAGTGCGCCGTGGGAGCAAGCGCCCAAGCCACCGGGCAGGAAAAAGGGAGTTTTCATTTCTATTCAAGCGAAATGAATTCCAAGAGCTTCGAACGAATGCAAATGGAAGTCGATTTGCGCCACGCCATCGAGGCCAAGCAACTGCTGTTGTATTATCAACCCAAGGTTGATGTGAAACACGGCCACATCGTGGGAGTGGAAGCGCTGATTCGATGGAGAAAACCAGACGGCAAAATGATATTTCCGGATCAATTCATTCCTTTGGCCGAAGATACGGGCTTGATCGTGCCGCTGGGTGAATGGGTGCTCCACGAAGCCTGCGCTCAAATGGCGCGGTGGCAGGCCAAGGGACTATGGTTTCAGGTCGCCGTAAATGTTTCCCCGAAACAATTCCATGCCGGCAATCTGGTCCAATTTGTGAGTGAGACCCTGAACGCCAATGGGGTTGATCCACAATATTTGACGCTCGAGCTGACAGAAAGTTTACTAATGAAAAACGCTGAGGAGGCGGTCAACACGTTAACTCAATTGATGGCCTTGGGACTAAAGATCTCCATGGATGACTTCGGGACGGGTTACTCTTCTCTCAGCTATTTAAAACGCCTCCCTCTTCATGAGTTGAAAATCGACCGTTCTTTTCTGACTGACATCACAACTAACTCAGGAGACAAAGCTCTCGTGTCCGTTGTGATTTATCTGGCCCATGAATTTGGCCTGCAGGTGGTTGCGGAAGGCGTGGAAACACAGGAGCAGCTTGACCTTCTGATCTCTTTACATTGCGATCAATACCAAGGTTATTTCTTTAGTCGACCCATCAGCGCCACGGATCTGTCGCCGATTCTTTCTGAACGCTGCCCCTGCGTGAAACCCTGAGGAGACCCCAGACACTTCAATAGCCTAGACCCGACTGAGCTGCCACTTCCCTCCTCATTGATACCACCCCGGATAAAGAACCCGGAAAAACATCCTAAAATACCCCAAATCCTCTGATGGAGGGAACCCTTCCGTGTAGCCCGTCGACCAGATTGAGGCGTTCTCCTGCTCCATTGATCTGCCTCCCCTACTCTCTCTGCCTTCCATCTCCGACACCAGAAAATGCAGGAGAACCAATTCTCATTTCTATTCTTTCTTAACTCCTTATTGCAAAATGCCGAAAAGACAACCGGGTTAATAGCCTCTGGTGCGTATTTCACCTTTGAAGAAGGAGGAATCCGAGTCGAAGCAGAAACTGGGTTGTTTTTCCTGGTTCTGCTCCCTATCTACTCCGAATCGGAAAAGCCTCAATGACTACAAGCATTTCAAAATACGGAGACATCTTCGTCGGTCGCCAACCTATTTTGGGACCAAACCTGAAAACGATCGGGTATGAGGTGTTATACCGAAATTGCGAAGTGGACCAGGCTCTTTTCGTGGATGATTCGATGGCCACGGCCACGGTATTGCTCAATACCTATCTGGATATCGGACTGGAACATGTGGTGGGAGCGCATCTGGCCTTCCTTAATATTCCCGAACAGTTTCTGTTGGAAAAATATTGCGAAGCCCTGCCGAAAAATCGTGTGGTCCTGGAAATTCTGGAAAGTGTGGACCCCACGCCACGAATGGTGGAGGCACTGGAAAGCCTTTCTCAACAGGGCTACACGCTTGCACTTGATGACTTTGTCTTTCACCCCCGGTACCAGCAGTTTTTGGAATTGGCCGATATTGTCAAGGTTGATGTCTTGGGAAAAAGCGAAACACAGCTTCGCGATGAAGTGCGACGGCTCCGCGATTACCGTGTCCGCCTCCTGGCGGAAAAAGTCGAAACCCGAGACATGTTCAATCTGTGCAAAGATTTGGGTTTTTTCTATTTTCAAGGGTATTTCTTTTACCGTCCCTCTATTATCAAGGGTCGGGAGCTTCCAGCTAATCGTGTGGCCTTATTGGATTTGCTGGGTAAAATCCAGGATCCTCACGTCCCGTTCAAGCGGTTGGTAGAGCATATCCGGAACGACCTATCCTTGAGTTATAAGGTCTTACGGTATGTCAACTCGGCCTATGTGGGATTGCCCCGCCGCGTGGATTCCATCGATCACGCCGCCTGTATGGTCGGCATTGATCGCATCAAGACCTGGGCAACGCTCATCATTATGGCCAGCGGAAAGGAGCAACCGACTGAGATTTTGATTATGGCCCTGGTGCGGGCCAAACTGTGCGAACTTTTAGGAAAAAAAATTGGCAATCCAGCTCCGGAAAAATATTTCACGACGGGACTCTTGTCGGTTTTGGAAGCCCTGTACGAAACCCGTATGGAGGCAATTCTTCAAAACCTCCCTTTACCCGATGATATCCTCGAAGCCTTAACAGACGGCACGGGACAATTGGGCATCGTACTTGGATGCGTGAAAGCCTATGAACTGGGCGAATGGACGGATTTAAAATCCTTGCAGTTGGAACCTGCCATTATTCGAGACTTGTATATTGAATCCATTGATTGGGCGAATACCTTTTCCCCCATCGTCCAATAATCTTCATCCTGCCAGAATCTTTTTTTCCTTCTTCACTTCCTGAAACCCTTGGTTCGTTTCATCCGTACGATGCGGTCTCCTGTGGGATGCCTTCGTTACAGGATCCATGCTAAGATCACCAACCTGGACACTAAGGGCCCCTTGAATCAACAGGCGAAGCTCAGTCGTCATTATTCACCACTGGCTTAGCGTTTCACTGCCACGACTCCCATGACCTTTATTCCCACATCCCAAATCACCCGTTCCACACACAAACCTGATGAAGTCAAAGCCGGACGCCTGCCCGATTGGTTTCGAATCAAGATTCAACGTGGAGAACGATATAAAACGATTCGCCAAGCTATCGACACCCATGGGTTACACACCATCTGCGAGGAAGCACGTTGCCCCAATCAATGGGAATGCTGGAATCATGGAACGGCGACATTTTTAATCCTGGGCGATATCTGTACCCGACGATGCGGGTATTGTTCGGTGACAACCGGACGACCGCTTCCCATCGATCGGGATGAGCCTCATAGAATCGGGGAAACGGTCCGATTATTAGACTTGCGCCATGCGGTTATTACCTCCGTGAACCGGGATGAGTTGCCCGACGGAGGCGCTTCGATCTTTGCCGAAACCATTGCCTCCATCCGGCGTCTTCTTCCCAGTTGCACCATTGAAGTCCTGATTCCAGACTTTCAGGGATCCCTGGAAGCTTTGGACATTGTAATGCAGGCCTCTCCCGATATTCTGAACCATAACATTGAAACCGTGCCGAGACTGTTTCCAGCCATTCGACCTCAAGGAAAATATCAGCGATCCTTGGAACTGTTAGAGAGAGGACGAGCAAAGGGAGGTCGAACAAAGTCCGGACTGATGGTGGGCTTGGGAGAATCTTCGGAAGAGATCAGCACCGTAATGAAGGATTTGCGAAAGGTCAAATGCCAGATTCTGACGATTGGACAGTACCTCAGGCCCACAAAAAACCATGCACCGGTTGCCCGATACTATCACCCGGAAGAGTTTGCAGCGTTCAAAAAAGAGGCAGAGAATTTAGGGTTTGCCCACGTGGAATCAGGACCCCTGGTACGGAGTTCCTACCACGCCGAGGAACAGGCTAATCTGTCAGACCTCTCTCTTGGGAACCCTCTGGCCTAGCTCCCTGAAACTAGGTGACCGAATAGACCGCCTCGGACTGTTTTTTCTTCAACAGTTGATGCGTGAGGTCATTTTTTCGAACAAGGGCATCCAGGTATAGATGCTCACAGAGGTTTCGCAACGAAACTAAATCGTACAGAGTACTTTCATGAAAGCAGATTTCGCACCGCATAGCCGCTCCCCCTTTCTCTGTTGACGTACACCTTCCCAATTTCGGTCTTCATTCTCCGGCCAGAACCGATTAGCGGAGGGGCGGATAGAACAATGCTTTCACTATATCTCCCCCATGTGACAGAGTGATCACCTTGCACTATCCGCCCTCTCGCATCTCAGCTCATCCAGATAATTTCAAACGTGTATTGACCTTCCATCTCCTGCTTTGTACCGCGCATCAGGCTTCTCACACGCGGTACACTTCGGGTAATCCACTTATTTAGCGGATGATCAAGGCATGGCCCGTCTTGGCTACAACCAAAGCCTGGACATCCTGACCAGGTTCCTTTTGGCCATTGGGAAATGCCGTATCTCCCCCCACATGGACACGAACCGTTTGGTCTGATCCTGTGCCCTCCAAAATATACATATCACCATGAATTTCCTTAACACGACCGACTATGTTGAGATACTGAGATTTCAGACTATCCGGTTGTGCCTGAATTGCCTGACTACCCCGAGGATGCTCAACCAGGTTTTCTTCTGCCCCCGAAAAGACTGGAGCCACTCCCTGACACCCCATGATTAACACCATGATTCCTATGCGACTGAATGTTTTCATCGCGATCTCCTTCAAAAAGGAGACTGGGCACCCAATCCGTTATATAATATTCCTGTAATTTGCAAACCTTATTCCTTTCGAAATTAAAATGACATTAGTGAATGAAACCAACAGGTTGAATGAGAAATTGTGAACACAAGCCGACGGCAGAGCCCTAAACATGCAGGGGTTCCCATACAACTTCACACAGGGCCATGTATGGAAATGGGTGCAGGAAGGGAAAAAACGTTGAGGCCTGCCATGGTGATTCCTAGGCAGACCTCAACAAATTCCATGCCCAACGAGTCACTTGGGCGAGACTGGCTCTCCGAAAGGGGCCTTTTCACTTAAAATTGGGATGACCCCAATCTTGAGTTACGGATGTTCCTGGGACATTCCCTTTCCTGACTTCTTCCCTTTTCCATGAGGGTGGCCTGGGTATTGGCCATGATCCCCCAAACTTTCTTTCATGCCACCAGGATGATGGCTGAGTCCTTCCATTCGATCACGAAGTCTGCCTTGAAACTGTGCATATTGATCCGGATTCAAAATTCCTTTGACTTGGAGCAACGTCTCCACACGGAACATCATCATCTTTTTCTGCACAGCCCCGATATCGTCCACCTTGCCCTCAATGGCCACCTTATCGGGAACTTTGGCATCCAACAAAGACCCCAGATCGACCATGGCAACCCGCAAGTCCGCTCCATTTTGAATCATCGCTTTTCGGTAATCCATTTCAAGGGGACGTAATTGAGCAATCTGCTCATCGGAAAGCCCCAACTCCTCTTTTAATTGAATGGGAGACATCGCTCCATGATGGCCTTGCATCCCATCATGATCTCCGCCATACCCCATTTCCGTATGAGGCATCCCTTCATGGGGGTGATGACCTTCCGGCGGATTGGCCCAAACCAGTGGACCTGCTCCTCCAAGAATTCCGGCCAGTCCCACAACCGCCCCCGTCAATTTCCAATTCTTCATTCGACAATCCCCTTTCAGATAAATGAATAACAAAACATGAACCAATTTTTCCATGCGTATCCCATCACAGGCGATTTTCGTCAAGTGCTCTTTGGATTATAGCAAGTCAAAAATCATTTGGGTCGCTGCCCTCTTCCACGTTATACTATTTATATGAGGTCAAATACTCTTTTTCAGAAAAAAGTTCATCCGGAGACGGGGCGGAAGACTTCTTATGCGTGACTTTTTCCCGGGTTTGGCCGGAGTTCCAGCCGCCAAATCCACAATCAGCTTTGTGGACGGGTTGAAAGGTATTCTGGAGTACCGGGGGATTAATATTCAAACTCTGGCCCGGCAGAGCAGCTTTACTGAAACCGCCTTCCTTTTACTCTTCAACCGCCTGCCCACCAAACCGGAATTGGCACAATTTCATACCGACCTGACGCAACACCGGCGCATTAAATATAAAATCTGCGACCTGCTGAAATGCCTCCCGGAAAATGGACATCCCATGGATGCCCTCCAGTCCGCCGTGGCCGCGTTGGGCATGTTTTATCCCGTAACGGACGTCACCAACGAATCAACCCGGTACTGGACCGCCGTCCGGCTCATTGCCAAACTCCCCACCATAGTGGCGGCCTTTGCCCGCGTCAGACGCGGAGATGAACCCATCGTCCCACGGGACGATCTCTCCTATGCCGAAAATTTTCTCTATATGTTGACGGAAAAAGTTCCCGAGCCGGATCTCGCCAAGATTTTTGATATTTGCCTGATCCTGCACGCCGAACACACCATGAATGCCTCGACATTCAGTGGTTTGGTGACGGCCTCCACCCTTGCCGACCCCTACACCGTAATCGCGTCGGCCATTGGCACGTTGGAAGGTCCACTCCATGGAGGAGCCAACGAAGCGGTTATCCATATGCTGGAAGATATCGGATCGGTGGACCAGGTTCCAGCCTTTCTCGACCGCACACTTGGGGCCAAAGGCAAAATCATGGGATTCGGCCATCGCATTTACAAAGTCAAAGATCCACGAGCCATTATCTTACAGGACTTGGTCCAACAACTGGATTCCCATCCGGACACCAATACCTTATTCACCATTGCCAGGGCGGTGGAACAGGAAATGGAAAAACGAGTCGGGCAAAAAGGCATCCGCCCCAATGTCGATTTTTACTCAGGCATCATTTACCATCGGATGGGGATTGAAACCGATTTGTTCACCCCTCTTTTTGCCATGTCCCGTGTGGCGGGGTGGCTGGCTCATTGCTTTGAACAATACCAGGATAATCATTTGTTTCGACCCGATCAGATTTACGAAGGTCCCCATAATCGTCCGTATCAACCGGTAGAGGGGAGAATGCCTGTGAGGAGTGACCCATGAGCGGTGAGGAGGAAAGGACATAAACCGGACCCTCATTTCTCCAGATTCCTGACTAATCACCCATTCCATGATCCCCGTACATATTGAAACACAACGTTGTGAAAACCTGTTTTTCCATCAATTTCATTAACCATCTGGCATGACCACTCCCCCTCTTTACGATGTCCTCATCGTCGGCGCCGGCCTGGCCGGCATGCGGGCGGCTATTTCCGCCTTTGAACAAGGGGCCAAGGTCGCCGTCCTGACGAAAGTGCATCCCGTGCGCAGCCATTCCAATGCCGCGCAGGGAGGGATCAATGCTGCGTTGACCGATCGGGGCGACAAATGGGAAGACCACGCGTTTGAAACCGTGAAAGGAAGTGACTATCTTGGCGATCAGGACGCCGTCGAGGTCCTGGCAAGAGAAGCCGGTCAGGATATCATTACCTTGGAACACATGGGAGTCATCTTTAATCGCAACGAGGAAGGCCATCTGGGCACCAGACGATTCGGCGGGCAGAAACGGGCTCGCACCTTCTTCGTATCGGATTTTACGGGACAGGCTCTTTTGCACGTATTGTACGAACAAATCCTGCAGGCCAAAATTCCCGTATACGAAGAATGGTTTGTCACCTCGCTCCAGAAGGACGATAAGGGAAACTGCTCGGGGCTGATCGCCTTTGAAATACGGACCGGGAAATTTTCCCTCTTTCGCGCCAAGACGGTCATCATGGCCTCCGGAGGACTGGGCCGGGTCTATGAGCCCAGCACCAACGCCTTGATCTGTACCGGAGACGGCATGGCCCTGGCGTATCGAGCCGGTGCCCCGCTCATGGATATGGAAATGGTGCAATATCACCCCACAACCCTGAAGGGAAAAGGCCTGCTCATTACCGAGGCCGCCAGGGGAGAAGGCGCCTATCTCCTGAACAAGGAGGGGGAACGGTTCATGGAACGATACGCCCCTACCATGTTGGAGTTGGCCTCCCGCGATGTCGTCTCTCGCGCCGAGCAAATTGAAATCAACGAGGGGCGAGGCATTAACGGCTGCGTGCTCCTGGATTGCCGACACTTGGGGCGGTCCTTCCTCCAGGAACGGCTTGGCCAAATTTACGCCGAAGCCAAAACGTTTGCCAACGTCGACCTGGCCGAGGAGCCCCTCCCCATTCGACCCGGCATGCATTATCAAATGGGAGGGATCAAAACCGATACGGAAGGCCGCTGCTGGGACCCGCAGGGACAATGGAAAGGCTTGCCCGGCCTTTTCGCGGCCGGGGAGACTGCCTGCGTCAGCCTGCATGGGGCAAACCGCCTCGGCGCGAACTCCCTCTTGGATACCGTGGTTTTTGGACGACGAGCCGGGCAGTGCGCAGCCGAGTATGCGAAAACGATTCCTATTCCCGCCATTTCAGACAATGCTATCCAGGCGGACCGACAATTGGTCGAAACGCTCTTGTCCCGCCAGGGATCCGGAGAACGGACAGCCGCCTTGCGGTTGGATATGGGTTCAACCATGAATCGATATGTATCCGTGTTTCGGGAAGAGGACGGATTGGAAACAGCCCGGCAACGTATTCAACACCTTAAGGACAGATGGTCCGGCATCACAATTCAAGATAAGGGCCATGTGTTTAACACCGGTGTCATAGGAACGTTGGAGTTGGGCTTTATGCTGAACTGTGCAGAAGCCATCATTGCCGGCGCTATCACGCGAACGGAAAGCCGCGGAGCCCATTTCCGAACTGATTACCTGGATCGTGATGACGAAGATTGGCTCAAACATATATTGCTCTACCATCGTCCGGATGCGGAACCGGACATAACGTTTCTCCCGGTCCGGGTGACCCAATGGCAACCGCAAATTCGCATTTATTAAATTGGGGGGAAGCCACCCGCATCAGGACACGCGAGAAGGGAGGAGGAACGAAATGTCATTACAGGGGAAAGTCGCCCTCATCACCGGGGCTTCAAGGGGGATCGGGCGCGGAATCGCGGAACGACTGGCTCAAGAGGGCGCAGCCGTCATCATCAATTATAAAATAAGCGCGGATAAAGCTCATTCGGTCGTCCGTGCCATCGAAGCCAAGGGCGGAAAAGCCTTAGCTATCCAAGCCGACGTCAGCCGGGTAAAGGACATCCGCCGTCTCTTTCAGGATACCCTCGGTCATTTTGGCCGGCTTGACATCGTGGTCGCTAATTCAGGCCTGTACAATCAAAAAATGCTGATGGAGACTACCGAAGAAGACTATGATGCCATGTTTGCTCTGAATGCCAAAGGTACCTTCTTCATCTTGCAGGAGGCGGGCACCCATCTCCAGGATGGAGGGAGAATTATCTTTATCTCTACCGGAGCTACCGCCATGAGTTTCCCGGGATCGGCCGTCTATAAAGGCAGCAAGGCAGCCGGTGAACAATTCGTACAGACCCTGGCCAAAGAATTAGGCCCGAGGAAGATTACGGTGAATACGGTGTCTCCGGGTTTCACGGAAACTGACATGCTGCCGCAAGACCCGCAATTTCGGGAATCCGGTATCAAGATGTCCCCGTTGGGCCGACTGGGACAACCCCGTGACATTGCCGATGTCGTTGATTTTCTGGTGAGTGAGCAAGGTGGCTGGATTACCGGAAATAACATTCAAGCCGGGGGTGGTATCATTTAAGTGAACAGTTGACCTTACCTTTCATGATGAAAACTATAATCCGCGTCAGACGATTTGATCCCGAGGCCGATCCGCCCATAGGCTATTTTCAGGAATACCGGCTGGAGACGGAACCATCCGAGAGTGTCCTGGATGGACTGATCAGGATTCGCGAAACCATCGACGATTCCCTCACCCTCCGATGTTCCTGTCGAGGAGCCATCTGCGGCTCCTGCGGCATGCGCATCAATGGCCATGCCGCCCTCGCGTGCAAAACAAAAGTCATCTCGGCTGCGCCATCAGGCGGCACAATCGAAGTGGAGCCCATGCACAACATGCCCGTGATTAAGGACCTGGTCACGGACATGGCTCCCTTCTGGTCAAAGATCCGTCAGATTCAACCCTGGCTACAACCGCAAGGACCCGCCCCCAAAACAGAATACACCGCCTCACCAGAGGCCATGACCCATCTGGCCGGGGTTATGAGCTGTATCATGTGCGGGGTCTGCGTCTCGGATTGCCCGGTTCTGGAGGTCGACAAGAATTTTGTGGGGCCCGCTGCGCTGGCGAAAGCCTATCGGTTCGTGGGGGATCCGCGGGACGCCGCCACTCCCCGACGCTTGAACGCCCTCAATGACCCGGGAGGCATGTGGGATTGCACCCGATGCATGGAATGCATTCAGGTCTGTCCCAAAGGCGTAGGCCCCATGGACCGAATCATGGCATTGCGGGCCAAAGGGATGGCTGCCAGAGTGCCCTCCACCTGCGGGTCCCGCCATGCTGAAGTCTTTACCGACATCATCAAACACAAGGGCATCCTTGACGAACCCATGCTGGCGGTCAGGACGTTCGGACTCAAACATGCAGGCCGTTTACTCGGCATGGTTCCCATGGTGCTTCAGTCCGTATTCAAAGGCAAAGTGCCCAAGTCCGGCCCCCTGCATCGCCCGATCCCAGGCATCCAACACATTCAACGGTTGTTTAAACGCGTGAGAGCCAAATCATGAACTACGCTTTCTATCCCGGGTGCGTCTCCAAGGGAGCCTGTCCCGAGCTGTATCAATCCGTCCTGCAGGTCTATCCCGAACTGGGCATCGACCTGCAGGAAATGACGACCGCTTCATGCACAGGAGCCGGCGTGCTGCAGGAAAAAGATGCAAAACTCGGGGATGTGCTGAATGCCAGGACCTTCGCCCTGGCCGAACAACAGGGCTTGCCGATCATGACGATTTGCAGCACCTGCCAGGGGGTCATGAGCCAGGCAAACCATCGGCTGACCACACAGCCCCGGTATCTCCAGGAAGTGAATGGATTCTTGAAAGATGAAGGCCTGACGTATCGCGGCACCACCACCATTAAACATTTTCTGTGGATTTTGTTGGAAGACGTGGGTGAGGACAAGCTACGGCAACACATCACACGGCCATTAACCGGACTCCGTGCCGCCCCCTTTTACGGATGCTACATCCAACGTCCCACCGAAGCCTTGGGCATCGACGATCATCCCGACCGAGGGAAATCACTCGAACGCATCATCGAAATTCTTGGCGCGGAAATCGTGGACTTTCCTGGAAAGACCCGCTGCTGCGGCTTCCCCATCTTAACCATCAACGAAAAAAACTCGCTGACCATGGTGGCTACTCATACCCGGGACGCCAAATCACACGGAGCGGATATCATGGTCACCCCCTGCCCGCTTTGTCACCTCAACCTGGACGGCATGCAGAGCAAGGCTGCCAACCAGGAAAAGACCGCAATCGATCTGCCCATTCTTCACCTTCCCCAACTGCTCGGCCTAGCCATGGGATTGGATGCGAAACTCTTAGGACTCCAGCGCAATCTTATCTCTGCAACCGGAGCACTTCAAAAAATTGGTCTTGAAGAAACGGGTAGATGATGAAGATGCTTGAATGCGTCTACTGTGGCACCATAAAACCGGCACAAGAATTCTCAGAAGAACACATACTTCCTCAAGCACTTGGAGGGAACATTTCCACTGAATTGGAAATCAATCAAGTTTGCCAACAATGCAATCACAAATGTGGGCTTTTTATAGATGGTCCTTTTCTCAAATCTTGGTTCGTGAAGACGGGCGAGATGTCTGAAGCTCTTTGTTATGTCGAACCACCAAAAGTTATAGCCCTGCCACTTACCTACATGGGTCATTTAAAAGGTCTAAAATCGATTCAAGAAAACTATGTTTGTGAATTCTGGCTTGCACCTTGTGGAGGCCGAATTTTACACATCCACACCAACCATAATGAGCGGTATTACGGATATGCTGGTGGATTCCCCATAGCAAGACGAAAAAATCCGGGGCGGGCAATATTCCTAAATGTTTCAACTGAACAATGGTGGGTCAGGACAGGATTAGAATCTTTTAAAACCTATTTTGAAGAGGAAACCCGTTTTGTCTCCCATATAAAATTTGATGATCAGAATTATTTCGCAACAATAGGCTCAAAACCTGGAACTGATGAATTGAAAATAATCGAAGAGTATCTATCTAACTCAAATGGATCGAACGGTTACATTTCATTATCTGTCTCAGTTCAAACTGACTTTGATCAGCGTTTCCGTGCTAAATTAGCTTTAGGATTAGGATACCGATGTTTTGGTGAAAAATATTTAAAAACTAACCACGTCTCCATTCTACGTTCGTGGCTAAAGGAAAAAGATACTGCAAAACGTCAAAACCTGCCCTGCGTTTCAACTTCCTATTTTGATTCTGACCCGGAAATAAATAGACATCTGGCATGGAAAGGAGGAATTCTTTTGGCCCTACAACCCGTTGACTCTCGACTCATACTAAATTTCTTTGCCTTCGGAAAAGTTATGCACACGGTCGTATCAGATGACCCTGAGTTGTGGGAATCAGATGAACAGTTTCTAAATGGGGGTGGCATTTGCTATCTCATTATTCCTCAACGGAACTTCTTTTGGGGGCCACAATCCTTTAATACATACATTACCCATAGATTTGGAATTGCCTTAAACCCTTCCTTGAAACAAGCGGAATCATGGCGAATTGATCCCGCTTCCCTTCCTCCTCGCATTCAAATTCCAAAAGAAACTATTCTCCCTTAATTAGAAATATTGGAGTTGTACATTTTAGTTAGACAATAGAAAACCAATCCAATTAGGATTCTTTGCAATCTAAGCTTAACGCAATCGCGTAGACGCCGAACTGCGGCACCCAATGTCCGTGTTTTCGATAGTCATCACGCCAGTACTCCGGCATTTCCATGTGCGTGACAATATGACGGACATACATGTCGCGAAATCTCAAATCCTTGCTTTGTTTAAAGAGCGTCCAGAGCCCCCAACTGCGGCTGAAATTCAGTCCCGCGGCATGCGAGGTGGACGGCATTCTCACCGGAAGGAAATCCCAATTGTTCCGGCCAACCGACTTCAACCAACTCTGTGATTCTTCCCGTGGCAGAATGGTAAGTAAAGCGTGATAACGCTGCAGGGCTGGGTCAAAAAATTCATCGTTCGCTTGGTCCGGAGAAAACGGTCCGGTCCGATCAAGCGGCAACAGGCGGGAACGGGTAAATGCGGTGAGCTTTTCGGCAAGTTCTCCATCCCTTTTCCAGGTTCCCCAATTCCAGAGGTTCAATAAAGGCCAGGAAAGATTGCCGTATTCACGACGCTGTATATGGTGAAAGATCTCTTCATCGGATAAAGAAAAAATCCAGTGACGTAATCGTAACGCCACTTCAGTGGCCAACGGTAGGAAATCCTCTTTACCCCAGCCTTGTTCTCGCTCTAGAGCCAGTTTTAAAAACCAGGCATAACCATAGGGTAATTCATGATTCAATTCCCCTCGCCTGAGCGAGGCCAGTTCACCTTCCAGGCAATCGGTCCTTAATACCGCATCAACCGACTCAGCCCATCGTGCCTGTTTCAACAACCGTGCGACCGTTAACAAGGCATAGGCCCCATGCACACTGGAATGCCAGTCGATACAACTACAAAATGCCGGATGGGTCGTGTCACGTCGAAGAAAACTCTGTTCCACCGTTTTTGCCAGTACCTTCAAATAATCATGCCGGACGGCACAAAAATTTCCCCAGGCATCTTGGTCCTGATTGAAATGCTGAGAAGACATTGCCTTAGGCTTTCCTCTTACAATTTGAATCCTTCCGCAGTTGAAGCGAAGATTCGGAAATGGGACAACTGAAAAATTGACACCCATACCGAACGGATTTAAGGTGACGATGTGCAGCCTTCCGAGCTGCAGTTCATGACTGTACCAAAACGACCCTGATCGCCGACAAGTTCTCTTGTGCCCTGAGATTGCTTGACATGCCAGCCCCAAAAGAACGTTTCAATCTTTCGGTCACCACTACGTCGGGTGACATTCATGCTCAGCTGGATATCCCCACCGGCTTCATATCCATCACCGACATCGTGCCGGTGGTCCGCGCTCTGGGCGAGCAAGCCCAGGACCTGGAAGTGGCCCGTACGCTACAAGCCGGGAAATCGATCTCCTGTCAAAAGGGCTGCGCCGCCTGTTGCCGAATCATGATCCCGGTCTCTCCCCCGGAAGCGTTTGCCCTCGTTGACGTGGTGAAGACCTTGCCGGAAGCCCACCAGACACGCATCCGCCAAAACCTGCAAGACACACAGAGGCGATTGGAGGAAGCCGGACTTCTTTCTACACTAGAGGAGTTAGCTCAATCCCCCCGGCAACAGTCCGACAAAGACTTTGAGCTGATCAATCGGGCTTATTATGCACTGCGCCTTCCCTGCATTTTTTTGGAAGATGAAATATGCTCAATATATGAACATCGGCCTGCGGGATGCCGGGGACATCTGGTATCTTCCCCTCCTGAATTGTGTCAAGATTCGGAAAAAAACCCCGTGGAGGGATTGCATATCCCTATCCGGTCGGGCACCGTTCTGAGTATCTTATGGGCCGAGCTGATTGGAGGTCCTCTCCGTCTCCTGCCCCTACCGATGGCATTTGGATGGGCGAAAGCACATCAGGACCTCAAACAGAAAACCTGGAAGGGGATGGATCTTTTGAATAAGACATTGGATGGATTGGAGAAATTTTTACGACAGACCTTAACGTCCCTGCCCCAGAAAACGACAATGCCGGCCCCTGGCGCCCTTATCTCCGAAGAACCTGAGGCATCCCCCGAACAACCAACGGAAAGGCTCTCATGAATTTTGATCCAGCTATTGCCGCCCAACAAGCTCTACGACAATCCGAAGAACATGGAGAATTAGGGCCACTCGCCACGGACATACTCGAAGCCGAAGAGACTTTCTCCACGGACCAAGGGGAAGAAGCCAAACAGGCGTATGAGCAACTTCAAGCTTTTGGCAAACAGTTATCTCAAGCCAGGTGGTTTCAGGAGTTCCTGATCTTTATCACCTGGCAGCGAGTGACTGAAGGTCCGCTCGCCCGGCATTTTCAGCATGGCCTGGATGCCTGCAACCGGTTCCTTGAGCAATTCAAAGATGAAATAGAGGGAACCCCATCACAGCAGCAAGTCCTCGACATTCGGGAGTCGTTTCAAGGCGGATTAGGCCTCCAGGAAGATGATCTCATGCCGGAACTGGACGAAGATGCCTTTAAAGGGGGGGATTGATCGTAACGAAGAATTCTCTGCAAACCCATCGGTGGTTCACTTACGCTTAACTCTAAACCGCCCCTACTACCTCCCGAATCCGCATCGCCACGATACACGTAAACTTTCCTGCATTTACACCCTTTTCTTTTCAGCCTCCCTTGAAAAGGTAAAGAGATCTTGGTCCTCTACCCTCCCCAAGAATTTCATCCCACCGCGAATGGGACGTGACACACGATGACACATCAAAATGCATTATTCGATGACACACTTACCTAAATAATTTCCATATGTCGTTGAAATGGTTCATAAAAATACCGTTCAACCTCCTGGCATCCGACTTGCGCTATCCCCGGATAACAGACATGTTTAATTTTATGGATTTATCAAGGAGGTACCCTCTCATGAAGACCACCAAAACATTCATGGTTGTAGGAATGTCGTTGCTCACCTTGGGCGTAACCCAAACCGGTTGGGCACAATCCAGCTCCACACCTCAACCCAGTGCACCCGCTCCGGTGTTCATCCCTGCCGGGGAGATGGCTCTTCCGGCCAATGCCCAAGCCGGAAAATGTTACGCCCGCGTGTTCGAAGACCCGAAATACCGGACGGAAACCGAACAACTACTGGCAAGAGAGGCATCGGAACGAATTGAAATTATTCCCGCCAATTATGAAATGGTGGAAGAACAAGTCCTGATCCGGGCCGCCTATGAAAGGGAAGAAATCATTCCTGCGCAATTTGAATCTGTCACCGAACAAATTCTCGTCAAGCCCGCTACGACCAGATGGAAGAAGGGCCGGGGGTTGGTGGAAAAAGTCAATAACTTTACCGGGGAAATTATGTGTTTGGAAGAAGTGCCCGCCGAATACAAGACCGTGACCAAACAGATCGTCAAATCCCCGGCTACGACCAAACTCGTGCAAGTCCCAGCGGAGTATAAGATGGTGAAGGTCAATAAACTCATCACACCGGCTCAGGAAAACCGGATTCCCATTCCAGCCGAATATCAGACGGTGACCAAGACGATCAAGGAATCGGAGGGGCGGATGGTCTGGCAGGAAGTCCTCTGTGAAACCAATGCACCGGAATTAGTCAAAGCGCAACCGGCGGTAACGGAAATTCACGCCCAATCACGATCGGTCCCACGGCAGGAGGAGTCAGGAAAGAAGAACTGGTTTTTCCTGTGGGACTACGACGAATTATTCAACAACGGCAACTGGGTCACGGCAGAGCGGACGAAGTAAATCATCTTCCCACTCCCCGTCTCCTGGAGGAGAACGAACGGCTGCCTCAAGCTTGAGGCAGCCGTTTTCATGGAGGAAGGCCTCCATGAATTATGCACCAACTATCCCCCTCCTTTATGGCTTAGGAAAAAATTCCTCTAGCCTTCCTCTCTTCCCATTTTGTACATTTCCCAAGGATACGTTAACATGACCGCCACTCACTGATTTTTTCATCATCACATGCCATCATCTCATCAGGCTCGGTCATCCATATCACGATTTCCGGTTCCCATGGAAATCAGACCCAGTCGAATCGAAGGGCTGGGGCTCTTCACTAAGGTGTCCCTTCGTGCCAGACAGAAAATCGGAGAGTATGAAGGAGAGCTGATCAGCCGACGCGAAGGCCGGCGCCGGGCCAAGACCCAGCACAAAATTGCCGTGGTGGAAGTCAATAACAACAAAGCGATCGATGGAGAAAAACAAACCGGCGGGTTCCGATTTATCAACCATTCCTGCTCACCTAACACGTTCATGCGAATCATTGGCGAACGTGCCGAATTTTATGCATTACGCCCTCTCAAAGCCGGGACCGAACTGACACTCGACTATAAAGACTCCCATCACGACGGAAAGCTTCCCTGCCGATGTGGAGGTCCCGCCTGTCGTGGACGAATCTAGATCGCTGAATGACATATCTCTAAGTGGTGACACACATTACCTTCCAGGATTCGACTCACGCACGAACATGAATATTTATTGAAACCTTCCCCTAAAATAATCCAGCATTTCTTACTAAGCCAGCTTTTTCCTCAAAAACTGATCGGTTATGCTCAGCACACATTCCCTGACATTTGATATACTAGTGAGTTCCCCAAACTATTAACCCTGTTTTTCATCCCTTACACGTAGGAGGTAGACATGACAGATTCACTCGAACATCAGAGGACCCCGTCCCCGCAACAGCCCTGGACTTCCCGATTGATCGTAGCCGGTTTGTTCAGCAGCGCCTTGATTCTTGGTGCCGGAGCGGCCTGGGCGGATGGAGACGATCATGGTTACGGACATGACCCGAAATCACATCTTGAACACCTGACGAAAAAGCTGGACCTGACAAAAGAACAGCAAGACAAGATTCTTCCTATCATTGAAGGCAAGCACCAGAAAATGGAAGCGCTTCATAATCAAATGAAAGAAATCAGGCAGCAGGCGATGGGACAGATTGAAGCCGAGCTGACACCTGACCAACAAGCCAAGTGGAAGGACATGCAAGAAAAACGGAAGGAAAAAATGAAAGAATATAAGGAAAAACACGAAAAAGGTGAAGGCCACGGAAAAGGCAAGCACGGCAAGGGGAAAGACCACGATTAACGTTTGACCACCATTGAGGGGCCGGGAATCGCCACAGATGGTAGAGACCCGGCCTCCATGTGGTGCAGATTTCCCAAAACCGGGAATCACCAAACGATCAGGACATCCCTAAAGCTGAACGAAGCAATCCCAGCCGTTCATCCAGGCAACCGGGACTCAATTTAATTGACTCATGGTCTATACACCACACCGGCTTCAATGGATCGGAATCGGTCACCAATCGGGGAATGACATGCCAATGAATATGGGGAACCTGATTCCCCAGTAATTCAGAATTGATTTTATTCACCTCAAATACCCGGCTTAAGGCTTCGCCCATTCGACTCACCTCCTCCATTAATTGGCCTCGGGCTTCCAGGGTCAACTGAAACAATTCCGTCCGATGTTCCTTCAGCACCAATACCGTCCAACCCGGAAAAAACTGATCTTCAAGCAGGTAGGCTTTGGTCAAACCCATATCTCCGATGAAATGATCCGAGGGAGGCCATGCGTTACCACAAATCCTGCAGGAGAGCTGTTCACTCATAAAGAAAATCGTGGTTTCAATATTTATGAATCGTGTCAGGGTCAAAAACCATCTGCGAATCAAGTCAGGAAGCCAGCATAACCCGCTCAATCTATTTCATCAATCATCGATTCATTAAGACTACCCTCAAGCACGGAGAAAAGTCCTGATAACGTCTTTCCGGCTTTGCGAGGCTTGTCTCCTAACCTCCTCACTTAACCTCATCCGGGATAGACACTCTCACTTACACCATGCCTGTCTAAATTGGTCAAAAATTCCGGCCAAACCGCGGCATCTTCCGCCTGCGCGCAGACCCTTCCCGCTGGGTCAGGATGACATACGGATTGAGAGCATCCTGATTTACCCACCACTACTTTCAAAACTGATGGTGTTTTTAATTTTTAGAACTTCTCTTCCTGACAGGATTTCCTTTTTACTCTTAAGGTAGGTAAGATACCAAAGGTCCGTTGAAATTCCTCATTGCACGTTCCAGCGGTGAGACTGTTGTCCTTATCATAGATGAACCAAACTGCCGAACTTCGAGTCAGTTATCGATATCTCAAAGAGCACCCCTGGGTCGTGCAGGGTATTACCGGATTTCTCTCGGCCTATTTCATGGAAAAACCTGGATTCCAGGTCCAACGACACATGGACGAATTGGAAACCGGCATGCATGTATGGCTGTGTGAACTCCCACCCAAGATGAACATGGCACGCCTGATTAAACGCCTTCAAGTCGACATCCCTCCCAGTACGAGCGTGGACGTCTCACAAAGCCCGGACGGCACATCACAATATCTCATTGATCTTCCCGTTCCTGAACCATCCGATTCCCCCTCACCGTAATTGGGAATTGGGCCAGGCCGGAAATCTCTCCGGATTTCGTATCCCTTCATGCAGAGTTTGACTACCTGGAGGGAATCCACAAGCTGATATAAACATGGTATAACGTGGAGAGAACCCGCTCTTGAATACACCATCGCTGAGGGAAGAGATGATGCCCAACACACCAGGACTCTGGTCGAGAAGAACTTTATTGAAACGTGGGATAGGATTATTAGGATTGACGGTCGGTAGCTTAATGACAGCTCACAGTCTGGCCGCGTCTCTCACCAAGACCACCCCCAAACAGGCCCTCGGGCCCTTCTTCCCTGATGACGGCGATGAAGTCGATGCCATTCGAGAAAACCCCGACCCGGACCTCCCGATCAGTCAAGCCAACGATCAGGACCTGACCTTCGTGACGGGCCGAAAAGGGAAGGCCCAGGGGCAAATGGTATATCTACGCGGTCAGGTTCTGGATGCGAAAACCGGTCAGCCCATTCCCGACACGGTCCTCATTCTGTGGAGCGCGTCGGCTTCAGGCCGGTATAACCATAAGGGGGACGACGGCATGTACAGTTTCCCCCACCCCAAAACCGGCGAAATGATTCATCGAACACACGACGAACATTTTCAATATTGGGGAAAGGCCACGACCAACCATCAAGGGGAATATTGGTTCAAAACCGTCGTGCCGGGATTTTATCCCATTGATTTACGGGCTGGGCTTTATCGGCCTTCGCATTTGCACTTTAAAATCCTGCCTCCCGGATCTCCTGCATTCGTCACCCAACTGTATTTCAGAGGCGATCAGATCCCCAATAACGCGTTAAACCAGGAATTGTTGCCTAAGGATGTGGTGATCCTGGACGCCAGACTCACACCGAAAGAACAAGAACGCGTCATTGTGGACTATGCTCCGGATCCGTCAGGAAAAATTACCGACGGATTATTTGGCCACTACGATTTTGTGATTCCAGGCTAAAAGTAAGACAGATTCCTAAAAGAGGAGTCCTGAGAAAACCACCCTAGATTCGGTCAGGAAAGTTGGAAATGATCCCATCCACCCCCAGAGACTTCATTCGTGCAATATCGTCCGGTTCGTCCACGGTATAGATGAAGACCTTGATCGCTTTCTCCCGGATCGCCGCCACTAGATCAGGTGTGACAATCTTCAAGGCCAGTCCGGCATGAGTCGCTTGGGCATTCGTGGCAAAGGCCGTGGGATGATCGGGGGCCTTTTCGATCAACGCCAACGTGAGAGCATTTGCCATCAAGCTTTTCACCGTGAGCAGTTCCTCATGAAAAAATGAGGCATAGATTACCAGCCCCTGAAAGCCACTCGCCTTCACTATCGCACAGACATCAGCGGCCATTCCCTCAACTTTCAGCTCAATCATAGCTCCAGCCCGTCTATTGAGACATGCCAAAGCTTCTTTAAGGAGAGGAATCCGTTCGCCTCCCCCCGCATCCAATCCGCACAGGACCTGAACGGGTAAGGTCTCCACTGGCCCTTGCCCGTTGGTAGTTCGATCAACGGCTCGGTCATGAAGAAGCACAAGGGCTCTATCGGCAGTTCGCCGAACATCGAATTCAACCAAGTCCACACCCAGCGCTATGGCCAGCTCCAGAGAGGCCAACGTATTTTCCGGAGCATGCCCCGCAGCTCCCCGATGTCCAATCCGAAGGGGTTTGCCTGAACCATGAATAAAGCCATTCATACCTGAATCATTCATCTCCTTTTGGCAAACACGAAAAACTGGAAAGGACTTCTTTCCCATCCAGCTTACCACGCCAACCGTGTCACCCATCGAAAAGAAAGAAGGAGATGATGGGGTGAACTTATCGAATCCAGTCGTGTGGACTGAAGAGCATTCCACGTTCGGATAAGCTCGGCCGACGCTGTGGATTCCGGCAATTATCCCCCACATATCCTTGTGGCTGAGGATTCCGCTCATAGCCCCACATCCCCGTTTGCAGATTGATCCAATACCGCCCGTTCGGCACAGGCCCGCAATGAAGCTGCTCCAGGTATTGTATTTCAGGAATAGACAACCGCTGCCCATTCACCACCACATACCGTTCGGCGAAAGCGGTACTACTCAGAACCGAAAACACCAGCAACCCAATCATGAGTAACCCACATGTTGTCTTCATAAGAAAATCTCCCTATCGAACGATTCGAACCCCGACAACCGGTCCTGACTCTTACCTTGGAAAGTGCTGTATTGAGCATTCTAGGAAGTCAGTCGAGGAAAGAAGGAATTTGGTTCAACCTCTTACGTTCCACCTGAATTGATAAAGGAAAAATCTGAAGATACTCGCTCCCAGTGTGTGAATACGATTTTCACTCGAAGCCAGGCAAGAAAGACAATTAAAAAGGAGGGAGCCGGGTATCTTGACGCGTGAATTCAACTCGTAAGTGCAACTCAACGGCTCGGGTTAAGGGGCTAGATGCGGTAGTATCTGAGCTTCTTCTACCAGCCAGGAAGAGGAGCCCTTATGAGATAGTACACGAACCTGCCCCAGGAACAACGCTATCAGATCTACGTGTTGTTAAAAACCGGCCACCCGCTGACCGAGATTGCTCGCGTCCTCGGTGTCCATAAATCCACCATCGGTCGAGAAGTGCGACGGAATCAAGGCTTGAGAGGCTATCGCCCTCACCAAGCCCACCAATTCACGCTGCACCGGCGGCGCACCAAAGTCCAACGGCACATTGCTGGTGCCACGTAGCACCACATTAACCGGCTGCTCCGCGAAGAGTGGAGTCCGGAGCAGATCAGTGGGTGACTGCACACGCAGCAGGGAGTTCGCGTGAGCCCCGAATGGATATACCAACATGTGTATCGTGACAAGCACGCCCACGGCACGCTCGACCGGCATTTACGGTGTCAGCGCCATCGGCGGAAGCGGCATGGCACTTACAGTCGTCGGGGCACCTGCCGAACCGCGTCTCCATTGAGCACCGCCCTACCGTGGTGGACCGTCGCCGTCGATTCGGGGATTGGGAGGTCGATACCATCATCGGCAAAGGCCATCAGCAGGCGCTCGTCTCCTGAATGGAGCGCAAATCGCGGTTGAGCCTCCTGGCCAAAGTCGCCCGTCGGTGTACCAACACCGTCACAACTGCGATCACGACTGTGTTGAAATCCCTCCGTCTCCCCCTTCACACATTGACGTCCGATAACGGAAAAAAATTCGCTCGACATGAGACCATTGCCCAGGCTCTGAACATCCGCTTTTTTTTGCGCATCCCTATGCAGCCTGGGAACGGGACTTCATGAAAATACAAATGGTCTGATCCGGCAGTATTTCCCCAAGCAACACCCCTTTCACACTATAACCCACGAGGAGATTCACCGCGTCATGCACAAACTCAACAATCGTCTCAGAAAAGCGCTAGGATTCAAAACGCCCAATCAGGTATGTTTTGGAATTGATCCATCTGTTGCACTAATGAGTTGAATCCAAGTACCTTTCCATGCGCCAAACCCTCAAAAAACCCCACAGCAAACCTTGCAATAATACTACTGAGGAAAACATGGTTTGCCGCGCGAAGGTTTGCCAATGAAAGGAAGAGGAAGAGAGAAAAACTAATCTGAGTGATAACCGGCAGAAGCGTTAAACAGCCAACCAGGCTGGTTATTAAACGTGGGTAACAATAATCCCGAGGGCGACGAGGACTCCTCCTCCCATCGCCGCCAGACTGTAGGGACGGTCTTCACGTTCGGCCAGGGGCAGAAGGTGCGTAGCTCCCACGTAAACCAGAGCACCCGCTGAAAGAGCCAACAGAGCACCGAGCACCGTTTGATCGATTTGGTGAATCATGGGAATGGTCAGTATAGTCCCGAGTGGCGTCGTCAAAGCTGCAGACAGAAAGGCCAAGACCCAGGCCTTTTTGGTCGTGAATCCTCCTCGCAGCAACAAGATATAAGTCACAATCCCCTCGGGGAACTCATGCAACACCATGCCGATGGCGGCCAGAGCTCCCGTAAGGACACTGACGCTAAACGTAATGGCATAGACCACTCCATCCAGCGTCGAATGCAGGCCGATACCGAGCAGAGGAATCAGTCCAATAGCTGTCTCCGGAGACCTGTCGCAGACATACGCATGAATAAACCGGTTAATCAGGTGAAAGGCCAGATAGCCTGTCAGTAAATACCCAGGGGCCTGCTCGTTCATGCTGAATGCATGGGGAACAATATGAAGAAAGGAGACGGTGATCAGCGTCCCCGCCGCGAAACAGGAAAAGTACGTTGCATTGCGCTGTCCCCATGCTTCAAACCGGTGAATGACGTATAGACCGACGGTCGTGACTCCTGCAGCCAGAAGGCTGGCCAGGATGGCAAATTCATACTGTGTGTTCATCATTGAATCGGTTCACTCATGGAATGTTGGAGGAAAGATATCCAGCGGCAGGCATAAGTGACTTAGGTTCAGTATAAATCCAGGAACAATGATCGTTCTGAGATGCGTGGCCCCAGATCTCAAAGCGAATGACTTGGCAGCCATTTAAGCACGTCAATCTTCCCAATTTTCACAGACCGGGTCAGAAAGACTCATGTGTTGTCGTCTGGCAAACACCGGAAACTATTTTTTGCCTACTGATTGACATTGAGCTGTAGCTTAGAACATTTCTTTACCAAACTTGCGAGAAAATCCTGTCCCCCTTACACCTCCTCGATTGTCGCGTTGCCCCATCCTTACGCTCCGCTCATAACCAATCTCTTACACAGGTCGAGTATCTCATCGGTTCTGCTCCTCTCAACTATTTATCGGCCCGGACTCTATCGGATCATAAATCATCAAAAGGGTCACGCCATTTTTGGTGGTCATTTTGGCGACCTCAGCGTTTTTTGGGAAAAGACGGTAAGAGCCGGTCTCAAAGGTCTTGCCTTGAGTCTCATATTGCCCCTCGATCACAAAATGTTGGACAACTCCCAGATGGTTATGCGGGAGGATCTGGCCACCGGCTGGCAATCGGACCACGATGGTTTTGGCCCCACGATTGGATTCTTCACGAAGGACTTTGACTTCTCCCGTGCCGGGGAATTCATGCAGTTCGCGCCAACCGGTGTATAGAGTGTGATGGACTATTTCTTCGGCCATGATAATTTTCCTTTCCTGGGGTTAATTCATCAATCCAAGGTCCCACGGTCATGCAAAGAACGTCATGACTTGAGGCTTCCGGAGCGAGGTCCCATTTTTTCACCACTGGCAAACATCACAACAATTCTTCCACTGGCACATCGACCCAACTGGATATATGAAAATATGCGTTTCAAAAAGACGACTTGAATCAGGCAGAATGGCCAATGCATATTCTGTTACTATTAAACTCGGAATCTTTAACGCCTTGCTCAGACTCCTCGTCAATGAGGGTGTCTGTGGGTACGAGCACTGGGGAGAGGTGGTAACTCGTCCTGATGTTTTGGGATCGGACCGGTCAGATGCATTTCCACCGGTTGGCCATCAGTATTGACACATGTAAATTGATCGAAGATCACATGCAGCGAGCACCTCCCGGAATGATCGCGACCAACGGAAAGATGATGCCATCCCTCTATCAGCGTCCCATCAGGGGTAAAGAGTTCCCACTCACCGGGGTCGGAAGCCTCAACGACTCTGACGGTGACATAACCTTGCGATTTAGAATCCATATTCCACCCCAATAGCTTTACCAGAACCAGGACATTTCATGATCCACTCTCTCGGTAAACAACTCTTGTCTTCTCATATGGACAAGGTTCTTCCCTCACGAGAATTTCGGTTTGGTTGAGCCTTCCTAAGGTCAAACGCTCAATCCATTCTTCTAATCATTCCCGTCTTCTATTCCCAAACCTAATCCAATCCAGGCCCTCAAAAGATCATGTCTGGTCACGGTATACATCACTTCCCCATTTCGCTCTACCGGCAGACTCAACAATCGATGTTCATCCATGAGATGCACCGCTTCCTTGATCGACGTGGTATCCGCAATCGCAATATGATCTTTTTTCATCACGTCTTCGACCGTCACCTTATTCAGATCTTTTTCTGTTTCCAACGCGCGGAGGACATCAAATTCACTCATAAACCCGATAAAATGGTTTTTTTCGTCTACGACCGGCCCTCCCGAGGTATGATGGGAAAGCAACTCGATCGTGGCGGCCATTGCATTCAGTTTCCTGCCAAATTTCAATTCGTTGGTTGGAACAATTTGTCCAACTGATTTCAAACCGCCTGCTGGGGTACCGGCAATCGTCATGATTGGCTCCTTCATTAAGCCCTATGCCCTTCAGGGCATAGGGCTCTCAAAACTCAAGTTTCGCTTTTCCAATATCCATGAATCAAAAACACCGGCGCGAGCCCACATCCTCGCCGTTATGGAAAAGCCGATCTCCATTTTTATTATCAACTCACCGAAACACAGAAACACAACCTCCATGATTTCCCTCTCCGTCATCACCTCATTGGTTCGGTTGAGGAAATTGCACCCCGATCGATTGAGGAAAGGTCACAGTTCCATCCGGAAACGCTTGACCTTTTTGCCACAGATGATAGATGACGCCGTCGGTTTTGCCGGCAGCCTCAGCAATTTCTTTTTTCTTATTCTCATCGTCGACATCAAGGATAAACAACCGACCGGTGTCAATCTCTTCCTGATGATCATGGAAGTGCCGATGCCATTGGATCAGCGGAAGCGTCCGGGAGGCTTTCTTGGCCACAAAATATTCCACGGCCACAAGCGGAGCATTGCCATCGGTGGTCTCAAACAACAGACACTGAAAAATGGTGTCTGAAATTCCTTTACAGAAATGGTGAAAGGGCCCGCCAATTTCTCCATTGGCCATGAGATGAGGCGCCTGAACATGAAGATCATAACCATCTGCAGGGCCGGAGCCCGCGCTCATCGCCGGGACCGCCATCCCGCCGATCATCACTACAATGACGGAACACATAATTCTGAAATTTCGAATGAATTGATACATTACAACCTCCTTTTAAAAGGATGAATAAATCCTTCTGTTCATGAATGAAAAGAAGGAATCCTCGTCAGTTCTCATTATGTCATTCATGTTTTCCTGCACCCTCTTGAGCCTTTCTCAAGTTCCGTACCATAAAATTAAATTGCGGTTTTTCATGGTCTTAGGATAGTGCTTCATCTTCGAACATCACCCAATGGGGCAATTTGCCGCAGCAGCTCAATGCAAGGGTATGGCAAAAACGGGCACTAACAAACATCATTATGAAGTCAAATTCGAATGGGAAGCTGGAGAAAAGGCCAATTGTTTCGCCGGAAGCTCTGACTAGAGATTCGGAAATTCAACAAGGAAAGCCATGCCATAAAACAATTCCCAGAAAACGTTAGACGCGGAAGACTCTTGATAGTGCAAAATGGCACTAAGTAGGAAAGATTCTCAACACAACTTAGAATTGCGAAAATGATAATGGCATGCCATTGCGTCAATCCTGTAAGTGAAAGGCCTGGTGGCATTGGACACAGGCATGAATGGTGTGCTGGAGGTGAGGGAGAATTTGTTTGAGGTTTTTGGTTGGGATGACGGCACCCAGGGCCTCCGCGGCCTCATGGTGCGCCATGGCCAACTCATGATAAGCGGGAGGGAATGTGGCACCCCCTTCACGCTGCATGGCCACATGATGCTTAGGGAATCCCAGTTCTTCATGCACGAGGGCTGCCGCCTGCTCAAAATCTTCTTCCGCCAGGGCGGCAACGATGGTATCGATCGCTTCGAGATGTTCCCGCATGGTCAGTTTAAGACCCTCCCGGGCGGCCGGTGGAAGATTCAACGCCGCACGCTTCATCGAAGAGACATTTGTTGTATCCGATTTCGCCTGGTGCATGGCTGAATGATCAATCTCCGCAATCGAGATCCCACCGCCTACACAGAACATAACGATTATGATGGAACATTTGATCTTCATTTTTTAAACGATCCTTGTTGCATGGTGAGCAAAGAACGCATGGATCCGGTTTTGAGGAACCAGATCAGAAAAACTCTTCGGCGGGTTCAAAACCCATGACACCAAAAGTTTCGCTGAGCACTGATGCTTCTTGAGCCTGGCACAGATCCATTGCCGGGCCTCAGGAAGACAAGCCGGTTGTTGGCTACTATAAGCACACACTGTCTACCCACGATTTGGTTGGTGAAATGTCAGTTATGGCATCCTGTGGCTCAAGACTATTCGATTCAATAGTTTGGCTCGCCAAGCGGCTGTTTGATGCTGACGGCGCCACGCAGGTCTCCGGCTATGTATCCGATGGCGGCATCGAACGGATAGTGCTTCTTCAAGATAGCCTGGATCGTTTCAGGAATGGTCTCCGCGGGTCCGTGACAGAGCAGGCACTTCGGCTGAACGGGTATCGCTTGCATGAAGCGGAAATACTTCCCGCCGGGTTCCGTGACTATTTCCCCATGACTCATACCGGAAAGACTCTCGCCTTTCCCCGCACGTGCGGCAAACTCCTCGAGAACAGTCTGTTCCCAGATGTCCGGCATTCCGAGCAAAGGATTCCGGACTCGGGTTCCCACACGTGTCACCCGCCACCCGTTTTCCCGCGAGAGGCGGTTCGCAATCTCCTGAGCCAGTTCTGCACAGACCTTGATGGCCTCCACGGGCCCGCCTTTGCCCATTTCCCTCGTCATGCCCTCACTCAATTCCTGCAGAAACGTTTTGGTGACTTTCGCCGCAGCCTGTTCCCTCTCCCCGGTGTCTGCATTGGCTAAGCCCAAACATAGAACCAACCCGATGAACAAACTACCTTTAAACAGCCCGGATAACCAAAATGGGTTTTTTCGTACCATGCCATTTTCCCTTTCAATCCTTCCAGGCTCGAAGAATGGCAGGATCGTTAGCCCGGAGGCCCTTTATGGTTTGAGAGAACGGAGAAACGCAATGAGGTCATTGAGTTGATTGTCATCCAAGGCACCTTCAAAACCTGCCATGGATGTACCTGTCCGCCCCTTGAGAATCACGTCCTTCAATTCCTGGTCGGATTTGGTTTGAGTGCCGGGACTCGCCAAGTTGGCCGGAGGCGGATCAAGATATTCACCCATTTCTCTGTCCCCTCAACCCATGGCAATGCTGACAACCCTCCCGGTAGATTACTTTGCCCTTTTCGACGTCCCCGTTTCCCACGGCCCATGAGCTTGCCGACACGATTAAACAGAGCGTGATTAGCCCAAGCATTCCGGCAATCTTCCGTGGCACCCCATCTTCGTACTTGAAATGTCCCGTCAGCATCCTGCGTGTTTCCTTTCGGCAAACCTCAATGAACCAGCCACCGTCCCTATTTTCCAAACGTCATCATATAAGCCGTGATGGCATAAATATCGCTGTCCGGAAGCGGCGGTTTAGGAATATACGCGCCGCTTTCCGGTACAAAATCATTCGGATTGAGATTAAACCGATAGACCCAATCACTCTGCAGCCGATTACCCATGTTGACAAAGGATGTACTCGATGTTCCGCCGGAATACCCTCGCTTATTGTTTGCGGGCGTCCAGTGGCAATTCTGACACCCATGCTCACGATAGAGTGCTTTCCCTCGTGCCAGTTCTTCCGGTTTCGCAGCTTTCATGACACCCTCGGTCACACGATGGTCTTTCAGGGTCGCCAGAAAGCCAGCCACCTGTTCGGCCTCTTCAGCCGAAATAGATAAATGGGGTCCTTTCCGTGTGAAATTGAAGTCATACCCGACAGGATACAGTTTTTGTTTCGGGTTCTGAAGCCAATCGACCAACCAGGCCCCTTGATATTTATTGCCGGCCCAAATTAAATCCGGAGCCTGCTTGGTGGAGCGCGGCATCGGCTCGCCTTTGATTCGGTGGCAGCCCACACATACCGCTTTTACAATCTTTTCTCCCCCGCCAGGCGGTTGAGCCTCTCCTTCTGACAAGAAAACCCCCAAAAGTGCCCAGGTTAAGAGCATCGCCCCATTCATGATTCCGGGTATCGCTAGACGTCCTAACCTGTCAATTTTCAACTTTCCCCCCGGTCTTGATTTTGCGTGTATTCCTCTGCCACATGGCGTCTCGCCACGAGCTATTCCTGGCTCTGTCCTTTCATGTCTTCGCCCCCCATATGGACGCCTTTCATTCCTTCACCGCCCATATGTTCCCCTTTCGACTCTTGTTGCATTTTGCCTTTTCCATGTCGCCTGGATTTCTTACCTTCTTTTGGCTTTTTTTCTTCAGATGAGAGAATTGCTCCCGTTTGGCCATCCACATTGATTTCCATAAGCTTGCCATCCTCGGTAGCAATTTCCACTTCCCAGAAAACCTGATTTTCCTCTGCTTCAAACTCGGCTTCTAACACCGTTCCCGGCACATGGTTGGTGGCTGCAGCAATGGCCTCGGTAATCCCGATCGAGGCGGCTTTGGCTTTTGCCATCTTGTCCATGACCTCCCCACCGGGTCCAACCTTGTGGTCGGCCATGGCGCCGGATTTCTTACCATGCCCTTTCTGGCCACCCTCGTGTTTCATCATTCCCTGCCTACCGTGTCGTCCACCACCCTCATGACCTCCGCTACCACGTGGACCACCGGCGAAACTGCGCTCATATTGCATTACGGTCCAGATTTCTTCATCGGTTAATAATCCGCCAAAGGGAATCATAGCGGTGCCGGCCGATCCATGCTTGATGACCCAAAAGATCTCCCCTTCGGTTCTGTGCATCCAAAAGCCATGAGACCGGAACACCCGGGGCGGAGGGTTCAGCGTGGCGGCACCTAGACCATCCCCGCGCCCCTTCGCACCATGGCAATTGATGCAGGTCCCTTTCCCTTCGTAGATCGCCTTACCTTGTTCCACAATATCCGGTGACTCCGGTAAGGGGCTCTTTAGTAATCTGGCTTCATCCATTTTGTCAGCGGGGACCCTTGGCATCATCATCTGTTGATGCCCATGCTCTTGGGCAAGCGCCGCCGGAACCCCAATCGCAAGTCCCAATGTAAGCCCCATCAACCTCTGAATACTTTTGTCCATAATTTTCCTCTCGTGTCTCTTTGTTGAACGATTCGTCCCCAAACTGCCATCCGGGATGTGTCCACTACATGGTCGGCATCGGCTCGATGATGCCACAGGCATCCCGTGCACCTCCGGCACATCCCGGGTTGAGTTCACTATCCTGGTCGCAATAGAGATCTTCATTGGTATGGATGATGAAGGAACTCCCGTCCTGATCAAAGACACTCAACCGGCCATCGGACAATGCCACCCGCGTGGTCACCGCATGTAGTTTTCCCACTCCGTTCACAACGTTGATATTTACCAGGTCACCCATGTGGTAGGGATGATTGAAATCCGGAGCGTCAGGTGTCGATTTGCCAAACGGCCCTGGGTCATGATGGCCCTTCGCGGCTCCGCATGGTTGACAGCTCGCGACCTCATGAATATGGACCGCATGTTTCCCGTCCTTTAAGCCGTTGACTTCCATCTGTACATACACTTTCTTGATACCTTCGGGTGATTCAAATTCCTTGAGAGTGGCTGTTCCGTTAATCGCCGGATCCGTGCACCCTTGGATGGTCGCTTTTGCTGTTTTCGAAATGTCGTGACTTCCGTAATGACTACAACCTGCAAGGACGATCAGCATGACAAGGACCACACCTGAAGCTTGAAAATTTCCGAATTGTCGGGTCTGCATGATATCCCTCCTTAGAATATAAATATTATTAAAAAACCCAGGCACCGGAACGTGCCGGTTTTCAGAAAAATTGATACTAAATTATGTCCCTCCGAACGATCGAAGATAGGTGACGATCGCCCAGGCATCCTCCTCCGATACATATAACGGCATGTACGGCGCCATATCGGTACCATGGCTGCCATGTTTCAAAATCCAGAAGATTTCTCCATCGGTTCGGGCCGCTTGCCAGGCGGCATCGGCGAAATTAGTCGGGGGTTTGGCACCGGATGGCGTCACACGCCCTCCGATAGCCCCTTCAACCACTTCCAATCCATGACAGGCCCAACAATAGGCTTTTCCCTCATATATTTTTTTCCCTATTGCAATCCGTTCGTTCGAGGGCGGAAATGGATTCTGCCATGATTTGGCCTCCTCCAATTGATCGGGTGGGACACGGGGAGACAGATCGCCGGGAGCTCCTCCCAGGGCCATACTACCGGTGAACATGAATAACGCACCCACAAATCCGGCGAGGGAAAAATTTTTGGACATTTGGAATTCCATGAAATCCTTCTCCTTTCTCCTGAACAACCAGCTCATACTTTTTTCTGATGAAGTTATCTATTACCGGTTCCGGTTTCACATTTTCCTTATCTCTCCTAACAGTCCTTTCCTTTCCAATTAATGTGCCATCCAACTTCCTATGATTTTTCAATGAATTTTTTGCCATTTTTTTTTAGATTTGATGGCGTGGGGAAAATGGCTACATCCACGATCCAAGCGTATTGCCCCTTGTTGGGACAAGAGGAAAATCATTGAATTGAAAAATAATCGTTAAAAAACCAGGAAGGAAAGTACTCAACCCGTCCCCTTAGAAAGATCTCCGGGTTAAGTTAGGAAGTTTACCGGCTCGGGGATAACGCTTGCCAGGCAGGGCATCTTGTTATAACATTAGTTATAACTTAACAAAGGGAAATTGCCATGGTGGACATGAAGGTTCGCAGAATCGGAAACTCCCTGGGGGTGGTGCTCCCCAAGGAAGTCCTCTCTCGTCTGAATGTGCAAGATGGGGACAAAGTCTTCTTGACGGAAGCGCCGGATGGCAGCTATCGCATGACACCCTATGATCCCGAATTTGAAAAACAGATCACTATCGGGAAAAAGTTCATGGCTCGATACCGCAATACCTTGCGGGCCCTGGCTAAATGAAAGAGCCCGTTTGGATTCTCCACCAGACAGTACTGGCCCTTCACGATTATCTCCTTGCTGAGTTTGGAGGAACCCCGGGGACTCGTGACGAGACCCTGTTGGAATCGGCTCTTGCACGTCCCCGCAACCTCTGGTTGTATGAACAACCACCCCTGGTTCGTTTAGCCACTGCCTATACACATGCAATTGTGAAGAACCATCCTTTTGTAGATGGGAATAAACGTACAGGGTATGTAGTGGGAGGTATATTTCTGGAACGAAATGGTCACAAGCTGGATGCACCGGAAGAAGAAGCCATTGCCGCCATTATGGGTTTGGCAAGCAATACCATCACAGAAAAAGTCTTTGCCAACTGGCTTCAAGACAATTGCGAATAACCACCCTTTGCCCCCTTTTAAGCCAGGGCCGGCAACAGCCTAGATTTTCCGGAAGGCCGCTTATAGAGTTCAAAATAATTTTTGCTCCTCATCTTGTTCGGGAGCATCCAGTGCAGGAAACTCCAAGCCCTCGATTTCCTGTAAGGATTTCCCGGCGATGCCCTGGAGGTCGCCGTACATGCCGACGGTGGCTTGCATGACTCGACTGATTTGCTCTTCCCGCTTGGCCCACTGCTTCACGATCACCTTACGTTCCTTGTCCAGATCTTCCTGCATCGTGGAAAACGCCTCCACAATCGCCTGCACGCGCTGACGAAAGCGGGGCCCCATTAAATAGTCGTAGACCATCTCCATTTTGGTTTGCTGCCCTTCGGTCGCCTGACGGGCGGCAGCCACTTCCATCAGGCTATATCGCAAGGCCATGGCCACCGGAAGGGCGGCTTTGGGATGCACGACCCATACCCCGTCAATCAGATCAAAGGTATCCACATCTTTCGGAAGCACCTGACTGACGATGACCGCCAATTCAGCTTTGGCCTGCCGCTGATCCTCACGCAATTTGGTCAACCATCCATCGCTCCAGTTTTTGGTACGCTTGGATTCCCAGAGAATCGTTCCGCACGTTTGTCCGAATGGTCCGGCCACCCGCTGCAACACATCTCCCCCATACTCGCCTTTAGGCACAGGTTGAATTTGGTCCAGGGGAAATTTCGAGGAGAGCAACGTTTCGAGCTCGAGTTCCTGTACCTCGCCCTGGAGTTGCTGGGAACCCTGTTCGGCTTTGCGTTTGAGTTCTTCGATTTGCTTTTGCATGCCGAGAATGGTTTGCTCTTTTTCCATCACTTTCAGTTTCAACGATTCCTCGGCCTCTTTCCGCGCCTGATCACGTGTGGCCGTCAGGCCTTCCTGTATCCGCTTTTCCACCGTGAGGTCCAACTCGCGCTTGGCATCGTCCAGCTCCCGTTTTTGGCGAAGAAGATCAGCCTGGACTTTTTGGGCCTCCGCCAGTTTTTCGTCCTTCTGTTTTAAAATTGTTTGAATCTCAAGTAACTCCTTCGATTTCTGTTCCAGGTCATTGGAAAGGGCCAGCTTGGCTTTTTTGGCTTCCTCGACGGCGATTTTATTGCGTTCGAATTTCAGCTTCTCGGCAACCTGCTCCTCCAAGGTTTCCTGAGATTTGGCAAGGGCGGCTTCACGCTCACGAAGAGCCGCATCCCGCTTGGCCGCTTCAGCATCCTTTTGAGCCAGACGTTGCTCAAAGTTGCGCTTCGTCGCTTCCAGAAGAGGAGCCGCCAGCGACTCCGTCAGCTTGATTTCCGTTTTGCACTGCGGACAGATAATTGTAGGTTCGGTCATAGGGTTTCTTTAGGGTTCTCAGTAAATAAAAGAACTATTCTTCCCAGGGATTATTACCTTAGGAATTTATCCAAACGTCCCTCGACCTGTCGAAAGAGGTCCAACGCAAATTGATCGCGATGGGAACCTGAACATTCACCATACGCTTTAGGAGAGGCAAACCGCGGACGATCCAGCCTGAAAATTTGCGCCTGTTGCAATCCTTTCAGATCATGTCGTTCCAGATCAACCGGCTGCAACAAGACCGGGATAACCAGTTTATCTCTCCCCTTCACAAATTTGGGCAGTTCGTGATCCTGAATGTATTGCGATCCGAGAAAGGCCGGGCTGACCAGAACCAGCCCGAGGTCACACTTTCCCAGAGCAGTTTGAATTTCTTCATGCCACTTTTCCCCGACCAGAATGTCGTGATCACGCCAGAATGTGTAGCAATACTGTTTGGAAGGTGAGGCCTGCTCTTTGAATTTTTTCAAAAACCGGGTCGCCAGATCTCGATTGGCCCGCGCATAGGACACAAAGACGGTAATGTTCTTCTTCATAAGTCAGGAGGCTCAGCCACTCATCCTTGAGGCGTCCATCCTAGCCAACCCTCCGAAAAATGTACAGAAGAGCTTGAGCCACTCAATTAAATTTTTTGTGTAGGAAGGGTGGAAAATGACTTACGTGGATTTCGCAAGCATCAGACCGAGACCCGGCCGGTCAGGTAGAGATTGAGAGTCAAGCCTGCCTCCCTGGCCAAACATCAGAGGTGGGTCGATAATGTCCTGTTCCAGCAGATACGTCCCGAAGGCTCCTTCCTGGGCCAAAAGAATGTCACGGTATTGATTGGCAACCGTGAGTGCCGCCCGAGTGAGAATACTGGTTTCGCCGACTTGCGCGCCGATGATAATCGGAATTCCTGTGGCTCTGGCTTGCTCCGCAATAGCCAATGCACGCTGGATCCCGCCCATCTTGGATATGCGGATATTGATAATCCAGGTTTGCGGATCGGTTTGGAGAAATTGGAAATGCTCTTCCCGTAAAAAGCTCTCATCGAGAATGATCGCCAAGCCTAATTTCCGGTTCATGGCCCGGCATCCCTCATAATCATTGACTTGCAGGGGCTCTTCCACCGCCCAAATCGGATAGTGAAGGGCTCCAAGATACTCAACCGCCTCGTCCGGATATTTCCACAGATTGTTGGCATCCAGTCGGATACGCATTTTTTCAATCCTCAAACCTTTCAGAATCTCAATTTTTTGTTGGTCCTCATCCAGGCGACCGGAGACCTTCACCTTAAAGTCCGAAAAACCCAGAGTCGAAAATTGTGTGGCCTGCTTATGGAAGGCACTCAGACTATCGGTCCCCAACACGGCAGAATACTGAAAGGGTTCTTTTAATTCCGATAGACTAAGGAGTGTTTCGACGGACTGCTCTGACTCTTTTCCCCAGACATCCAGGAGGGCTAATTCCACTGCACACCAGGCCGCCGGGTTCTCATCAATTCGTCGCGAATTGGCGGTCATCCAGTCTTTCATATCCGTCAGGCCGTTCAACTCTTCCCAGGCTGGCCGATGTGTATCAAAAAACGACTTAGCAGTCACCAACGTCTCTCCCGTCACATAGGATCTGGGGCACCCCTCCCCCATCCCAACTATTCCCTGTGGTGTAGTGGCTTTGACCAACAAGCTCTCCGTGCAGGCACGAATGGCGGTGGCATGGGCAAAGGCCTGCCGGAATGGGATTTCCAAGATGGACTGAGACAGGCTGAGGCAGGACATCAAAAGGCATTCCGCTCATGCTTCATGAAATCAAACGAACAGTCTTTGGCATACTGCAATTTCATCACCTTGAATTGAGAGTCCCGCTGTCCTTGCCGAATAGAATGGGCCCGATAGGCCTCTCCCGTACCCGGCTCAAGATAGACGACCCGGATCGGTTCCAATCTCTCACTGTCCCGTTTGGCCTGAAACTCCACGTTGGATTTGGCCAACGCTTTTTCAAATTGATACCCCACAAAGGCATCCAGAGGGGCATGCTCCATAAAGAGGGTGTATTGCCGGGCCAGCGAATCGGCCAGCATGACATAAAATTCCACCCGTATCCGGTAGGTTTGCTGAATGGCCTCCATGGCATCCATCACATGGTATTCATAGAGCTTCTCGCCCGTGATGTTGGTGACGCCTTTGCCCTTCTGGACAAATGCAATGGTGGGAGTCTTGTGAAACCGACCGGTCACTTCCACCAGATCATTCATGAAATAGCGATACAGTCCATAGGGCGTGGTGACTACCACATAATATTTCTGGCCCTCCTCTAATTGTTCAAGAGTCATCGTGTGCGGACGATCGGCCTCCCAGTCGTCCTGTAAAATAAATTCATATACATAGTCCTGAATCAGGGGCACACATCGATTGGTTAACGGATCGACATTGACGCTGCCCACGCATTCGCTGGAGAGATACCCCATTTCCACAATAGCCGTCTGGGGTGCCAGCCTGGCTTGAAGCATGGGTACCAACACCCCGCAACTGCCCCCTGTCCATGTTACTACAGCCTTGAGGTGAGGCCACAGTTCCTGCACGGTGACGCGGTCTTCATGACCAACCAATGACAGCAATTGACTGAGTCTTTGCCGGGACAGGTGAGGAAGGGGAGCATAATCCTCCGTCGACCCTGTTTGCTGAGAAGCCAACATCTCAACCAGCTGCGGGAAATGTTGACGCCCCATGTCCAATAGCTTCAGAAACGTGGAAGGATTCGCCGTGGCCACCACTGAAAGATTGGGTTCAGCTAGGGCCCAGGCGGCTAAATAAAAATATTTTCGTTGATAGTCTCCGACTTCATGCAGCACGCGCGGGAGAAATAATTTCCGCTGAAGCACAGACGGAAGGGCTGCCGTTAACATCCCGGACATGGAGCCATAGCTGGTCCCGGTTTGCAAATATCCTTCGACCTCAGCTCCCGCAATGACCAACATTTTCCCTTTGAATATGGAAGGAATGGCCTGGTACTGCGCATAGGTGCTGAGCCACTGATACCGATGCAAGGCTTCCCGGGTCCCGTTGAGCACAGGGATCAATTTGGGATGGCCGGTGGTCCCACTGGTCACCGCATAGGCCTGAGGTTGCTCTCGGTTGAGCCTGGCCTCCTTGAGTTCCTCCTGGTCCTCAATCGGCAACCGTAAATCCTCATACGTATGAATCGGGACTTCCAGCCGGTACTCCTGGTACCCCCGTAATAGTTTGAATCGATGGGTGTCTCCGAAGACGGTGGACGCCTGGGTTTGCAGGATTTTTTTTAAGACTTTATCTTGAACAGCCTGAGGCTGGCGCAATTGCTCCATGAAAGGATTCCACATTCGGCGGCGGCATAAGGCCATTTGAACATGCAGCCGCGCATCCTGTAGGGGATTAACAAGTGTCATGAGAGAATAGTGGCTTTGTCGGCTCCGGGAATAAAGGGCGTCGACATCTGTTTCCAGAAGGTCATAGGATAGCTGCGATTCACCAGTCCCAATTCATCAACCTCCCGATCCCGAGGCAGAAACCGGGTTCCAAAAGTCCAGTCCCATACAATCAAATTATTGCCATAGTTATAATTAGATTCCTGTTTCGACTTGGAATGATGCCAACGGTGCAATTCCGGCCCGCTAATCACATAATTCAACAAGCCCAGACTGAGGTCAATATTGCAATGTTGAAAAAATCCGTTGATGGCATAACACACCACATACAAAGCCAATACCTCTTTTTTGACACCAATCAATACAAATGGCAAAGAATCGAGCAGAAATTGCAATCCCTTATCGACAGGATGAAAGCGCCCCACGTTGAGCCAGTAGAGCTTATGAGGGGAATGATGGACGGCATGGAAACGCCAAAGCGGTTCCCACTCATGAGCCCATCGATGCAACCAGTACCGCATACCGTCGGCCAGGACCATCATCAACAACATCTGACCGGCCACAGGCCAATCGTGAGGCCACACGGAATTCATCGTCCATTCATGTTTTTGCAGCCAATCCAGCAGGGTCACCGAGAAGGCAAACGCCATAACCGGAGGGAGCACACCTTGAATGAGAGCCATAAAGATGGCGTCCTGTCCGATCTCACGTTTGTCCGCCCACCACGTTTGACGAAAAGGGGCCCGCCATTCCAAAGCTGTGATCATGAGGGCCCCCAACCCCACTGGAACATATGTAGCTATATGCAAGTTCACGCCCGTTTGCCGCAAGGCCATGTGTATCACAATTCCGAGAGACAGCACGACCGGGTAGGCTCCGTACCGAACCAGGCTGCTCATGCCTCCACCTTTTGCTGGAAGGGTTTCGTGGTCACCGAAGCCAAAAGATGAAATCGCCCATAAACAAGGAGGAAGGTGGCGAGGACCAAGTGAAACAGGGTGGGAAGTGTCGCTCCGAACCAAAAATGCTCAGAAGTCACAGTGAGACCAAGCGCCAAGCGAATACTCATGGCCACGAAATAGATCCCGCCCAAATACCACAAAATCTTTCCTTTTTTCTGTACCGGAACCACCACTTCCCTGAACATCTTCCCCACGATTCGCAGACAGACTACTAAAATCATTACTTGGGTTGCCACCAAAAACGGATACGGCAAGGCTCCGCTTTGCCAGGCATCAAATGAAGGTAAAAATGGTACGGGATGCCGGGCTTGAATCAGTTGCGCCATCACCCGGAATACAAACAAACACGTAAGAATCAATAAGATCGAGGCATATTGACGAACGGTAAACTCTTTCTGGCCAATCCCGGACATACTCTTCTTATCGGCTTATGACACATGAAAAACAGGAGGTGTTTAGAGCACTCATCATGCGGGAAGTTTCCTGAAGGTCAAGCCCCTTCAGGATTCTAAACCAAATTCACCACAGAGAGAATTCCCTCTTCCTTTAAAAGGCAATTCATGTCAGGATTGTACAGAACAGGCCGGAAATGCCTTTCTTCAAAAGGCATCTGTTTCTCTCGTGTTTTCCCCCGATGGCCAACACCATTTTACTCATTGGCAACTCCGACGGTATTGGTGCGGCAGTTACCAGAGCCCTCCTGGCACAAGGGGACAAGGTCATTGGCCTTTCTCGAAGTCCCAGCCCCTTAGGTCCCCAGGGCCCCTTCCACGTAGTGCAGGATGTTACCTCCCTCGAATATGAAGGCGTTTTGCAAAATCTTTTAACCGATAAAGGCCCGTTTGATGCCTGTATTTTCTGCGCGGCTATCGGGTCCAGATTGACACTCCCCGATCTGTCACAGGAAGCTCGCGTCGTTGAAGTAAATTTTACCGCAATGGTGCGCACCCTGGCCGCCCTCCTTCCCGACTGGATCGAACGCAGGCAAGGACACTTCATCGGCCTTTCCAGTCTGGCTGATGATTTTTATAATGCTGACGCTCCTTCCTACACCGCATCGAAAGCCGGGTTCAGCAATTATCTGGTTTCCATGGCCCTGAAAGTAGAATCCCTTGGCGTGCACGTTACCAATATTCGGTTTGGCTTTGTCGCGACCAAACTGCCACAAGCTTCCTGGAAACCTCTCATGATGACCCCCGACGAGGCCGCAAGGCACGTTCTCACCTGCTTACGAACCAAACCCATACAACTCAGTGTTCCCAAGTTAGCCGGCGCGGCCGTTCACATCATGCGCCTCTGGCAATCCATCCGCGTCTGGTGGGCATAAGAAACGGTTTGAACACGTTGTCCGCTTTGGTATAGTCCTTCACCCTAAGTCTCATGCCTCCCCTAATCCAACCATTCGGGAAAGGAGCCATCCCCCATGTCTCAGTCTTCCGCTTCGCATTCAGCCGATTCCCAGATCCTTGACCATTTGGGCCCCTTGGCGTCCCTGGCCGGAACCTGGGAAGGGAATCAAGGCATCGACATGGCGCCTGCCAAGGCCGGAGCCCATGAAACTCATTTTCGGGAACGAGTGAAGTTCGAACCGCTTGGACCGGTCGTCAATGGCTCACAAGTACTCTATGGACTTCGGTACTCAACCGTGGCCTGGCCACTCATTCAGGAGCATCCGTTTCATGAGGAAGTCGGGTACTGGTTGTGGGACGCCGAACGAAGACAGGTGATGCGCTGTTTTATGGTTCCACGGGGGGTATTGGTGAATGCGGGAGGAACCGCAGAACCGGATGCGAAAGAATTTCATCTGACAGCCGAACTCGGCTCTTCGGTCTATGGCATACTCTCAAATCCTCACCTGGACCAGACGGCTAAAACCGTTCGGTATGAATGCACCATCACTTTTCATGAATCCTGGAAGTTCCGCTATACGGAGGATACCCAATTGCAGATTGCAGGTCGTCCGGAGGTCTTTCACCACACCGACCGGAACATCATGACACGGAGTTAATATAGGGAGAATCAGGCAGGAACCTTATTCCGAAGTCGTTCATTTCTTTTCCTTGGGGTGGACGAACTCCTTTCTCTCCCAGTCATACACCCACACATCCCCCGTGCCGATGGAATAGACCCATCCATGCAGGCGCAAATCCTCACGGCGTAATCGTGTTGCAATGGACGGGTGGGTTTTCAGATGATCCAGCTGAACCAGAACATTTTCCCGTATGGCGGCGGAAAATAATTCGTCCCCCTGCAAATGGGCATAATGGTCTTTCATGATTCGAACGGTGGTCTCGGCATGCTGCAGCCAGGCTTTGACGGCAGGAAGATCCTGCAGTTTTTCCGGGTGCAACAACGCCTTCATGGCCCCGCAATCGGTATGTCCGCAGACAATAATATCCTTCACCTTCAGCACGGATACCCCATATTCCAGGGTTGCGGTGCTTCCCCCGATGGCCGCACCATAGGTGGGAATCAAATTTCCGGCATTACGGATAATAAACAACTCGCCGGGTTCCGTCTGGGTCAGCAATGACGGGTCAATCCGGGAATCGGAACAGGTCACAAAAAGCACTCTGGGCGTTTGCTGCCCGGATAACAGTCCAAACAACTCTTTCTTTTTTGAAAAAACTTCTTCCTGAAATTTGAGCAACCCCTTGAGTACTTTCTCCATACGCGCGCTCCTGAATCAGATGGTCCTTCTATTCTGTTGCAGACAGTTGGCCTTTCACGGTCGGAGTAGGGTACATTGACTATCATCATCGATCAAGCTCAAATGACTCGTGCAGCCGTTCGCACGAATTCATTTCACACGATACCGGAACCATGAATCTGCTTGATTCATGAACCATTGTATGACATCGCCAAATCCTGAGCTGGAACATTTTCGAGCAACTCTGCTCACCCTCAAAGCAGAACTCCTCGCCGCCTCATCCTCCGGCCAGGAAGCGGCCAAACCGGTGGAACTTGACCAAACCACGATCGGGCGTGTTTCACGCATGGACGCTCTTCAAGATCAGGCCATGGCACAAGCCGCTCAACAACGGCGGCTTATTCAATTGCAGCGAATCGAATCGGCCCTCCATCGCATCGAAAACAGTCAATTTGGCTGGTGCATGAAATGCGGGGAGGAAATTGCCCGAAAACGATTGGACGTCGATCCTACCGCACCTCTCTGTATTAACTGTGCTGATGGGAAACCACGATAGATCTTACCCTCCCAGCCCAACTTCAGGCACAGAGCCTGAACATTGCGTATGAACCTGTTTCTTGTTTATCCACCTTCTCACCTGTGAGACACGATACCATTTCACATCCCTGTCCACTATGTTGTCAGACGGGATCGACTTTCGTCGGGGAAGATCAGTTGCGGCCTTACTTTTCCTGCAGACAGTGTAGGTTGATGTTCGTTCCACCCACCCACCACCTATCCCCCCAAAAAGAAAAGATTCACTACGATCAGCACGAAAATAATCCTGAGGACTTGGGCTATCGAACCTTTTTGAACCAGTTGGCCCAACCCCTTAAAGAACGACTGAAGCCGAACAGTTCCGGCTTGGATTTCGGATCCGGCCCCGGGCCAACCCTCTCCCTCATGCTTCAGGAAGCAGGACATAACATGTCGATTTACGACCATTTTTTTGCATACAACCCTGTTGTGATGAATCAGACTTATGATTTCATTACGGCCACGGAAGTTGTGGAGCATTTGCACCATCCTGGGTTGGAACTAGATCGCCTGTGGCTGAGGGTAAACGCAACCGGCCTACTGGCTATCATGACGCAACTGATTCCGCCAGACCAGCCGTTTCTTAATTGGTATTATCTCCGAGACCCCACACATGTCTGTTTTTTTTCATCAGAAACGTGGGATTGGTTAAGCCTTCGATGGGGAGCTGAGGTGGTCTATCGGGATAAGAACGTCGTATTGTTTCGTAAACCGCAGGACTCCCCACCCAACTAGATTCCCCACACTCCACACTACCTTCATGTCTTCAGACTTTGATATCGCCATCATCGGGGCCGGCGCCGCAGGGTTAGCCACTGCCATTTTTGCCGCAGAGACCAACACCAAACTTTCCATTGCACTGCTGGACAGTGCAAAAAATATTGGGGCAAAAATTCTGGTTTCCGGGGGAGGCCGCTGCAATGTCACCAATCAACAGGTCCTACCCTCCGATTTCCATGGAAACCGTAAACTGATTGATCGCGTCCTTCGACGCTTCAGCGAACAGGCGACCGTTCAATGGATGACCTCCCTCGGCGTTCCGTTACAAACAGAAGATACGGGCAAACTATTTCCCGTCAGCAACAAAGCCCGAACGGTCCTGAACGCTCTTCTCCAGCGATGCGAGGTACTGGGCGTGACTCTCTTGACTCAACATTTCGTTCGCGGACTGACCAGAGAGGAAAGCGGATTCTTCCTTCAACACTCACAGGGAACGATTCGGACCAAACACGTCATTCTTGCTACCGGAGGCAAATCTCTCCCCAAAACCGGTTCGGATGGATCAGGCTGGACTCTCGCCCAAGAGTTGGGACATACCGTCACACCCACCTACCCGGCCCTGGTACCGCTACTCCTTGAATCCTCATTTTTTCATGCGGCGCTTTCAGGCATATCCCATGAGGTGACCCTCACCACCACCGTGGCGGGAAAAACCGTCGATCGGCGAACGGGCAGCCTGCTATGGACACATTTCGGCATCAGTGGCCCCGTGGTCTTGGATGCCAGCCGGTTTTGGGTGAACGCGGCCTCACAGAAAGAAGACGTCCACCTCCATCTCAACTGCTTTCCCCAACACTCCACTCAGGACATTGAGAAATGGCTCATACAGGCAGCCGCCCTCCCCGGCCGAAAAACCATTCCTGCAGTCTTGGCTGAGCGCTTGCCATCCCGGGTCGCCACCACACTGGCCAGCGTTCATGTACCTGATCTTTCCCACGCTCCGGTGAAACTTCTGTCCAAAGAAATCCGCCGGGGTCTCGTTCAGATACTCACCAATCTTTCCCTTCCGGTCATCGGATCGCGGGGGTGGAATTTTGCCGAGGTGACAGCCGGAGGTATCCCCTTGGAGGAAATCACTCCCAATTCCATGGCATCTCGAAAAATACCGGGTCTCTATGTGGTTGGAGAAATGTTGGATTGCGATGGCCGAATCGGCGGGTTTAACTTTCAATGGGCCTGGGCCACTGGCTATATCGCCGGATGCCACGCCGCTTTGAAGTTTTCACGCACGCTTTAACCCCACACATTCGTTTGTCCACTTGATGGAAAGCTTACAGATCTACTGACAAGGAAAGTAAAGTTTTTAAACCGATGGGACGAAGTTGAAGAGGATCGTGCAGCCTATGCCAATTGAGTGGAATTGTTCAAGGAGGCACCGGCAAACCGTGGAGTTTGACCGATTCTTTTGATACATTCTTTCCCAAGAATGAATACCTATATTTTTGACAACAAGTGTGAAGACCGTGAATATCGGCGGCTACAATTGGTCGAAGCCGCAAACGATCCCAACACCATTCCCCTGCTGGAGGAAACGGGCATACAACCGGGTTGGCATTGTTTGGAACTGGGGGCGGGCGCGGGGTCGATATTGCGTTGGCTTGGTACTCAAGTGGGACCGACAGGACTGGCTGTTGGTGTCGACAAAAACACCACCTACCTTCAGGAATATGATTCTCCACCTTTTCGGATTTACCAAGACACCTTTCTTGAGGTTCCCCTGAATCACTCGTTTGATCTCATTCACACAAGGTATGTCCTCATCCATAATCAGGAGGACCAGGCCATTTTAAAAAAAATGTTTTCCCTCCTCAACCCGGGAGGATGGGCGGTGTTTGAAGAGCCGGACTTTACCTCTGCCCTATTGCCCGACCATGAACATGAGAGTCCCCAAGCCCGAGTCAATCAGGCCATGTGCCGAATGTTTGTCAATGTGGGATTAGACCCCGCCTATGCCCTGCGGCTGCCTCAAAAACTGGAATCCGTGGGATTTCACATCGCACGTGTCCAATCCCTTATGCACCTATACCCGGGAAATTCGCCAATGGCCAACGTGATGGGTGAATCGGCTTTGGTGCTTGAACAGGAATATTGCCATACCGGGCTGTGTTCCTCGCAGGACATTCAACGGTATGTCGCCCTCACACAAGACTCCTCACATTGGGCCCTGTACCATTCCACCACTTCTGTCATAGCTCGCAAACCTCAAATTTGAACTTCTCTTCTTAAATATTTTTTTTAGCGGCAGACATACTCAAGCCACGAACACCCACAAACATTCCCGGCCTCTCGTAATCTGATCTTCCCAGAAATCTTTCGTATCCGTTCCGGTCGATTATGTTGAAGTTGACACCTAATCCCCTGATGGATACTGTAGGTCAATATCTCTCGCTACGAGAGGTGTTGGTGTATAGCTACGGCAACCATAAGGGGGTACTTATGCTGAAGCTCTTTCTCGATGAAAGCGGGCACCTTGCCGACAGCCGGGAGAAAGTTTTTGTGGTTGGGGGGTGTTTGTCGTCATTGGATCAATGGGAGCGCTTGGAAGGCAAGTGCTGTCTAGTGCTTCGTGAATATGGAATCCGCCAGCTTCATATGAAGCATTTTGCCCATCACCGAGGAGAATTTAGTGGTTGGAGTGAATCAAAACGGAGGGGATTGCTCGAAAAAGTTCATGTTATTACCAGGGATCATGTTGATAAGTTTATCGCCGCTGTCGTGCCTATGAGTGACTATAATGCCCTTGACAAAGGCCAAAAAAAACTGGCTGGCCACCCATATTTGGTGGCGTTTAAAGATTGTCTTCTTATGGCTGAAAGAACAGCCCAAGAACTTTTCGCCCCACCAGAAAAAATTGAGACCATTTTTTCAGATCACCCAAAATTAAATGGAGCCATCCTGAAGCATTATTCTGCTTGTAAGAAAAATTCAGTGATTAGAGACAGGCTTGGGCCGATCACATTTGATAGTCCCGATAATATTCTTCCTCTTCAAACCGCCGATCTGGTGGCCTATGAACTTAATAAAATTGGGCGGCAAAGACTGGAGGGCGATTTTGATTTTGATAAAATCCGCTGGCCATTTCGTGAGATTATTATGCAGAAAATTCCAGATTTTGAATTTTATTCAGTGTATCGACTGGAAGACCGATTCCCAAAAGAAGAATAACCTCTTGAGAAATAAGGCGAAAAGCGTACAATGAGCGGATGCCTAAGCTATTTAAAGAATTTTTTGAAGCAGTGGACTGGTATGGTCGGTGGACTACTATTAAAGAAATTTGGCTGTTACTTTCTTCGCCAACAGGTGGGGCAATAGCCTTGCCAATTATTTCTCTGGACTGGCCAATATGGGGAAAGGTTCTTGTGGTTTTATATGGGCTAACATTCCTGCCTATTCTTGCTCTCTTTGTTTCTTATATCAGAACTGGCCCCTTGAGGTTAGTGCCATATGATGGAGAAATCATTCAATCTGAACCAATCGACGATGATTCAAATGTTATCCCACTCAAGCAGGGGGACAGACAAGCCGTTAGTTTAACTCCTTAGGTTCTAACTCCAAGTGCAACACTCCCGGCCTTGATCGGCTAAGGTGTTGTCATGGAAAAGAAATGCTATACCCACTTGAGTCATGAAGAACGAGAGACAGTGAGCTTGGGGTTGG